>JAZUDH010000099.1:0-2794 GCA_045639565.1 Lachnospiraceae bacterium
AGGGAGCTACATAGTAACGTTCTTTCTGAGGACACATTATCCGTACTCAGGGACGGGAGGAATAATGGAAACGAAATTAGAGAGAATAGCTGAGATATCGGCGACTACAAAGAAGCCGGAGTTTACGGCTCTATATCATCATATCAGCTATGAACTACTAAAGAAATGCCATAAAGAACTTGACGGCAAGAAAGCAGTAGGAATTGATAGAGTTACGAAAGATGAATATGAGCAAAATTTAGATGCAAATCTAAAGGACTTAGTGTATAGGCTGAAAACAAGGGCATATAAGCCTTTGCCGTCGCTTAGAGTTTGGATACCAAAAGCAAATGGAAAGCTAAGACCACTAGGAATCGCAAGCTATGAAGATAAGATTGTTCAGCTTGCATTAAAGAAAGTATTGGAAGCAATATACGAGCCAAGATTCTTACCATGGATGTGTGGATTTAGACCAAACAAGGGGTGTCACGATGCTATTAAGGCAACTTGGAGTTGTATAAACACTGGCAGAATTCATTACATAGTGGATGCAGATATCAAAGGATTCTTTGACCATATCGACCACGATTGGATGATGAAGTTTGTGTCTTTATACATAAAAGACCCTAACATACTATGGCTTATAAATAGCTATCTTAAAGCAGGAGTTATAGATAATAAAACCTATAATGCAACTGAAGAGGGAACAGCACAAGGTAACATCATAAGTCCGATACTTGCAAATATCTATATGCACAATGTACTTGTTCTATGGTACAGATTCGCTATTAAGGAGAATTTCAAAGGTGCAAATTTCCTAGTTGTTTATGCAGATGATTTTATCGCAGGATTCGAACTTGAAAGTGAAGCTAAGCAGTATTATGAGCTTCTTAAGGAAAGAATGAATCGTTTCAATCTTGAACTAGAAGAAAGCAAAAGTAGGCTTATAGCATTTAGTAAATGGATTTGTGTCGATAATGAAAGAAAAGGCTTACCAAAGCCAGAGACTTTCGATTTCCTTGGTTTTACATTCTACAGTAGTAAGACTAGAAAAGGAATGCCTACAGTAAAGGTAATGACGGCATCAAAGAAACTCAGAGCAAAGCTATCAGAAATGAAGAAATGGCTTTATGAGAACCGTACAATGCCTGTGCTTGAGCTGATAAAGGCAATGAATCGTAAACTTGTTGGACACTACAATTATTATGGAGTTTCGTTTAATAGCATAAGACTACAAACGTTCCTACACTTTTCTCAGAAATATCTTTATAAAGTGCTGAACAGACGTAGCCATAAGAGGAGTTATACCTCGGAACAGTTCATGGAATTTCTTAAGTATTGTCCTTTAGCACGACCACATGTTAAGGTCAAGCTATATTAAACAGTGAATGTTATTATGAAGAGCCGTATGCGGGAAAGCCGCACGTACGGATTCTGTAGAGGGGCAAGAGTTGAGAGGCTCTTGTCTACTCGACTGTGAATTAAATGAATCAAGAATTACTGGGTTAAAAATGTTTAAATGAGAGTGTATTTTTATGAAGATAGGGAATGCAATTGGATTGATAGCCATGGTAGTTATGGTAAGTGGTTGTGCTGAACATATAGATAATGTGGTATATTCGGACAATCAACCCCAGGTTAATAGTCAGGAAAGTGTGCAGCTTTTGATAGATGAAAAAGAGACTGACGAGGTTGATTGTATGGATGTGGAAATTGCGGAATCAGGGGAGTCAGTTTCAGAAGTAGAAGCACTTCTTGAAAATATTAGAAATGGTGCGAGCGAAGAACTTTGTCAGGAGTTATATGAAAATCAGATAAGTGTTTCTATAGTGCCGGATATTGTAAAACAATGGAACAGAACTGATGTGCACAGTTCTCATTCTGCAGTTCTTGATGTTAAGGCTGTCGATAATACGGGTTTTGTTTTTAAACTGGATGCTTATTACTACTATCACACGGGTAATGTAGAAGGTAAAGCGTATTTTGTATCTGAGAATTGTGCAGTTTTCAGATTGGAAGAAATGGAGTTACCATTACCTGAAGAAGAATATGAATATATTGTCTTTGTTCTTGAAAATGATGAGGTTACTGTGTATGCTTCCGCTAGTTCTGCAGAATTAGGTCTTGGTATGAATGTATATGTTTATGGTTCTTATATAGATGGTGAACCTATATATACGAATGCTGAAATATTGGAAGAGACCTACACCGACGCGCAGCTTGCTTTCTTAAGGGATAATCTTCCTACTGACTACTATGATAAATTAATTTTTGCAACAGAATTTGGTGGAGTAGGAGTGACAGATGAGGATGGGAAGAGGGTAGTATCAGTAACGGTCCCTACCGCAGGTCAGTATGGATATGTTGTTAATATTGTTGATGAAGCGATAAATAGCATTATATTTGGTGATGGAACAGAGTTTAGTTTCTGATAGTGTTAGTTTAGAAATTGAAATTTTTGTGTGCTGTCGTGTTATAGGATAGTTACTATAATTTTGATTTGTCGAGCTACTTAGTGAAAAAAATTTTTTGAAAAAAGCATTGACTCCGACGTTACGTAATAGTTTATACTGAAGTCACCAAGTTAAGGGAGGAAATAATAATGATGACAGTGCATGAAGTGAGTAAGCTTGCCGGAGTGAGTATACGCACTCTACAATATTATGACAAGATCGGTCTTTTACATCCGACGGGATATACCGATGCAGGCTACAGACTGTATGACGATACAGATTTGGAGCGCCTTCAACATATTCTGCTGTTTAAGGAATTGGAGTTTCCTCTGAAAGACATTAAGGCAATTATCAATAGTCCT
>JAZUDH010000100.1:0-2336 GCA_045639565.1 Lachnospiraceae bacterium
TTAGAATAACACGCAAAACAGTTTCCACACATTCGGGTGACTTTTGAAATACAGCAGTCATGAAATCATCATCCATAAGGCAGAAGTTACTTATTTTTTCCAATATTTCTTCTCTCATACTTCACCTCCCAAATACGCAAATTTCTTTCGTTTTGGCCAAAAACGACGAAAAGATCCCGCTCAAAAGCGGAATCTTTCCGACGACAATTATACTTCTAAAGCCGCACTATATCAACGCGAAAAAGGATTTCGTGTTTTAATTAAGATTTGATGATTGTATAATAAAGACAAGAAATGTCGTAAATTGGCGGTGTTATTTTGAAAAGATTATTTACTGTGTTAATCACATGCATATTTGCTTTTATATGTCTATTAGTTCCATCAAATGCATTTTCGGGTGAAATTAACAATATTGATGTTGTTGTTGAACTGTTAAATGATGGTACTGCAAATATAACGGAGATTTGGGATGTTGATGTTGCTGATGACTGGACCGAAATGTATACAGTTAAGGATAACATGGAAGATATGCAAATTAAGAACTTCAAAGTAACAAATCTCGAGGATAATTCAACTCTGGAATACGTTGGAGATAACTGGAATTCGGCATTACCTATATATGAAAAGAGGAATAAGTGTGGAATTCATATAACTAAGTCTGGTGCAATTGAACTGTGCTGGGGCATTACAGATGAGCCAAGTCAGAAGTACATAGTTACATATTCAATGACTAATGCTGTTAATAGCTATTCGGATGGATATGACGGGTTTAATATCAGATTTATAAATGATAAATTGAGTAATGAACCCAAGAATGCAAGTGTCACTGTATATGGAGTGGATGAGTCAGGCAAGAGGATAGAATTCAATAAAGAAAATACCTTATTTTGGGCTTTTGGTTTAGATGCAAGAACTTTTATTGATAATAAAGGTCAAATAGTGGTAAGAACCGTCGAAGACCGACGTTGTGTAGATTATTGCAATTTACTTGTTCGATTTGTAGATGGCTTATTTGAACCGGTTTCAAATTCTGATTTAGCTTTTGAAGAAGTAAGGAAAACAGCATTTGTTGATTCAGACTTTGTTGAGGGTGATTACGAAGGAAATAATAATTATTCATTCTGGGGCCAGGGGGATACGCATGACGTCTTTTATTGGTTAGGAAAATATATAAAACTTATATGCGTTTTCGCCATGCTGTTTGGTTTTATCTTAGTTGAAGAAATAAAAAAGAAGAAAAAGAATTTTCTGCCTAAAGAGAAGAATGCTATCGGATTAAAGATTAAGAATAAAGATATTAAAAGTGCGGACTATTGTAGAGATATACCTTTTGAAGGAAATATACCGTTATATTATTTGATTCTTAATGAAAAAAATGCAACAAATAAATCCTCATTAATATCGGCATATTTTATTAAATGGATTCAAAATGGATATATTACGTATGACAACGGCTCACTGGATTTTTCGATATCAAAAAAGAAGAGACTTGATGATATAGAAAAATCTTTATGGACTATTATGCTTAAGGCATCAGGACCAGATAATAGACTACAACCAAAAGAATTGGAAAACTGGTCTAAAGAGAATTATAGAATGATTGATTCATTTTTTGATTCAGTAAAACAGGCTGGTATCGATTACGGTATAAGTAAAGGATATTTTACGGAAAGAAAGCATCAACTTACTAAACCTGGAAAAGAAGAAGTAAAAAAGCTTTTTGGTCTAAAAAAATATCTTTATGATTTCACGCTAGTAAATGAAAGAAAAGCAACAGATGTTCATTTGTGGAAAGACTACCTTATCTATGCCTCTATTTTCGGCATTACAAAAGAGGTAGCTGATCAGTTTAAAGATATACTTCCAAGTTATTTTGATAACCTGTCAGACTATGGATGGAATAATGAATCTGTTTACATGAATGACATGTGGTACATTATTTCTAATCAGCTAATTAGAAATATGTCACAGACACTAGTTGATGGATATAACGATGGTTATATTACAATGAATTCAATCAGGAGTATTGGATACGATTCTTCTGAAGATAGTTATCCCGGTTCAGACGGTAATGGTGGCTATTCATCAATTGGAGGTGGAGGAGGCTTCTCAGGAGGCGGCTCCGGCGGAGGCGGAAGATAATTATGAGTTTCAATGAAGACGTATACAAGGTTGTAAGACGTGTTCCTAAAGGTCATGTTGTTACCTATGGTCAGATTGCCATGGCGCTTGGAAAGCCCGGCGCAGCCAGGGCTGTAGGCAATGCGCTGCATGCAAACCCAGATGGGGATGCAACCCCATGTTTTCGCGTAGTCAATGCGAAAGGAGAACTTACA
>JAZUDH010000101.1:0-2824 GCA_045639565.1 Lachnospiraceae bacterium
TCCGTAACCCCATTAGAAATACAATCTACATATCCTATCAGTTCATTATCTTCAAATGCAGCAATATGATAGTAAGATGTCATCTTTGGATTAGAAAGTTCTTTTTCCATTCTATTCCAACCTACAGATTCTCTAAGCGAACATAGCTGCTCTGCAGATACTTGCTCATTTATTTCGAATGTCATTTATACGACCTCCTTGGGGAAATAGGAATTTCGGTACTATTTCCACTTAAAAGAATACTTTATCGCTTTTTTGCTACAGTTATCAACACATGCCCCACACTGTATGCATTCCGAGCACTTGCTGTTAATACCTTCTGTAACAATCTTTTCTACATCAAGTCCCATAGGACAAACCCTACTACATTTCTTACAGGAAATGCATTTTGATGTATCTGCTTCAATATGAAGCTGTGGAATATGAAGGAACTGACCCACTCTTGAACCAACAATCATAAATGGTGCCATCCAACAAATATAATGACAAGCGGCTCTCCTACCATGACTCAATGCTGGTATAAGTAGAAGAAAGATAACGCCATAATATATTATGTAGTTATATATTTCTGTAATAGAAATTCCATGATCTGTCATAAAAAAGAAGTTAACCGTCACCTTATTTTTACCAAGAATAAAGGTCACAACAACAGCAACAATCCAGATAACCCAGATAACAAATTTAATGTAATTACGCCATCCCTGTTTTGCTGGTTTATTATTGACACTTAATGCACACTCCTGAAGTCCACCTGCCGGACACAAATATCCACACCACACTCGTCCTAAAAACATAGAGCATACAAACATTAGACAGAAAACAATAAAACTACCATTCATTATATGCTCTGAAGCAGCTTGAATAATAAGATACGGTGAAAAATACCACATAGTCACTGGAAATAATAATAAAGATATTAAGAGTAGTGCTTTTCTTACTGATTGTCGTTTCATATTATTGATTGTCCCCCTTTAGAAGAATTTGTTTTGCTTCGCTACACCAACGCAAATATGCTTCATATGTTTCTACTCCGAAAGAAACTGTCAAATAATAAAATATATGATTTCTCTCATCCAATACTTTGCTTAAATTATCTTTATATAACTTTAGCATCGAAAGTGCTTCTGTTATCTCATTTTCAAATTCTGTTATTGTATCAATAGATACTGTATTATCTACAACACCACCAAAAAATAGTTTCAGAAGCATCTCATATTTAAGACTATTTGATGTCTTAGAACCCTCTAACCATTGAATAAGATAGTTTCGACCTGCATCAGTAATACAGTAAACAATTCGCTCTCTTTTTGAGTTGCCATTATGATCAACTTTTGCGATCATGTCCTGCTCTTCTAACGAAGCCAATGTTGGATAAATACTTCCAAAACTTCCTTTCCAAAAATAATGCAAGCTACCATCAATTCGTTTCTTAATCTCGTATCCCGTTAAATTCTCGTGATTTAGTAAGCCAAGAATAACTTGATTCATTTTATTTTCATTTGCCATTTCATTCTCCATATATCAACTTGATATATGGATTGTATATCAAGTTGATATATAATGTCAATATTGTGAATGAAATAAAAAAAGACAGAAAATAATTAATCTCTGCCTTTAATAACGCCATTTATTTAGTTAGAAAAATTTGAATTTAGCCCGTATTGTCAAAATTATTATCTTAATACATAGTTTGTAATTGGATCCGGCATTGTTAATACATAAGCTTAAAATACTAATCTTATTTACAAACATATTTATCTTACCAGTTAGTATATCAAAAACGGACCTAAGTTTGAACTTAGATCCGTCCGTGCCAAATATAATCACTCTATTTGTATTATAACTGATATATTCTCTCCCTGAATTCTTTTTCGATTGACTTGTATTCTTCATCTGTAAACTCTTTTGAGTCCTTTATCTTATTCAAATATTTCTCACAGATTTCTTTTGCCTTGTCTTTCTCTCCAGCTCGACAAGCTGGGATATCTGTGTTTATACATCACGATTTCTGGGTCAGCACCATTACACTTTTCGCACCCACCGCACTACGCTGCTTTGCTGCAATCTTTGCAGCAATCCATACCACAATATGTCATACGATTTCCTCCACAAATTCTAAGTTATCTATTTGCCCATACAATTGAACTTACGATCAATTGTCATCCCTCGCTCTGAAGAGCTCGGTCAATTCAAATCTATACATTTATTATATCGATTATAAAGCATACAAACAACTTGAATTATGTTAACCTGTCTGTTTTTACATCTATTTGTCCCCTTTAACCACCATTTTTGCAAAAGAATAACCAGACTACCGGCGTGGCAATCTTGCTACTCATGGACTGTCTATTCTCTCTATCGATGCGTTTTCTACGATAACTTATATCATATAATTATGTGCTTTATTCCATGGACTGACTTTCTTTTTTTGCGATGGTTCCACCTCGAGATATCATTTATAGATAATTGGGCGAATCCGAAATCTTTATTTCTCCCCACTCGATTGCTTTTCCATATTCTGCATATGTTAGAAATATTATCTAGGCAAAAAAAGAACTCTGTTCCAACCGTTAAGGTCAAAACAGAGTTCTCAGTATTTACATCATTTTCGCAACCGTTAGTTAAGCGATAGCTCTACTTATTTGCTATAGCAGCCTGTGCTGCTCGGAAGAAAAGAAGGATTTATTTGCAGTATTCCTCAATGGCTCTCGCAACAAATTCTGCAGTGCCTTTTTCGCCGGCAGCATCGATATTTTCGGTCATCTCTCCGCCGGCGGCGTACATCTGCCCGAGACCCGATAAAATATCCTTTGTACAGGTGTAG
>JAZUDH010000102.1:0-4003 GCA_045639565.1 Lachnospiraceae bacterium
ATTCAACAAAGCAGAAAGATATCTGCTTAAAAAACGACAATATCACAGAGAATATGTACGAGAAGTACTCTGTAAACAGGGGGCTTAGAGACATTAATGGAAAAGGTATATTAACAGGACTTACCAACATTTCAAAAATTACATCTATGAAAAATGTAGATGGAGTGAATGTACCTGTTGAAGGAGAATTGTGGTATAGAGGTTATAAAGTTAACTCGTTAATTGATGAAATAAAGCCCGGGGAGTTCGGCTTTGAGAAAGTAGCATATTTGCTTTTGTTTGGTAAAAAACCAACGGATAAAGAATATGCTGAATTTACGAAAATAATATCTGAAAATCGCACATTACCCACCAACTTCACGCGTGATGTTATAATGAAGGCTCCGTCTAAGGACATCATGAACAGTATGACCAGGAGCATACTTACGCTGGCATCATATGATGAGAATATATCTTCTATGGCTTTGGAAGATTCCATAAGACAATGTTTATTGTTAATTGCACAGTTTCCTATGTTGGCAATATATGGATATCATGCATATAATCACATTGAAAATTATGACAGTATGTTTATTCATAGACCTGATCCGAACCTTTCAACAGCCGAAAACATATTGCGTATGTTAAGACCGGATAAAAAGTACACGCCAATTGAAGCCCATATTCTTGATATTGCTCTTATACTTCATATGGAACATGGCGGAGGAAATAATTCAACGTTTACAACAAGAGTAGTAACGTCCGCAGGTACAGACACATATTCTGCCATTGCAGCGGCTATGTCTTCGCTTAAAGGTCCTAAACATGGTGGCGCTAATATCAAAGTGATGGAAATGATGAAAAATATCAAAGAAAACATAAGCGATACAACGGATCGAGATGAAATCCGGGAATATCTTTCTAAGATGTTAGCAGGTGAAGTCTTTGACAATAAAGGTCTAATATACGGATTAGGTCATGCCGTTTATTCCTTATCAGATCCACGAGAAATTATTTTTAAGGAATATGTTAAAGAACTTGCTCATAATAAGGGTAAGGATTCAGATATGGAACTATATAACATTGTTGAAGAAGAGGGCCTAAAACTTATAAATTCCAGCAGACATATATATAAAGGTGTGTGTCCGAATGTGGATTTCTACAGTGGCTTTGTGTATGACATGCTTGACATTCCGGTTGAACTTTATACACCTCTTTTTGCGATTGCGAGAATTGTAGGCTGGAGTTCACACAGGATAGAAGAACTTATCTGCATGAATAAGATAATCCGTCCTGCATATATGAGCGTTATGAAAGAATTAGAGTAATATCTGTATTGGAATATGCGTTGGATTATATTTCAAAAATTAGTATTGTATGTTTTGCGTTGATTATTTGTTGTCCCTTTGATATAATCACCGGACACAAATTCAAACTGATCAGGCCAGGAGATTCCTCCTGAGAGCCGGGTTGCTATAGCGACAGTGGAATTTCATCCATGGGACAGTACTTATTCATACTGGACCATCGATTTTTTATGTCCGGATTCCAGTACTATCACCGGGAAGGATATATCACCGGAAAAGATATATCACAGAAAAGGATATATCACTGAGGAAAGACATATCACAGGAAAGGAACTATCACTATGAAAGACAACAAATTGTATGCTCAGGCAACCAGGGTTTCTGTAATCAGCATCATCGGTAATCTATTATTGGCATTTTTTAAGCTACTGGCAGGATTGATCGCGCATTCTTCTGCTATGATTTCGGATGCAGTTCACTCAGCATCGGATGTTTTTTCCAGTATCATCGTTATTATCGGTGTGAAGATGGCGGCAAAGGAAGCGGACAACAATCACCCTTACGGGCATGAACGTCTGGAATCCGTAGCAGCAATTACGCTGGCCATTATCCTGTTTGTAACAGGCTTGTTTATCGGGCACACCGCAATCGAAAGTCTGTCACTGAAAAACAGCACAGAGCATATGGCTCCGGGAATCCTTGCGATTGTTGCAGCAGTCGTTTCCATTGTTGTGAAAGAAGGAATGTACTGGTATACCAGATTCTATGCACGAAAGATCGGTTCGGATGCACTGATGGCAGACGCGTGGCATCACCGAAGTGATGCATTGTCATCCATAGGAGCACTGATCGGTATATATGGGGCGAGAATGGGTCTGTGGTGGTTTGATCCTGCAGCCAGTCTTGTAATAAGTGTTTTCATAGTGAAAGCGGCATATGATATCTTCCGAAATGCCATTGATAAGATGGTGGACAAAGCCTGTGATCCCGAGTTCGAAAATGAACTGAGGGAGCTGATACAGTCACAGGAAGGTGTGATGAAAATCGATCTGCTCCAGACAAGAATGTTTGGGAATAAACTTTACGTCGATCTGGAGATATCGGTGGATGGTAAAAAAACACTGGAAGAAGCCCACAATATAGCGCATAATGTTCATGATTCTCTGGAAAATAAATATCCAGATATAAAGCATATAATGATACATGTGAATCCGGCTTGAGGAGGAAATTATGAATGCTGTTGAATTAAGAGAAAAATATCATATGAAGCCCCACGAAGAGAACGGTAATTATTGTAAATGGAACAAAAAAGCCCAGGAGAAATGAAGAAGGCTTTGTGATTATGGGTATGAAATATTTTCTGCTTAATGCGAATAGTCTGGAGTTTTAGCTAGATGTTCAAAAAAATCGTATCCTTGCATTTGCTATAACTGCATCTGCAAGGATATTTTCATTTGAACTTGAGCCGATATGGAGTATCCGGGTTATCTGTATTTCTCTTAATTGGAGAGATACAGGCTTTTTTATTTCAGAAGAAAATATTAATTCGGATTCCGGTTCAGCATATAATTTATTCAATGAAATACAACACTTGAATCTGAAGAGAGGAGGTTATGATAATGTTCTTTGGACATAGATGTTGTGGACACATGCATATGCATCACATGGGATTCGGAGGACCATTCGGACCTCATCCACATATACATATGCACCATCATCACAATGGTGGATGCGGATGTTGCTTATTTCCATTCCTGCTCGTAGGTGGTGTGATTGCAGCAATCCTGATCCTGATATTCTAATCGATGGAGGTAAAGGAAATGATTGATCCAAGAAAAGATCCTTATATTGATTACAAGGCATATAAGTCAGTAACTGGTGAAGGAAATGAAAGGCCAGGAAGACCGGTTAGTCTGGTTGGAACGATATTGGCAGCGATTGGATTGGTATGTTTTGTAGCACTTATAATCCGGGTGCTGATTTGATTCAAGAAAGTAGAGGTTGATGAATAATGCTTATTATCATTGGGCTGCTTAAGTTATCACTGATAATAGACAGTTTGTCCGATTAATATAAAAATGACATAATAGATCCCCAAAACAGAAATCCCCGCTGGTGCAGACAAAAGTACCAGCAGGGATGTTATTTTTTAAGTTCTGCGGATATGGAGTATTTGTGCTAATGGTGATATATTATTGGCATAAATATAATGGTGATTATAAGCACAATAATTAAGCAATAAAGGAGGAAGTGAGAATGAGCGAAAAGATGCAGATAGTGTTCATGCAGACGAGGCTTGTTCGTCTTGCCTCAGAAAAATGGAATACAACTGTATGCAAAGCAAATGATATTTTTACAAAGTATAAAATTTTCAAGTTTATAGAAGAGTGTTTTGATGTCTTTCACATGGAAGGTGATGAAGCAGTTTTTGAAGATATCGTACTTTTGTTGCATAACAAGGAGGTTGACATTGATGCTGAACTTGGTTGATGGAATGATTTTATATCATGGAAGTTATTGCGAAATTCAAACTCCGGATTTAGCAAAATGTGCACCATATAAGGATTTTGGTCAGGGTTTTTATCTGACATCTTCTTATGAGCAGGCAAAACAGTTTATCAACACATCACTAAAGAAAGCAAAATCACAGAATGTGATCGATGAAAACCACAATTATGGCATCATATCTACATTTAGATACTGTGCACATAAGAAAG
>JAZUDH010000103.1:0-47702 GCA_045639565.1 Lachnospiraceae bacterium
ATTTTGACCCCAATGGTCAAAATGACGTTTCTAACCCCGTCCCCAAGATGTCAGTCGTAACAGGAGCTGGCCCTAAATCTATATTTGGTTTGTTTGAAAGATTTAGTTGCTTTGCAGCAGTCACATTTAATGCTATTCTAGGTATATACTTACATAGAGGAGAGTATGAAACTTGTAAGTAAACGGGCACTTTCCAAGAAAAAATGGAGGGTAATATGCAAGGAACATCTGATTCTAACAAATTAACGAGGGACTATTTTGACAGTATATTGCTTGAAACAAGATATATTGATTCTAAGCTTCCTAGTACAAAGCTTAAACTATGGGGTGAAGAGTTTGATACTCCCATAATGACTGCTGCTTTGTCACATCTTCATCATTTGTGTGATAATGCTATGGTTGAGTTCGCTAAAGGCGCTAAAATGGCTAATGCAGTCAACTTTGTAGGCATGGGCGAGGATGATGAGCTTGAAGCAATGCTTGCTACTGGTGCTAAGACTATAAAAATAGTAAAGCCACATGAAGACAATAATACTGTTATCCATAAGCTTACCCACGCAGCTTCACATGGAGCTTTTGCAGTAGGCATGGACATAGATCATGCTTACAACTCAAGAGGTGGATATGACGTTGTATGTGGGCTTCCTATGAAACCTAAGTCTTTAGAAGAGATGAGGGAATTTGTTAAGGCTACAGACTTACCATTTGTAGTAAAAGGCGTATTGAGTGTTCAGGATGCAATTAAATCGGTTGAAGCTGGTGCAAAAGGAATTATTGTTTCACACCACCATGGAATCATGCCATATTCAATCCCTCCGCTCATGGCTTTACCTAAGATTAAGGAAGCAGTAGGAGACAGCGCGGTAATTATCGTTGACTGCGGAATTGAAAGTGGAGTAGACGCCTTTAAGGCCTTAGCTCTAGGTGCAGATGCAGTTTGCGTAGGACGAGCTCTCATGGATCCTCTTAAAGGCGGGGCCAAAGAAATGGCTGACAAGCTTGTAGACATGAACAATGAGCTTGCTTCTATCATGGCAAGAACCGGAAGTAGTTCGCTAAAGAAGATAGATCCTTCTGTTCTTCATTTTATTAATTAATACGATTAAGCTAAAAAAATACTAAAATTGTCGGATAAATAGGCCATAACTCCTATAATCTAGTCCTATAGTACCGACATGAAGTTTACATAAAATCGCACACTTTGTTAAATATGACAGATAAGTATACATAACTTATCTGTCTTTTTGTTTCTATTAACGAAAACGTTAAAGTAAGTCTTAACAAAACTGCACAGTAAAAATTGGATATATCTAACCAAATTATGCAAGTTGTCCAAAAGATTATTGACTGACAATTTCGGTGAGAATATATTAATTATATAAAGTTAATAAATCGATTTACTAAATTGATTTACTAAATTTTATATTTTATTCGTATCTACTAAAGAGGGGAGCTAGCAGATGAAAAAGTCTAAGAAAAAATGGCGTTCATACCAGGAATTTCTTTATATTCTGCCATTTATACTAATTGTATTGGTATTCTCTTATTATCCACTATATGGTTGGATATATGCCTTCTTTGACTACCGACCACCCAAACCCTTATCTAAGGATTTGTTTGTAGGCCTTAAGTGGTTCAAAATCATGGTTGAAAATGAGGTAAAGGTTAAGCAGCTTTTAGGAGTTCTTAGAAACACCTTTGCAATCAGTGGAATCAGTTTACTGTTTTCATGGTTCCCTATGATTTTCGCCGTGTTCCTTAATGAAATCAAATGCGTTCCATTCAAGAAATTCGTGCAGACAGTAACTACAATACCTAACTTTATAAGCTGGGTTTTAGTATATGCAATTGCTTACTCAATTTTTTGTAGTTCCGGTGTTATTAACCAGGTACTGCTTTCAATGGGAGTGATTGAGAAGCCTATTTTATTTTTACAGTCAGCCGAGCATGTGTACTTTAAACAGTGGCTATGGCTTACCTGGAAAAATGCCGGATGGGCCGCAATTATGTATATAGCCGCGATAACAGGTATTGATGAAGAACTTAAGGAAGCTGCGAGAGTAGACGGTGCAAACCGTATGCAGATTATTAGGCATATTACGATTCCTAGTATCTTACCTACATACTTTGTAATCGTAATGCTTAACTTAGCTAACTTCTTAACAAATGGTATGGAACAGTTCTATGTATTCCAAAATTCATTTAACAAAGAATACATACAGGTACTTGACTTATATGTATATAACCTGGCATTTGGCAGTGGTGGATATTCACTATCAGTTGCAATCAGTATTTTGAAGACATTCGTTAGTATAGTATTACTTACCGGTACGAATAAACTTTCTAAGCTTATTCGTGGCGAAGGATTCTTCTAAAGGAGGTGGGCGTGTTGAAAAGACGAAAAAAAGAAGAAGAGTTTCAGTCATCTGGCGCTCACTACAAGCAGAGTGTAGGAGACAGAATTATAAGTGTAATAACTTATATTGTTTATTCCATTTTTGCATTTGTGTGTGTTTATCCTTTTTACTATATCTTCATAAACTCGATAAGCTCTAATCAGCTTAGTGAGAGAGGTAAAGTTATTTTCTGGCCTAAAGAGGTACACTTTACAAACTATGCCTCGGTAATGAAGATTGCTGGTTTCTTTGACGCATTTAAGGTTTCTGTGGCACGTACAGTAGTAGGAACAATTTTTGCAGTAGTGTCATCAGCATTCCTAGGATACATGTTTACAAGAAATACATTGTGGGGACGTAAGTTTTGGTTCAGAGTTGTAGCAGGAACAATGTACTTTAATGCAGGTATTATTCCTCTTTACATTACAATCAATAACTTACATCTTACCAATAACTTTTGGGCATACATTCTGCCTATGGCCATAAGCCCCTTCCACATGATCTTATGTAAGACCTTCGTGGAACAACAGCCCAAGGAGCTTCAGGAGGCGGCGGCTATTGACGGAGCAGGAACGCTTAGGATTTTCTTTAGCATCATGGTTCCGATTATTAAACCGATTCTTGCAACAGTAGCCATCTTCACTGCGGTTAACCAGTGGAATGCATTGCAGGATACACTCTTATTTGTAACAGACGATAAGCTCAATACCTTACAGTTTGTGCTTTATCGTTACATAAATCAGGCTAGCTCGATTAAGGCTGTACTAAATGGTAGTTCTTCGTCTGCTAATATTGCCGCATCAATGGCCAAGATGCAGACTGCTACTTCAATTCGAATGACAGTTACAATCGTAGTAGTAACACCTATTTTACTTGTATATCCTTTCTTCCAAAGATACTTCACAAAGGGCATCATGATTGGAGCAGTAAAGGGTTAATTAGTATCATATGCGGAATGGTCCGCTAGATTATATTTATAAGGAGGATTTTATGAAAAAGAAATGGCTTTCTGTTGCACTAGCTGCAACAATGGCACTCGCTACCGTTGCAGGTTGTGGCAAGGGCGGCGCAACTTCTACTGGTGGAGCAACTACTCCTTCTGGCGATTCCCAAGCTTCTGCAGGATCTTCTTCAGGAACAATCGTAATCGATGTTTATGATGAAGCTGCTAATATCCAGGGTACTCAGGTAGGTTGGTTCGCTAAGGTTATCAAGGATCGTTTTGATATTGAACTTAATGTCATCGCTCCTCAGGTTGCTGGCGAAGCTGTTTACCAGACTAGAACTGCTACAGGTAACTTAGGTGATATCGTATTACTTGATCCTACACACTTCTCAGATTGTGTACAGCAGGGATTAATTAAAGATATCACAACAGAGCTTAAGGCTAGTCCTAACCTTATGGGCTTTGAAAGACAGATTACTACATATAACAACGGTATTCCAGGAAATACAGATGGTAAGTTATATGGTATTCCTTGTGAAATGACTAATACTTCACCTACATCTTTCTCTGATGACGTTGTATACTCAAGCCCCTTACTTCGTTGGGACTTATATTCAGGAATTGGTGCTCCTGACATTAAAGATCTTGATGGACTTATTGCTGCATTAAAAGAAATGATGGATAAGTATCCTACAAATGAAACTGGCGATGCTTGCTATGGTTTATCATTATGGCCTGACTGGGATAACAACGATGGTATGATTGGTATTGCTAACGTTGCTCAGTTAACAACATGGTATGGTGAAAAGATTAAGGGTTCTGCAATCCTTACAAAGGATGATAAGTTCGTTCCCTTAACAGACAAGAATGCAACATATTACAAGATGCTTAAATTCTTATACAACGCTAATAAGGCAGGTATCGTAGATCCTGACTCTGGTACACAGGACTGGAATACAGCTTGTGCTAAGATGAGTGCTGGACAGGTTTACATGTTCTGGTACAGCTGGCAGGTAGGCTTCTGGAACACAACAGAAAGACTTGCTGATGGAAAGGGTATGATTTTCACACCTGTTAAAGATCAGTTCTACTACACTCCTTCTGATACATATTATGGATCAGGCCGTTTATTCGGTGTTGGTTCAGGTGTTGAAGGAGAAAAGTATGACAGAATTATGAAGTTCCTTGACTGGTATGCTTCTCCTGAAGGCTGCGAATTCCAGCATGCAGGTATCGAAGGCTTCAACTACACAAGAGACGCTGAAGGCAAGTTCACACTTATGAACGATAACGCATTAATGGATAACCTTCCTGTTCCTGAAGAGTACGGCGGAGCTGGTTACTCAGATGGTAACAATGCAATTAACCAGTGGATTGTAGCAGCTATTTCTACTAACCCTAACTCAGGTGAAGGATATTCTAGCTCACACTGGAGCTCATGGAAAAAAGCTACAGCTACTAAGACTAAGACAGAATGGAGCGCTAAATTCAACGCAGCTGAACCTGTTGATTGGATGAAGGCTAATAACGCACTCTTAGTAAGACCTTCAGTTTCAGTATCACTTCCTAGCGATACTGCTGATATTGAAGTTACACGTAACCAGGTAGGTCAGGAAGTTAAGGACGCTTCTTGGAGAATGGTATTCGCTTCAAGTGACGAAGAATTCGACGCTATGTGGGATACAATGGTTACAAATCTTGATAGCTTAGGCTTCGATAAGCTTTACAAGTTCGACGTAGACAAGTACAGCATTGAACTTAAGGCTATGCAGGACGCTAAATAATTATTAAAATAAGTAATTTAAGAGGGGATGTGTCTTTTATTAGATTACATCCCTTCTTTTATGCTAAGATCGCTTATAATACACCTAAATATTTCTTTTTAAGGAGCTTAAAGTGATAACTGTTAAAGAAATAGCCAGTATGAGTGGAGTATCCCCAAGTACTGTATCTAATATTTTGAATGGAAAAAACAACATGACTCAGGAGACCAAAGAAAGGGTTTTAAAGGTCATAGAGGAAACTGGATATAAACCAAACTTTTTTGCGCAAAGTATGAGGCTTACAAACAATAAGCTTATTTGTGTTATTGCCGAAGAATTGTGTCAGTTTTCTGGGCCTCCGATAGTTGAAGCCATCATGGATTATGCAGAAAGTAAAGGCTACAGAGTAATGCTCATTAATATGGGTATGTACTATAAATGGAAAAATCACAATAAACCTGTAGGAGATGACAGTTTCTTACTCGATTATGCTAAGCCTGCTTTTGAAGAAGCAATGCTTCTAAGACCTGCTGGCATTATTTACCTTGCGGCTCATGGACGTATACTTGATTGCGCTCCTGATAAGCTTACAATTCCAACAGTTTTTTCATATGCAACCTACAAAGATAATAAATATAAATCCGTTATAATCGATGACATCCTGGCAAGCAAGGAAGCTGTGAATTTTCTTTTGAAAAAAGGGCATAAGAGAGTCGGAGTTATAGCTGGTACAGGTGATAACCTGCATTCGATTAAAAGACTTGAAGGATATAAAGAAGCTCTAAGAGAGAATTCGATTTCTTTTGACGAAAAGCTTGTTGTAAAAGGAGATTGGGAAAGAGAAAGCGGATACGAAGGAGCAAAAGCTCTTGATAAAGAAAATGTTACTGCGATATGGTGCATGAACGATATTATGGCAGCTGGTGCATACGATTATTATCGTGAAGCTCACAAGATAGTAGGAAAGGATATTGCGGTGCTTGGCTTTGATAATCGAGAAATCTCTGAAATTATGTATCCTGAGCTTACAACTATTGAAATTCCCTTAGAAAAGCTAGGGCTTGAATCAGCAAGACTTATTATAGAAGAAATAGAGAATCAGAAGTTCAAAGAGTCTGTAAACGAACCGGTATTAATGCCATGTACACTTATTGAACGAAGCTCGGTTTGAGTGTAACAAGGCTTTAATCACTTTTTCATATACTTAACTTGATAAAATGTGTTGTACTATGCCACAAAGTAGCATAAAAGGAAAGTATATGAAACGATTAGTAAAGCTAAGCATGCTTGTTGTGATGCTCCTTTTCATAACAGGATGTGGGAAAAATAGTGAAGATATAAATACAAGCCAAGAAATTTATGATGCTGTTAAGAAATTAGTAGTCCTAGACTCAGCAACTGGTGATAACAGTATAGCTTTTGAGTGGCAGGGAGCTCAAAAACAGTTAATCTTAGATAAATTCGAAAACAGTATGCCTTTAGAGGTCGATTTTATAAAGGCTTATGGTGCGCTTTGTGCTGGTGATAGAGTTGCAGCCTTAAAATATTTTAGCTGGTGTAATGAACATGAAGTAACTGATAAGAATGTTGATATTATAGCCAAGACTAAGTATGAACTTGGAAGGCTTTATGTATATGATGGACGCTATGATGAAGGCTTTGCCATTGTTGATGAAATATCAAATCTTTATAAAGGGAAAACCGATAGAGAAATTCAGATTTTCGTCTATGCTCTTTGGTCGTATGACATATTAGAAGTTCCAAATGGAAGTCAAAAGGCTGAAGAAATCATGATAGAAGCTGTAAAAATCGCTGAAGAATACGGTTTTCACAGCATGGCCTATGTATATTATCAAATGGGTTTTGTATATTCATATGAAGATAAGTTTGAAATGCTGTCTGAGTATAATTTAAAGGCATTAAGAGAAGCGATTGCTGAAAATGACGATTACTGGATTGCTTCAGTCAGCGCGGATATCGGACTAAATTATTATACAGAAAACTCATTTGAAAAAGCTTTGGAATACCTGTTTCTAGGGTATGATCGCATAAATGAATACAATCTAAAGAACAAGTACAAGAATATAAATCTCGAAGTATACATTGCTGATACTATTGCTAATGTATACATTGAAATGGATGACCTAGATAATGCATTAGCATATATAAATATCGTAGATAATCTTATTGAGTATATGGATGAGGGCAAGGAAAAAGCTGACAGCCTTACAAAGTTTTATCTTACAAAGGCTGCATATTACTTGATTAAAGGGTATTACAGTGATGCACTTTCGAATGTTGATGCGGCCTACAAAAGATATCAAAAGGAAGAGTTTTTCCTGTTCACAAATTTTGATATTTCGATTAACCAGATATATGGTGCTATATATTGTCGATTAGGAAATAACAAAAAGTCGATTGCTTATTATGAAAAGGCTATAGAACAGTTTGAAAGAAATGGTGTATCATTTACAGATCCTGACTCACTAAAGGATCTATATTATATGGCGGTAGATGCTAATGATACTGCCAAAGAAAGAGAATACGCAGAACGAATTATTAATTCACTCAAGTACTATACTGAAGAAAATACCCGAAATGCTTCTCTTCTTATCGAAGAATACGAGGCTACAGAGCGTGAGAACGAAATTGAAATGCTTAAGTTTAAGAACAAAAACTTAAACTATTTAATAGGAAGCTTTGCCCTTCTAATTGTGCTTTCTATAAATTTTACTTTGCTATCACGACGTAAGAACAGGCAGATAAAGAAGTTAAACAAAAGGCTGGTTGAGGCAAGTATGAAGGACGAACTTACGAAGCTTAACAACAGGCGTGCTTTAAATCTTTATCTTGAGAATGAGTGGACGAATATATGTAATGGTACAGAGCCTGTGACCATTGTAATGATAGACGTTGACTTCTTTAAAAAGTACAATGATTATTATGGACATATAGCCGGAGATGAAGCTTTGGCAGATATTGCTTATGCCATCACTCAAAAAATTGATGGAAAGTATTTTTCGGCCAGATATGGTGGCGAAGAATTTATGATTGTTATGAACAATACCTGCATGGAAGAAGCTAAAAATCTTATGAAGGATTTGCAGCTAACCATAGAGCAGATGGCTATTGCACATGAAAAATCATCAGTATCAGCATATATCACTATAAGCGTCGGCATAGCATCTACTGATAAAAAGCTTTCATATCTTGAGATGATACATAATGCCGATGAAGCTTTATACCGTGCTAAAGCTACGAGAAATACTATCGTAGCAACGCAATGCACAGAGGCTATGTGATTTGATATAACAAACGTGGTGTTAGTTAATTGACACCACGTTTTTTTTACAGTAAAATAACCGTTGTACGCAGGAATGGCGGAATGGCAGACGCGCATGGTTCAGGTCCATGTGATGGCAACATCATGAGGGTTCAAGTCCCTTTTCCTGCATTGATCTCGGGCAGTCTCCTTTTCTTTGAAGAGTGTGACTGCTCATTTTGTTTAAGATGGATAGATTTTATATCTATATGAATTTAGGGAGATAGGTAATGTCAAAAATAAGAGAATGGATTAATAAAATACCTAAAAAGGTATATGTGATTTTGGGAGCGGCAATTGCTTTGTTACTGACGCTTATAATTGTGATATCCATGCTTCCTGTAAATGTTTCAAATCGTGCATTGAAAAAAGGAAATTTGTTTCTGGTACAGGGGGAATATGAAAAAGCAGATGCGATGTTTACAAAGGCAATTACTAAGAATAAATATAGTATAGATGCTTATATAGGTAAAATCGTAGCTAACAGTCAAAATGATATAGAGGCTTCAAAAGAAACACTTTTATCAGCGGTTGACATAACAACAGAAGCGTTAGAAAAAGAAAAAGTAGATAAGGCTTCTTTAGTGGAGCTTTTCTTATATGTGCCAGAGCTTATAAAGGATGATCTGGTGGAACAAAACACCTTATTAAAGTTTGGGTATGAGTCCTTAGATTATGCTCCTGATCTTTTGAATCCACTATATGATTCGTATGTTGCAATTGCTGATGGAATAGTTATAGCTAATCCATATGACGCGCTTTTAGCATATGAGACAGCCTTAGAACTAGGCGTAGAAGAACCCTTGATTTATGGAAAAATTGCTAATGCATCAATGTTACTTATTAATCAGTACATTGAGAGTGATGATTATGATAAGGCTACGGATACTTTGAATAAATACGGAGCTGAATATGGACTTGATGTTTCTTCTATCCAGGATAGAATTACTACCTCCAAGGATTTATATGATACAAAGATAGCCCTTCTTTCTAAAGTGTACCCCGCAATGGAAAACTACTATGAACTCGTGGGCAAGAATAATTCTTACGAATCAATCAAAAATGCCGAAAATGTTTTATGCGGTATGATGAGCATCGGCTGGGTAGATATGATGGAGCTTGATGGATCTTTAGAAGCTGAAAAGCTTGCTAATAGCATGACCCAAACTGCATATGTTTATGCACCCGCTGGATTTACTAAAGACTATAGCGGAATGGGATGCGGGCTTTATACATATGGAGAGCCAGCAGTTGATGAAGAAGGTAATAATCATACAAAATACTATTTCTATTTTGGCAATTATAAGAATGGTGTAAGAAGTGGCTATGGTTTTTCTTTTGCCAAATCTAAGGAAGGCTCATACAGAGGCTTTGAAGGAAACTGGGAAAATGATGTACCAGAAGGCTTTGGAGTTGAGTACATTAGCAACTATGTATCAAAGAACAGTCCTGTAGAATATCAAAGTGTTGTCTTTGGTAATTTTACTAAGGGAATAGAAAACGGAACGATGACAGCGCTAATCAGACTAACAGATGCAGCAGAGGAAATGTTTAAAGGCACCTACGAAGCTGAAAATGGAGTAGCTCCTAGTGTGCCAACTGTCACTGAAGACTATGAATTGCTGACACAAGTTCCTGAAGATCAGGTTGTTATAGCGGTTATCCCCAGTATTAATAAGGGCTACGACATATATAATGTGTTGTATAAAAAGAAAGATAAT
The DNA here is from genome assembly GCA_045639565.1 of Lachnospiraceae bacterium. Lineage (GTDB taxonomy): Bacteria > Bacillota > Clostridia > Lachnospirales > Lachnospiraceae > UBA1258. The sequence continues at coordinate 10,149 of JAZUDH010000103.1, forward strand.
AAGCTTTCTGCATTAGGTTTTTAGAGGTTAGAGAGGACGAAATAATCGTCCTCTTTTATATTGCATGTTTTTTTGAAAAAATTTAAAAAATTAAAAAGGAAATAGGATTCTTGCCTCGAATAATAGAGGTAGGGAGATTCGTTAACCATCACATATGGAGGTAACCATGCTTATAAGAGAAACACTTGAACAGTGGGAAGATGAGTATTTAAGTCCATTTGCCATGCTTAGCAAAAATTCGAAGGGAAGACTTCGTGACGAAGAACAGTGCGATATCAGACCTTGCTTTCAGCGTGACAGGGATCGAATTATTCATAGCAAATCCTTTAGACGATTAAAGGACAAGACGCAGGTTTTCTTAACTCCAGATGGTGATCATTACCGTACGAGACTTACGCATACGCTTGAAGTTTCTCAGACTGCAAGAACCATGGCTAGAGCATTGAGGCTTAACGAGGAACTGGTTGAAGCTATTGCACTTGGCCATGATTTAGGACATACACCCTTTGGACATGCAGGAGAGAGAGCACTTAACAGAGTCTGTCCAGAAGGCTTTGAACATGCAGAGCAAAGTGTCCGAACAGTAGACGTGCTTGAAAAGGATGGACAAGGCCTGAATCTTACATATGAAGTAAGAGATGGTATTTTGAATCATCAGACCAAGGGAATGCCTAGCACCCTTGAAGGAAAGGTAGTAAGATTTTCGGATAAAATAGCATATATTCATCATGATATGGATGATGCAATTAGAGCAGGTATATTAAAGGAAGATGATGTCCCTAGAGATATAACCAGTGTTATTGGTAATACTACAGGTGCGAGGCTAGATTGCTTTATCCACGATATTGTTACGACGAGTATGCACCTTAATGATATAAGAATGAGTCCTGAGGTAGATAAGGCTATGAAGGACTTGCGCATGTTTATGTTTGAAAATGTATATCAAAATCCTCTTGCTAAAAGCGAAGAGGGCAAGGCTGAAGCCTTAATTGAAACGCTATATGAATATTTTATGGCTAACTTTGACAAGATTCCTAAAGACTTTAGGATGCTTGTAGATCAAGGAGACAGCAAGGAAAGAGTAGTATGCGATTACGTGGGTGCAATGACTGACAGATTTGCCATTGCTACTTATGAAAATATATTTATTCCGAACACCTGGCATGGCTAAGGGTAATAGATTATAAAGGGAGGGGCAATGAGGTATTCTGAAGAATTAATTGAAGAAGTAAGAGCCAGAAACGACATCGTTGATGTGGTGGGAAGCTATGTGAAGATTCAAAAAAAGGGTTCTTCGTACTTTGGCTTATGCCCATTCCACCAGGAGAAATCACCTTCGTTTTCGGTTTCTCCTAGTAAACAGATGTATTACTGCTTTGGTTGTGGAGCAGGTGGCAATGTTATTTCTTTTGTCATGAACTATGAAAACTATACTTTCATGGAAGCAGTTAAGTATCTGGCAGACAAATCTGGAGTTAAGCTTCCTGAGATAGAAGATTCGCCAGAACAAAAAGCAAGAGAATCTAGAAAATTAAGACTGCTTGACTGTAATAGAGAGGCCGCTAAGTACTTTTACTATCAGCTTAGACAGCCAAACGGCGAAGTCGGATACAAATATCTTGCTGGCAGACAGCTAACTGAAGAAACCATGAATAAGTTTGGCCTTGGGTTCAGTAACGTAACCAGCAATGACCTTGTTCTTTATCTTGAATCAAAAGGCTTTTCAGATGACATCATAAGAGATGCCGGGTTAGCTTCTTTTGACGAAAAACATGGAATGCAGGATAAGTTTTGGAATCGAGTAATGTTTCCTATTCAGGATATGAATCATAGAGTAATAGCTTTTGGTGGTCGAGTAATGTCTGATGCTAAGCCTAAATACTTAAATTCACCCGAAACCGAAATATTTGAAAAAAGCAGAAACCTCTATGGATTAAATTTTGCAAGAACATCCCGTAAGAATTACTTCATTTTATGCGAAGGGTATATGGATGTTATTGCAATGCATCAGGCTGGATTTACTGAGGCTGTTGCATCTTTGGGAACGGCCCTTACATCTGGGCATGCTAATCTATTAAAGCGATTTGCAGAAAGTGTCTATTTTGCATATGACTCAGATGGAGCTGGAACGTCGGCGGCGCTTAGAGCGATAGGTATATTGCGTGAGGTTGGAATGACCGGTAAGGTTATCAATATGAAGCCTTACAAGGATCCAGATGAGTTTATTAAAAACTTAGGCGCTGAGGAATTTAAAAAGAGAATAGATGAAGCTGAAAATAGCTTCTTTTTCGAAATCAGAATCTTAGAACAAAACTATAATCTTAAAGATCCTGATGAACGTACAAAGTTTATCAAAGAGATTTCCGTTAAGCTTATGAACTTTCCAGAGGAAATCGAACGTGAAAACTATATGTCTGCTATATGCGACAAGTACAATATTAACTACGAAAGTCTTAAAAAACTGGTAGTTGCTAACGCTGCTAGAAACGGGGGACAGTATAAACCGATTGAAAAGCCTAAATCAGGCGTTCATAAGAGTGATGACCCCACAATAAATGCTAAAAGAGTGCAGCGACTGTTACTTACATGGATAAGCGACGAACCAGAGATTTATAATAAAATAAAAGACTATATAACACCTGAAGATTTTACGAATGACCTTTATAAGAGAGTGTCGACTAAGCTTTTTGATGACCTTTCTAATGGAATCGTAAATCCTGCCTATATTGTAAGCATGTTTGAAGATGAAGGAGAACAGGCTGAGGTAGCGGCAATCTTCAATTCTCCTCTTGAACAGGTGGAGGAAAAAAATGAGCGTGAAAAAGCTCTACATGATCTAGTATGCTCCATAAAGAGAAACAGCCTTGATGTGCTATCCACAAAACCGGATATGACCAGAGAAGAAATGATGAGAATCTTTCAGAGCAAAAAAGATCTAGAAGCACTTAAGAAAATACAGTTTCATTTAGATTGAGTTAAATAGAAAGGGTAAAAATGGACGAGAATTTACAAGCCAAATTTGAAGAACGAATTAAAGAATTTCTTGCATTTTGTAAGAAGAAAAAGAACGTAATTGAATACCATGAAATGACAGATTACTTCGCTGATTTAAACTTAGACGAAGAAGCATACGATAAGATGATGGAAATCTTAGAAACATCAGGCATAGATATTATGCAGCTTCCAGAAGAGGAAGAGGTGGATGATGAATTCATTCCCGATGACGATGATGAAGTTGATGTTGAAAATATAGATCTTTCTGTTCCAGAAGGTATCAGTATCGAAGATCCAGTTCGTATGTACTTAAAGGAAATTGGTAAGGTTCCCTTATTAAGTGCTGATGAAGAAATCGAACTTGCTAAGAGAATGGAAGAGGGCGATGAGGATGCTAAAAAGCGTCTTGCTGAAGCTAACTTAAGATTGGTAGTTTCTATTGCCAAGCGTTATGTAGGACGTGGAATGCTCTTCCTTGATCTTATTCAGGAAGGTAACTTAGGACTTATTAAGGCTGTTGAAAAATTTGATTACCGTAAGGGTTACAAATTTTCTACATATGCTACATGGTGGATTCGTCAGGCTATCACAAGAGCCATTGCCGATCAGGCAAGAACGATTCGTATTCCAGTACATATGGTTGAAACTATTAACAAACTTATCCGTGTATCAAGACAGCTATTGCAGGAATTAGGTCGCGAACCTAGCCCTGAAGAGATTGCTGAGGAAATGAATATGCCTGTTGAACGTGTTCGTGAAATCTTAAAGATTTCGCAGGAACCTGTTTCATTAGAGACACCTATCGGCGAAGAAGAAGATAGCCACTTGGGTGATTTCTTACCTGATGACAATGTTCCTGTTCCTGCTGATGCAGCTGCATTTACATTATTAAAGGAACAGCTCGTTGAAGTATTAGGAACACTTACAGACAGAGAGCAAAAGGTATTAAGACTTAGATTTGGCCTTGATGATGGACGTGCACGTACTCTTGAAGAAGTTGGTAAGGAGTTTAACGTTACTCGTGAGCGTATTAGACAGATTGAAGCCAAAGCACTTAGAAAGCTTCGTCATCCTAGCCGCTCTAGAAAGCTTAAGGATTATCTTGATTAATGAATTTATCATTACGACTTGAATCAGTTAAAAATATGGTTAATCCATGTGAAGTTGCAGCTGATATCGGCTGCGACCATGGATATGTTTCAATGGCCTTGATAAACGAAGGAAAGGCTAAACATGTTATTGCCTGTGATGTAAATAAAGGACCATTAGAGGCTGCTTCTTTAAATATTAGGGCGTCTAAGATGGAAAGCTATATTGAAACAAGATTAGCAGATGGTTTACATAAGTTGGCAAAAGAAGATTGTGTTAATACAATCATCATTGCTGGCATGGGCGGCAGGCTAATGGAACGTATTCTTAGTGAGGGAATTGAAATAGTAAAAAATGTCGATCAGCTAGTACTACAGCCACAGTCAGAACCGTTTTTAGTTAGAAAATGGTTACGGCAAAATGGTTTTGTAATAAACGACGAAAAAGCATTAATTGATGACAAAAAGCACTATTTCATAATAAGCGCAGTTAAAGGAGAGACTGAACTTATATCAGATTCTGTTCAAGAGATTTATGATGAGTTTTCTAAGATTCTCATAAATAGAAATGATGTAATATTAAGAAGTTATTTAGAAATGTTACTAGAAAATAATACTGGTTATCTTGAGAAAATTGAAGGCGAGAAAAGAGCTAGTCTTGAATCAAGAAACAAGCGTATCGAGGAAGTAATAAGCTTAATGAATTCCTCAGAAAGAAGGTAGTATGTTGAAAATAACTGTTAATGACAAAATTTATGACTTTGAACCAGGAACCACTTTTGCGGATGTAGCTGAAAAGGTTAAGTTAAATGGTGATTACAAATATCCTATTGCTCTTGCAAGAGGAAACGGAAAGCTTTATGAGCTGTTTAAAAAGGTGCCAAGCGATATGTCTGTTGAGTTTTACACTCTTGCTGACAAAGTGGGTCATCGTACCTATGCAAGAAGTGCTATTATGCTCATGCTCAAGGCATTTGAGGATGTGGCAGGGCGCGATAATTTTAACCATATTAAGGTTGAATTTGTAATTGCCAACGGATATTACTGCACAGCTCATGGTGATATCAAGATTACAGAGGAGCTTATTAAGAAGGTTAAGGCCAGAATGGTTGAACTTTCTAAAGCTGATATTCCTTACGTCAAGGAATCAATTTCACTTGATGCAGCTAAGGCTTTGTTTAGCGAAAGAAAAATGTATGATAAGGTAAATCTTTTTAAGTATCGTAGAAGCTCAAACGTAAACATTTACAAGCTTGAAGATTACGTAGATTATTATTATGGATACATGCTTCCTTCTACAGGAATGGTAGATTTATTTGACTTATTTGCTTATGACGATGGCTTTATGCTTACTATTCCTGGCAAAGAAGATCCATTCACACTTAAGGAATTTGACGAGCGCAAGAATCTTTTCAATACTCTTAAGCTTTCTACAAAGTGGAATGAAAAGCTGAATATCAGCACAGTTGGAGATTTAAACAATCTTATTTGTGAAGGCGGATTAAATGATCTTATCTTAGTGCAGGAAGCATTACAGGAACGCAGAATTGGTGAAATTGCCGAAGACATTGTGAATCGTGGTGGTGTAAAGTTTGTAATGATTGCGGGACCTTCATCATCAGGAAAGACAACATTTTCACATAGACTTTCTGTAGAGCTTAGAACATTTGGGTTAAAACCTCATCCCATCGAAGTTGACTCTTACTTTGTGGATAGAGAGAAAACTCCTAAAGATGAAAATGGTCAGTATAACTTCGAATGTCTTGAAGCTATTGATGTTGAACAGTTCAACAAGGATATGAATGCACTTCTTCGAGGAGAAAGGGTAGAACTTCCTTCATTTAACTTCAAGACAGGAAAGCGAGAGTATAAAGGAAACTTTAAACAGCTTGGACCTGATGATGTACTAGTAATTGAAGGTATTCATGGCTTAAATGACAAGATGTCATATTCGCTTCCTGAAGAAAGTAAGTACAAGATTTATATCAGTGCGCTTACAAGTATTAACATTGATGAGCACAACCGTATTCCTACCACAGACGGAAGATTATTGCGTCGAATGGTAAGAGATGCCCGTACACGTGGTACCAGTGCTCAGAAGACTATTTCAATGTGGCCTTCAGTACGTAGAGGAGAAGAAGAAAACATATTCCCCTTCCAGGAAAAGGCTGATGCAATGTTTAATTCAATCCTGATATACGAACTATCAGCATTTAAAACCTATGCTGAACCACTATTATTCCAGATTACCAAGGATGAACCTGAATTTGTAGAGGCACAAAGACTACTTAAGTTCCTTGAGTATTTTGTCGGAATCGATCCTAAGGTAGTTCCTAATAACTCAATTTGTCGTGAGTTTATAGGTGGAAGCTATTTTAACGTATAACAATTTGATAAATAAGTAAGTAGGACAGATGATCGCGGCTCCAATTTTGGAGGTGAGGAAAGTCCGGGCTTCATAGGGTAGGATGCCGGATAACGTCCGGTGGGGGTGACCCCAAGGCTAGTGCAACAGAGATATACCGCCACTATTGTGGTAAGGGTGGAAAGGTGGTGTAAGAGACCACCGTCCTTTTGGTAACAGAAGGAGCCATGTAAACCCCATCCGAAGCAAGACCAAGACCCGAAAGGGATTAGAAAGCTATAAATTGACCCGATTTGCTTTCAGGTAGGTCGCTTGAAGTTGCTGGTAACAGTAACTCTAGAAAGATGATCATCCAACGACATAACCCGGCTTATCGTCCTGCTTACTGTTTATATAGAATAATGATTAAAAAGATTATCGTACCAATTATATTAAGCTTAATATTGCTGCTTACAGGCTGCACAACTAAAAAAGAAATCGATCCAGAGACTATCCTTGAAAATATTAGAAAAGTAACTGTGATGGTCTACGTAGAGGATAGCCACGCAAGTGGAGTGATTGTTAGTAATTTAGACGATGTAATTCTAATTGCTACAGTTTCTCATTTAGTGGAAGGGCATGATCAGGCAATCATTACCATGCCTGGTGGTGAGACTGTATTTGGAAACGTAATATGTCTTGATTCTATGAAAGACACTGCATTGCTACAAATAGAAAAGCAGTACCTTGATGAAAATTTTATAAATAATATTAGTGTTTCATTGTTAAGTGAATCTACAATTGATATGGTTAGTGTTGAAGATAATGTATACCTAACAGGTTCAGCAGTAGGCGTTTCATCTAATGTTACAGAAGGTATTATCAAATCCAAGGATTATTTCATCCCTGAATTTGATGAGAATCTTTTATATATCTATGGAGATGCCATGGCAGGCATGAGTGGTGGCGGAGTCTTTACAAAAGAAGGTTTTTTAATAGGGATTATTGCAGCAGGCTCTGAAGCATCAGAGACTTTAGCTATTCCCATATCTGAATATGTTTATGACGGAGGAAAATTATATGACAAAAATTGATATTATCTCTGGCTTTTTAGGTGCCGGAAAGACAACACTAATTAAGAAGCTTTTATCAGAAGCTTTGCAGGGTACAAAGACTGTTCTTATTGAAAATGAGTTTGGTGAAATCGGAGTTGATGGTGGTTTCTTAAAGGATGCAGGCTTTGAAATTCGTGAGATGAATTCAGGCTGTATCTGCTGTTCTTTAGTTGGTGATTTCACAACATCACTTAGCGAGGTTATAGCTAAGTATTCTCCTGAGAGAATTTTGATTGAGCCTTCAGGTGTTGGTAAGCTTTCAGACGTTCAGAAGGCTGTTCTTTCAGCGGCCGAAGAAAATGGTGTTGAGCCAGGCTCTTCTATTGCAGTAGTAGATGCATCTAAGTGTAGAGTTTATATGAAGAACTTTGGTGAGTTCTTTATTGATCAGATTGAACATGCAGGAACTATTATATTAAGCCGTACACAGGGTATGGATGAAGCTAAGCTTGCCAAGGTAGTTGAAATGATTCGTGAGCATAATCATGATGCTAAAATCGTAACTACACCATGGGATGAGCTTACTGGAAAATATATTCTTGATACTTTTGAAGCGGTAACTTCTTTTGAAGAGGAATTACTTGCTGAGGTTGAACATGAGCATCACCATCACCATCATCATGATGACGATGAGGAATGCTGTTGTGGTCATCACCATCACGATGATGATGACGATGACGACGATGATGAACACGAACATCATCACCATGACCATGATCACGAAGAGCATGAACATCACCACCATGATCATCACGAACATGAGCATCATCATGACCATGACCACGAACACGGCGAAGGATGCTCTTGTGGATGCGGACATGATCATCATGGACACCACCATGCAGATGATGTATTTACAAGCATTGGCATGGAAACAGCTGCACTTTATTCAGAAGATGAAGTTAAGTCATTCCTTGAAAAATTAGAAGACGAAGCAACATATGGATTTGTACTTCGTGCTAAGGGTATGCTTCCTTCACAGAATGGCAAGTGGGTATACTTTGACTATGTTCCTGGTGAAATGAACGTACGTGAAGGATCTGCAGAGTATACAGGTAAAATATGTGTAATTGGATCTGAATTAAAGGAAGATGCAATTAGAGAGCTTGTGCTTACACGTAAAGGTAACTAAGAAAGAAGGAAATACTATTGAAATCAGTATTTGTAATTAACGGCTTTTTAGACAGTGGCAAGACTCAGTTTATAAGCTATACATTGTCTCAGCCTTATTTTAGAACAAAAGGAACTACTCTTTTAATCTCTTGCGAAGAGGGTGAGGAAGAATATGATCCTATGATGCTTAAGGCTACTAACACAGTACTTGTTCAGGTAGAGGATGAGTCTGAAATTGCGCCTGATAAGCTTATTGAATTAGATAAAAAGTACAAGCCCAGCCGTATTATTTTTGAGTATAACGGTATGTGGAACTATAAGAACTTTAAGCTTCCTTTTCTTTGGAAGTTAGAGCAGCAGATTACGACAATTGATTGTAAGAGCTTTGAGCTTTATTTTAATAACATGCGTTCTTTATTCGCAGAAATGGTAAGGAAGTCTGAACTTATCATCTTTAATAGAGCTGATAATATGACTGAAAAGCTTCCTACCTTCAAGCGTAATGTAAAGGCTATCAACCAAAGTGCAGAAATCATTTTTGAAGACAAGGACGGAGAGGTTAATGCTACATTAGAGGAAGAACTGCCTTATGATCTTAATGCTCCTGTTATTGAGTTAACTGACCAGACATATGGTATCTGGTATCTTGATGCTGTTGATAATTTAGATAGATATATGGGTAAGACAATTTCTTATGTAGCCAGTGCTTTAAAGCCTCCTAAATTTGTAAAAGGATATTTTGTACCTGGTAGAGCCATAATGACCTGTTGTGCTGAGGATATTCAGTTTTTAGGCTTTGCTTGTAAGTATGATGATGTTGATAGCATTAAGGACAAGCAGTGGGTCAAGGTTACTGCAGTTGTGGGTAAAGAGTATTTTGAAGGATATCAGGGCGAGGGTCCAGTTTTAAAAGCAACCAGCGTTGTACCTACTAAGACTCCTAAAAATGAAGTGATTACTTTTGGTTAAGTGAGGAATAAAAATGATTTATTCATTACCCCAGATTCTTTTCTTTTTCTACTTTTATTGTGTATGTGGCTGGATTATTGAATCTACTTATGTTTCAGTTTTGACTAAGAAAGTGACTAACAGAGGATTCCTTCATGGTCCTATGATTCCTATTTACGGGTGTGGTGCCATGACACTTATTCTTTCGTGTGGTCCTTTCATGAAATGGCCGGTTGCAGTCTTTTTTGTAGGACTGATAGCAGCAAGTGTGCTTGAGTATATAACCGGGGCACTAATGGAAGCAATATTTAAAGTAAGATACTGGGATTATTCAAAAAAGAAATTCAATATCAATGGCCACGTTTGTCTATTGAACAGTTTATACTGGGGATTTTTTGCGCTACTCTTAAACTACTTTGTACATAAGCCTGTTTATTCACTAAGCACGAAGATTTCAGATACTGTGATGGATATACTGGTATCAGTTGTGAGTGTCTTCTTTGTGACCGATGTTGTGCTTTCGACTAAAGCCGCTCTTGATATTAGAGCAATGCTTATTAAGCTTGAGGATGCTAAAAAAGAGCTTTCTATTTTACGAAAGCGTCTAGATGTTATCCTTGCATATGCTAATGAAAGTGTCGAAGAACAGAAAGACAAAATTGAAGACAAGTTTAATGACATTTCAGATAAAATCGAAGATAAATTCAAGGATATTTCTGATGAAATTGAAAGCAAACTAAAGGCTGTTAAGGTATCGGTTTCAGAAAAGCCTGGCGCATTTGCTGATAATGTTAGAGAAGAATATATGGAACTTCGAGAGAAGTTTGCTGTTATAAAGAATAATCATTTCGGGCTTGATTCGATTAATGAAAGATTTAAGAAGAGCCTTATTAAGAACAGTCCTTCAATGGCATCTAAGATGTATGGAGACGATCTTGATATGATTAAAGAATTTGTTAAGAACGAATAGGATTTTTATTGAGAGGTATAGTTATGACCGTAGCTTTATGCTTAATCACATGGAACGAGCTTGAGGGGTGCAAGCATGATGTTCCTTTAATCGACAGGAGCCAGTTTGACGAGATTTATTGTGTTGATGGTGGAAGTACTGATGGAACCGTGGAATATCTTGAAAGCCAGGGAATTAAGGTGTATAAACAGACAGCAAAAGGCCTTAATCAGGCATGTAAGGATGGATGCAATTTCTGTTCTTCAGACGCCTTTGTGTTCTATCATCCAAAGGGAACCATTCCTGTAGAGGATACATACAAATTTAGAGCATACTATGAAGAGGGTTATGATTTCGTAGTGGGTTCGCGTATGATGAAGGGCGCTCACAACGAGGAAGATTCTAAATTATTAAAGCCTAGAAAATGGTTTGTATTAGCCTTAGGTCTTGCTGCTAAAATTTTATTCAAAAAGGAAGGCAATACCGTATGGGATACCTTGCATGGATTTAGAGGTATGACGGTTGAAGCTTTTAATAGATGTAATATTTCGGATATGAGCCCATCTATTGATATTGAGATGGTATGTCGAAGCTATAAGCTTAAGCTTAAAAGAATTGAATTCCCTACTACTGAGTTACCACGTCTTGCTGGCGAAAGCCATTTTAAGGCATGGGCTACAGGTAAAAAACTCTTAAAATATTTAATGTGGGAGATTAAGAGGGGAAAAGCAGAATGATAAATGTTAAATATCTTGTGTTAGGAGCAGGCCCTGCAGGACTTGCTTTTGCCAATTTAATAAAGAAAAATACTAAAGAATCAGTTCTTGTCCTTGAAAAAGAAAGCGAGGCTGGGGGCTTATGCAGATCTACAATGGTAGATGGAACAGAGCTTGATATTGCTGGAGGACATTTCCTCGATGTAAGACGTCCTAAGGTTAATGAATTCTTGTTTTCTTTTATGCCAGAATCTGAATGGAACCTTTTTGACAGAGACTCAAGAATTGATATGGAAACCTATGAAACAGGTCATCCATTTGAAGCTAATATTTGGCAGATGCCACAGGATGAACAGGTTAAATTTTTAAAATCAATTGCTGTAGCTGGATGTAACTTAGGCGCACCTATGCCTGAAAAGTTTATCGAGTGGATTACATGGAAGCTTGGTGACAAAGTAGCTAATGATTACATGATTCCATACAATAGCAAGATGTTTGGTGGTGATTTAGATTCACTTGGTACATACTGGCTTAATAAGCTTCCAAATGTTTCTTTTGACGAAACTTTATTAAGCTGTCTTAATAGAAAACCCTATGGTACTCAGCCTGGCCATGCTCAGTTTTACTATCCTAAAGAGTATGGATACGGTGAACTTTGGAGACGTATGGGTGCAGCTCTTGGCGATGACATTATGTATGACAAGACAGTTACTAAAATAGATGTAAACGAGAACATAGTTTATTGTGAAGATAATACTACTGTTAAGGCAGAAAAGATTATTGTGACTATTCCATGGACAAGCGTCAAGGAATACGTAGGTGTAAGCAAGGATGTGATTAAAAGCATTTCTAAGCTTAAGCATACAGGTACTGAGATAAAATATGTTCCCCAAAATTTAGATACTAAGGCGCACTGGATATATGTTCCAAACATCAATAAGTCATATCATCGAATCCTTGTAAGACACAATTTCTGTGCGCATTCTAAGGGATACTGGGTTGAAACTAATATGAACCGTGTAGAAAATGATGGAAACGGTCTTGCATTTGCTAATGAATACACATATCCTTTGAATACAATTGATAAGCCTGAAAATATCAAGAATATTCTTGACTATATGGAGTGCAGGTCTGTTTATGGATTAGGAAGATGGGGAGAGCATGAACACTACAATTCAGACAGAACTGTAGAGCGTGCGATGGAGCTATACGAAGCTCTGCTGGTTAAGTAGATGCATTTAAATAAAGGTCTTTAAAAATACATATTGGTGTTTTTAACAATGAAAGGATATTGAGATGGACAAAGTAGCGGTACTAATCCCTTGTTTTAACGAGGAACCTACAATTAAAAAGGTTATTCTTGAGGTGAAGCATTACTTACCCGAAGCGGTTGTGTATGTGTACGATAATAATTCTACTGACAATACTGCTAAAATAGCAGCAGAAGCCGGAGCTGTAGTGCGACATGAATATCATCAGGGTAAGGGAAATGTAATACGCAGAATGTTTAGAGAAATCGATGCATCATGCTATCTTATGATAGATGGTGATGATACTTATCCATTAGAGTCAGCCGCTGAAATGGTTGATCTAGTTTTGAATCACAATTCAGATATGGTAGTGGGAGACAGATTATCTTCTACGTATTATAAGGAAAATAAGCGTCCATTTCACAACTTTGGCAATTCTTTGATGAGATTTGGCATAAATGGATTGTTTAAGACCGATATTAAAGATATTATGACTGGATACAGAGCTTTTTCGTACGAGTTTGTAAAGACTTTTCCTGTTATTAGTAAAGGCTTTGAAATCGAGACAGAAATGACTATTCATGCGGTTAATTATAACATGCAGGTTGACAATGTGATTGTGGCATATAGAGACAGACCAGAGGGAAGTGTTTCTAAGTTAAATACATTTTCTGATGGCTTTAAGGTTATACGTAAAATGCTTCAGCTATATAGGGATTATAAGCCATTAAGCTTCTTTGGCTTCTTAGGACTTATATTAGATGTGTTGGCTGTTATTTTTTTAATCCCTATTATAGTGGAATTTATCGAAACTGGTCTTGTTCCTAAATTTCCTACTCTCATAGGAAGTGGCTTTATTGCTTTAGCAGGTATTCTTTCAATCTTTACAGGACTGATGTTAGGAGTTCTTAATTCTAAGGATAAAAGAGATTTTGAATATAGATTGATAGATATGACAAGCAGGAAAATGTCTGATTGAGCGGGAGATATTATTAATGTACGAATGTGAGTATTCAAGAGAACCTGTTGACTCTAGATTGTTGTGGCTTCGTTTTATTAGGAAAATCTGGCTCTTTATAGTATGTGCTGCACTAGGAGCATTGCTTGTCGGCAGTATTCATTCTATTAAGCGTCTCATAATTTCTGGTGGACGTAGCTATCAGGCTGAAACTTTATACTATGTTGAATATGACTGTAAACTGGAAAACCTTTCTACTAGCCCCTACAATTTTTATACATGGGGCGAGATAGGGCGAAGTGATGCTATTATCGATGCTCTTTATGACAAAATGTCAGGCAGTATTACTAAAGAGGAGCTTAAGAATGCAGTTTTACTAACCTGTGATTCAGACGTTAGATACATTTATGCACGAGTTACCATGCATGAAAAGAATTTGTCTTTGGAAGTAGCTAATAAGCTTGAGCCTATATTTATAGATTATGTGCTGGGAAAGGCTGAATTTTCCGATGCTTATGTTGTTACAAAGGCTTCTATGGAGAAAGATGTAACAAATTACAGAATCAAGAATGCGCTTATTTTGGGCGCTTTTATAGGCTTTTTTGCAGCTGTAATCCTATGGTTTATGTATGCCCTTACAGATACTTCAGTATATGTGCCTGCTACAATTGAAAAAAGATATCATATTCCTACACTTACAGCACCTTCAATGCGTGAATTTGATACAAACTGTAAATCAATACTCTCACCTAAGGAAACAGTCGGTTTGTATGCTATAGAAGGTGAGACAACATTATCAGATGTTTTTTCTAAGTACGTTAATGTTGAGACCATAACAGATGATCTTTTCTTAATGTGGGCAAGGGAAAAGCATTATGATGTAGTAATTGAATTAAAGGCCGCTAATCATAACGGTAAGAAGCTTGAAAGAGCGCTTGAGGAGCTTGCAAGACTTTCAATTAATGTCTGTGCAATTGTATTAGTTTCAGAAGATAGTAAACTTATTAACTCATATTACCGTAGATAAACTAAAGGACTAATATATGGTGCTTTATATATTTATTACACTGTTTACTGTGGGATTAGGAGTATTCGTAAACGGTGCATACCGGCGTAAACTTAATATACAAAATGGAACCAGATACAAGACTTTCGCTTCTAATCGTCAGGAACTGCTTAATAAAGTTTCACTGTTTGGAATCTTTATGACACTTACTACTTTGTCTATTATCAGAGTGGGTACTGGAAATGATTATTGGGTATATCGTGATAATCTTTTAAAGATTGCTGGCGGTCATTCACCGGTATCCTATGAGCTGGGCTTTAGATATCTTGTAAAGCTTGTACAGATGTGCTTTGGCCTTGATAGCTTCAGAGTTACTTTTGCAGTAATAGCGATTGTGACTGTTGGATTTTCATTAAAGGCCATTTATGATACGTCAGACTGGTTTGCTTATTCGTTTTTCATGTTTATGGCTAATGGCTTTTACTTCATGAGCTTTAGTAACATGCGCTATTATTTAGCTTTAGCCATAGCAATATATGCGATGAAATATATTTTTGAGAAAAAGATACCTGCTTTCATTTTCTGGGTATGTATTGCCGCTTTTTTTCACAAGACGATATTGCTGGTAATTCCAGTTTATCTCATAGCATATTATTTAAAATGGAGCAAAAGAACAATTTGGCTGATTCCAGCAGGTAGCTTCATGCTTTTTGCTGGGAAGCACATTATCAGATTCCTTATTTTTAAAATATATCCTTTTTATGAAGGGGACCTTTTATATGATAATGGCCGCATTTCATGGATTAACATTCTTAAATGCGCTGCAATCCTTGTTATGTGTTTATTCTTTTACAAGGATTCAATACAAAGCAATAAAAAGGCGGAAATGCTATTTAATCTAAACCTCTTTGCTTTGATGATATATTCTTTTGCTAGCTATGTTCCTGAGGTTACCAGAATATGCTATTACATGGTAGTGGGGCAGATATTCCTTGTTCCTGAGGTCTTTAAAGGAATTAAGAATAATAGGCTGAAAAAATTCTTTGTGATAGCTGTTGCTGTAGCATATATGGGATATTTTGCCATGTTTTTGTGGCAGGGACGAAATGATGGAATACGAATACTTCCGTATATGACTTGGATTTTTATTTAAATTTAGCCTTGGCCAGTTTAAGTGGCCAAGGCTAATATTTTAGAAACGCTTAGGTGCTTTTTCTTCACAGTATTTGCAACGATATACTTCATTAGCTTCATCTGTTAATACAAAGATGTGAGGAAGCTCCTGTTCAATTGAAGTAATACATCTAGGATTCTTACACTGAATCACATTTGTAACTGACTTAGGAAGCATAAGCTTTTTCTTTTCCACTCGTTCACCATTTCTGATGACATTTACTGTGATATTGTGGTCAATAAAGCCTAATACATCTAAATCGAGCATTTCGACAGGACATTCAACCTTTAAGATATCTTTTTTACCCATCTTGTTGCTCTTAGCATTCTTAATGATTGCAACTGTACAATCGAGCTTATCAAGTAATAGTTTATTGTATATGTTTAAGCTTTCTCCTGCCTTGATATGATCAAGAACGAAACCTTCTTCAATCTTTCCTACATTTAACATGATTTAAGCCTCCAATCCTAATAATGTCATGATAAGTGCCATTCTAACGTATACACCGTACTGAGCTTGCTTAAAATAAGCAGCACGAGGATCGTCATCAACTTCAACAGAAATTTCATTTACTCGAGGCAGAGGATGCAATACATACATGTTAGGCTTGGCAAGCTCCATCTTTTCTTTTGTTAAAATATAGAAGTTTTTAAGGCGCACATAATCTTCCTCGTTGAAGAAACGTTCTCTTTGAACTCTTGTCATATATAAAATATCGAGATTGTTCATTACATCATCTAAACGGATTACTTCCTCAAAAGAAGCATTTTGTTCTTTTAACTCCTGAATAATGTAATCAGGCATTCTTAATTCCTCAGGTGAAATGAATACAAAGTGTACATTTTCATATCTTAAAAGTGCACGTACTAATGAGTGTACAGTACGGCCGAATTTTAAGTCACCACATAAACCGATTGTGAAGTTATCTAGCTTTCCGTGAAGTGATCGAATAGTAAGTAAATCAGTAAGCGTCTGAGTAGGATGCTGATGACCACCGTCCCCTGCGTTGATAACTGGAATAGTTGAGCGTGACGCAGCTACCATGGGAGCTCCTTCTTTAGGATGTCTCATTGCACAAATATCAGCATAACATGAGATGACGCGGATTGTATCAGAAACGCTTTCTCCCTTAGCTGCTGATGAGCTTGACGCTTCTGAAAAGCCTAATACGTTTCCGCCTAAGTTTAGCATAGCTGCTTCAAAGCTTAATCTTGTACGGGTGCTAGGCTCGTAAAAGCAGGTGGCTAATTTTTTGCCATCGGCTACATGAGCATACTTGTCCATGTGGGCTTCGATGTCAGCTGCAAGATCGAAAAGATCAGATAACTCCTTTGTTGTAAAATCGAGTGGACTCATTAGATGTCTTATTTCTTTAGCCATTATATCTTAATCTCCTTATTCCTTAAAAAAAGAAGGAATTAAAAAACTCCTTCTTTTAATAAACTAATTTAAATATGTGATTAATTCGGAAACCTCTTTACGCTTAGGAGCGGCGGGGGCTTCTGCTACGGGATGACCAATTACGATAAATGCTGCAACTTCTCGATCTTCAGAAAGATTAAGAATTTCAGCTGCTTTCTTGTCATCAAAAATACCAAGGATAACAGTTCCTAACCCTTTTTCATGGGCTGCAAGACAAAATGTCTGTGCTGCGATACCAGCATCAAAATTCTGCCAACGATCTCCCTTAGAAGTAGAGAATGAACCATCACGTTCAAAGCCTGAACGATTCTTGATATATGTAAGAGCAATAACCATAGGAGCTTTAGCTACCATATTAGCGTTGCCAACCCAAGCTTCAAAACAGTTCTTAGATACCTTGTCCTTGGTATCGCCCTCAACAGCAACGTAACGAGCTATCTGAGTGTTCTTCCAACTAGGAGCAAAACGAGCCATATCGATTACTTCTTCAAGTAATTCATGAGATACGGGTTCGTCTGTGAATTCACGGATACTTCTACGGGTTGTAATAAGTTCTTTAGCTGTCATAACTCCTCCTATATATGCTTTTTGTTCTAAGAAATTCTAGCACAAATATGAATTCCTTTCAACGTAATTTGAAATATTTTTCTTGTAGAAAAAACCAAAAATGTATAGTATATCGGTAATGATATTTTTATACTTAGAATTGGAAAGGAACATCCTAAATGACATTTGATGAAGCATCTGAGTATATGGTGAGTCTTAACAAAAGAGGAATCAAGCCAGGCCTTGAAGGAATAAGGTCTCTTTTGGATGCTTTGGGCGCACCGGATTTAAGCCTAAAATTTATCCAGATAGCAGGAACAAACGGAAAAGGATCAACCTCTTTATTTGTTTCTAAAATTTTACAGGCACAAGGCTATAAGGTAGGAGTTTATTCATCACCTTCTGTTTTCAATCCATTAGAAATCATTAAGGTCAATGGAAGAAATATTTCTAAGTCTGACTATGCAAGACTAACTGACATTTTTTTTAAAGCCAATACAATGGGATGTACAAGATTTGAGGTTGAAACAGCACTTGCCATACTATACTTTTTAGAAAAAGAATGCGAATTTGTGGTACTCGAAGCTGGTATGGGTGGTTTGCTTGACGCTACAAATACAGTTTCAACAACGATAGCATCTGTTATTTCATCAATTGGAATGGATCACATGCAGTTTTTAGGCGATACAATTGATAAAATTGCATTTAACAAGGCTGGGATTGTTAAAAAAGCATCTCTATGTATTACTACGTTGCAAGATGAAACTGCAATGAAGGTTATTAAAAAGGCTTGTGATGATAAGAAGACCTCATTATATATAAGTGATTATAGTTTAGCTAAAAATGTTAAATTTAGAATTGGTGAAACTATTTTTGATTATAAGAATTTTAAGAAGCTTTCAATACGCCTGATGGGAGTATACCAGATTAAGAATGCTGCTTTGGCAGTTGACACGGTATTGGCTCTTAGAGAAAACGGGATAGATATTAACGATTCTTCTATAAGAAAAGGGCTGAAAGAGGCTACAGTCGAGGGGCGATTTGAAATGATATCTAATAAGCCTATATTTGTTATAGACGGGGCACACAATGAACCAGCAGCTATAGTACTAAAAGAATCACTCCAAACCTATTTTACAAAGCGTAGATTTGTATATATAATGGGAATGTTTAAAGATAAGGCATCAGAAGCGGTCATAAAGCTTATGGCTAAAGATGCAGATGCTATTATCACAGTGACACTTCCTAATAAAGAAAGATCATTAACTGCATTTGAACTTGCCAAGGCTATAGAAGAGTACAATCCGATGGTTACTACTGCGGACAGTATATATGAAGCAGTTGAAATGGCTATGCTGATGGCAGATGCGAATACCGTTATTGTGGGATTTGGTTCACTTTCACATCTAAATGATATCAAGAAAGCTGTTAAGACCATAAATGAAGGGTCGAAACATAGAGGACTTAAGATATGATAGATAAGTGTAAAATTGAAGAGGCTGTAAAGCTTTTCTTACAGGGAATAGGAGAAAATCCTGACAGAGAGGGCTTGCTTGAAACTCCTGATAGAATTGCACGTATGTGTGAAGAGGTTTTCAGCGGACTTAATAAGGATGCGACAGAAATTCTTTCTAAGAGATTTAGCGTTGAAAACAGTGAAATAGTAATGGAAAAGGATATTCCATTCTATTCTACATGTGAGCATCATCTGCTTCCTTTCTTTGGAAAGGTCCATATTGCGTATATACCAGATGGTGATGTAGTTGGGATTAGCAAGCTTGCAAGGACTGTAGAGGTATATGCAAGACGTCCTCAAATTCAAGAACGATTAACTGGACAGATTGCTGATGCCATTTCTACGAATCTTAACGCTAAAGGCGTTATGGTATTGATTGAAGCAGAGCATATGTGTATGACTATGCGCGGAGTTAAAAAGCCAGGAAGTAAGACTGTAACTGTTGCTACAAGAGGCGCATTTACGGATGAAGCTAAACAGAATATGTTTTATAATATGCTGAAGGGATAGACTCATGATTATTGGTGGAAAAGAATTCAAAGTTGATAAACATACATATATAATGGGAATTCTCAATGTCACCCCTGATTCGTTTTCAGATGGCGGTAAGTTCAATGATATTGATGCCGCCCTTTTTCGTGCTGAAAAGATGGTAGAAGAGGGAGTGGATATAATAGATATAGGCGGAGAATCTACCAGACCAGGCTATACTTTTGTTGAAATAGATGAAGAGATTCATAGAACAGCACCTGTTATTGAAAAAATCAAAGCTAGATTTAATATTCCAATTTCGCTTGACACATATAAATCAGAGGTAGCTATGGCTGGAATGCAGGCCGGAGCTGACCTGATAAACGACATTTGGGGTCTGATGTACGATGACAAAATGGGTAAGGTAATAGCTGATACTAACGCAGTTTGCTGCTTGATGCATAATCGCAAGGAGCATAATTATGTCAATTTTGGTGAGGATCTTATCAATGATTTGGCCCATATTCTGAATGTAGCGCAAAAAGCAGGTATTCCTGATGACAAGATAATTCTTGATCCTGGTGTGGGCTTTCAGAAAACCACGGAAGAAAACTTATGGGTACTAAATAATATGGACAGATTATCATTATTAGGTTGCCCATGGCTATTAGGAGCAAGCCGAAAGTCTGTAATTGGTAATACGCTTAATCTTCCTGTAACTGAGAGATTAGAGGGTACTTTGGCAACTACGGCGCTTGCTGCAATGAAGGGTGCCTCTTTTGTAAGAGTTCATGATGTACTTGCTAACAAACGTGTTGTTGAGATGCTGGAGGCAATCAAAAATGTATAAAAAGCCTGATGAGATAAGAGTAAGAGGCCTTAAAATATATGCTAGTCACGGTGTACTTTTAAAAGAAAAAGAAGAAGGTCAATTTTTTTTCTTAAACATTACGTTTAGGCTAGATACGCATATTGCTGGAATGAGAGACGACCTTCTTGAAACAATCAATTATGCCGAAGCGTGCGATTTTGCGGCCGAAGAATTTACAAAGTGTTCTTATGACTTAATTGAAACAGCGGCTGAAAAGCTTGCTAGAGCATTACTTATCAAATATCCGATGTGCCACGAGGTCGAAGTAGAGGTTAATAAGCCTAATGC
The DNA here is from genome assembly GCA_045639565.1 of Lachnospiraceae bacterium. Lineage (GTDB taxonomy): Bacteria > Bacillota > Clostridia > Lachnospirales > Lachnospiraceae > UBA1258. Next base: position 30,918 of record JAZUDH010000103.1, read on the forward strand.
TCCCATTGAGGAAGAATTTGAAAATGTTTCTGTTGATATAACAAGAGGCTGGCATGTTGCTTATATCGCTGTAGGCTCTAATCTTGGTGACAGCTACGAACTTATTGAGGCGGCGAAAACGAGTTTGACTTTTCGTGATGAGGTTGAGCTTATTAAAGAGTCATCACTTATTTCGACAAAGCCATATGGAGTTATCGATCAGCCTGATTTTGTTAATGGTTTGTGGAAGATCAAAACCGTGTATGAGCCATATGAGTTGTTAGATGAGCTAAATGAAATAGAGGCCCGCCTTGGAAGACAACGTCTTGTTCACTGGGGACCTCGTACTATTGATTTGGACATAATATATTATGACGATTTGGTGATTGATACTAAAAGATTAACTATACCTCACGTCGACATGGCTAACAGGACATTTGTGCTTGAACCATTAAATGAAGTTGATCCATATGTAAGACATCCACTTAATGGAATGCGAGCTTCGCAGATGCTTGATATTCTTGAAGAAAGACAGTAAGTCTATTTTTTCTTCACCCCTGGCTTAAACTCTCTTACATTGATGTTTCCGGTTGTAGGAGTATAGTAGATAGGGTATCCAGAATCAAAAGTATTAAAATAAGTATAGTTTGATGTACAGCTTACGTTACTAAAGACTCCTTCTAAGACGGTTTCCTGATTGGAACCGTCTTTATTCATGCGCATAAGTCTGGGATTCTTAGAACTGCTTACCTGGTAGTAAATTACTGAATCATATACATTGAAAAAATCAAGTCGCTCGTTGGTAAGAATCTCTATAGTGTTATCTTTGGCAGAATATCTGCACAGTCTGTAATTGTTTCTAACGTCCATATAGTAAACATATTCGCCATCATATGTAGGAAACCAGATATCCCCTTCCCATACTACATTAACTGAATGAGTGTTCAAATCTAAACTGTATAGATAGTGATCATCGTACATTCCGTTAAAGAATATTTTCCCTTCAACATATCCGGAAGGATCAATCATATAGTTTAGAATTTCTGTTATCTTACGTTTATTTACATCCATCTCATACAAAGATACTCCATCCTTTTCGGAGTAGTGCTGATAATAAAGCTTGTTTCCTACTAAGAGCATAGATTGTGTAGCGTCATTAGTTAATACGGTCGATTCGCCATTCTTCTTAAGCATTACAATATTAGGCTTCTTTAAGACACTTCCAAAACCTGTAGAAGCTTCGGTATTTTTGCCAAAGAAAAACACATAGTTTCCACCTGCATTAATGTACTGAGCACGAAGATCAGAGTGCTTTTTTATATCTGTTTGATCAAGCTTCATTGAATAGAGTTTTCCGTAATCATATGGGTTGGAAAAATAAACTCGATCGTTAGTCTCGCAGTACAGCCCTTTGTTATAAAGATTACCTGTTGTATTACCAATTGTTTCTTCTGGAATTTTATTAGCATTATTTCTCATTACGCTATACACAACAAGAAAGATTATAAATAAAACAGTCACGCTTATAATAATCACATTTTTAGATGCTTTAGACATATGAATCCCCTTGAATAATACTTGCTGTTTTGACTAACATACGTATATTTATGTAATATATTATACTCTATCAGAATGCTTGCCTTCAAGAATGAAAAGGACTATCCTTTTGGTAAACGAATTCATGCTTTATTAAATGGAGTTAAAAATAAATGGACAGTACAAGATATTCCCATGATTATTTTACAAATAGAGAATTATCGTGGCTTTCTTTTGAAGAAAGAGTTTTAGAGGAGGCTAAAGATAAGCAAAACCCATTGCTTGAAAGGGTAAAATTCCTAGGAATCACAGCATCCAATCTTGATGAATTTTTTATGATTAGAGTAGCTTCTCTTAGAGAAATGATTCACGCAGGATATGATGGGACTGATATTGCAGGTTACACTCCTACAGAGCAGATTGATCTGGTTGCTAAAAAGGCACATAGAATATCGAGCATGCAAGATACAACCTTTAAAACTGATATATATCCTGAATTAGTAAAGAACGGTATAAGGATAATAACTGACATAAATAAGAGCAGTAAGGCGGAGCGAGATATTGTGGATGGATATTTTGATAAAAAATTATATCCTGTTTTAACTCCCGTATTGGTAGATGAAAATCGTCCTATCCCATTGTTTAAAAATAAGTCACTGTATCTAGGCTTAAAAGTTTCTAAGAAGGGTGAAGATAATCCTGAAAAGTTCGCTTTTTTACAGGTTCCTGGTTCTATTTCACGACTTGTCAAGGTATCAGAAAATGGTAATGAAACTGTACTTATTTTGCTAGAAGAGATAATAAAAGGAAACATACATAAGCTCTTTAAAAATTATGAAATATTAAGTGTAAGTTTATTTAGAATTCTTCGTAATGCGGATATAAGTATTGATGATGACGATGCAGCAGATTTGCTCCACAAGATAGAGGATAAGCTTAAGCTTAGGCCATGGGGTGAAGCAATAAAGCTAGATGTATTTAGTGGCATTGATGAAGACATTGTTAGCATCCTAAAAAGAGAGCTTCCTGTGTCTGATGCTGACATATATGAGTTCGATGTTCCGCTGGACGAGACTTTTATGCTAGATATTTATTCATTAGATGGTTTTGAATATTTAAGGGCGCCTAAGCATGAACCAGCATGGCCTATCGATTTGGCTAAAAACAGAAGTATTTTCGAGGAAATAAAAGAACATGATATTATGCTTTTTCACCCATATGAAAGCTTTGAGCCGATAGTTGAACTTATTAATGAAGCAGCCGATGATAGCGCTGTTCTTGCGATAAAGCAGACCTTATATCGAGTGGGAAGCTCTTCTCCAATCGTTGAAGCACTGGCTAGAGCAGCTAAAAAGGGAAAACAAGTAACTGTTTTAATGGAGCTTAAGGCAAGATTTGATGAAGAAAATAACATTAATTTTGCAAGAATTCTAGAACAGGCAGGATGTAACGTTATATATGGATTTGCAAATTTAAAAACTCATTGCAAGCTACTTATGATAGTTCGAGAGGAAGATGATCAGATACTAAGATATGTGCATCTTAGTACTGGAAATTATAATAACAGTACTGCAAAAAGCTATACTGATATTGGAATGCTGACTGTTAGACCAGAATATGGAGAAGATGCAACTGAAGTGTTTAATATGCTTGCAGGTGTTACTAACGATATTACGTTAAAGAAACTATATATTGCACCTACAACGCTTAGAAATAAATTCTTATATCTTATAAATCGAGAGAAGGAAAATGCTTTAGCTGGTAAAGACGCTAAGATTATAGCTAAACTCAATTCGTTATGTGATCCGCAAATAATAGAAAATTTGTATGATGCATCTAGTGCAGGCGTGAAAATAGAACTCTATGTTAGGGGAATATGTTGCCTAAAGGTAGGAATAAAAGGTGTAAGTGATAATATTAGCGTCCATTCAATCGTAGGCACATTTTTAGAACATAGCCGTATATACTATTTTTATAATAATGGGAATGAAGAATACTATCTTGCCAGTGCAGACTGGATGACACGAAACCTAGACAGAAGAGTAGAAATTTTATTCCCATGTCTTGAAAAACGAATACAGAAAAGACTTCATAATATACTATTAGGAATGTCTAAGGATAATGTAAAATCAAGAGAACTACAACCAAGTGGGGAGTACGTAGTTAACAAAGTGAATGGTAGTTCTTTATATTCTTTTCAAGAGGAATTCTTTAGTTTATTTAAAGCATAATAAAATACTAATATTTCGTTAAGAAACGGTTATCAGTGTTAAGCCATCATAGAAAAAGTGGAGGACATTTAATGATAGTTTTAGCCTCTGGATCACCTCGTAGAAAAGAACTACTTGGTATACTAGAACCAAATTTTGATATTATCACCAGTGATGCTGATGAAACACCTACCAAAAGACTTCCAGGAGAAATTGTGGAAGAATTGTCTAACAGAAAAGCTCAGGATGTATTTTGCAAGATCAAGGACCATTATGGACGAGAGCAACTACTAATCATTGCAGCCGATACACTAGTTTTCAAAGGGACAAAAAGAATGGGTAAGCCCAAAGACAAGGAAGATGCAATTGAAATGCTTAAATCCTTGCAAGGGGATGTTCACGAAGTATATACTGGAGTAACTCTAGTGTTAAAGCAAGAAGCTAAAATTAAGACAACGTCCTTTTATGAAAAAACAAAAGTAGAATTCGCGAGAATGTCTGATCATGAGATCGAAGCGTACGTTTCTACCGGTGAACCTATGGATAAAGCAGGCGCATATGCTATCCAAGGGGGCTTTGGTAAATTCATCACAAGAATATCAGGTGAATACAATAACGTAGTGGGGTTACCTATTGCTAGATTATATCAGGAGTTGAAAAAAATCGGATTCTATACAACCTAGGGAGGTTCAATTTATGTTTGATGATAGGGTATTAGAGTGTTTTCTCGACAATCAGCTTCAACTGTTTCCTTCTGAAGTATGTGTTACTTTGGAAGAAGCTGAGGAGTTCCTTGATGACTGCATGGCAGTTGTAGTTAGAGGACGAGATGAAGTTGTCGAATACTTCGAAGAGGAAGGCTTGGATATGACAGATGAGGATATCCTCGACGCCTGTGAAGTGTTTGATATAGGCGATGGAAGATATCTCATCGTTGAAGCTTAAGTAAAATACTTATCAAAGATTTCTATGAGGCCGTCATGGTTATTGTCATTAGTAGTAACAATATCTGCGGCCTCTTTTACATGGGCTGAAGCATTGGCCATTGCAACACCATACCTAGCAGCTTTTAGCATCTGAATGTCATTATCTGCATCGCCACCTGCATAGGTGTGCGAATGAGGAAAAGAAAGGTATTTTTCTAAGAAAAGAATAGCATCACCCTTATTTATACCTTTAGGTAGTATTTCAAGATAGTAGTTATTGGTGAATACAGCATCAACATAGTCACCAAGCTTGCTAATAATGTCATCCCTAATTCGTTCCAGAAGAGGCTTGTCAGTGAGACTAATAATCTGTACTTTGTAGGCACCATCTTTAGGGTAACCAGCTACATCGTTAGTAATAACTAAGGGCATATGGATACGTGCCCTGTAATACTTCATTTCTTCGTCATCTTCAAATCCTACGATTTCTGTCTGACTATAGCTATGTACATGCACTCCATATTTTTTGACAATATCAATTGACTTTTGCAAAAGTTCCTTAGAAAGCTTCACTTCCTTAATGTAGGTATCGTGCTCACAGTCATAGATTAGTCCACCGTTGTTGGAAATTACCCACATATTTTGATTGTTTAATCCAAATTTAACTTTTTGTTCAAGAATACTAGGAAGCGGTCTGCCGGAAGTTAGTACGAATAAATGCCCCGCATTTGTTATTCGCTTAAGCGCTGCCTTCATTTCATCTGATATTTCGGATTCGTCGTTTAGAAGAGTGCCATCAATATCTGAAAAGAAGATGTTTTTTCTAACCTGTTGAAGCTTATTTAAGATATCATCAGGAACATACAGCTTTCCCATACCAGTTCCTAAGTCAATACTCTTTTTATTAGTGCCATGAAAGTCACTTCCTCCTGACAATAACAGTCGATATTTTTCGGCAAGCCTTCTTATCTGGCGCTCTTCGCTAGGCGCATAGGTTGAATATATTGCTTCAATACCAATTAACCCCGCGTCTTTTAATCGTTTAACTAATTCATCAAGTCTTTTATCTGAAAGATGATATAAAATTGGGTGGGCTAGAACTGGAATTCCATCTGCTTTCAAAATAAGGTCAATTGCCATTTCAGGATCAACCTTTTCTCGTGGGATATAATACTTACATCTGTCACCGATAAATTTGTCGAAGGCTTCCTGATAGTTTTTTACATACCCTTTTTCATAAAAGAGGCGTGCAAAGTGCGCACGTGTAATAGTAGAACCATCAAATCTTGATTTAAGCTCTTCGTATGAAAAATCGTAACCGTCATCTTTTAGAAGCTTACATATTTTTTCATTTCTAAGCTCTCTAGAGGCAATGAAATTGTCAAGATAATCTGTAAATTCTTTTGATTTGTAATCAATATACAGTCCTACAATGTGAACGTCGTTTCCGTTAACATCAGTTGAGAATTCTATACCAGGAATAATATTAGGAACATTTTCAACTCCTTGGCTACGTAAACTGTTGGCATAATTTATTATTTCATCTAAACCACTTACTGTATCATGGTCTGTTAGTGCCATTGCAGTGAGTCCCTTTTTTATTGCGTAATCGACTAATTCGGTAGGACTCATTGTGCCATCTGATGCAGTGGAGTGTACATGCAAGTCTATCATATGTGTATTCCTCAATTAAAAAGGGCAGAAGTACAATTCTGCCCTGTATTTTTAAGATTATGCTTCATCATCTTCACGATTTGCAGTGAAGACAGTTCTCTTTCTTGCCATTTCATCGCTGGCAAGATATTCATCGTATGTAGTGATTTTATCAATTAATGTACCGTTTGGAAGAATTTCCATAATACGGTTTGCTGTTGTCTGTACAAACTGGTGGTCGTGACAAGAAAAAAGCTCAACACCAGGGAACTTAATAAGGCCGTTATTTAATGAAGTGATTGACTCCATGTCTAAGTGGTTTGTGGGCTCATCAAGGATCAGACAGTTAGCTCCGGAAATCATCATCTTGGAAAGTAAGCATCTTACTTTTTCGCCACCAGATAATACTTTAACTTTCTTGACACCATCTTCTCCAGCGAAAAGCATACGTCCTAAGAATCCACGAACATAAGTTACATCCTTCATAGGAGAGTATCCCATGAGCCAGTCTGTAATGGTATAGTCATTGTCAAACTCAGATGTAGAGTCCTTAGGGAAGTAAGCAGTAGATGTTGTGACACCCCACTTGTAGGTTCCGGCATCGGGCTCTAATTCACCAGTAAGTATTTTGAACAAAGTTGTTTTTGCAATTTCATTGCTTCCTACAAAAGCAACCTTGTCTTCTCGACCTAAAATAAATGATACATTGTCTAGAACCTTTTCTCCGTTGATTGTCTTTGTGATTCCTTCAACAGTAAGTACTTCATTTCCAATTTCTCTATCAGGTCTGAAATCGATGTATGGATATTTGCGGCTTGATGGTTTGATGTCATCAAGTTCAATCTTTTCAAGAGCACGCTTTCTTGAAGTTGCCTGCTTAGACTTAGAAGCGTTAGCTGAGAATCTGGTAATAAACTCCTGCAACTCCTTAATCTTTTCTTCCTTCTTCTTATTAGCTTCCTTCATCTGTTTTACTAATAACTGGCTTGATTCATACCAGAAATCATAGTTTCCGGCATATAACTGAATCTTGCCATAGTCGATATCTGCTGTATGAGTACAAACCTTATTTAAGAAGTAACGGTCATGGCTTACTACAATGACTGTGTTATCAAAGTTAATTAAGAATTCTTCAAGCCATGCAATAGCATCTAAATCCAGGTGGTTAGTAGGCTCGTCGAGAAGTAGGATATCTGGGTTACCAAACAATGCTCTGGCAAGTAAGACCTTGACCTTTAAATTACCATCAAGGTCAGCCATCTGGTAATAATGATATTCTGTTTCAACGCCTAAACCATTTAATAATGAAGCTGCATTTGACTCAGCTTCCCATCCGTCCATTTCTGCAAATTCGGCTTCAAGCTCACTAGCGCGAATTCCGTCTTCATCAGAAAAATCTTCTTTGGCATAAATAGCATCTTTTTCTTTCATGATATCATAAAGTCTTTGATTACCCATGATTACTGTATCCATAACAGAATATGCATCGTATTTAAAGTGATCCTGTTCGAGCACTGAAAGACGCTGACCAGGAGTGATAGTGATATCACCGTTTGTGGTCTCTAAAACACCTGAAAGAATCTTTAAAAATGTAGATTTACCAGCGCCATTTGCACCAATAAGACCATAGCAGTTTCCTTCAGTAAACTTAATATTTACATCTTCAAAAAGGGCTTTCTTGCCCACTCTGAAGGTTACATTATTAGCAGCGATCATAATATCTCCTTATTTTGTATCTTCTTATTATTAATGTACAACCTTTTATATTTTACTTGAAATTCAATTTTTTGCAAGATGCTTTGATTATTAGCTAAAATTATGCTAAACTTTAACTAAATTTAGTTTAAATGTACGTAATAAGTGAGGAAATCATGGCTAAGAAAGTAAAATTGCAAGACATTGCTGACTATTTTAATATAAGCTGCGTTACGGTATCGAAAGCGCTTTCTGATCAAAAAGGTGTTTCTGAAGAGCTTAGAAACAGAATAAAAGCGTATGCCACGGAATTAGGCTATCAGTCTCCAACTGAGATTAAGATGAGCCAGATTAACCGCTCATATAATATGGGCGTAATAGTGTCTGAAAAATATTTTGCAAGGACTCAGTCCTTTTACTGGGTACTATATCAGGAACTTGCAACTATAGCTTTGGCCAAAGAATGCTTTACAGTTCTAGAGATTCTTCCTCATGATAATGAGCGTAATCTAATTAAGCCTAAGCTCTTAGAGGACAAAAGAATAGATGGTCTGATAGTGTTAGGCTCCTTATCTTCAAAATATATAAATATGATAGAACAGACGGTTAAGCTTCCATACATATTTTTAGATTTTTATAGTAAGTCAGGCTTATCTGATTCAATCATTAGTGACAGCTTCTATGGCATGTATAAGCTAGTGTCTCATCTTATAGAAAACGGTCACAGGGATATAGCCTACGTAGGAACCTTAATGTCTACAAAAAGTATTAATGACAGGTATTTTGGTTATTGCAAGGCATGCATGGAAAATGGAATAAAGGTTGATAATATGCCGGTTATTCAGGATAGACTTAAGGAAAATGGAGAGATTTTCCTGCCAGAAAACTTTAGACTACCCGAGAAACTGCCTACTGCTTTTGCATGTAACTGCGATACTACCGCTGAGGCTTTAGTAGAAGCACTAAAGCTTAGAAACGTAAGGGTTCCAGAAGATGTCTCGATTGTGGGCTTCGATAATTACTCAGCTAATAGTGGTCGCCATGATATTACAACCTATGAGGTCGATGTTCATGAGATGGCAAGGAAAACGATTGCTACAATGATTAAAAAAATATCGGGTGAGCGATATAAAAAAGGCAATGTTATTGTCGAAGGCAAAATAATATACAAAACATCGGTTGAAAAAATCAACTGGTAGGAACAAGGTAATAGTGTAGCTGCCTAAAAAAATGAAGGGTCAGGCAAATTTAAGCTTATTTTTTAGCTATATAGACTAATTATTACTTAATTATTTTGTTTTAGACTAAATACTGGATAAATTAAGCGAATATGACTCTTTTTTAACTATATATTGTGTGCATAATCACTAAATCACATCAGGGTTTATTGGTCAAATGTGAGAAAGATAGGCTAAATTATTGCCTAAAAAATAGTTAAAAAGTAAACTAAAAATATCAATTGATAAGGGATAAAAATAAGGAGAGACAACAATGATTCATCCTAAATATCAAGAAGAACTAAAAAAGCAGGAAGCTTTATTAAATCGTAAAAATAAGGTTGATGAGTCTTTTTATAACGGTATATATGACAGATACATATATCCTGTTTTGACAAGAGAGCACACACCGTTAATTTGGCAGTACGACATTAATGAAGAAACAAATCCTCATTTTATGAAAAGGCTTGGCATTAACGCCACTATGAATTCTGGAGCAATTTATTTAAACGGGAAATACTATCTCGTTGCAAGAGTCGAGGGCGATGATCGCAAATCTTTTTTTGCCGTAGCTGAATCAGATAACGGAGTTGACGGATTTAGATTCTGGGATTACCCGGTTGAACTTCCGGATACCTGCGCTGAAGAGACTAATGTGTATGACATGAGACTTACACAGCATGAAGATGGCTGGATATATGGAGTTTTTTGTTCAGAGAGTAAGGATCACTCAGTAAATGATCTTTCAGCAGCCGTAGCTGCAGCTGGCATTGTCCGTACTAAAGACTTAAAGCACTGGGACAGATTACCTAATCTAGTAACACTTAATTCGCCTCAGCAGAGAAATGTATGCTTGCACCCTGAATTTGTGGATGGTAAGTATGCCTTCTACACAAGGCCTATGGACGATTTTATCGAGACTGGCTCAGGTGGAGGTATCGGCTTTGGCCTATGTGATGACATAGAGCATGCCGTTATTGATGAAGAAAAAATGACTAGCTTACGTAAATATCACACCATTACCGAAGTCAAAAATGGAGCAGGAGCTGTTCCTATAAAGACGGACAGGGGCTGGATACATATTGCACATGGTGTACGTAATACTGCAGCCGGATTAAGATACGTAATCTATGCTTTTGCAACTGACTTAAACGACCCTTCTAAGGTTATCGCTGAACCTTCAGGTTTGTTAATAGGCCCTAGGGGCTTAGAAAGAGTTGGCGATGTATCAAATGTTACATTTACTAATGGAGCGATTGTTAATGAAAGCAATGAAGTGTTTATCTACTATGCTTCATCGGATACAAGGCTTCATGTTGCTAAGACAACGATCGATAAGCTTACAGACTATGTATTTAATACACCAGAGGATCCATTAAGATCGGTAGACTGTGTTAAACAAAGATGTGAGTTAATTAGTAGAAATCTTGAGTTACTTAAAAAATAGTAGAGAAAATAAAGATTAAAGAATAAAGAATAAAGATTAAAGAGATTAAGTTTTAAAGGAGACATTGAAAATGAAATACAAGATGATTAGCCCTAAGGTTCCTAACGTACCCTGGCAGGAAAAGCCTGAAAATTTAGTAGGAGCGCCAGTTTGGAGATACAAGGAAAATCCTATTATAGGAAGAAATCCTCTTCCAGGAGTAGCAAGAATATTTAACTCCGCAGTTATGCCATATGGCGATGAGTTTATAGGTGTATTTCGTGGTGAGCAGACAAACGGTGTGCCTTATATCTACTTAGGACATTCTAAGGATGCTATTCACTGGGAATTTGAGCCTGAAAAGATTCCTTTTGTTGATGAAGATGGTAATGCATTTATGCCTAGATACGCATATGATCCTAGACTAGTAAAGGTTGAAGATACATACTATATCATCTGGTGTCAGGACTTTTGGGGTGCTTCTATCGGTATGGCTAAAACTACTGATTTTAAGACATTTACACGTCTTGAAAATCCTTTTATTCCTTACAACAGAAACGCAGTTTTATTCCCTAGAAAGATTAATGGAAATTATGTGCTTTTGTCTAGACCTTCTGACTCAGGACATACACCTTTTGGTGACATATTCTTAAGTGAAAGCCCTGATATGGTTTACTGGGGAAAGCATCGTCACGTAATGAGCAAAGGCTCAGAATGGTGGGAATCAGTTAAAATCGGTGGTGGTGCAGCACCTATTGAAACATCAGAAGGCTGGTTACTTTTCTACCATGGTGTAAGCGGAACCTGTAATGGATTTGTTTATTCAATCGGAGGAGCTATTTTAGATATCGACAATCCTTCAATCGTTAAGTATAGATGCGAAACCTTCTTACTTACTCCGGAAGAATGGTATGAAGAAAGAGGTTTTGTGCCTAATGTATGCTTCCCTTGCGCAACAATCCACGATTCAGAGACTGGTAAAATCGCAATCTATTATGGGGCAGCAGACAGCTACGTAGGACTTGCATTTACTAATCTTGATGAAATTATTGATTACATCAAAGAGAACAGTGTTGTAACTTCTGAGGATACTGAAATCGGAAGAAGATAAAAACTAGGCCTGCTTGTTTTGCAGGCTCTAGCTATGTATATAGGAGAAAGAGCAGGAATGTTAAAAGAGTACGATATTCAAGACATTGAGAATTTAAAAATACACGGCCGTACTATAAATGATGCTTCACCACTTCCTCTTTTTTGGTCACACTCAGGTATTGAGGTAAACTGTACTGGTACAGAGCTATGGGTTGATGTTGAAGTAAACTGTGATGACTATGAACCTTGGGTAGTGTTTGAATTAAATGGTTCGATGATAATGAGACAAATGCTTCTTCCTGAGACAAAATCTGTATGCCTATATAGACGTATGCAACCAGGAAAAATCAAGAATGTCAAATTTTATCGAGACCTACAGGTGGTAAATGGAGATACAGAATGTCAGGTGCTTATAAAGGGTCTTAGAACAGATGGCGAATTTATGCCTGTAGCAGACACTAAACTCAAAATTGAATTCATTGGGGACAGTATTACTTCAGGTGAGGGCTCATATGGTGCGTTTGATGATGACGAGTGGATTGCAATGTATATGAGTTCTAGCAGAACCTACGTTAATATGATAGAAAGAGGCTTAAAGGCCGAAGCTAGAGTTATTTCGCATGGCGGCTGGGGCGTATATATTGGCTGGGACAATGATATTCGTAATAATATTCCCTCCATATATAAGCCTGTATGTGGAATCGCTAAGGGTGAAAAATTTGAAAAGCTTGGATCACAAAATGCATATGACTTTGAGTCATGGAAGCCAGATGTTATTGTAGTTAATTTAGGAACTAATGATGCTACAAGCTTTAACCAGCCTCCACTAGACATTCCTGGCATCGGACCTGTAAAGATGTATAAAAACGAAGATGGTTCATTTAAAACAGAAGATGCTTTAAAAATACAGAACGCGATTATTAACTTTTTGAAGACTCTTCGTGAATGTAACAAGGATTCGCATATAATATGGGCCTATGGAATGTTAGGCTATGACCTTGAGGACCTTATCCTCACTTCCATGAAATTATATAAAGATGAGACTAAAGATACTAATGTTGAATATTTCAAACTTCCTAACTCAACAATGGAAACATTAGGATCTCACTGGCATCCAGGATTTAAATCTCATCATGAGGCAGCTAAAGTTTTAGGACGATATATAGGTGATAAATTTGGAATTGAATTCAAGGAGCCTTTAGGAAACTATTAATAAATATTAGGGGATAGAACATGATTCTTTTTGATGCTGAGAAAAAAATATTCAAACTTGATACAAATAACACCAGTTATATATTCGGGGTTGAAGATACTTTTGGATACTTGATCCACTACTATTATGGAAGGAAACTTTCGCAGACGGATGTTTCTTATCTTGCAGATAAGGCACCAGCTCCAAGTGGATGTCCTAAAGATAAGTCGGGATATTTTGATGCTAAAATGTTTGAATTCCCTGTTCCGGGAACCGGTGATTACAGAATACATGCTCTTGAAATCGAAAGAGAGGATGGAACAAATACAATCGAGTTGGGTTATGTTTCTCACTCTATATATGAAGGCAAAAGAAAAATACCAGGACTTCCAGCAACCTTTGGCCATGAAGGCGTTGAATCATTAGATGTAGTATTAAAAGATCCAGTAATTGATTTAGAAGTTACGCTTCATTATTCTGTTTTCGCAGAGTGTGATGCGATTACTAGAAGCGTAAGTGTTCGAAATCTAAATGACAAGTTTGTTTACATAACAAAAATTATGTCAACCTCCCTCGATGTTGAAAACAACGACTACCTGCTAATGACTCATTCAGGTTCATGGTCAAGGGAACATTCAATTGACTATAGAAAGCTTGCCTATGGCTACCAGGGAAATAGCTCTATTAGAGGCATTTCGAGTCATCAGGCACATCCATTTATTGCACTTACATCTATGAACGTTACTCAGACTGAAGGTGAAGTTTACGCAATTAATTTTGTATATTCAGGATGCTTTGATGCAGATGTATTTGTGGATCAGTTCAATACTGCCAGAGCTGTAATGGGTATAAACCCTTACCATTTTAAATGGAAATTAGAGAAAAACTGTTCTTTTGACTCACCAGAAGCTGTAATGATTTATTCATCTGAAGGTTTAGGCAAGATGACACGTTCTTTCCATAAGCTATATAGAAATCATCTGATTAGAAGTCCATATAACCACAAAAAACGTCCCATCCTTATCAATAACTGGGAAGCAACTTATTTTGACTTTAATACAGACAAACTTTTGGCAATTGCTCAAGAAGCTTCCAAGCTTGGCATCGAAATGCTGGTTATGGATGATGGCTGGTTTGGAAACAGATTTGACGATAATAGAGCCTTAGGGGACTGGGAGGTAAATGAAGAAAAGCTTCCAGGAGGTCTTAAGCGTTTGGCTGATGGAATTAACTCCTATGGGCTCAAATTTGGTATTTGGATGGAACCTGAAATGGTCTGCCCTGATTCCAATCTTTACAGAGCTCATCCAGACTGGGCGATTCAGATACCTGGACGAACTGCAACAAATGCCAGATTCCAGCTTGTGCTTGATATAACTAGAGAAGAGGTATGGAATTATGTTTGGAATGCAATCAAGAATACTTTAAATAGCGCTAATATTGAGTATCTTAAGTGGGATATGAACAGACCATTAGGTGATTTGTACAGTATGGAACTTCCTGCTGAAAGACAGGGAGAATTTTTACACAGATATATGTTGGCAGTATATAGATTACAAGAAAAGCTTATTGAAGAATTCCCAAATCTTCTATTAGAGAATTGTTCAAGCGGCGGTGGAAGATTTGATGCAGGTACTTTATACTACAGTCCTCAGGTATGGTCATCAGATGACACAGATGCAATCGAAAGGCTTAAAATCCAGGAAGGTACAGCGATGATATATCCTCTTAGCTCAATGGGGGCGCATGTGTCAGACTGTCCTAATCACCTCTTAGGACGAAGCACACCATTTGAAACAAGAGGTCACGTTGCGCTTGCAGGAACATTTGGTTATGAGCTTGATGTTACTAAGATTCCTGAAGCCGACAGAAATATGATTCCTGATCAAGTGGCTATGTATCATAAGTACAATGATCTTGTGCGTGAAGGCGAGTATTATAGAATTGCTTCATATAGTAGCAATCACTTGTACGATGCATGGATGGTTAAGGCCACGGATGATTCAGAAATACTTGTTACATATGTAAATGTAAACAGAGTAAGCAATTTTAAGGATAGGTTCTTACACTTACAAGGACTTAAAGCTGATGCAGTTTATGTAGATGAAGAAACAAAACAGGAATATTCTGGAGATACGCTTATGTATGCAGGACTACGAGTAACCCACTTATGGGGAGACAATAGTTCTAAACTTATTCATTTAGTCAAGAAAGCATAAAGGAGAGATACTTTGTATGGCTGAACTGCTGTTTTTGAGCCCTGTGTTTAAAGAAAGAGTATGGGGTGGCAGTAAATTACGTACTGAATTTGGATATGACATTAAAAGCGATAATGTGGGTGAGTGCTGGGGTATCTGTGCTCACGCGCAAGGTGATAGTGTATGCCTTAATGGTACTTACAAAGGGCGCACACTCTCTGATTTGTGGGCGCATGAAAAGGCACTATTTGGAAATATGGAAGGGGACAGATTCCCTCTTCTAATTAAGCTTATTGATGCAAAAGAAGATTTAAGTATTCAAGTTCACCCTAACGATGAATATGCAGCAATTCATGAAAATGGTGAACTTGGAAAGAGTGAGTGCTGGTATATCCTTGATTGCGATGACGACGCAAAGCTTGTATTAGGACATAATGCGAACAGCCGAGATGAACTTGAAAAAATGATAGACGAAGGTCGTTACGATGAATTGATAAAAATCGTCGAAATAAGTAAGGGCGACTTCGTTCAAATTAATCCAGGTACAGTACATGCGATTAAGGGTGGAGTTATGCTACTTGAAACTCAGCAAAATTCTGACGTGACTTACCGAGTTTATGATTATGACAGAATGTATGACGGAGTGCTTAGAGAACTTCATGTGGATAAATCCAAAGAAGTGATTACGATACCTTCATCATGCGAAAACATTATCCATACAAAAGATAAGTCTAGGAATAACATCAATATACTTGAAGCCAATGAAAAGTATATTGTTACAAAGATTGAGGTTATTGATTCCGTTAAGATAGGTTGTGTGGCACACTTCGTGACAGTGTCTTGCGTAGACGGACAAGGGTATGTGAACGGAACACACATTCATAAGGGCGATTTCTTTATTGTGCCTTATGGATATGGTGAAATAGAATTTAGTGGAAAGCTTGAATTAGTAATAGCTGAGCCTTAATCGATTTAGTAAAAATAAAATGAAAAAAATATAAAAAAAACTTAAAATTTCGCTTTAGTACTGTGACGTATGTTCTTGCTAGACGGAAAAACATGTGATAACATTTTTTATGTGCGAACAACCTGTACACAATAGTGCAGGTTGTTTTGTTTGGTTTATTTATATAGAAGTGAAAGTAGGAGAAAGCAAATTATGGCAAAATGGGTTTATCAATTTAGTGAAGGCTCAGCAGACATGCGTAATCTGTTAGGTGGAAAGGGCGCTAACCTTGCAGAAATGACAAATCTTGGACTTCCCGTACCTCAGGGATTTACAATTACAACTGAAGCTTGTACCCAGTATTATGAAGACGGACGCCAGATTAATGATGAAATCATGACACAGATCATGGAAGGCGTTGCTCAGATGGAAGCCCTTAACGGTAAGAAGTTTGGTGACCTTAAAAACCCTCTTTTAGTATCAGTTAGATCAGGTGCAAGAGCATCAATGC
The DNA here is from genome assembly GCA_045639565.1 of Lachnospiraceae bacterium. Taxonomy (GTDB): domain Bacteria; phylum Bacillota; class Clostridia; order Lachnospirales; family Lachnospiraceae; genus UBA1258. The sequence continues at coordinate 47,499 of JAZUDH010000103.1, forward strand.
CTGGTATGATGGATACAATATTAAACTTAGGTTTAAACGATGAAGTTGTTGAAGGAATCGCAAATCTTACAAACAATCCTCGTTTTGCTTATGACTCTTACCGTCGTTTTATTCAAATGTTCTCAGATGTTGTTATGGAAGTTCCAAAGCACAACTTTGAAGTTATCATTGATGAAATGAAGGCTCAAAGAGGTATTAAATTTG
>JAZUDH010000104.1:0-56594 GCA_045639565.1 Lachnospiraceae bacterium
CCTCAGCGAATACCATCATCGAATTCATGGATGTACACGATAGTACCATCAAAAATGACAGCATCACGCTCAATATCCTGTAACTGAGTTTCCCTTTCTTAAATAATCTTTTCATTTTCTCCTTAGGTTACCTTGCTGAACGTGCCCCCAGCAAGCAAGAAACCTTGACCTTTCTATCAGCCATATCCCGCGACTGACTACGGATTGCATGTTAAATTACCATCGGCCGAGGCATACCGATAAAACATCTAAATCATATAGATGCTATTGTTACGTCTGTGGATTTATGAAATATGATATGTAAAGGGAACTTTTCGAACAATGAATTTATTCTTTTCTGAATAATCCAATAATTAGTATGCTTTTACGCAATTAACACACTATTAGCGATAATTTTTTATAAAATCAAGAGAATAGCGCTTTTAGAACAACAAAAGCCCCGCACCAACGATGCGGGGCTTCAAAAATCATGCCGTTACTAATTATTTAATTGAAGCGTGTAATTCCTGTAATGACTTAACATCTGATACTTCGCCGTTCTTTACTGCGAGAATACCAACTGCTGCTGCCTTAGCTGCTGCCATTGTGGTGATGTAAGGAATCTTAGCTCTGATTGCTGCCTTACGAATATAAGAGTCATCATGCTCGCTCTTTTTGCCGATAGGTGTGTTTACTACTAACTGAACTTCCTTGTTAATGATGAAGTCTGATACATCAGGACGTCCTTCGTAAATCTTATGAGCTTTCTTTACTTCATAACCAGCGTTCTTGATAATCTCGTATGTTCTGCCAGTTGCTACGAAGTCAAATCCTGCTTTAGCTAAAGGTTCAACTACTTCAAGTAATTCAGGCTTATCGTTATCATTTACAGAGATAAGTGCTGTTCCAGCTGTAGGAAGACATGTCTGTGTAGCTTCCTGAGCCTTGTAGAATGCCTCTCCAAAGCTTTCTGAAATACCTAATACTTCACCAGTAGATCTCATTTCGGGTCCGAGTATAGGGTCAACTTCAGGGAACATGTTGAAGGGGAATACAGCTTCTTTAACACCGTGGTAAGGAATTGTCTTCTTTTCAAGTGTTGCAACAGGTGAAGGTCTGCCTGTAAGCTCTCTTGTAGCAATTTCTGTAGCGTAAGGTACCATCTGGATGTTACATACCTTAGATACAAGAGGCACTGTACGAGATGCACGAGGGTTAGCCTCGATTACATATACCTTTCCATCTTCGATTGCGTACTGCATATTCATAAGACCCTGTACATGCATTTCTTCTGCAATCTTACGTGTATATTCTTCGATAGTCTTTAAGTTTTCCTCAGAAATGTTCATTGAAGGAATGATACAAGCTGAGTCACCTGAGTGGATACCTGCAAGCTCGATGTGTTCCATAACTGCAGGAACAAATGCGTGCTCGCCATCACAGATTGCATCTGATTCACATTCTGTAGCATGCTTTAAGAATCTATCGATAAGGATAGGTCTGTCAGGTGTAACACCAATAGCCGCTCTCATGTACTCAATTAATGTCTCGCGGTCATGAACTACTTCCATACCACGTCCACCGAGTACGTATGAAGGGCGAACCATTACAGGGTAGCCAATCTTTTCTGCAACTTCGATAGCTTCGTCTGTTGTAACTGCCATTCCAGCTTCAGGCATAGGGATTCCTAACTTATCCATCATTGCTCTAAACTGATCTCTGTCTTCAGCAAGGTCGATTACTTCAGGAGATGTACCTAAAATCTTAACGCCATTTTTCTTAAGCTCTGCAGCGAGGTTAAGAGGTGTCTGGCCACCAAACTGTGCAATAACGCCTTCAGGCTTTTCTTTATTGTAAATGCTTAATACATCTTCAAGTGTTAATGGCTCAAAGTATAACTTGTCTGATGTATCATAGTCAGTTGAAACAGTTTCAGGGTTACAGTTAACGATGATTGTTTCAAATCCTAACTTCTTAAGAGCAAGTGCTGCATGAACTGAACAGTAGTCAAATTCAATACCCTGGCCGATTCTGTTAGGACCACCACCTAAGATCATGACTTTCTTCTTGTCTGATGCTACGCTCTTATCTTCTGCGTTGTATGTTGAGTAGTAATATGCGCTGTCCTTAGTACCAGATACATGTACGCCTTCCCATGCTTCAACTACACCAAGAGCGATTCTCTTGTTACGAACATCTGCTTCTGAAACTTCAAGAATTTTAGAAAGATACTTGTCTGAGAAACCATTCTTCTTGGCCTGTGTGAGGGCTGCATCTGAGGGAAGTGAGCCCTTAGACTTTAAGAGTTCTTCTTCTTCCTCTACTAATTCCTTCATCTGCTCGATGAAATAGTGCTTAATCTTTGTAAGATTCCAAAGCTCATCAACTGTAGCACCTTTTCTAAGTGCTTCGTACATAATGAACTGTCTTTCGCTTGTAGGGAAAGCAAGCATCTTGAGGAGCTCTTCTTTGGACTTATCATGGAAGTCTTTTGCAAAGCCTAAACCGTAACGTCCAGTTTCAAGTGAACGGATAGCTTTCTGGAAAGCTTCCTTGTAGGTCTTACCGATACTCATTACTTCACCTACGGCACGCATCTGAGTACCAAGCTTATCTTCAACGCCCTTGAACTTTTCAAATGCCCAGCGAGCGAACTTAATTACTACGTAATCTCCATCGGGAACATATTTATCAAGTGTTCCATACTTTCCACAAGGGATTTCATCAAGTGTAAGACCTGATGCAAGCATTGCTGATACAAGCGCGATAGGGAAACCTGTTGCCTTACTTGCAAGAGCTGATGAACGAGAAGTACGAGGATTGATTTCAATTACGATGATACGTCCATCTTCAGGATTTCTTGCAAACTGTACGTTTGTACCACCGATAACCTGTACTTCGTTTACGATTGAGTATGCCTGACGCTGTAATTCCTTCTGAACATCTTCAGAAATTGTAAGCATAGGAGCTGAACAGAATGAGTCACCTGTATGAACACCTAAAGGATCGATGTTTTCGATGAAACATACTGTAATCATCTGTCCCTTGGCATCACGTACAACTTCAAGCTCAAGTTCTTCCCAGCCAAGTACAGATTCTTCAACTAATACCTGACCTACTAAGCTGGCCTTTAAACCTCTTTCACATACTGTAGCAAGCTCTTCCTTGTTATATACAAGTCCGCCACCTGCGCCACCCATTGTGTAAGCAGGTCTTAATACTACTGGATATCCAAGCTTGTCAGCGATTGCAAGAGCTTCCTCTACTGAGTAAGAAACTTCTGATCTTGCCATCTCGATTCCAAGCTTATTCATTGTCTTCTTAAATTCGATACGGTCTTCACCACGCTCGATAGCGTCAATCTGAACGCCGATTACCTTAACGCCGTATTTATCAAGGATACCTTCTGTTGCAAGCTCTGAGCAGAGGTTAAGTCCGGACTGTCCACCAAGGTTAGGTAAGATTGCGTCTGGCCTTTCTTTGGCAATAATCTGCTCTAATCTCTTAACATTTAATGGCTCAATATATGTAACATCTGCAATACCAGGGTCTGTCATGATGGTAGCAGGGTTAGAATTTACGAGTACGATTTCGTATCCTAAATTTCTAAGTGCCTTACAGGCCTGAGTTCCTGAGTAGTCGAACTCGCAAGCCTGACCAATAATGATAGGGCCTGATCCGATGATTAATACTTTTTTGATGTCTGTTCTTTTTCCCACGTTTCGTTCCTCCTATGTTTTAAAAAAACCTCTATTGGAAAAATAGAGGTTTTAAATCAATTACAAATATTTTTAATGCCGGTAACATTATCAGTAATATTACCAACAAAAACAGCACTACCAGCGACAATGACATTAGCACCCGCATTAACGATTTCTAATACGTTATCACGAGTTACGCCACCATCAATTTCAACATCAACTAAAAGACCACGAGAGTTAATCTCGCTTCTGATAGCTTTAATCTTGTCCATTGTATAATCAATAAATTTCTGTCCGCCAAATCCTGGTTCAACGGTCATAATCAATACCATACCAATTCTATCTAAGTAAGGCAAAAGAACATCTGTGGGAGTTCCTGGCTTAATTGATAAACCGACTTTACATCCCGCGTTTTTAATAGCATCAATAGTCTCATCAAGATTATCACATGCTTCTACGTGAACAGTAATAATATCTGCACCACATTTTGCGAATTCATCTATATATCTTATGGGATTTTGAATCATTAAATGAACGTCTAAGACAGCTTTTGTAGCCTTACGAATAGACTTAAGAACTGGCATTCCAAAAGAAATTGAGGGAACAAAAAGGCCATCCATTACATCAACGTGAATATATTCAGAACCAGCTTTAAAAGCTTCCTGAATCTGTTCACCCAATATGGAAAAATCTGCAGATAAAATCGATGAAGATAAAATCATGTAGGCTCCTTTGCCGTTTTTTCCCAATTTATTTCTTGTAATAGGTTAATGCACATTTAGTTAAAAAGCAAGCACATATTTCATTTTTGTAAATTAATACAAAATAAGTCCCCAGGGTATACAAACCTATGTTAGATTTATATACCGCAAGGGACAAATTGTCTGTCTATTTACCAGATTGAAACTCTCTTTGAAGGAGCAAGATACATCTTGTCAGTTTTCTTGACATTAAATGTAGTATACCATTCTTCGAAGTTTCTAGGCTGCATGTTAGCTCTTAAAATAGCTGGAGCGTGAACATCAACAGAAAGTAACATTGTCTGATATTCGGGTCTTGCTTTAATACACCAGATACGTCCCCAGTTAAGGAAATACTCTTCATAATTAGCATCCTTCATATTAGACATGATTTCAAGAGTTGCTGCCATACCACCATTATCAGCTATGTTTTCGCTTACGATAAACTTTCCATTTACTGTACCCCAGGGAAGTTCGATACCATCGAATTCTCTAGCCATCTTCTTAGTACGAGCATTGAATTTCTTAAAGTCTTCCTTAGTCCACCAGTTATTTAAGTTACCGTTTTCATCGCACTTAGCACCATTATTATCGAATGCATGTGAAATCTCGTGTGCGATTACAGCTCCGATACCACCTAAATTCTCACTTCTAGTCTGCTTAAGTGAATAGAAAGGTGCCTGTAAAATTGCTGCAGGGAAAGTAATATCATTGAGCGATGGATTGTAACATGCATTTACCATATGTCCTGGCATTACCCAGTGTGTACGGTCTACTACAGTACCAAGCTTTTTAAATCTGTCTAATCTGCGAACCTTTCTAAGTTCAGTAATATTTTCATATAATGATTTGCTATCATCTACCTTTAATAGATCATAGATTTCATCTACCTTATCAGGATATGCCATCTTAAGACCCATTTTTGATAGCTTAACGATAGCCTTTTCTTTGGTCGCATCTGACAAGAAATCATTTTTCTTGATACGATTCTTGTATGTCTCAACGATCTCTTCAACCATTTCGATTACGTCTTTTTTAGCTTCAGCACCAAAATATTTCTCGCCATAATATAAACCTACTGGCTCACTATAGAAATCCGATGCAACATTGTAAGCATATCTTTTTATTTCAGGAATCTTTGCTACGCCCATAAGTGTAAGTCTGTACTGTGCACTTAATTCTCTTAACTCTTCAGTTAAGATTGAACATGATCCAAGCAATAAATTGATATATGCCCAGTGCTTATAATTTTCAAATGTTTCCTCGTTAAATACTGTCTTGAAGCCCTTGTAGTATCTAGGTTCAGCCACAATAATAGTTTCAACATCACCAAAGATTTCATTAATCATCTTCTTGTAAGCAACAGGCTTTAATAAGCTATTTACTCTAGAAAGCTTGTATGGATTATACATCTTGGTATATTCAGATGCTTCCTCATGGCTTAATACTAATGGAGCAAGGCTTTCATCGAATTTAAGAGCATCTTCGATAAACTGCTTCTGTTCTTTTTTAGAAAGAGAAGTCTTAGCTAAAATGGTTTCAACCATCTTAGACCATACTCCCAAAAACTTTTCTTTCTGCTCAGCCATTTCTTCTTTATAATATGTTGTATCAGGTAAGATTACTGAAGGTCCATCAACAAAAATACAATAATGTGTTGTATCCTTCATATCTTCATCAACAGATACATTAAAGGGTAATGGCATTCCGTTTAAAACAAACTCTGTTAAATGAGCATTGAAATCCTTAATATCCTTAAGCGCCAAAATAGCATCAAGCTTAGCCTGCACTGGCTTGATACCAAGCTCGTCTCTTTTCTTTGTGTCTAAAATCTGCTTGTAAAGTAAAACTGAATTCTTAACATATTCACTAGGATACTCGCCACTTACGCTCATATCCTCATATTCCTTCATGAGTAAATCTTCAACACCAAGTCTTAATTCTGCAAATCCGCCTGCAGTAGGCTTATCGTCTGGAATGACTGCGTTTTCTAACCATTCACCATTGACATAGTGAAATAAGTCGTCCTGTACTCTAACCTTTTCCATCTTTATATTCTCCTTTTTGCCTATTCTAGCCGAGAACATGATATCATATCTTATTGCTTTAAACCATTAAATCATTCTAAAGATTAAGCTTTATTTTATCTTAACTATTTCTTGCTTTAGAGGGACAATCCTTGGTTAATCATATAGTTTTTTAATCGTCTATCCCAATCCTACTTTCCTGCAAGCACGCTGCTTACCTCTAGCGGAATGTCAGAATCAGAAGATGAACTAGGTAATTTGGGAGTAGCCGTAACATCAATTTCAAAGGCTTTATTTAACAGTAACACTTTGACTGTTCCCTTAAGCTCAAGCCTAATTTTAGCAATTTCGCCGCCAGTAATACTAATCGTTAGCTCACCTCTATTAATATTCTTTTCAAGCTCGAAAATGTCTGGTGCTATGAGTTGAAGGACGCTAGTCATATCCTCTTCGTCTAAGCTAATACTGCATACTGTATCCTTTTTTGTCTCAGACTCAATTTCTGTATTTCTAAGAGCAATATCCATCAACTCATCTAAAATCATAGCTGAATTAACAATCTCTGTCTGAGAATCATTTAACGAAACACCTTTAGATGTACATGCACCCTTTTCGTTATAATAAAGTGAGATACCGTTTTTGCTAACAGTGTTTATCCACTCACCCTTTTCCTTTTGACGATACCATACAAAGTCACTGCTAACTGAAGCAACTCCTCCTATGACATTAACATTTATATCGCACATTGCAGGATCTTGCTCAGCAAACTGTCCCACTGCGTATATTAGTGATAAGGTATCAGGAGTAATATCAGCCACTTCATTTTTAGATTCGATGGCATTAATAACAGTTTTAGGTACAGATACGTCTTTTCTTTCGCCTTCAGGAACAGTTTTTATCTTGCAGTTAACTGCTATTTTTTCTCCGCTTTCAGTATAACAGCTTCCTTTAACTGTAATGTTTTTAATGTTCCAGCTGCTTGAGAACATAACAATTGTAAGGTTCTTAACCGATTCAATTTCAGCAGAGGCTTCTCCTGTTAGATCCTTTATAATATCAAGCGCGGCGCTACTATTTACATTAATTACATGCTCTGTTCCACCATCAACCTTCTTGTAAGATAAATCACTATCCTTTAGCGAATTTAAGATATCGTTAAACAAGACACTGTAATCTGGCACTAATTCCGAAACATTAAATCCTCTTCCATTTTCAAGCCAAAGAACATCATTGCATTTATAAAGCCTTGTTCCATTCATCTCAAGACAGCTTATCTTGTTGTCATCAGACTTTTCACGCCAAAAGTATGCGTTCTTCTCGATTTCTAATTCATCACTTACTATTTCAAGGTCTATATCTAACTGAGTAGATGAATCTAGCTCGATTTTTTCAAGCAGTATCTTATTTATCTTGGCACTTACAATTTGAGGGTTCTTAGCTAAATATACACTTCCTATTACTACTAATATAAGTAAGCATACATAAATTGTATTAAGCAAAATTCTAAGACCTTTATGCTTTACCTTATTCTCTTCTTTCTCGACTGACTGCTCTAAGCCCTCTTCAGTAGCTATATTAGCGAGGGCTTTCTCTTTCTCAAGTTGCTCTTTCTTAAGCTTTCTGCACATTATTATAATTACGGTCACTAAGGCTACAAGCATAAGTACTATAGCAACAGCAATTGCAAATGCATAATAGACAGGGCGTGTTGACACAATCGCTACAATTAGGTGCTCGCCTTCGACGTTCATGGATAGGTAGCTTCCCATCTTTTCTGGTTCTATTTTTCTAAAGCTTCCGTCGTCATTTACATATATCTCATGATCTTTAGAGCTTATATCAGTAGGCAGGTATCTAAGCTCATGCACTTCTTTTCCATCTCTAGGAATATCTACTACCCACTCTTCCTCAACTTCTCGCCTATAAAATAAATCTTCTATTCCATTAGCGCCGCTAGGCTGCATGGTTACTCCATGCTCACTAACATTTAATACACTTGTATCTTCAAAGTCTCCCATTACATAGAATATTGGTCTTTCTGACATTCTTGTCATATCGCTTGATAGAGACGCAACATAGTCGTAATATTCAACATCAACTAATACATCTGATACTACCTTAGTTAAATCGTTTATGCTCCATCTTGAATAGCATCCTCTTCTAACAGGAAGCTCTGGATATATGTCTTTTCCTACGCTAGAGCCATAAGGTACTTCTACTTTTTTAAGAATCGAATCATCTGATTTAAATGTTACATATAACTTTGTAAACTCTGCTGGCAATTCGCCGCTAGTAAGTTCCCTATATGATACAGGATATGCAGCCTCAGACATGCTATATGATCCTAGTCCTGCCAGGGTCTCGCTTGTATAGATATTACCTACAAATTCTCCATCTGGAGTAGCTGAAATAGCGCCGTAAAACTTAGTGGCACTATCAATACTTGGCAACGCTCTACAATAAGCTACCAAACTGCCTGTTTCATCAGCCTTTTTATTGATTCCTATACCTATAATTCCGCCTACGTATTTGTTACCATTTAGATGAGCTTTAACATAACAGTTATTAATACTTATTCCTGAACTTCCCGCTATTCCACCCACATAATTTCCATCAGCACATATAGTTCCATAGTTTTCGGAATCAAGAATGTATCCTACCTCAGCTCTGGCTACAATACCTGCAGCATAATTTCTTTTGACCGTAACTAAACCTTTATTAATACATTTATCCATTACGGCTTTATACTCGTACTCTGTATGAGTTTCAGGATCAATTGATAGACTTATTTCTTCTTCAGGATCAAGTGAAGATTCTTCTCCCATTACGCCTGCAATTCCACCTGCATTTAAGTCACCTTCAACATTTCCCTCATTAATGCACTGGCGTACAGCTCCTAATATTACAAGCTCAGGATCTATTACACTAGTGTCACTTATTCCGTATTTATTATCCTTTACACTATAAACCGTATCTTTAATTGCATTGTACTTACCATTAATTGCTTTAAGATCCGAATCGATTTTATCACTGTAGCCTTTAGCCTCTTTATTTAAGAGCTCAACCTGAGTATTTACATCAGTCAAGGAATTATAAAGCTCACTTTCCTTAATGAGCGCGACATTATCCTTGTACTGTTCCTTTTCCTCATTAAACTTATCCTTAATCTCTTCAGTTGTTTCATTAAACTTATCTTCTAATGAAACATCCTCATCAATTTCGGGTTTCTTTATGTCTAAATCGCGATCGCCTATTATACTCTTTGTCAGTTCTGATGCATGACCTTCTGCCGTGGAAACATATCCATTCAGACTATCAAGCCTTGAATTAATTGCATTACCGGCGTTGGTTGCATCGGCTTTTGTCTGAATTACGAGACTTTGCATCTCGCTAAGCTGCTCATTTAATATCGAAAGCTGCGATGGAGAAAGACTCTTAATGATATAAGGCTCCATTTGTCCTACAATACCGCCGATATCTTTTCGACCCGTAATTAATCCCATATTTTTAGAAGCTACGATATGTCCTAAACTACGACCCGCTATTCCACCTATGTTGTAACCTTGATGATGAAAGCCAACATCCCCTCTATTTTCAGAGTTAGCAATAATACCACTAGAATATCCAGCGATACCTCCCATATCCTGAGATGCTGCTGCCTTCTGGGTAGATAACTTTGTAAGATCAAGTGTTAGCTCAAGGTTTCCTATATCAAGCTTATTCTCAACACTTTCTGTGTTTACAAGCGCCTCATTTACAGCGTCTATGACGGTACCATTATTAATACCCACAATACCGCCTGTCATGTTGTCACCACGAACAGCGCCGCTCACTCTAACCTTCACTATCGTACCAGTAAGCTCGTTTCTACCTACTAAACCGCCTACATAATCTTCTCCTGTTACGACGCCGGCAAAAGAACAATTATAAATCGTTCCCCTATTTTCACCCGCTATCGCTCCAATATAATTGCAGCTTTCTTTAGGCTGCAGATTGCCGCTTACCCTTAAATCCTTAACAAGGCCGTTATCGCCTATTATTGAAAATAAACCTACAGGTTCAGCAATATTCTGACATGAAAGCCCACTTATCTCGTGTCCGTTTCCATCGAATATTCCATTAAAGAACGGAATGGGAGCAAATTCTATTCCTTCACAGGAAATATCATTCTTTAAGCTTACATATAATCTATCAGAATCTGTATCTACAATGCATCTTCTTGACAGATCCACCAAATCCTCTAATGTGCTAATCTCTATTTTTTCAGAATCACTATCTGCTTCTCTTAATGTAACCTTAGTTCCATCGAAATTCTCGTAATCGCTTGCAAAACTAGGCGTATATGTTAAAAGCATGAACGCCACTAATAATAGAGATAATACTTTTGATATTTTCTTATTCATATTAGCAGCCCTCCTTTGCATCATTTTCTGTTTCTAAAGGACCTTCATCTACATTTTCCATAGCCGTAGACTCATTATTTTCATACTCTTCTCTTGCAGTTCCGCCTAGTAAATTCACATTAACAGAGCCTTCCACGATACCGTTAGCAACACCAATAAAGGTACCGTTAATCTCGCCCTTGACCATACCCTCAAGTCTGGTTCGTCCGCTTGCATTAATCTGTACCATCCTGTTAGGCATCGTAAATTTAGTCTTATCAATAATCTTTTCACCAAGCAGCAATATCTGTGGAAGTACAAACATTACTAGGAAAATAGACAAAATAGTTCCTCGTCCTAATGCATCGCCAATACCGCATATCGCAGGTTCCGATGTCATCTTACCAATCAAAATACCTGCTACAGCAAGGATTGTTCCGCTAGTAATGATGGTCGGGAATGCAAAGTTCATGGTTTCAATAATTGCATCCTTTTTACTCATTTCATTCTTAAGATCATTAAATCGGCTCGAAATAACAATCGCATAGTCGATATTTGCACCCATCTGAATAGAGCTTACAATAAGGTAGCTCATAAAGAATACCTTGCTTCCTGTAAACGCAGGCACCATAAAGTTTAACCAGATTGCGCCCTGTATTACTAGTATTAAGAGTACTGGCATTCCAGCAGACATAAATGTAAACAGTAATACCACCAATACAATGAGGATACTCAATACCGAAACGACAATATTGTCAACATCAAAGCTCTTCTTAAAGTCAAGCTCACTAGTTGAGTTACCTGCAAGGTATACTTCTTTTCCAGGATAGTAGCTTTCTGCCATTTCTATTATAGTTTCAAGGAAAGCATATGTTTCATCGCCGCCTTCTGGTAATGTCAGATAAACAAGTATTCTGTCGAAATTTTCTCCCTGCAACTGTAATCGGCCATTAGACATCTTGACATATGCGTCATCTAAGGTTTCTTTTTGCTCGCTATCAAGTGTCACATAGCCTTCATCTACCATCTGGTAGGCAAAAGAAAATATATCCATAAGCGGAACACTATAATTTTCAATTCCACCTAAAACCTTTCCATAATTTTCTTCATCAGCAGCGTATGCAGCATATAATAGTTTTCCTACTTCATAATCAAGACCTGCAAGCTCACTAAACTGTCTTGCATTTAATCTGTCTGCAAGACAATATCCATCCATTGCTTCAATGTTAGCAAGACCCATGCAGCTATCTACTTCAGAATAGCTTTCAAGATCTGTGATAAGGTTCTTTTCTATCGCATATTCTCCTCTTGGTATTACAAGAGCAAGCATATTTTTGTTTGTAAAGGTTTCTTTAACCTTCATTTTAGCAATTTGAGTTTCATTTAACTTAGGTGTTGCTAACCCATCATATCCATAAGCATACGGAAGGTTGTTACTAAAGTAAAAAGCAACACATATCATTACCACAAAAAGTGGAGGAATAATTTTTTTAGTCGCAAAGTCAAACTTTCCTACAAAAGGAATCTTAGGTACAAATATTTTGTGCTTAGTCTTGTCCATCAAAGGCCCAAACAGCACAAGTAAACCAGGCATCAGGAAGAATGTACAGATAAGCGCATAAGCAATACTCTTAATCAGACATATACCAAGATCTGGACCAATCTTAAACTGCATGAACATCATCGCAACCAAGCCACCAACAGTTGTAAGGGAGCTTGCACTAATCTCCGGAATCGCTTTACTAAGCGCCATGATAGTCGCTTCTCTTGTAGGAAGTTTTTCATGTTCTTCTTTATATCTGTTACATAGAATAACTGTATAGTCTAAAGATAGTGCTAGCTGCAGAATGCTTGTTACAGAATTAGATACAAATGAAATAGTCCCAAACATAAAATTGGTACCTGTATTAAGTACCATTGCAACTACGAAAGTAATAATAAGAACTGGTATTTCAGCATATGTACTACTGGTTAATGTAAGCACGACTAATACTATTATTGCTACATAAAAGATTATGACATTAACTTCTTTTGCTATAATCTCAGCCTGTGCATCACCAAGTTCAGTAACTACATATGTATCATAGGATCTGATATGTTCTGTTACCCTATCTAGAGCTTCTAGGCATCCATCATCCTTTTCTGGATAATCAAAGGTAATACTATAAAGCGCACTAAGATTAGCATAATGCGCCGTCGTCTTGTCAAAGTCTACGCCCTGAACGCCGTCAATCTTGACAATTTCATCATATAGTTTTGTAGCCTCATCATACGTTAGATTTTCTACCATTATTTCAGCCGTTCCAAACGTAACAAATTCTTCTTCCATTACGTCTAGTGCTGCTTTTGTAGATGAAGAGTCTGGCAAAAATGCAGATAGTGCGTTTTCAACTGATACCCAGTTTTTTGAGAATAAAGAGAATATCAATGAGATAATAATAATTAAGAAAATTAGATTTCTTTTGTCCACAATAAAAGTAGAAAGCTTAACCATAAAGCTTTCTTCTGTATTGTTATTAGCCTTAGCCATTTTAAAAGTGCCTCCAACTTTTTTATTACATTTGAAAGCATAGCACTATTGAATTAGCAAAAAGAAAAAGGGTGCAAAAGCACCCTTTTTGATTCCATATATAATATAAATGTTTCCTTAATCTGGTCCATAGATTACATATATCTTAATAAATCTTCATATGTCTCACGTCTACGAATAAGCTTTAAGCTTCCATCCTTACAGACCATAACTTCAGCTGGACGAGGACGTGAATTGTAGGTTGAGCACATACTATAGCCATATGCACCAGTATCAAGGATACAGGCAATATCCCCTTCTTTTGCCTCAGGAAGCATTCTGTCTTTAGCAAGTAGATCTCCAGATTCACAGATATTACCGCACACAGTAACCTCTTCAAGGGAATCTCTTGAAACAGCCTTGCCATCACGTAAGATTTCAATATCATGCCATGAGTCATACATTGAAGGACGGACTAAAACATTCATACCAACATCAGTACCAATATATTTCTTGCCAGCGTTTTGTTTAACTGTGTGAACACGGCCTAAAATAACACTTCCTTCTGCTACGCAGAAACGTCCAGGCTCTGATTTAAATAACGGAGCTTTTCCATAATCATTAACAAACTCTTCAAGAATAGGCTCAAGTCTCTTTGTGAATGAATCCATATCGAATTCTTCCTGATCATCAAGCTTATGATATGGAATACCATATCCTCCACCAAAGTCTATAAATTCAAGATCCTTGAAGGTTCTTGCGATACGTAAGAAGTTTGTAACTGCAGCAAGGTATGGTTCAGGATCCATAAATAACGAACCCACATGCTGATTAATACCTGCAATTGTAAGATTATACTTTTCAGCTATTTCAAAAATCTTAGGAATGTCTTCTTCAGCTACACCAAACTTAGTTTTCTTTCCGGCTGTTACTACCTTTTCGTGGTGACCTGCACCTACTCCGGGGTTAAGCCTTACTGCACACTTTCCACCAGGATTAAGCGCGCCATATCTTTCAAGCTGTGATAATGAGTCTAAGCTTGTCATAATATTTCTATCAATTGCATACTGCAATTCTTCATCACTTACGTTATTAGGTACAAAGAATATGCGATCATAAGGAAAACCTGCTGCCTCAAGCATCTTTAATTCGCCTACACTCATGGCGTCACAGTTATTTCCTTCTTCTAAAGCAAGCTTAAGGATATGTATATTAGTATTAGCCTTTATCGAGTAGTTAGCTGTGTGAGGATATTTTGAAATAGCTTTAGCTACTTTATCCATACGATTACGAATAATCTCTTCGCTGTATACATATAAAGGTGTTCCATATTCTTTAGCAATATCTTCAGGATTATTGCCCTTAAAGAAATCTACACTCTCAACAAATGAATTCATCTAAAATTCCTTTCTTCTTATAACATATGAGCTCTTAACTCTTCGCCTGATAAAGGTGAAAGATAAGCAGGTGCAATATCAAATACAGTCTTGCATCCATTAACACCTTCTGCATGAAGTCTGTTGATTGCTCTTGCAAAAGCAACGATAACTGATGATGTAAATTCTGGGTTAGAGTCAAGCTTTAAGCTATACTCAATTACATGCTTATTTTCCTTGTTCCATCCTGTAACACCTGAACGGAATACAAATCCACCATGAGGAATTCCAGCGTGGTCTCTTAATAATTCTTCTTCAGAAATAAAATGAACAGTTGTGTCATAGTCTGAGAAGTAGTTAGGCATTTCCTTAATTTCTTTTTCGATTGCAGCCTTGTCTGCTCCGTCTTCAGCTACAACAAAGCATTCTCTTAAATGCTTCTCACGAGTTGTAAGTTCAGGATTCTCACCTGCTCTAACAGCCTTAAGTGCTGCATCAACAGGAATCGTATACTGCTTACCATTCTTAACACCTTTTACTCTTCTGATAGCATCAGAATGGCCCTGGCTTACGCCCTTGCCCCAGAATGTATAATCATTACCCTCAGGTAATACACAGTTTCCATATAATCTCATAAGGGAGAACATACCAGGATCCCATCCGCACGAAATCATGGCGATGTGTCCATTTTCTTTGGCCACCTTATCAACCTTAGCAAAATGTTCAGGAATGGTTGCATGAGTATCGAAGCTGTCAATTACATTGAAATATTTAGCATATTCAGGAGTCTGCTTAGGAAGGTCAGTAGCACTACCACCACAGATTACTAATACATCGATCTCATCCTTGTGAGCTTCAACATCATTTACGCTGTATACAGGTACACCTTCTGTTAATGGCTTAACAGTGCTTGGATCTCTACGAGTGAAAACCGCTTTCAGTTCTACATCGGGAGCCTGTTTAACAGCACACTCAACACCACGTCCTAAATTACCATATCCTAAAATTCCTAGTCTCATTTTTCTTTTTCCTCCATCTCAATAAGTGAAATTCTATTTCCTAGCGCTTCCTTCATGACAGCCACAAGATTAGGCTGTGCTGAATAAAGGCAGGTATCATTGTCACCGTCGCCATACGTTCCGGTAAGTACATACGACGAATCGGTAATTAGTCGTATCTGATAGGGTTCAAGCTTTGTCTCATAGCATATCGTATCATTTATAAAGCACGAATCCGTCAAAAGAACAACCTTTAGCCCCTTTAAAACCAACTCATTTATCTGGTCTTCAAATTCATGAAGTATTTCGCTTGAAGCCATGAAATAGAATCTCTTTTCACATTTTGTAAGCATCTCATGCACTTTGTTGTGGATATGGTGCTTTCCAGCAATTGTAATATATCCTTCAGTCACTTCTTTTTTCCTGGGTGCATGCTTAACAAGGTACTCTGCCTTGTCCTTTAAATCATGAAGGGTATTATTGCAAAACTGCTCCATGTCCACAGCTACATATTTAGTTGATTCTCCGTCAATCTGGTACGCTGCGCCTTTATCAACCAAGGCTGCCATCGCTCCATACACATATGAGCGGGAAATCCCGGTTTCTTTGGCCACTTCGTACCCTGTCATTTCACCATTCACTAACAGGGCTTCGTATATTGCAGCTTCTTGACCAGTCAACCCAAAACTTTTTAAATACTCCTGAATCATTAGTTGGTCCTTTAGTGTTTCTTTTTTGCAACACTAATATTATCACTTTGTATAAGATTGTCAATAGGTTAAAGAAAACGTATTGCTAGCGGTATAAAATCCTTGCGATCTTTACCTATCAATTAATGCATTTCCCTGATAATAAAAGAGCGGACAGAGCTTTTTAGCTCTGCCCGCATAGAATAATCTATCTTTTCTTTTACACTAATTCTACTTATAGCACTCTGTTACAGTCTCACCATTTGATCCAAGAGGAACAACGTGATCAAGACCTACAAACTTACCAGTCTTAGAATCTGACCATAAGGTCTGCTTCATCATGTTGTACTTTTCCATATCCCATGTTGTCCAGTCATACTCTAAAAGTCCGCCTGTATCACCTGAGTTAGGATTAATACACCAGAATGTATGGTTGATTTTGTTCTTGGCAATGAAATCTGACATAAGATATAAGTATTTTTCATTGTCTCCACCATCCATGAAGCCACCCCATTCACCAATTAATAATGGTGCAATGTTCTTGTCCTGAATATAGAACCAGCTGTCATACCATACATCATCAAGTAAGGTCTGCTCTGTAAAGTCCTTGTTAAACCAGCTCTGCTTGTGAACTAATGGGCCGTAATCATGAGGAGAGTATACTAACTGACTCTGATACTGTCCTAAATCAACAGGATACTTCTCAGCGTTTCTTAAGTTTCCTCCCCACCATCCGCCATAATACTTTAACTTGTCTGCAGGAGCACTAGGATCCTGTGTTCCAGAGTTATAGTCATAACCTGCACGAGGTGTTTCTTCAATACCTTCAACTACAATTAAAAGGTTAGGATTTACATCAAGGATTGCCTTACCGCAACGGCTTGCTGCATATGCCCAGTTATTAACGTCCTTAGAGTCATCCCACTTAGCAGCCTTTGTATCTGCTGATGAGAACTGACCGTGAGGCTCGTTCTTTAAGTCACAAGCGATGATTGTATCATCATTCTTGTATTCATTTACAAACCATACCCAGCCTTCAATCCAATCTTCTGTTGTAAGACCGTCTACATCATACCATACAGCATAATTGTGACCTGAGTTGTTAGCATCTAAGCTATGTAAGTCCATCATAATCTTGATGCCGTTCTCTTTACAAAGCTCTACAAACTTATCAAAAATTTCTTTTGAATCCATTTCAGAACCATCAGCTTTAATAAGCTCAGGGTTAGCATAATAGTTTACGTTAGGTGTAACCTTCTTGCCAGCCTTCCACTCAAGTAAAAGCTCTGTAGAGATAGGTACACGTACTAGGTTAATACCGTGATCAGCCATCTCAACAACTACATTTTTCATATTAGCGTTCCATAAGCCATGGAATACCTTTTCTGAACAGTTGTAACCAAACCAGTTTGCTCCAGTTAAATGTACTTCGTTGCCATATATATCATAAATCGTTGATCCATCTGTATGTAACCAGTCATCATTGTTAACTGTAACGTTAACAGGAGGTTTTACTGGTGTAGGATCTATAGGTGTAGGGTCTACAGGTGTAGGGTCTACGGGTGTAGGGTCTACAGGTTCAGGATCTACAGGTGTAGGATCTACAGGTGTAGGATCTGCGGGTGTAGGGTCTGCGGGTTCAACAGCTCCGCTTGTAATAATTTTAATGGATGCTCCAATCTTACCAGCGCCCTGAACACCAAATTCAAATGACTTACCGGCTTCGATTGTATTGTTCCATTCCATAGGAGTTACTACATAGTAACCATTTGCTTCTTTAATATTTACGTTCCAGCTTGAGTCAATGTCGATGTCTTTCTTATCAATCTTTAAAGACCAGTCCTTAACAGCTGAAGCAGTATTGTTATTTACAATAATCTGTACCTGATAACCAGTTCCCCAGTTATTAATCTTAGCAATAGCTGTTAAGCCATTATCAACAGGGTCTACGGGTGTAGGGTCTACAGGTTCAGGATCTACAGGTGTAGGATCCACAGGTTCGGGATCTACGGGTGTAGGATCTACGGGTTCAGGATCCACAGGTTCAGGATCTACAGGTGTAGGATCTACAGGTGTAGGATCTACAGGTTCGGGATCTACAGGTGTAGGATCTACTTCTGCAGCTTTTCCATTAGTAATTACTTCAGGCTTTTCGCTACATGCGCCAGTTCCCTGAACACCAAATTCAATTGATTTTCCAGGCTGGATTACAGCATTCCATTCAAGTGGAGTAATAACATAGTATTCACCAGCTTCCTTGATGTTTACATTCCAGCTTGCTTTAATTCCAACATCAGCCTTCTTAACCTTGATTTCCCAAGTATCAGTAGCTTTGTTAGACTTATTTGTTACGTTAAATACTACCTGGTGTTCTTCGCCCCAGTTGTGAACAGTATATGTAGTTACTACATCCCCTGTTACAGGTGTAGGATCTACTGGTGTGGGATCTACGGGTGTAGGATCTACGGGTTCAGGATCTACTGGTGTAGGATCTACTGGTTCAGGGTCTACAGGTGTAGGGTCTACTGGTGTAGGGTCTACTGGTTCAGGATCTACGGGTTCAGGATCTACTGGTGTATCGCCTGCCGCATACTCTTTACCATATACAAGCTTTGATCCTTCAAATAATGCAACTCCGGTAGGAGCCTTCATCTGATTGTTGCTTGTTCCGCCAAGGCCCATTACACAAGGGCTGTTTGAGAAATCCCACTTTCCAGGAGCTGAAACTCTTACCTGGATTTCGCACTTACATTCGCTCTGTCCGCCAGGGAATATCTTAGCGCCTGTCATATCAAGATCAATGTAGTAAATTCCAGCTGTTTCTGTAGCCTTCATTTCAGAAATCTTAATCTTGTGCTGCTGATATGTAGTAGAAATCTTCATATCAGATGCGCTATAACCCTGTGCAATTACATCGCTAATATCAAAGTATAATCTAAGTGTAAGGTTGTCTGTTAATCTTGCAGGCCATGCAGTGTGATTTTCAACAACTGTCTTAAGTTCAACAAAGTTAATCTTGTTTGTTGCATCCTGACAGTTAATGCCTGCATTGATAACAAATTCCTTACCATCTGTTGCTTCTATAGCAGTTGCATCAACAACTGTTCCATATCCATTTTTAGCATATAAAGCTGCTACTGCGCCTGTGAAGCCTGAGTTATAATCACATGCAACTTCGTTAGTCTGATAGTTTCCTCTATCATCTTCGTAGCTTGAATCACTTGCTGAGCCAGGTCCACCTACAATTGCGCCTACAAGAGTGTGACGTGACTGTACTGGTAATCCAGTTAAAGAGTTTGTCCAGCAACCATGTGCTGCTCTGTGGTGAGGATTCTTAGGTGATTCACTGTTGTAACCAACCATATAATTCTGGCCAGAACTTCCTAATACATAGTTAACTGTTCTTTCGGCAAACTTCAATGCCTTATTCTTGTGAGTTGATGTAGCCTTATCAAGGTCTGCATATAATGTACAAAGGAAAGCTTCGTTACAAGCATATCTTACTGAACCCCATCCACTTAAGAATGCAAGTCCACCACTTGTTATTGTGATAGGATTAGCTCCTTCAAGGTCACCGCTCCAGCAATCAATATTATTTTCAATAACCTTGTAGTACTGCTTCTCTCCTGTGATATCAGCAAGTAACAAATCAGCTCCTAAGTGAACATCGTCCCATGCCATTGTCCATGAATATGCAATATCTGTTCCACCCTGCATTTCTGCACCGAACTTAGTAGCATAAAGCTTAGCTTTCTCAAGCCATGTCTCATCGCCTGTTGCCTTGTATAACCAGCTTGCTGCGAGTGAAAGCTCATCGTTCCATCCGCTCCATGAATTATAAAATCCATTTGCTGCTGTATAACCATCATCAGACTGTGCTTTTTCAGCCATTGCATACAAAGTCTTTGCATGCTGTAAATAAGTTGCACTCTTTGATGGATTCTTATCCTTCAAAATGATAGATGCTACTGCAAGAGAGGCTGCTGTTTCTCCAGTTACTGCAGAGCCACCATTTGCACTTGTTGCATCAACCTTAAATGCAGGTCTTTCCATCTTAGCTTCCACTACTTCTGGTGCTGCCCAGAAGGCATGGTCTGCGTTTCCATCGCCAACCTGATAGAAATATGTGTTGGCATCAGGATTACATTTTACAAAATAGTCGTTGGCCCATTCAATGTTATGAAGAAGCCATTTTTCTTGATTTGATTTTACATACGCATCAGTATTGTTCAAATATGACCAACCCAAAATCATTGCTGAATATGCCATTGGCAAGTTGAACTTTACGTTGTCACCAGCATCGTACCATCCACCGGTTAGATCAAGATTGAAATCTGATCCATCCAATAATCCCGAATCATCTCTCCAGTTCGTACGGGACTTTGTCTCTTCACTTAACTTACCAGATTCTTGTAGCTGGTAGAAAAGAAGTGACTTTGATAGCGCATCTCCATAATTGTAATTGCTTGCCGCACTTACTTTTATGGTAGAAATATTAGCGCCGGTTATTATCATAGATGCTGATAAAGTAACTAATAACACTTTTCCTAATAAACCTTTCAGTTTACGCATTATTTCATACCCCCCTCGTATTGTGTGTGCTGTGTCATTATGTTCCTTTGTAAATGGCCGATCGCGCGCTCAGCCATGAATTACCCCGAGAAATTGTCATCCATAGGATGATTTTGTATGCACATCTATCGCTTTATCTTTATATTAACTAAAACGTTTGAGTAGGTAAATACCTAATTTGTATTTTTTTACGAAAAATTCAAAAACTTCTTTTTGATTTCGGTCAATATGACAAAAATCAGAGTATTATTTCGGCATGTTTGTTGCGCATTGGCGTATATTTAAGCAATTCAATTGTATAACACAAAATTGTATTCTCTCTTTACTTAATCGTTTTCCTTTCGCGTTGCGTTTCCTTAAAATTCCCCGTTTTTCGTCGTCTTTCTTCTTCACCATGTTTATTAGTTTTCTTAATGCTGTTTGATTCCTCCTTTCCACGCTGTGCGTTTTTCGGCTTTTTCCTCCTTCTTCCTGGTTTTTTATACATTTTTTGTACAAATCTTAGTGGCAAAAGAACATTTCTGACGAACAGTCCTTCTTTTGCCCTCATTTTGTGCTAATAAATTAAGAATGGAATGATAATTTACAATTTTTGTACGAGCACACTTCAATTTTCATAAAAAAAACCGAAGCCCTTCTGCTTCGGTTTTTCAAATTCACATGCATCTACTATATTGCAGTTCTAAATATATAATCAATTAATTCGCTATTCTCAAACGCCACATATGGTCCAAAAGCTGGAATCGTACATATCAACGTTTTTATTCCATTAGGAACCAGAATCTGATATCCCTTATTAGACATTATTAGGGCAGCTCTATCTGGCTTGTCCTGATGAGATATATACTGTGCACTATTGGAAATAGATGGCCAGTCAAAGTCTTCTCGTCCATGCGAGGTAAGTGATTCCTTTTTACTAAACTCAAGATACTCCCAGTATGTTTTCTTTCCCTCATGATACTGTCGGGGGAGAGTCGCACTCTCACTTAAGATAAGTTGATTCTTACTATTAAAGAAAGATATCGCTCCGCTCTTTTTGTCCACATGTACTCGAAGTTTCATTAAAGAAACATCAACTGCTTCACGGCTCTCCTGTACTTTCCATTTCATACCTGATTGTCTGAAAACATCAGATGGCAAGGGAGCAAGCACTGGGCTAGGGCCTACAGAAAACGCAATTCTAACTGTATCATCTGCAATTGGGAGTATTCTAAGCGTTCCATAGCCTCCAGTTATTTCTATTTCCGTCTTTCCTGCCTTAATCCATCTGACAGAATTGTCAATTCTTCCGTGACCTGGAGCCTGAAGACTTGTACCTTCCGGCATGGTTCCAAATTCAGATTTTATCGTCACTTTGGCAGCAGGCTTTACCGTAGTCTGTCTTACAGCAGCGTCAGGCGTTTTATAGATATTTGCTGTTGCTAACGTAGATACAGAGCCCTTAACCGTTGCTCTAGGTTTAGGTTTTTCTTCAACCTTTGGTTTATTCACTACTATTCGCTTAGGACCATACTTGTCACGAAGTCTTAACTCAGCATCTCCTTCTTTTGATAAGTCTCTTGCTACTTCTGCAAGCGTTCTTGTATCTTCCTCAAAAACAAAAGGCTTCAAATGTTGATTGTCTTCTGTGATAAGATTCTTTTCATGGTCAGCAGGAATGGGTGTTCCGATTAAATCAGTTATTTTTCCTGTGTATACAATACTTAATTCATGAAGTGCTCTTGTTGCTGCTACATATAAAAGCTTAGCGTATCCATCTTCCATTGGATAAGCATCATTTGTAGGGTTATATATTGCTACTGCATCAAACTCAAGACCCTTTGAATACTCGATAGGAATAATCATTATTCCTGCTCCAAAGTCCGTATCACTATCTGAAAACTCCTTAACTTCGATATGCTTACTTAAAATAGAAGCAACCTTATGACTTTCCTCTATATCTTTTGTGATAACCGCAATTGTTTCATAGTTTTTCTTTTGCCAGCTCTCAAGTGTTTCTACTAGCTTATCCGTGAGTTTATGATTATCATCACAATTTGTGATAGAAACAGCTTCACCATGTCTTACAATCGGCTCGACAGGATATATGGGAAAGTTTCCGTGTTTAAGAATATCAGTTGCAAACTTTGATATCTCAACTGTATTTCGGTAGCTTTTACGCAATAACCCAAAGGCGTCATACTTGTCAGGAAGCATCAGCTTTTTAAGACTTTCCCAGTCTCCTAGTCCCGAATTTAGGTTAATATTCTGAGATACGTCACCCATGATTGTAAAAGTACATTTACTCATGCTGTACTTAAGGCAATAGTAAATCATCATACCAAAGTCCTGAGCTTCATCGATTACAACATGGCTTGCCTCCTGTATAACCTCTGTTTCCTTGAATCTTTTATAAATATAAGAAAGAGCTGCTAAATCATATATATCAACCTCTCCTGAAGCATACGTAGGAGTTAAACCTTTTTTTCGTTGAAAATCCAGAAACTTTTCATAGAAATCAAAGATTGAATCTTCCCATTGCATCTTTTTGTAGTATTGCTTAAAGCTTCTAAAAAGCGCTTTTTGCTCTTCTACTGAATACGAGTAGTACTTTCCGTAAATCTCTGTTTCAAGGCGACTTATCAGAATGTCTGTCATCTTATCAAACTTGTCATACATCGACCAGTGATTGTACTGCTTTAAAACCTTTTCGATTTCTTCTTTTCTAATCAGCACATGTCCTGTCTTTTCAACCTTAACATCAACCCTTGGAATATAGTTCCATTCAAACTTATCGCAATAAGCTTTAAGCTCTTTGAACCATTGTTCTGTTCCTTTTAAACCAGTGTTTACGTCATACTTGTCAGCTTTACGTACCTTGATTTTCTTATCCCATTCTTCATAAAGAAGTCTTACAAACAGATCCTCCATTGTCATCTGTCTTACACCGAATACATCAAGGTCTGGAAGTACACCAGTAATATAGTTTAGTAACACCTTGTTGCTACCTATAATATAAAAACTCTCAGGCTTAAACTCTAAATCATAGTTATAAAGGATATATGAGATTCTATGCATCGCAACAGTAGTTTTTCCTGAGCCGGCGCTTCCCTGTACTAAGATGTTGTGCCTAGGATTCATACGAATAATCTCATTTTGTTCCTGCTGAATTGTCGCGATGATTTCGCTTAAAACATTTCTTTTGCTCTTAGATAAATATTCTGTCAGCAAATCGTCATTAGCTACCACATCGCTATCATAGTAATTTTTTAACTTATTATCTTCGATTTCATAGGTGCGCTTACGCTTAAGATCAAGATTAAAGGTCCCTTCCCTAGGCACCTTGTAGCTACACTTTCCTAAGCTATGATCGTAATAAACCGACGCTATCGGCGTTCTCCAATCAATGACAATTGGTTCAGAAGGATCCTTAGCAATCAGCGTCTTCCCGATATAATAAGTCTCATCCTCTCCCTTTTCGTCATCCACAAAATCGATTCGGCCAAAGAACGGTTTCTTCCTTGCTCTTTCAGCTCTTAAAAGATCCTGCCTCACCTCCTGAAATCTTGCATCAGTGTTGAACCACTGTGCGAGTCCTTCCTTGTCATCAGCATCATAAACTTCCTTCTGCTCATGAAGTTCATCTGCGAGACTTTGCACCATTTGTTTAGTGGCATTTAACTTACTCTCTGTAATCTTATTGACTTCTGCCAGCTTACGCTCCTCGTCTTCACGAGTTATTCCATAAAAGCCATTTTTACTCAATTCACACCACTCCTTTTCATCTTCGTTTTCTCCTGTTTCGTTTGCAAATGAAATATTATCAGATAAATATTAAAAGTAATAGACTTTTATTTTAAAAAGTGTTAAAATGCATACTGTAGTTTGCCTAAAAAAGCAAGTCCTTTCCGACTTGCTTTTTTTTATGACATCTTGGGGACGGGGTTAAAGATGTCATTTTTAATCCGCGTTGCGTGTATTAGTCTATATATTCTATCCTTACAGTCTCTTAATTTAGTTGTATTCCAATCCTTCTCTTGACTTTTCGAACATTTGTTTGTATGATTTGTTTAGGAGAAGAACATATGTACGATATTGTTTTAGAACATAATTTGGAAGATAAATTGAATATACTTGCTGATGCAGCTAAATATGATGTTGCCTGCACTTCAAGCGGGGTGGATCGAAAAGGCCAGGAGGGAATGCTTGGTAATTCATGTGCAGCAGGCATATGCCATTCTTTTTCTGCTGATGGACGCTGTATTTCGCTTCTTAAGATTCTCATGAGTAATCACTGTGTATATGATTGTAAATACTGTAGCAATCGAAAATCTAATGATATTCCTAGAGCAACCTTTACTCCTGACGAGATTTGTACTATTACTATTGAATTTTATAAGCGTAATTATATTGAAGGTTTATTCTTAAGTTCAGGTGTTGTTAAAAATCCTGAATATACAATGGAGCTAATTGTAAGTACTTTGAAACTTCTTCGTACTAAATATCGCTTTAATGGATATATTCATGTCAAAGCAATTCCTGGCGCACCTTCTGAACTTTTAGCGGAAGCTGGTTTACTTGCAGATCGCATCAGTATAAATATGGAACTTCCTACAAGCGAGAGCTTATCAAAGCTTTGCCCTAATAAAACATTTAAAACAATTATGACTCCCATGGCTCAGATTAGTGATACAATCGCCACTCACAGACTGGCTATAGGAAAGGATGCCCGTATGGAGCGAAGTGGCATCAATAAATACCTTGAAAACAATATATTTGCCCAAGCTCGAATTGAAGCTAATACGCAGAATAATCTTCTTGTACCTGCGGGCTCACTTTCTAAAGATTTAAAGCGTCCATTTGCACCAGCAGGGCAGAGTACACAGATGATAATCGGCGCTAGCAATGAAACTGACTATCAGCTTATGACAGTTACTGAACAGCTATATAAGTCTTTCGACTTAAAGCGTGTATTCTTTTCAGCTTATGTTCCTTTGAATGAGGACTCTAACCTTCCTGCACTTGATACGCCACCTCCTTTACTTAGAGAGCATAGGCTTTATCAGGCAGACTGGCTATTAAGATACTATGGATTTCAGTCTAATGAGCTACTATCTGAAGATAGACCGAATTTTAATGAATTAATTGATCCTAAATGTGACTGGGCAGTTAGACACTTAAACATTTTCCCTATAGAGATTAATAAAGCTCCACAGGATCTGCTCTTACGTGTTCCAGGCATCGGCCCCAAAAGTGTCCAGCGAATAACTCAGGCTAGACGTTATGGTTCGATTTCTTTTGAAATGCTTAAAAAAATGGGAGTAGTTCTTAAACGCGCTCAATATTTTATTACTTGCAACGGCAAAATGCTTTATAACATTCCTATTGAAGAAAACTTTATTACTAACCGCTTAATTGATAATGACAGAGCTGATTCTTACAGTATCACTGATAAGACTATCTATCATCAGATGAGTTTGTTCTCTGATATGAAAATGGGGGTAGCTAATTGAGTACCATTTTTACTTGCACGCACAACCTAGGCGCTATGCTAACTTGCATATATGATGCTTGGTCGAGTGGTCTAGGTCATCAGAATATTCGACTAATGTTTGAACCTGTTGAAGAATTCACATTCTTCGATAAATATATCCATGTTGATGAGGATTCGTCCAAAGTTCAGTCTGTAATAGATGCAATAAATAATAAAATCTCACCATATGTTTATAGTGAGATTGCTTATGCTGCGGGTGCTTATGAACCTGACACACTTGATACAATTTATCGTGTACTAATCCTAGGATTTCACTATGGGCCCAAGGTTCTTGAAATGTATCAATTCAAGGATGTCACCAGATTTTTTGAAATCCGCCGCCGATACGGTCGTGAGGCGGATTCGTTCCTTGAATTTGTACGCTTTAACTATGTTAATAGCAGCGTCTATGTCGCTCATATAGAACCCAAAAGCTATGTGCTTCTTCCTGTCGCCGAGCATTTCATTGATAGAATGCCCTCTGAGAACTGGATAATTATAGATGATGTCCATAAGGAAGCTATCGTTCATCCCTCAAACAGCTCATATTATCTTAGGTATCTAACCGAAGAAGAATATTTACACTTATTAGAAACAGAAAAAAGTGAGGACATCTATACTTCCATGTGGCGCTCATATTTTGAACACATAGCCATTGAAGCGCGTAAAAATCATCAGTGTCAGCTTAATCACTTTCCAGAATGGAAACGAAAGCATGCACATGAATTTACTGGATCAGCTAACTAGAACCTATTTTCTTAAGGCCGGCTACCACTACACAATCTGGTAATCGGCTTTCTTTAGTGTTTCTATAGCCTTATCATAATTTTCTTTTTTGGTAAGAATATAATCAGTATTAAATGTTGATATAGCAAAAATCCCTATCTTTTCTTCTGCTAATATTCCTGAAATCTTAGCAAGTATTCCAATCAGAGAAAAATCCAGTACTCCTTGAATTCTAAAAGCTTTCCAACCATCATCACGCTCAATTGTATTCATAGGAACTTCTTCAGTGATACAAACTAATGATTTCTCCTCATCTGTTTTACCTATAAAACAGTAGTCTGAATAAATATTAGTTAAAGAGTAGTCCTCCACCTTGCATACACTAAATTCTTTATCAATTAACTTAATTTCCATATAAAAACCTCCACATGACTTCATATTCATCATATATCAGTCTATGTGAAGGTTCTCTAGTTTTACGATATTATTTCTTAACTTTTCTATAATTTAAAATCCATTGTTTTCTTGGTTTTAGGATGTCTAAACGATAAGTGATACGCAGTTAGTAGCACATTCTTGATTTCATTTTTATCGGCATAAGAAATCGATTCGACGGAACCATACTTTCTATCTCCAATTATCGGAATTCCCATATTTGATAGCTGCACTCGAATCTGATGATGTCTTCCAGTGTGAAGGTGAATCAGTAATTCATAAGTATTCTCACTCTCACTTATTACTTCATAATCTAGTTCTGCCCTTTTTGCATCCTTTTCTCTAGCATCAGATATTTTAGAAGAGTTTGTTTTCCCATCCTTAACAAGATAATCAATAAGTTTGCCCGTCCTAGGAATATCTCTAGTTTTTAGAACTGTAGCTTTATAGTCTTTACTGAAAGCTTCGGCTTGCATATCTTTGCTTAAAAATCCTGCTGCCTCTTTTGTTTTAGCAAGTAATAGTATCCCTGATACCGGCAAATCTAATCTATGAACTATGTATATTTCAGGTGCCTCACCTTTTTGCTTTCTATATTTCTTACACTCAGTCTCAATTGATTTGGCACCCACGCCCGCTGTCTGCACTGCAATTCCGGCAGGCTTGTTTACCACTAACACAGTGTCGTCTTCATATATAATATCTATTGCCATTTCAGCTCCTAGTACTCTTTATATTTCTATTCTTTGTGTTATACTTTTATTATTATATTAATTATATACATTTTTCTGATTTTATTAAATATATGGGGGATAATATCATGTCAGAAATATTTGAAAACGATTCAATCGAAAATGGAGTTTCTACTCCGCCTTTTACTAATGATCAAGAAGAGCAAAATAGAAAAGAAGACAATAAAAGCGTTTTATTGACAAAATTACGATTATTTAAGGAAACTCATGACGTTTATTATAAGTTCTTTATCTGCCTTCTTATTCTTCAATTCATCAGTGTAATCTCTCAGTTTGCAAAAGATGGCTTGTCTGGCTCTCATGGAATTATATCTTCTATATTCACTTTTTTGTTCCTATTATTTATGCTTGTTCCAGCTATTCTATTATTAGTTTATTTTTTTTCGTACATTTCAAAAATGAAATCAATAGCAAGATTCTCTAATAACAAAATTCTATCTTCTGCAGCCACTTTACAGTTAACTGGTATTATAGGTCTATTTGTATTAGCTTTCTTGTTTGTCTTTACACTAGTTACAATTATCATCTCTTTATTTTCCAAAAACTACAATAATATTTACAATTTATTGTATAACTTACAATATCAGTCTAGCTATCTTTCTGGAATAGTAAGTGTCATACTTATATACATTATTACCATTATTGGCTTTTCTATTACAAATCTTGTAGGACAGATTAAAGAATATACTGGTTATATTGTTGAAGTATCGTCTATTGATTCTGAATTAGTAGACTCCTTTAAATTGGCAAAGACTTGGTTTATAGTGAGTATCATCGTAAATTTAATACTAGGATTATCAAGTACAATTCTTGCCTTTATTACAAATATATACTCACTTGTTTCTGATATTAAATATTTCATTATTTCAATTGTAATCCAAGTTCTCGCTTTTGTGGCGTTATACTACAAATTCAAAGCTCTTAAACATTCCGTTACAATACTTGAAGCTAAGATAAATAGCTAGTGATATATACTATTAAAGCGTCGACATGCGTCGACGCTTTTTGTTATTTCATATTCTTTACATTACATCTTAAATCTGTATCCTACTCCCCATCGCCGTGCGCGTAGCACTTTTTATCCGACGGAGTCGAAACTATTTGGGGAGTATTTATTCTTTATACTACATCTTAAATCTATATCCTACTCCCCAAATAGTTTCAATGTACTGGGGATTAGATGAATCATACTCAACTTTTTCACGAATTTTCTTAATATGAACTGTAACAGTCGCAATATCGCCTATTGAATCCATATCCCAAATTTCACGGAATAATTCATCCTTGGTATATACATGGTTAGGATTTTCAGCAAGGAATGTAAGTAAGTCAAATTCCTTAGTGGTGAACTGCTTTTCTTCGCCATCAATCCATACACGTCTAGCTGTCTTATCAATCTTTAGTCCTCTGATTTCAATTATAGGATTTACTCCCTTAACAGAAGAATTGATAAGTCTGTCATATCTTGCTAAGTGAGCCTTAACTCTAGCTACTAATTCGCTAGGACTGAAAGGCTTAGTCATGTAATCATCAGCGCCTAAACCTAAACCTCTGATTTTATCAATATCATCCTTTTTAGCCGATACCATCAAAATAGGCATGTTCTTTTTTTCTCGAATTGACTTACATACTTCGAATCCGTCTTTTCCAGGAAGCATCAAGTCAAGTACTACTAAATCATATTCTTCTTCGAGAGCTTTTCTTTCGCCATCTATACCATTAGAAGCAATATCAACGGTAAAATCGCTTAGCTCTAAATAATCTTTTTCAAGATCTGCAATAGCTTCTTCATCCTCAACAATAAGTATTCTACTCATTTTCGTTATTCTCCTCATACTTTCTAATTACAAAATGCATACAGGTTCCCTCGCCCTCTTTGCTGGTTGCCCATATATAACCACCATGGTCTTCAATAATCTTTTTAACAATAGATAAACCTATACCACTTCCACCCTTTGATGAATTTCTAGAAGCATCTGTTCTAAAGAAACGATCAAATATAAGTGGCAAATCTTTGGCTGCAATTCCGCGGCCATTATCCTCAATTTCGACTTGAATTGAATCGCTTATATCCATGATACGAATATCAATGATAGTTTTTTCTTTTTGAGAATCCTTGTATTTTACCGCGTTACTAATCAGGTTATTAATTACTCTCTTTAACTGCTCTGGATCTGCGATAATTCGTGTATCCTCAGGACTCATATTGGTATAATTGAGCTCTATTCCCTTAGATTCAAGATCAAGGCCTACTTCCTCGATACAATCGTTAAAATAGTCAGCAACATTAAGTCGTAGGAACGTGTACGGAATTCTATTAGCATCTATTCTTGAGTAAATAGTAAGTTCATTAATCAGTCTATCCATGTCGTTGGCTTTGTTATAGACTGTCTTAATATATTTATCCATTTTCTCAGGAGTATCTGCAACACCATCCATGATTCCTTCCACATATCCCTTAATTGCAGTTATAGGAGTTTTAAGATCATGTGAAATATTCGTAATGAGCTCACGGTTTTTAGCTTCGTTTTGTATTGTCGCTTCGGCGTTTTCCTTGAGCTTAAGTCTCATATTTTCATAATTATGATACAGTTCTCCGATTTCTCCACTCATATTAGTTTCAAGTGCATAATCGAAGTTTCCATCAGCAATCTGATGCATCCCTATTTTTAAATCGTTGATAGGACTAAATACACCTTTTCCTATCCATCTTGTCAGCGCAGCTGCTATTACAAATAATATTATAAATATCGCAACCCATAGAGCCACAAATATGCCCTTAGGCATAATCTCAGTTACTTCATCGACCCCTTCAACCTGCTTAAAATAAATCATTACCTTTCCAATGGTTATGAAGGCTAAAGTAAAAAGACAAATAGGTAAAATAGCAATCGCCGCAAATGTTATCTCAAGACGAGTTTTTAGTTTCATATTACATTCTGCCTCACTTTGATTTCATTCTATCATACCTTTTGTCAGATAATATTAACGCATTGATATTATTTTATAAAATATTCATAAAAAACTGCGCTACGCATTTACGCATAGCACAGTTTAATAATACACTACTATAATTAAATAAATTAATCTTCTCCTAACCTTTGTGCCAAAGAATATTCTTCGGCCTCATGTACATAACGAGCTGCGTTTTCTGCAATACTTGCTATTTCCTCATCAGTCAGTTCTCTTTTTACTTTTCCTGGAGCACCTATAACAAGTGATCTATCTGGTATTACTGTTCCTTCTGTCACAATTGCTCCAGCTCCGATTATACAATTCTTCCCAATCACTGCCCTGTTCATAATGATAGCACCCATGCCAATGAGAGTATTATCTCCAACAGTGCATCCATGCACAATAGCATTATGACCAACTGTTACTCCATCACCTATCCATACATCTAGATTTTTCTCGACATGAACCGTGCAATTATCTTGAATATTAGAATTGGTGCCAATATGAATTTTGCTTTGATCGGCTCTTACGACCGCATTGAACCAAATTCCTGTATTATCTCCTAATTCTACATTTCCAATTACTCTAGCACCTTTTGCTATATATGGTTCCATTCTTTTCTCCTAATTCAACCTTAAAAGCCCCGAATATCCATCCGGGGCCTCTCTTTATACTGGGTATACTAATCTGTCTTCCTTTATTCCATATAAAACTTCATCGAGGAATTTTTTAGATAAATATTTAGCCATATTTAGATTCATATCAAGGTAGTTACCACAATCCTTAGCTGATGCTCCAGGTACTTCGCCTTCGAAGTCTCTCATGAACTCATACATTTTGGTCATAAGGGGCACTATATCCTTAGATTCCAGATCACCTGCGAGCAATACATAGAATCCGGTTCTGCATCCCATTGGTCCAAAATATACCACTCTGTCCTTCCATTCCTCGTCATTACGAAGGAATGTCGCAGCTAAATGTTCAATTGTATGAATTTCAGCTGTATTCATAACGGGTTCTTCGTTTGGAGAAGTCATGCGAAGGTCAAACGTTGTAATTGTTTCCGTTCCAATATGATCTTTTCTAGAAACATAAACTCCAGGCTGAAGTTTATTGTGATCAATAGTAAAGCTAGCAATCTTTTCCATTATTATCTACTCCTTGATTATTCACCTGCTACAGATACGTTCTTAAGTAAAATTCCTCTAGGGCCTGCGAAATCACCTAAATTCTGTGTCTCTTTAGTAAACGTTAGCTCACCCTGTGTATCATAAATGCTTCCATTTACACTACCACCAGTTACGAATTCTACATTTCCATTCTCGTCATATAAATATGCAAGTCGTATTTCGCCTGCAAAATGTCCATCCATCTCATCCATTTGGAAATCTGAGAAATTGACAACATGAAGGCATGGTTTCTTCTTCATATCTGCCAGTGAAACATCACCTGTAGGAACAGAAACCTTACCATAATCACCAATCTGCTCGACACCAAGATAATAAGTGAATCTCATGTCACCAAAAATGTTCTTAAGCACGCCTTCTTCATATAAAGGTCTCTCAACTAGCTTTATACCTTCCCTTGTAAAAGGTGTAGTAGGGACAAGATTCATATTAAGCTTAGCTCCCTTAACATCATCACCCTGTACTTGTTCACCCACTTTGAAATTTGAATATCCAGCGTAAATCATTTTTGCATAAGCTCTGCTTACGTAGTAATTCATTACTTCTGCAACGTATTTTCCGGTCAAAATAACATCGTACTTACCAGTTGCAGGAATCTTTTTAGCTACGGCTCTATTCTTAGTTGTTTCAAGAGTTTCTTTTACAAGAGTTTTTAAATCTTCAAGCGCTAATTCATCATAGTCAAAATCCATGTATGTCTCAACATCCTGGGGTGCTTTACACTGTGCAACGAATTCACCTGTAATCGCTCTATCCACACTTGCAACATCTGTTCCATTACTGTTTACAATTCTCTTTTTTGTTTCACTTACAAAAATCTCTAAAGAATTTATAAATGCATCTTTGTCGTGATCCACTGAATATGCGGCTTCGGCCAAAGAAGATGCAATTTCAGCTAAAGATTTTCCAAATAATGAACTGTCTGCTACTACTACATCAGATACTTCTTTCTTAGGAAGTTCATAATAATCGTTCTTTACAAACTGTGAAGCATAAATTGCTTCATTAATCTTACTAATAATTTCTTCATCAGACATTGAAGAATTAACTACAACATTAGCTTTTCCACGAAGCTTCTTTCCGTTTTCTTCCATATCCTTGAATACATCAATATTTATTTCTTCAAACTTAACTAATCTCTTAATATCAAGTTTTTTCTTGATAAAGAAAAGCTCATTAGACTCTTTTTCAATCTTACAAATGCTGTATGTAGAAACTCCGCATTTTGTAACTAAATCAACATATCTTTTCATTGTTTATCCCCCTATTAACCTAATCTTACTTTAGCCTTAATATAAGGGCCACCATCTGAAACCTTAACATATTCTTTGTAACCCTTACCGCAGTATCCAGAACCACTATACTGTGCTTCATCAGATACCATTGAAATCGACTTAAGCAAGTCAGGTACATAGCCAGTTAAGATAATAGGCGAGAATACTTTTCCAGTAAGCTTTCCATTCTCAATTTCTCTTGCAACATTTACCATAAGTTGGATACCCCAGTTTTTAGGGTCTTCCATTCCAGACTGAGGATTTTCTAATAAGAAGCCATGCTTAATGGAAGCAATCATATCTTCAAGCTTATCATTTCCAGCCTCAAAATATGTGTTAGTCATACGTGTGTATGCCTTTCTCTTGTAGCTTTCACGTCTACCGTTACCAGTAGGTTTTGTTCCAAGTGTCATGGCAGACTGATAATCACTTATACCGGTAACTAAGATTCCCTTATCAATGACGATAGTATCACCTGATAGAGTACCTTCATCATCGAAGAAATAAGTAGCTGTCTGATTAATCATATTTCCATCATGCATAGTTACTAAAGGAGAAGCCACATACTCACCAATATTGCTTGCAGCTAATGCTCTATCCTTTACAAACATATCCATTTCTACACCATGTCCAAATGCTTCATGCACTATCATACCTGTTACCTCAGGAGTACAGATACATTCATATTCACCAGGAGTAATGTTTGTAGCATCTAATAATTCAATTGCAGCTTTTGTAACTTCAGGCAAAGAAGCTTTAACAGTATCAAGTAATTCCATACCTCCTAAATTAGAGCATGATTGGAAATAGTGCTTAATAGCTTCACCGCTCTTAACCATTACTGATAACATACCCTGAGTCCACATTGTATTCTGCTCAAGATCCTTATTTTTAGATAAGAATAATTTTGAAATCTTGCTATAGCCTGTTCTTACTATACAGTCTAATACCTTCTCGTCACTCTTTAAGCCTTCTTCACGAATTGCTCCAATGGCTTTAAGAATTGCTTCATCACCCATTTCTACTGGGTCAATTTCTAACTCTGTGCTCTTGTCAAAAGAAATTTTTTCATCTTCAGGAACCTTGTATGAAGTTTTTTCCTCGTCTTTTCCTAAAGCTTTCAAATCTTCACTAATAGCCTTGATAATCGAAGCAATCTCTTCTTTGGAAATGATATTCCCAGAATATTCTGCATAGCTTCCGTTATCATAAACCTTTACAACAAATCCCTGCTGTGTTGTAAGGGTTGATTCCATTACATCGATTCCAGCACGACTTACACTATAGTTTTTACCTCTTGCATCGCACACAAGAACTGAAGCATATTCATACTTTTCTAACAACTTGTCAACAAGCTCTTTAAACAAGGGCTTATTTTTCTTAATAAACTCGCTTTTGTTAACCTGCATTTTCCTAAACTCCTATACATTTCTCATCATTTCCAGTACCATGTTAGCACAGTGTACTGCTGCCTTCTTTTCAAAAGAAGGGTAGTCCATTTCTGCTGAATCATCAGCTTTGTCTGAAATGGCTCTTATAATAAGACAATCTATGTTGTTAAGATAAGCAGCATGTGCCATAGCACAACCCTCCATCTCAACGCACATGGGATTGAAATATTCCTTAATCTGATTCTTAATCTCCTTACCAGCTATGAATTGATCACCAGAAGCGATTCGTCCTCTGAATACCTTTACATCATCGTTAACCTTCTTGCATGATTTTTCAGCAAGATCCTGCAATTCTTTAGAGGTAGGGAATTCAAAAACATCCATCTGAGGCACCTGTCCTCTTTCGTATCCAAATGCAATAGCTTCAACATCGTGATATACTGCTCCTGTCGCTAATACTATATCCCCGATGTCAATTTTCTCATTAAGTGAACCCGCAACGCCAGTGTTAATGATATCGGTAATACCGAACTTATCGACCATCATCTGAACAGTTACAGCCGCATTTACCTTGCCTACACCACATCTAGCCAGAACTACATCTTGTCCTTCAAGCTTTCCTACGTAGAACTTTCTTCGAGCATATTCAGTAACTTTTTTATCTGTCATCTCCTCGATAAGTTTATCAACCTCGAGGTCCATTGCTCCGATTATTCCAATTATTCTGCCCATCTTAGTATTTTCTCCTTTATAAATCTACTCTGGAAAGAGTTCCTCCATTCATAAATGATTTTATATTATCATATGTCATACTCACGCATCTTGTTCTAGCTTCGACTGAAGCCCATGCAAGATGAGGAGTAATGATAATCTTGCCTGAATCTTTAAGGTCATTAAGTGGATTATCTAATTGAATAGGCTCTTTCTCTAATACATCAAGACCAGCCCCCGCAATCTTTTCATTCACTATGGCTTCATATAAGTCTTTGTTATTTACTACTGGACCTCTTGCTACATTAATAATATACGCAGTCTTCTTCATTTTACTAAGAGCTTCTGCATCTATTAAATTCCTTGTTATATCTGAAAGTGGACAATGAAGTGAAAGAAAATCTGATTCTCTTAAAATAGTATCAAAATCAACCTGCTTGTAATCAGTCACAGTGCTTTTTCCTGTTACTGAATAGAAAATAACATTACAGCCAAACGCTGTTGCAATCTTTGCTACAGTACGACCTATATTACCCATTCCTATAATGCCCCAGGTTTTTCCGGCAAGTTCTGTAAATGGAATGTCGAAGTTAGAGAATCTATCCTGAGCTGCATATTCGCCGCCCTTTACATAGTTATCATAATGATTTAACTTCTCAGATAAAAAGAGAGCCATTGCAAAAGAATGCTGTGCTACCATAGCCGAGCAATAGTCTCTTACATTACAGATTCCGATTCCTCGGCTCTTGCAGTATGGTATATCAACATTATCGAAACCAGTTGCAAACTCACAAATTAGTTTTACATTTGTAGCATCTTTTAATGTTTCTTCGTTTAAAGGGCTCTTATTAGCGATGATAATATCTGCATCTTTAACACGCTCTTTAACCTCTTCAACTCCTACTGTATTTCTATAAACGGATACATCTCCTAGTTCATTAAAACAATCTACGGATACATCTGTGCCAACACTATTTCTCTCCAAGATAACTATTTTCATTGTCTCAGTTCTCCTTTTAAGTACTATTCTTCCACAGTATACAACAAACCCCACGACTATGTCGCGGGGTTTGAACAATTTAATACTATTTTAAGTTATTTAGCCACCTATCTTATTTGAAAGGGTTTTCTGTAGGATAAGGAAGGCTAGCAGGCTGGTTGTAGTTGATATCTTCCATAGGAACTCCGATGTACTTGAATACTTCGAAGAGTGCCTTTCCGTAGTGACCAAATGCAACTGCACCGTGGTGAGGATAATTCTTCTGGATTAATACGTGACGATAGACACGTCCCATTTCCTTGATAGCGAATACACCGATACCACCAAATGACTTAGTAGCTACAGGAAGAACTTCACCTTCAGCAAGGTATGCACGAAGCTTGCAATCAGCTGTTGACTGTAAACGGTAGAATGTAATCTTACCAGGTGCGATATCTCCTTCAAGTGTTCCGTTTGTAACTTCGATAGGAAGGTTTCTAGCCATGATCTTCTGGTACTTCATTTCATGGAATGCAAGCTTCTTTGTACATGTGTTACCACAGTGGAAGCCCATGAATGTATCAGTAAAGTTGTAATCAAACTTGCCTTCGATAGATTCCTTGTACATATCCTTAGGTACTGAGTTGTTGATATCAAGAAGTGTAACAGCATCTTCAGTTACACATGTTCCGATGAACTCTGATAAGCATCCGTAGATATCTACTTCACAAGATACAGGGATTCCCATTCCTGTTAAACGGCTGTTTACGTAGCAAGGAACGAAACCAAACTGTGTCTGGAATGCAGGCCAGCACTTACCAGCGATTGCAACATATTTTCTGTAACCCTTGTGAGCTTCAACCCAGTCAAGAAGTGTTAATTCGTACTGAGCAAGTTTCTCAAGTACTTCAGGCTTCTTGTTACCAGCGCCAAGTTCTGCTGCCATTTCAGCAACCTTAGCAGGGATTCTTTCGTCACCAGCGTGCTTATTGAATGCTTCAAATAAGTCAAGCTCTGAGTTTTCTTCGATTTCAACACCAAGGTTGTAAAGCTGCTGGATAGGAGCGTTACAAGCAAGGAAGTTAAGAGGTCTAGGACCAAATGAAATAATCTTTAATTCTGAAAGACCCTTTACCGCACGAGCGATAGGAAGGAAGTCATGAATCATATCTGCACAGTCAGCAGCATCACCAACAGGATATTCAGGAATGTAAGCACCGATGTTACGAAGCTTTAAGTTGTAGCTAGCGTTAAGCATACCACAGTAAGCATCTCCACGGCCATCCATTAAGTCAGCCTGGCTTTCTTCAGCAGCTGCGATGAACATCTTAGGTCCTTCGAAGTGCTTAGCAAGTAATGTTTCAGAAATTTCAGGACCGAAGTTTCCAAGGTAAACGCAAAGAGCGTTACATCCGGCAGCCTTGATATCTTCAAGAGCCTGAACCATGTGAATTTCGCTTTCAACGATACATACAGGACATTCATAAATGTCTTCTGCGTCATATTTAGCCTTGTATGCTTCTACCAAAGCTTTACGTCTGTTTACTGAAAGGCTTTCAGGGAAACAGTCACGGCTTACAGCAACAATACCTAATTTAATCTTGGGAATGTTAAACATATAATTTTTCCTCCTTAAAAATGTTTATTCTCCAATTAATATTTACTCGTTAATATCGAGGTTTTTACCTTTTAATCCGATAAATGAACCTGCAGCAAGTCCACCTTCTTCGTGGCCAATGAGCCACTTATTTACAGCTGTGATTAATGCATCCTCGCTAGGAGCTGTACCATCAGCATTTACTTTAGCATGTTCACCCTTTAATTCAAGGTTTGTTCCCTTAGGAAGGATAATACCAACCTGGAAACCATTTCCATCTACGCCGCAAGGAGCATAGTGAAGTGATGTAGCATATACTTCAACAGATGTACCAGCAGGAACTAAGAAAGCTTCTACCTTAGAAGTATCAAGTGTGAAGTCTGCCTCTACGTCAGATTTCTGAGCAAGCATTAAAATTGCATCTGTAGCAGCAACATTGATTTCAGAATCTCTGTGATACTCAAGAGCGTTTAACTTAGAGTTATGTCCGTTACAGTAACCAATCTGTACAGGCATTTCACCATAGATAACTCTTGATACTGCCTCAGCTACCTTAAGGGCTTCAAGCTCAGGATCCCCAGCTACATATACTGTACCTTCGGGACAAGGAGTCTTCTTAAGACCTTCGTAGAGTTCAGTAAGATCAACATTGTCTACAATTCGTCCATACTTTTTGAAAGCAGGATCATTAATGGATAAAATCTTCATGTGTCAATCTCCTCTTATATTTATTACTTTATACTACTTTGTAATAATATCATAAAGTGGCTTGCAGCAAGGATAAATTTCCTTGAACTGCTGATATCTTGCTTCATACTTAGCAGCAAGTTCAGGGTCGGGTTCAACTGTATCAACTACCTTAACGAACTTTTCAGCAATTTCTTCAACTGATGAGTATTCTCCAGCAGCTACAGCAGCGAGCATTGCTCCACCCATTGCAGGTCCTTCTTCACTTTCAATAACATCAACCTTGATATTGAAAATGTTAGCAATCATCTTCTTCCAAAGAGGACTCTTAGCTCCACCACCACAGATCTTAGTACGCTCAATCTTAATGCCTAAAGACTTAGCAACTTCAAATGAATCACGAAGACCAAATGCAACACCTTCAAGTACTGCCTGTGTCATGTCTTCACGAGTTGTGTCCATTGTCATTCCGATGAATGTTCCACGAGCGTTAGGATTGTTGTGAGGTGATCTTTCACCCATTAAGTAAGGTAAGAAGTAAACATGGTTTTCACCAAGCTTATCAATATTCTTCTGCTCTGCAGCATAATCCTTAGTTTTTATGATTTCATCCATCCACCACTTGTTACATGAAGCAGCCGAAAGCATACATCCCATTAAGTGATATGTTCCATCAGCGTGTGCAAATGAATGAAGTGCATTATTTTTATCTACGCCAAAGTTCTTAGATGAAATGAAGATTGTACCACTTGTACCAAGTGAAATGTTACATCTTCCGTCACCAACAGTACCTGTACCAACGGCTGCTGCCGCATTGTCACCAGCACCTGCTGCAACGATTACATCATCACCAAAGCCTAATTCCTTAGCTAATTCAGGCTTAAGAGTTCCAACCTTTTCATAGCTTTCAAAAATCTGAGCTAACCATTCAGGCTTAACTGAACAGATCTCGCACATTTCCTTGCTCCATGTACGATTCTTAACATCGAATAATAACATACCAGAAGCATCAGAAACGTCTGTACAGTGAACGCCAGTAAGCATGTATGCAAGATAATCCTTGGGAAGCATCATCTTTTCGATACGTGCAAAGTTTTCAGGCTCTTTATTCTTAACCCATAATACCTTAGGAGCAGTAAAGCCTGTGAAAGAAATGTTAGCTGTATACTCAGATAACTTTTCTTTTCCGATAACATTATTTAAATAGTCGCACTCTTCAAAAGTACGTCCGTCATTCCATAAAATAGCTGGTCTGATAACCTTGTCATCCTTATCAAGAATTACAAGTCCGTGCATCTGACCACCGAAGCTGATACCTTTAACTAATGACTTATCTACGTCCTTAGTTAATTCTTTTAAGCCTTCCATACTCTTTTCATACCAGTCTTCAGGTTTCTGTTCTGACCAACCGGGATGAGGGAAGTATAAAGGATATTCTTTAGAAACTACGTTAACGATCTTGCCTTCTGAATCCATAAGCAATAACTTAACAGCTGATGTTCCTAGATCGATACCAATATAGTACATAAATACCTCCTCCAAAATAACCGTATATCACTATAATAGTATTGATATTTTCAATAAACAATTCAATTTTTTATGCTCTTTTCTCATTTATTGCTGATTTTTATAAAAAAGCTATAAAAAAAGGCCTAGTCACCATTTTGACCAGGCCTTTAATCCTTATTTATTGCTTTTCTGCAAGCATAATACTTACTCTGTTTTGAATGATTTTTGCTACTTCTGAAGCGCTCTTTTGATTATTATAGAAAGGAGCAATTTCCTCGTTGATAATGTCATTAATATCACCAGAAAGGTATCCACTTAATTTATCAACGCTCAACAAGAAATTATATATTTCATCTGCTTCAGCCTGTGTCAGAGGATTTATCTTAATCTCTACATCTCCTAAATAGTAATAATCCTCATATTCTTCTTCTTCACCAGTTTCATAATTTTTATATGTTCGAGGCTTTGTAGCTTTATCCACAAGCTTTCTTAATGCATCCTTATTAACAGGAAGCATCCAATCTACTGCATTCTGATAATCAGGAGTAAACTTGGTTCTTACGAATTCCCATGCTGCATCTTTATTCTTACTCTTTGAAGAAATCGCGTAAATTGAATTAAGCTGTACTGTAGATCCATTTCCATTTTCGCACGGATAACCAATATATGTGGTAGGCTCACCAAACTGTCCATGCATTGTTCTAGGTAAATCTTCAATAGAATAAATATAATTATCCGAAAGAACTACTCTGTTTTCTCTAAATGCAGTTTGGAAATTCTGATAATAGTTATCATCATATAGCATTGTATAGAAATCATCATTTCCTTCAGGTAATCCCTTAGTATATTCTAAAAGACTGATGAAACCTTCATTATCAAAATTACATTTTCCATTAATTTCATCTATATAATAAGAATAGTTTGAACCTACTACATTAGATAAAAACTCATCTCTTGTTTTGGCGATGAAAAGTGTTGTTCCCTCAGGAAGACTATTTTCTACCTGCTTCATCTCATCTAATGTCCAAGATGTTCTTTCGCCTAAAAATTTCTTTTTACCAATTAATGAACTTACGGAGAAGTTCTCTGAAAGGAAATAAAGCTTTCCATTCTGAGACATTAAATCTAAAACATTCTGGCAGAAATCTTCTTTGTTAACTTCGCTATCTTTAGCCATCATTGTGTATAAATCAATGAACATGCCCTTTTTAGCGTAGCCAGCAATCTGACCATCATATGAACTCAGTAAAATATCTGGTCCATGTCCGGTTGCAATATCTGAATTTAGTTTCTTGTATCCAGCCATATAATCTTCTTCTGTATTATATGACATATAATCTGTAACAGCTATACGGACATCATCATGGGATTTATTAAACGCAACTACATCCCTTCTAGTACCACCATCAATCCACACACAGCCTAAGGTTATTATCTCTTTTTCTTTAATGTCCTCAGGATTAACCTTGGTCAACGAATTTACATATATTCGTGAACCATTCTCATCATATTCTGTTGAAACAGAAATGAAACTACTATCTGATAAAGGCTCCATTACACTGTAATAATTGCTTTCGATGTCAGAGTTTATGAAATTAATAATAGGAGTTGCTTTAGTATCTCCCAAATTATATCCTAAATACTGAGTACTGTCTGAGAGCAAAAAGTCATATCCGCTCGCCTTGCCTTCATAAATTCCATATGGTGTTAAATCAAACGCTGACTCTATCACTTCCCCAACAGAAAAGCTATTAGGATCAAACTTCTTAAACGCCATTCCATCCTCAGTCCATGAGCTTGCTACATATGAACCATTTTTTAATTTATAAATCCTATTAAAGTCTCGTGTCTCATCAGAACTAATTTTCTTAACTAATTTAAGATTCTTATCTAACTGGTAAAAACTACCATCATCTCCTTGAAGATAATAATAATCTTCTATGTTTAAGAGTCGATACGCATACTCAAGCTTTAATTCTTCACGAAGATCAACCTGACTAATAACCTTACCAGTTTGATCAAATAGCTTTAAAATAGTCTTATTCTCACCATATTCTTCTGGATCTTCACTTGGAATGTATGTATCTACAAGTGCAAGTACCTTACCGTCATCTAACCCAACTGATTCATTTATCCAGCTAGCTTCATCCATTTCAGTAAGCTTTATATCGCTTCCATCAAAGTTCATACTTCCAATGTAGCTATGATTCTCATAAGTAGTATCATCAAATGAATAGCCTGTAAATACGATACGATCTCCTGCTACAAAAAAGCTATTTCCTTCAAAACCCTTGGGAAAGCTAACTTCAATTGGAGTCTCTTTGTAAACCGTATTCTTATCAAAGCTTGCGCCGTTATCAATCTTCTTACCACATCCGGCAAAAGAAAGAATAAGCAAAGTCGCAAGTAAACAGGTAATTATTGTTTTAGTAATTCTTTTCATCATTCTTTCCTCCTCTGATTCGTTTATTAAGACGCTTTTCTCTAGCCTTTTCTATTTTTCTTTCGACAAAGTCCTTAACGTCTTCTTTATGAATCGTACGCTTCATCCACATTCTTACAATTAGCATTATTAATAATATAGTAGGAAGCAAATAAAGCAAGAGTGTAATAACACAAATGGGCGTTAATATGTCTTCCATTCCTCTGGAATAGTTTTCCCAATAAGGATATTTTATTGCTTTAGCGTTCATTCCTCTGGTTGCATAACCTTTAGCATGCTTAAGCAAATTGACGAAATGATATCGCTTAGTATTCTCGACTATCTCATACCGTTCTTCATCTTCACTAATTCCCTTTTTGATTGCTTCACTCGCATATCCAGAAATGGGATTAGGCATTACAGCTTCATAAGTGCTGATAGGTAAGTCCTGATACATTGTATTCATAGCGGAAAAGTTAATATACATTGTAGGTTCGTTATTACCAGCTACATTATTTAACTTTCCATCTTCTCTTTCAACGACACCGACAATTACAAACTCTCTTCCAAAGATTTCAACTATCTGGCCCACTATATCATATGAACCATATAACATCCAGGCTACATCCTTATCAATTACAATAAGGTCGTCGT
This sequence comes from Lachnospiraceae bacterium, assembly GCA_045639565.1. Taxonomy (GTDB): domain Bacteria; phylum Bacillota; class Clostridia; order Lachnospirales; family Lachnospiraceae; genus UBA1258. Next base: position 43,765 of record JAZUDH010000104.1, read on the forward strand.
TAGTTTCTGTACCGTTAAAGAAAGAACCTTCAACGAGCTTCATGGGATGAAACAGGAAAAAGTCATTTCCCACACCATAGGTTTTAACCTGAATACTGCTTGATTTAGAATTAGCAGAAAGCTTCTTAACAGTTGAATATGTGTAGACCCATGCCCTTGCCCCGTCGTTTTCAGCTACAATCGAATCCTCAGCCAGCTTTTTACTAACAGAGTATTCTAACTGCCTTGCTGATGATTCTGTGAAGGATGCCAGGTCGCCAAAGAAAATGCTTTCTTTGGCATACTTATTATCTCCACTCCAGCGCATAGCCATGTTATCGCCTACAATTTTACCCGATACATTAACGCAAATAACTGTAATAATTACTGCTAAACAAAGAGAAATGCAACCGATTATCGCTAACTTTATTTGTTTTTTACCAAATACCGATCTTAGATAATCCATCTGTTTAATCCTTTAATCTAACCTCTGTTCCGTTTTCAATAGGCTTACTTGATGTTGTAACAACATATGTCCAAGACTCAATACCACTTACCGCACTCTTGTTATCATCAGAAGCAAGCACAGAAACCTCTACCTTTTCAACGATGTATCTTGTTCCAAGAGGAGTAGGTTTATTTGTAATAATATATACGAACTTACCCTTATTATCTTCACGGATTGCACTATTTGGTACTACTGCGTCATAGTTACCGCTTCTACGTCCTGCTGATAATGTAAGTTCCTGACCATTTTGTACATCACCTTCAAGTTCAAAGGTAATTAACTTATCTTTTGTAGGATTATTTTTATCTGGCTTAATTGCTATTACTCTTGCATGTACATCTGAATACCACCATGAGTTTGTTACTTCAGCCTCGTCTCCCAAACTTAATAAAGCAGCCTTCTGATTAGGCACTGAGAAAGAAAGTGTGTAACCCTTTCCTGCAATCTGAATTGAAGCAACTTCTCTTGAAACATCAATTGTCTCACCAGCTGCGTAGTTTACAGCAAGAATTGTACCTGAAACAGGCGCTACGATTTCATTAGTTCCCTGCTCTTTTTCAAGTCTATCTACAAGCTCTTGTGCTTCGTTAATTGAATCAAGCATAGAGTCTAAAGAATACTGAGTAGTAATATTCTTAACTAATGACTCAAGCTTCTTATTAGCTTTATCTAAAGCAGTCTGCGCATTAGTTACGTTTAGTTTTAACTGATACTCCTGGCTGGTGTATGAATTAACGAGGTTTGTGTATTCAACGATTTTATTAACTGATGTGTTTTTGGCTGTCTGGGCTTCTACTAATTCGGCTTTTACTTCAGATTTCTCCAGAAAGTCTTGTGCATTCTTGATTGCATCATCAATAGTGCTTGCCTCTCCTATAGCCGTTTTAATCTTTTCATCTGAATTAGCTAAATTCTTTTTAACCTCTTCAATGATTGCATCGCCGCTAACTTCGAGATTGCTCTTTTGAATTGCTTTGAGTTCATTCAGTATCTTAAGTTCCAGGCTATTATTATACCCTTCACTGGCTTTACTTAACGAATCCTCATTAATTCCATCCTGTGTTTTCCACTTTCCTAACCAGTCTTCAGCTTCAGCTAATTTCTTCTTAAGTTCATTAGCAGCTTCTGGTGCATCATTATAAGCACTCATAGCTGCTTCAGCATCTGCAAGTGCCTTGGTATACTTTTCAACATCTGCTTTTGCCGCAGCAATTGCAGCCTGATCTACTTTAACAGAGTTCATGCTTCCACTTTCAACCTTATCGGTAACGGCTGAAGAAATCATTTCTGATAATACAGCTAAATCATATGCGTCCTGTGCTTTCTTAAGCGCTTTCTTAGCATCTAACAATTCCTGGCTTTCATCCTCTTCAAGAGTAAATAAAAGATCACCCTTCTCTACTTCGTCTCCTACACGCACTTTAACACTGTCAATTTTTCTTGCTGCCTTGAAGATTACGCTGTAGGGATCACTTGATTCAACTGTTCCAGTACCTCTAACCTTATTTGTGATTGTATCAGCCCCCGCATACTGAACTGCTACTTCTGGAAGTGAAAAATTCTTAATTGTATTAGAAAAGAATGTTAGTACCAATAATACTGATAAAAAGATAATGGCAACTGTTTTTATCCATTCTTTACGGCTTTTTTTCTCTTTCATTTCTTTCTCCTTTAACCCTTAATTCCACCCTGGTACATAATACCTTCTACAAGGTATTCCTCGCCATAGAGGAATACTAATAATCCAGGAATCATATATATTGTCGCTACTGCAAAAGCAAGTCCTGTTTCACCACTATTAATCTGTGCCAAGAATACCGAAAGCGGATGCATTTCTGTATCCTTAAGCAAGATTAATGGCTGCTCAACCATATTCCAATAATCAATAAACACTAAAATCGCTACTGAATATAAGCAACTCTTACAAAGCGGGAAACATATCTTTCTAAATATTTGCCACTCACTTGCACCGTCAATCTGTGCTGCTTCTATATAGGAAATTGGAATTCGCCTCATAAACTTCGTTAATAGATATACGGCAAATGGTGATGCTATACCGGGTAGCCATATTGCCCACCTTGTATCAATGATGTGTAGCCAGTTTGAAACCAGATAGTTTGGAACCAGCGTAACCTGATACGGCATAAGCATTAATATTATGTAAGAGAAGAATACAATTTCTTTTAGCTTGCCCTTCAGCCTCGTAAATCCATAAGAAGCGAGAACTGCCACTCCTAATTGGAATACCACAATCGGTGCAACTAATATTACTGAGTTCCAAAATTTAATCAGGTACTCAGGACTCTTAAAGAGAACCGTTGTATACTGGCTAAATGAAACCATATCTGGTATGAACTTTAAGTCCACCACCTCTGATATAAATTTCTTTCCGCCCTTCTCGCTTTTTGCAAAAATCTGTCCGTAATTAGCCGTAATTTCTGTCTGCGACATAAAAGAGTTTGTGATTGTAAGTACAATAGGCGTAAGTATGACTAAAGCTAAAGCTGCTGTCACCAAGAACACTATTGCACTACTAACTATTTCTTTTCTTTTTCTTCTTGATAATGTGTGTCTGTTTCTCTTCATTATTCTTCCACATCCTTTCCGAAGTGGTTCTCAACAATAAACAAGAAACCAATGATAATGATCATTGCGAGTGACATTATTATCGCTGCCGTTGATAACTTCTGATAATCTAATGATACAAATGTATTGTTCATAAATGTCTGTAACATATATAGAGAGTCATAAGGGTATCCACCTGTAAGAAGATATATCTCTCTAAATACCTTAAATGAATTTATAAGCGAAAGAATAGTTACGAATAAAATAGTGGAGGACAGATATCTAATCTTTATCTTCCAAAAAATCTGCCAAGAGGTAGCACTTTCAAGATATGCAACTTCTAAAATATCTCTGGGAATAGACTCTAACGCCGACAAGAACAATATCATGTTGTAACCTAAGTTTTTCCATAAGAATAGGATTAAAATTACAAACAGTCCATAATCGGATTTAAACCAGTCAATCGCTTGCAACCCATGCCTTGTAAGAATATTGTTTACTACGCCATTTAAATCAACTAGTACCTGAACTATCAATACAATCGATGCAACAGGCACCATCATTGGTGTCAAAAACGATGTTCTAATCTGACTTCTAAGCGGAATTTTTCTATCAAGCAAGATTGCAAGAATTAAGCCTAATATAACAGAAAGCGGCATTGCCATTGCTGAAAATTTAAGTGTATTGATACTTGCCGCTTTGAATGCTCCATTTCTTGTTACATTTATATAATTCTCTATTCCCACAAAATTAGCACTAATGGGATTATCAATTAGCGAATAATATATGACAACAAAGAAAGGAAGTATAAAGAATAAAAAAACGCCAAGAAGGCTTGGGGCCAAAAATCCAATGGCTCCAAGCTTTCTTCTAGCATTTTTCTTTTTTAATTGATTCCCATTTCTACCCTTCATGGTGTATCTCTCTCAAAAAATTTTTATTTTCTCTCCTGTAAGAAGATATTTACCCTACTCTGAATTACCTTAGCAGTTTCTTCAACCGACTTCTGGTTATTAAAATATGGTTGGCATTCTTCTAAGATAATCTGTACTACCTCGTCATCCATTCCTGCTGAAGACGATGCCTTCTCAATTACTTCATATGCCATATCAACCTCTTCTTGTGTTGCAGCATATATATCTACGTCAGTCTGACCATTTCCCCAGCTCATCTTAGAAACTTCATTTCCTTCGAAATCCAGTTCTTTTTCCATAGCTTTTTTCATTATAGCATCAGTCTTAGCTTTATGTATATTGAATGACTCTCTTCCATAACTTCCTTCTTCTTCATTTATAAAGGATTTGATAAACTCCCAAGCTAAATCTTTATGCTTAGACTTAGATGTGATTGATAAAGCAGAATAGGCATTAATTATATGCTTTCCACCATCCTTACTAGGATAGCCTATAATTTCTATTCCTCCATCTGCAAGAGTATCAAAAAGCTGAATATATTCTAGAGAACTTATGTATACATCAAATAACAATATATCATCTGTTTTTATCGCACCCCACGAATCAAAATCATAATCAAAGTTATCATCTGTTTTAAATGTTTTTGCAAATTCCAAAGCTTCTTTAAAATCTTCTGAATCGAAATTACATTTTCCTGCATTCTCGTCGACAAATGTGTCAAAAGAACCTAATAAAGCAAGATATAAAGCTTGTGACTGTGTTCCTCTTTCCATGAATGTTTTGTCACTATATTTTTTTCTTAAGGCAACAAGGTCCTTGATTGTCCATGATCCTATTTCATCAGCATGCTTTTTAGAAATAGCAAGAGTGCTAACAGAAAATGTTTTGGGCATTGCATATATTTTTCCATCATATGAACAAGCTTCTAAGACTTTTTCAAAGTACTCATTCTTATCTAAATCCTTTGTGATGTAATTATCAAGGGGTTCTAAAGCTTTTGTATATTTTCCTATGCTATTAGATGATGACAGGTCAACAAGGTCAAATGCTCCATTCCCTAAATCGGCGGTAAATTTCTTAAGCGAATCTTCGTATGAGATTGTATCATCGTTCATATATTCTACAACCTTGATTCTTGCATTAGAATTAGTTCTATTAAATTTTACTACGCTTCTTCTTACGTCACTGTCGATATAATATGTTCCTAAAACTATTGTTTCCTTGGAACCTTTTTCAGAGTCCAATGCTTCTCTTATTTTAACTATCTCATATTTTCCATTTTCATAGTCATAATACATGGCTGTAAAAGAGCCATCGGCATTCTTAACTACGCTGTCAAAATTAGTTGAATCTACATCAACATCAATCCAACTAAACAAATCTTTCTTTTCATTTGTGTTTATATTGATTTGCTGTAATCCTCTATATGTGCAATATAAAATGCTTTCATCATCTGCACCATATGCACTTCCCCAGCCTTCAACGTCTATAGTCTGATCAAAATCAGTGAACTTATCATTTATAGACTTAATATTCATTCCCTGGTTTCCATCTATACACACAAATACCTTTCCAGAAGGTGTTGTTGAAATCGAATTGATGTAATTACTTGTTGATATCTTTCCGATTAGTTTTCCGTCAAAATCAATCTTATAGATATCCTGACCATTTCCTAAGACTAATCCATCATTTGCTAAGATTAAACTATTTATGTACAGGTTATCTGCTTTGATAGAATCGCTTATATTAGTCTTCTTAATAATAGAGCCATTTCCATCTAAATTTACTAAGAATGAATTTACTTCTTCGAAATCTTCTGAATATTCCATTACTGTTCCGACAAAGCTTCCATCCTTAGTCATTCTAAACTCACCAGGATATGCATTAGTCGATTCACTAATTTTTATTGGAATCTGTTTTTCTTCTCCTGTTTTTACATTCTTACTTATAAGTTTAAATGTTTCGTTACTTTCGTAAGAATCCTCTTCGCCTTCAAAACTAGAATATTCTACTTTCAAATATGTCAGATAGTCTCCATTTAATGAAAATGAACTAGAATATGAATTTTCTTCTGATCGTGCTTCTACTTCTACATATTCTGTTACATATTCAGTAGTGTCAAATTTGACTTCATCATCTTTTTTTCCACATGCAGATAAGCTAATTCCTAACAAGCCTATCGCTGCAATTGATAATACTTTTATAAAGGTCTTCTTCATTTTATATTATACCCCTTTCTTATGTTCGCTATTATCTTAGCACCCTGCCATTTACATTCCTAGCGATATATATATTAAGTTTCTTTAAGAATTTATTAACTGACTTTATTTTGATAGTATTCTGCATAATTTTAATAGACCTTATCTTCATTTTGGCGTAGGATAAAAATATATTAAATAGAGAGGTATACTTATGAAAAAATTGTTTAACGATGGTTGGAAATTTGGCGAATTTGATCTTAATACTTCTTTTGATTATATGAATTCTGCTTCGCTTTCTCCTGTTGATATTCCTCATGACTACATGATTTATCACACATCGGATCTTTATAAGAATAGCGTAGGATTTTATAAGAAATCCTTTTCTTTGGACGTATTACCTTCCCACACATACATTGTGCGTTTTGAAGGTGTTTATATGGATACCCGTATTTACTTAAATTCAAAGCTCATATTTGAATGGAAATATGGTTATTCAACTTTTGATGTTGATTTAACACCTTACCTCGTTTCTGGAAACAACGAATTATGCGTTTCCTGCACCTATCAAAGTCCTAACTCTCGATGGTATTCTGGTGCTGGTATCTATAGAAATGTATTCTTTATTGACAAGCCTTCCTCGTATATTGATATGGATGGTGTATATATTCATACCTCCAAAGACCAGGATGATTTTGTTCTTTCAATAGACACCTCTCTTGTAAGTAAGGTTTCTGCTAATGCTGTACTTAAACACTCTGTTTTCGATAACGGAGAGCTAGTTACCGAGCAATCGTTCGATGTTGATTTAGGCCAAAGAAAAACTTTCACTCATGAAATGAGAGTGGATAATCCTAAGCTTTGGGATATTCTTTCTCCAAACCTTTATGAATTTAAATCAGAGCTTTTTGTAAATGATGAATTGGTTGATTCAGTAACAAATCCTTTAGGTTTTAGGACTATACATTTCGATCCAAACGAAGGATTTACACTTAATGGACGTTATGTAAAGATAAATGGCGCTTGTATGCATCATGATTTAGGAGCGCTTGGTTCTGCTATGAATAAGGTTGCTCTTAGAAGGCAGTTTGAAAAGCTCCTCAAGATGGGCGTTAATTCTATTAGAACCTCACATAATATGCCGGCAAAAGAAGTAATGGAACTTGCTGATGAAATGGGTATTCTCATCTATACAGAAAGTTTTGACATGTGGGAGCTTCCTAAGACCGAGCATGATTATGGCGTCTTCTTTAAGGAATGGTGGGACAAAGACGTAACTTCATGGGTTAAAAGAGATATTAACCATCCTTCTTTAATCATCTGGGGTATTGGTAATGAGATTTATGACACTCATGCCGGAAATGGCTTATATTGGACAGAAAAGCTTAGAGATAAAGTTCGCGAAATCGATTATAAACATAATGCCTACATTGGTATCGGCTCTAATTATATCGAATGGGAAAACGCTCAGAAATGTTCTGATTTGCTTGAGCTTTCTGGTTACAACTACGGTGAGCGTTTATATGATGAGCATCATGAGAAATACCCTAACTGGTGTATTTTTGGAAGTGAAACAGCCTCTACTGTCCAAAGTCGAGGAATCTATCACTTTCCATTTGAAACAAATCTTTTAACTCACGATGACGGACAATGTTCATGCCTAGGTAACTGTACTACAAACTGGGGCGCTAAAAATGTTGATGTGGTTGTAACTGCTCATAGAGACAGGGACTATGTCTTTGGACAGTATATCTGGACAGGTTGGGACTACATTGGTGAACCAACTCCTTACTTTAGTAAGAATTCATATTTTGGTCAGATAGATACCGCTGGTTTTGAAAAAGATACTTATTACCACTATCAGGCAGAATGGACTGATTATAAGACTAATCCGATGGTTCATTTATTACCTTACTGGGATTTTAACGAAGGGCAGATTATTGACGTAATCGCTTATTCTAATGCTCCTTACGTTGAATTATTCTTAAACTATGAATCACTCGGAAAACAGTTTATAGACCACCAGAAGGGATTAGAACTTGAAGGTCACTGGAAAGTTCCCTTTACTAAAGGTACTTTATTCGTTAAAGCATATGATGAGGAAGGAAATATTGTTGCAACTGATACAGCTTCTTCTTTTGATGATCCAGTTAAGATTACTCTTAAGACAGATAAAGTTACCTTAAAAGCAAATGGTAATGATTTGACATTTATAGAGATTAGTGTTGTTGACCAAAATGATGTGCCTGTTGCTAATGCAAAAAATAGAGTTACTGTTAATGTTAGTGGAGCAGGAAGATTGGTAGGCCTCGATAACGGTGACAGCACTGATTATGAAGAATATAAGGGAACCTCTAGAAGATTGTTCTCTGGTAAATTAATAGCTATTATTGCATCTACAGGTGAAGCTGGAGACATTGCTGTTAATGTATCTTCTAATGGATTATCAGCCGCTTCCATGTTGCTTACTTCAGTTGAAACTGATGAAGAAATAAGCTCTTGTATTTTGCAAAATATCGAGTCACCCATCATGGATGATGTTCCTATTAGAAAAATCGAACTTTCAAATCATGGAAGTTTCGAACTGACTCCAGATAATAAAGAAACAGAAGTAACTTTTGAAGTATTTCCTAAAAATGCTACCTTCGACAAAGTTTATTTCAAAGCTTTAACTAAGGATGGAGTTGAAGCTAACTTTGTTAAAATTACAGTTGAAGGAAATAAAGCTTTAGTTGCTGCTATTGGAGATGGTAAGTTTGATTTAGTTGCTTTCGCTGATAATGATAAAGATCATCCAGAGATTGTTTCAACCCTTTCTTTTGCCATAACAGGCTTAGGAAGAGCAACTTACAATCCATATGAATTTATTCCTGGCTGCGAGTATTCTAGGTCTCATTCAGATGATACAAAGTTAAGCTTTGTGGGCGGTGTATTTATGCCAGCTTCAGAAAATGCTTTTGTCACATTTGATAATGTAGACTTTGGTGATTTGGGATCGGATGAATTTACGTTACCTATTTTTAGTTTCAGAGATGAAGTTGATTTTGATATTATAGAAGGCTCTTATGAAGAAGGTGAGAAGCTAGGTTCATATACATTTAAAGCTAAATCTTGGTATAACCACTATCAGGATAACACTTTCAAATTGCCTAGAAAGATAACTGGACTTACTTCTATTACATTTGTTTTCCATGTAGACGAAAGATTCTCAGTTAAAGGGTTCTCATTTACTAAGCCAAATAAAGCATATGAAACTATAAATGCTTCAAAATATTCAACAATTATTGGCGACAGTTTTAAGATTAATCCTGATTCTATTACTAACATTGGAAATAACGTATGTATTGAATATGATTATTTCGATTTTAGCAAATCTGGAGTTAAAGGAATAAAGATTGAAGGAAAATCTCAGAATACTATAACCTCTATTCATATCATGTTTATGAATGGATTTGAAGATGTGAGACAAATGGTGGAAATTCCATATAGTCCGGATTATCAGGAATACTACTTTGATTTAGAGGATGTAAGAATTAATGGTAAGATAGGATTTATGTTCTTACCAGGCAGCAATTTTGATTTAAAATCATTTAGTTTTGTAAAACCTACAGAATAAAAATAAGGCGGTCACCAAATGGTGATCGCCTTTATTAATTCTTAGAAATTAACCTTTAAGTTCCATAAGCTTCTGTTTTAATTCGCCTTCGATACGTCCAAGTTCAGCTTCAGCATCCTTACGCTTAGCTGCTCCTTCTGACTGAATCTTCATTACTTCGTCAAGAGTAGAAATGAGCTGTTCATTAGTATGCTTAAGTGTCTCGATATCAACAACAGATCTTTCAGCTTCCTTGGCTGTTTCAATTGTTGCAATCTTAAGAGTATCAGCATTCTTCTTAAGTAATGAATTAGTCATTTCTGTTACAGCATTCTGAGCAGCTGTAGCCTGACGACCATGTTCAATACCAAGAGCGAGAACCATCTGGCTCTTCCAAAGTGGAATAGTATTAATGAGTGAAGACTGAATCTTCTCAAGCATTAATGTATCGTTGTTCTGCAATAATCTTGTCTGAGGACCCATCTGAATAGAAATCATTCTTGTAAGTTCAAGATCATGGATTTTCTTTTCAAAACGGTTACAAAGGTTTGCGTAATCATTGTATGCCTGTGCATCTTCCTGAGCGCCAGTCTCCTCTGCTTTCTTACGAAGTTCCTCTAACTTATTGGTACGTGCTTCATTAAGAGCTTTCTTACCAGCAATAACGTACATTGTAAGTTCTTTGTAATATTTTAAGTTAAGATCATACATCTGATCGAACATAGCAATGTCCTTCATAAGTACTACCTGATGATTTTCAAGGTTCTTAACAATCTTGTCTACGTTAGCTTCAGCCTTAGAATATCCAGCTTTCATAGCTTCAAGATCATTCTTCTTTTTCTGGAAGAAACCAGCTACACCCTTTTTCTCAGGTTCACCGATTGACTTTAATTCTACTACTAAGCTAGAAAGGTCTTCTCCAATTTCACCTAAGTCTTTTGTTCTTACGCTATTAAGAGCGTTTTCCGAGAAGTTAGCAATATTTTTCTGTGCGGCTGCACCATACTGCATTACAACATTAGAATCAGTAATATCAATCTTAGAAGCAAAGTCATCTACAACTTTCTTTTCTTCTTCAGTTAACATGCTTTCATCAACTTTTACTGCATTGGCATCGCGATCAACCTCTGCCTGTTCCTCTTTTGCTGCTTCCATAACTGGAGTCATATCAGGTGCTGCAGGTGCAGTAAGTGATGCAGGATCCAATGTTAATGTAGGCATGCTTGAGTTCATTCCATCCATAATAGATTCTCCTTTATACCATTAATTATAATCTTAATAATTCTTCTTCTTCAGTTAAACCTTCTGATTTTAGAAGATTTTCCATTACTTTAATATCTGTAGCAACATCAAGAGCCTCGTCAGCAAATAAAGCATCTAACTGCTTATCAAATGCTGTCATAGCAGTTGTCATCATTTCTTCAACTTTACCCTTCGTGCCATCTATATTCATACCTGAAATGCCAGCATCATCCATTCTATCATAAGCATTAAGTAGCTTTAAAGTAGTAGGAAGATAATATGTAAAGAAACGGCTAACCTGGCTCTTTTTATTAGGATGATCAACAACATAATTAAGTATTTTTGTTGTTACTTCCTCTAAGTGATCAATCTGCATCGAAAGCGTAGGATCCTGAATCGCGTCATTAAGACGTCTCATTTCAATTACTGCCTTCTCTTTGTCTTCTATCATCTGATCAATTTCAGCATCTCCGGTAGTGAATTTTTTCTCTTCTTTCTTAGGTTCTACCTTTTCAACTGTTTCCTCAGCTTTTACTGGTTCAACAACTTTTTTAGCTTTCTTAACCTTGGCTTTTTTAGGCTCTTTCTTAACCGGTTCTGAAGTATCTATTGATTCTTCTTCATCAGGCCATATCTTTTTACTTATTTTAAATAAGATAAATAAAATAAGTGCAAGCTTAACAAATCCTATGCCTCCACCTATTAGCTGTCCAATAAATGGAATTAGGAAAAATCCGCCTACTAAAACTAAGAAAGGAATAGGCGATTTCTTTTTGAGCTTACGTTCCAATCTTCTTCCACCCGGGAAACCAGGCTGTCCTGGCATACCATTCTGGGGGCCAGCCATTGGAGGAGTTTGAGAAACTTTGATAGTTCTTCTCTTTGCTTCCTTTTCAGCCCTAAGCTTTTCTAAATATTCTTCTGTTAAAGTTGAGTTGTTATTTTGTTCCATCATAATCCCTTTAAATATGTACTATGGATATATTACTTTATATCAAAATAGCATGTCAAGAAAAGTACACGTTCTTTCCAAAATAGTAATAAACAAGCAATATATATTATACAAATCTGAACATTATATGTCTTTATTTTGTCTTAAATTATGCTTAATTTATCCACTAGGATTTGAGTTAATTAGTTGCAATAATTATAAACAAAAAAAACCTTGAACAATCAAGGTTTTTACATTTCAAAGTAAGTGCCCAGAGCTGGAATCGAACCAGCGACACAAGGATTTTCAGTCCTTTGCTCTACCAACTGAGCTATCGGGGCATAGTAGCGGGAATAGGATTTGAACCTATGACCTTCGGGTTATGAGCCCGACGAGCTTCCAGACTGCTCCATCCCGCGTCATAAATTAAACGCCTAACGGCTAATGGATGGAGGTGGATTCGAACCACCGAAGCAAGTTGCAGCAGATTTACAGTCTGTCCCCTTTGGCCACTCGGGAATCCATCCATAGTTTAATTAGTTTAAACTAGTGGGGCCTATAGGACTCGAACCTATGACCCTCTGCTTGTAAGGCAGATGCTCTCCCAGCTGAGCTAAGACCCCAAATATTTAATTATCAATCAGCTATTTAATTATTGCACATTTCTATACAATAATCAAGCGACCTAAGCGGGACTCGAACCCGCGACCTCCGCCGTGACAGGGCGGCGCTCTAACCAACTGAGCCATTAGGCCGTATCAATGAATCTTGACAACTGAACACAGAAAGAATTTTTCAATCCTAGGATAACACCTTTTTGGTTAAGCTCTCGACCTATTAGTAACCATCAGCTGAATACATTACTGTACTTACACCTTGGCCCTATCTACCTCGTCGT
>JAZUDH010000105.1:0-22266 GCA_045639565.1 Lachnospiraceae bacterium
CTTGGCTTCGATCGTTGCGTCGAAGAGATCAAAGCATACATGAAAGTTAGATTCGAGTAAAATAACAAAAACCTTAAGTAGTTCCCACTACTTAAGGTTTTCTTTTTCCCTCCCGGGTCCGTTGGGGACGGAGGCGTGTGGGCCGTAGGGCTGTCCCTATCGGGACACCCCGCCTCCCGGTCCGGTGGGGACAGACCTACGGTCCAAATGCCTCCGTCCCTAATGGTCCACCCTATAATTATTTTCTATTCAGGTATTTGAATGTATCGCTAATAATGGATGAATCATAGTTTTCATCGTTAGCGTTATCATAATTTTCATTGCATTCAGCCTCATTGTCGTATATGGCTGCTTTTAACGCTTCTTTTCTTTCTTTTTCTTCCGCCTTACTATTCTTTCTAAAGATAATAAAAATGGCTGCAAGCAAAACTATTTCGGCAAGGCCAAAGAAAATTGTTGCATATATCTTAAATCTGCTTTCACTTGTGCCATCGATATTATATGGAAATATGGTGCCATGCGCCTCGCTGTACCCTAAAGCATCAAGATGAGTGTAAAAAACGTTAGCCATTATCTCACTGAGTTTTGATATCTTACCTTTAATACTAATTGAATGTGGAGGATTCCATTCACCGCCATGCTCTATGTAATCCCAGGTATAATCATACAGCTCATCTAGCTTTTTCGCTGTTTTTTCATCATTGACAGAAATCGATATTACTTCGCCGCCATCAAGCCATACAACGTAATACTTATCTAGTCTTGACTTTATAAATGTAGAAGAATGTGTATCATATGCATAGTATTTTAAAATACCTTCAACATTTAACTCAACATTAGTGCCATCTTCTATGCTGTCCCAATTCATTTCATAGAAGTCAATATACTCTTCATTAGTTTTTGTATTAAGTGATCTGACCGTACTAATCAAAAGAAATCTGAATATCACACCTATAACTATGACCCCCAAAAATAGCCATATATATATGCGCCTTCTCTTCTTTTCTATAGGTGTTAAAGCTTCAAGCCTTCCCTTTACCATTCCCCTTCTCCTTTACACAAATTCACAGTGTTATAAAATTATTATATCATGTATTCTGTCATTTCATGAAATGGATTCAATTCCACAAAAAAAAGACTCAATACAACATCTTGCACTGAATCTTTCCACAATTCGAATATTATTTCTTTGGCCTATATTATAAAGCGCAGCCCTGAATCTAAAGCTTAGACTTCAAAACGGCAACATCGCTATCTAAAAATTCGATGGCCTTGGCATTTTCGACCTTAGTTTTAGCAAGCATCAGGTCGAATGGGATGTCATCACGAAGTGTTATGAGCGAAAGAATAGTTGCTCCGTGCGATACGACTAAGATGTCCTGGCCAGCTTCAGAGACGTCTTTTGCATCTTCCAAAATGGCTTCAAGCGCTGCAACTGCCCGCTCCATTAGCTCCTGGTAATTTTCACCGCCAGGTGCATGCACATATCTACGATTAGCAGAGTGAAATTCTGCGCATTCCTCCGGATACTGTTCCTCAATGTCCTTCCAGGTCAGTCCTTCCCACTTACCAAATCTCATTTCCTCGACACCTTCGACCGGTCGTACGTCCACATCAAATGCGTTTCCAACAGTCATAGCTGTTTCGTGTGCTCTTACAAGCTTACTACAATATATTCTTCCCAGGTTGACCTGCTGCTCCTTAAGCCTTTCCGCTAGCAACGTAGCCTGTCCCTTACCTTTTTCATTAAGTTCAATATCAGTCGTCCCCTGAATTCGTCCCACCACGTTCCAGTCGGTCTCGCCATGTCTTGCTAAATAAACCTTCATTCTGTTTCCTCTCGCCCAAAATTCCCTAGCATTCTATCACACTCTCTTGTCTTATGGCAACCTACCCTTACCTTCCTCAGCAAGTTGGTTGCCAAAATGACATCTCTAACCCCGTCCCCAAGATGTCATTTTACAAAAAAAGCCCGGCTGCGCCGGGCTTTTCTCTATTACCTATAATTTTGCTTCAAGATATCTATAAAGGACAAAGTTTAATGCAAATATACATACACCTACAACTGCTGCCACAATGAAGAACTGTGCTGAGCCAACTGAAATTGCGTTCTGGAAGAAGAAGCCAATCTTAGCTGCTGCAGATTCGGGTTCCTTGTGCATTGCTGAAGTGATACGAGGACCTGCTACCATTACAACCATCCAGATACCCCAGAGTACCCAGAAGGCTTTTCGTTCAAAGCGCACGTAAAGAGCTGAGGCACACATTACAAGTGCGGGAACTACTAATGCTATTACCAGGAATGTCGACCAAGCAGGAACGCTTAAAAAGTCGATTGCCTTGTCGCCGGCCTTAGCAAAAGCTGTATCAATTGCGCTGCCTAATTTGATAAGGGCAAGACCTACACCAAACTCTATAACATAGAGAGCATATCTTGCGATTACGAAGTTTGCACGGCCTTTTCCGTTTGTAATTGCAAGTACAAAATCTGCCGAACAAGTAAATATTGTTCCAAAGAATATTTCTATCAGCAAGAACATCATCGCCATAAAGGTTCCTAAGTTTACGAAAAGATGATCGTCTGATGAATTATATATGATAAGTGAAATAATAAATCCAAAAGCATAACCACCCAGGATAATTCCTTCAAATACAAGGATATTTTTGTATGTAACCTGCAATAGCTGCTTAATCATTAATAAAGTGTTTTTCATTGTCTACTCCTATGATACGAATGTAAGATCCTTAACTCTAATTGATCTATAAAGGAAATATGTTGATATAACATCAAGTACTACCATGATGATTGCTGCAACTGTTGAAATTGCTAGAGGGAATACCATAGCAGTTGAAACATCAACTTTAGAAGCAACCACGCTAATTCCTACTACCACTCCAATTGTTGCAAGTAAAACGATTACTACGTAACAAATCATACCTGCCATACGTCCGAATTTGTTAGAAAGAAGTGCGATAAAGTTACCAAGCGCAAGCACGAATGCAATTAATGCGATAAAACCAGGCCATAAGAACTTAGCTAACTCTAAGAACTCGGGCTTTGTATATAAAAGAGCAGCTCCTGCAATTCCATATTCAACAATTGCAATTACGTGTACTGCAAGAACCATTGCATAAATGCTATGCTTTCTGGTTGCGCCAAAAGAAACTGTTACAGGAAATATTACTGATATTCCAGTAAAACCGTTTACAATAATTGAAAATGTTGCCATCAATCCTAAGTACATAGGAAGTATCTTTAAAAAGTTATCTATAAATTTGCCTCCGTTAGAGAAAGCAAAAAGTGCTGTAAGACCAATAATCATTAAAAATGTAACTCCTGCGGTCTTAAGCTGGTAAAGCATCCAGTGCTTTAAGTTTCTAGCCATTGAATTCATAATTATACCTCTGCCTCCTTACCACACATAGCAAGGAAAATCTGCTGTAATGACATTGCCTGAGTTGAAACATCAAGTCCCTTTGTATCTAATGTTTCGCCTGGCTCAAGCATAATTGTTGCGCCCTTTGAACGACCGAACTTTTCACGGTGAATAACCTTCTTGCCTTCGCATACAACTTCAATGTCTTCTTCTTTACCTGATACGTGAACTGCTCTGTCTACAAGCTCCTGAGTATTTTCTACTAACTTAAGATCACCGTTATCAATGATGATTACTTCCTCGAATACATCAGCTGCTTCTTCAATAATATGTGTAGAGATGATGAATGTTCTGTTTGTCTCATAGAAATCATCAAGTAATAATTTGTAGAAGGTTTCTCTTGCAACTACGTCAAGACCTGCAACTGGCTCATCAAGGAAAGTGAACTCAGCGCGGCTTGCTAAAGCTACGATGATTGTAACCATTGACATCATACCTTTTGAAAGCTTTGAGATACGCTTCTTAACATCTAAGTTAAATTCCTTTACAAGTGCCTTTTCGTATTCCTTGTCATAGTTAGGAAGATATGTCTCAGCAATTTTAAAGTAATCCTTAACCTTGTATCCACCGATACCTGTTGAAGTTGTAGGATTAAGCTCTCTTGCAAAGCAGATACGTCCTAAAATATTTGTATTGTTCCATACGTTCTCACCATCAAGAGTAATCTCGCCTTCTGTTGCTACGCTCTGTCCAGAGCAAATAGATAAAAGTGTTGTCTTACCAGCACCGTTACGTCCGATAAAACCGTAAATCTTTCCTGCTTCGATATTTAAGTTAATATTGTGTAAAACTTCTGTTTTTCCATATTTCTTTACTACGTTCTTACATGTTAATGTGCTCATTAAATTTCTCCTTTATGCTATTTAGCTTCCTTTATCATTGTTAATAATTCTTCTTTTGTAATACCAAGGCTTTCAGCCTCTTCAACCACGCGACGTACGTAATTGTCATAAAATTCATTCTTACGTCTTTTCATAATCATTTCTTTGGCCCCCGTAGACACAAACATCCCTATACCACGTTTTTTATACAGTACTCCCGACTCCACTAAAATATTGATACCTTTGGCTGCAGTAGCCGGATTAATCACATAGAGTTTAGCAAGTTCATTAGTGCTAGGTACTCTCTCTTCTTCTTCGATAATATTTCGCAAAATGTCATTTTCAATCATTTCGCTTATCTGAATGTAGATTGATTTCTCCTGGTTCAAAAATTCGTTCATTAATTTTCTTTTGCCTTCTCCTTTCCAAACATCATCATTACAGCACCAGCGACAATTGTAATCACACCTACGATACCAGGAAGGATTATTCCTACTAAGGTTTCGACATGTCCGAAGATTAATGCTACTCCGTAAGTTCCAAATGCGTTGAATACGATGTGTGCAACGATGCACGCCCAAATTTTACCTGTTCTTTTATAAATAAGGCCGAATGTGAATCCCATTACGAAAGCGTATAATCCCTGAACAAGGTTTCCATGTACGATGCCAAAGAACACTGCCTGAATCACGTTCGCTACCCAGAAATTATATCCACCTTTTTGAAGAAGCTTCATTATTAATCCTCTGAAAAGAATTTCTTCAGCTAAAGGTGCTGCAACTAATGTTGCGATTGTCGAAACAACTGAAAGATTTGTAAATCCCATGCTTGTCACTACCTGACTGTATCCATCCATTGATCCAGGAAATACGCTTCCGATTGTGATCAATACACAAGATAAAATAAGTTCTAATCCCATCGCAATTGCAAGTGTTCCAGGGAATGTAAGCTTTGGAAATGCTTTTATAGGATTTCCAAGTGTCTTACCCTTTAATGTGATTTCTACAATTATGAAAGCAACTATAGCGATAAGAATATTTCTAATTGTAATAACTACTAATAGGTTTTCTGAGTTAGTAAAGTAATCCTGAATGAAAGCGATTAACTCTTCCTGCGAGCTTCCCTGATTATCAGACATCCACTTCATTCCTATTATTAACTGGTAAATCTGACTTACTACAAAGGATGATGCAAACAATGCTCCCGCTGCGATTCCTGATAGAATCAAGCTCCATATATATGTTCCAACAAATTGTTTCTTTTCCATTTCATTCTCCTTTTCAACCTTCATTGGTTGGTTCGTTATGTGGTTCATTACTTATGTAACTAACCATACTACCAAGTAACCAACCTGTCAACACTTTTTTTCATATTTTTTTTATTTTTTATTTCACTTGATTTGGGCAAGGCTCTGTAAAGCTTTCAAACAAGGCTTTTTAGAGTACTCGCTCCCTCTCTTTCAAAGGATTTTTTAAAGATTTCTTATTAACTTTTTGTAAAGGTCTAAATGGTATCATACATGTGACAGTATGAGAAACTAGGGATTTATTATGCGCATCACTTTTATTGCTACTTTATCAATTTCAATAGTGTTGTCTGTTTTGCAAATCGTAAAGCTAAAATCTAAAAGGGAACTCTATGTTAAGAGAATCCGCCAGATGATTATAGCTTCTGCTTTTGCGGACTATGCTAATGTTATGCTCGCAATGTCTAATTCCTTTGAGCTTAGTAACTTCGCCCACGCACTTTACTTTGCTTCTCTTGATTGGATAGTTCTTTTCTTTCTTAGTTTCTGTCTTGCCTATAGCAACAATCAGACTAAGGCCAAAAAAATTGTACAGATTGCATTCACTGTACTTTGCATACTTGAAACAGTAAATATGTCGCTCAATATTTTCTTTGGCCACGCGATATATACTTGCCAGACCGTATGGAAAGATGGGGTTTTATATTTTCTTCCTCGATGGAAATGGGGATATTATCCACACGTTATTCTCGACTATATAATGATTATCTTCATAATATATGTATTACTTGAGTCTACACTACGTTCTGTAGGCTATTACAGAATGCGCTATATTGCGCCGTTATGCGTACTCATCGTAATTATTATCCTTAATTCGCTCTATATGCTTTTTGAAATGCCACTTGACTGGTCTGTTGTCTTCTATGCACTTGCTGCATTTATAATTGATTACTATGCTGAACACTACACTCCCAAAGCGCTTGCTAACCGAGCCCTTGCAGATTCGATTAACGAGCTTGGCGAAGGTTTAATTATTTTCGATGTTGATTCCAAATGTATATACACTAATCTTATGGCACAACAGTATTTTGAATTCACTAAAGAAACCTGTACTATTGACTCTGAGCCCATTAAAACCTGGCTCGATGGAAAAGCGCTAAAGGATTCATTCCCTTACGCCGGTGTCAAAACCTATACCAAAAGCAATGATGAAGAAGTAAACTTAAGAATATTCATTAAGCCGGTAGAAAAGAAAGGTCAGTATCTGGGCTGTTATTTCCAGATAGAGGATGTAACAAAAGAGGTTACTACCCTAAATGAGCTTAAGGAAGCGCAAAAGAAAGAAACTCTCGCCCGTAACGAAGCAATACGTGCGAGCCAGGCTAAGTCAGAATTCCTAGCCAATATGTCCCATGAAATTCGTACTCCTATCAATGCAATACTTGGTATGAACGAAATGATTCTTCGTGAAAATGTGACCCCTGAGATTCAAGAATACGCTAAGAACATTCAGATTTCTGGTGACGCACTATTATCAATCATCAATGATATTCTTGATTTTTCTAAGATTGAATCAGGAAAGATGGAGCTAGCTCCTGGAAATTATAGTCCTCACAAGATAATTGAAGCCTGTGAAACACTTATTACACCTAGGATTATTAACAAGAACCTAAGCTTTAGTATTGAATATGATCCTAATATTCCTAAGAAGCTATACGGTGATGAGGTAAGAATACAGCAGATACTCATTAACCTGCTTACTAACGCAGCCAAATACACTGAAAAGGGACGTGTTACACTTAGCGCCAAGTGGAATAAAATATCTGATGATGTAGGTTACTTATGCTTCAAGGTTAAAGATACAGGTATAGGAATTAAGCCCGAAAATCAGAAGGCTTTATTCATAGCCTTCCAGCGAGTAGACGAACGCAGGAACCGAAACATCGAGGGAACCGGCTTGGGATTATCGATTACAAGTGAGCTTATAAACCTTATGAACGGCGATATCTCTGTAAGTTCTGAATATGGAAAGGGCTCTGAGTTCGTGGTTGATATTCCACAAAAGATTGTAAATGCCGCGCCAAGTGGTGAATACAAAAAGATAGCCAGCTCAGAAAAGTTTGAATATAAAGAATCCTTTAAGGCACCAGAAGCACGTATCCTCGCAGTTGACGACTATAAGATGAATCTTACTGTTCTTAAGGGCCTCCTTAAGAAAACTGAAGTTAAGCTTGATCTTGCAATGAGCGGACGTGAAGCCATTGAGCTTGCAGATAAGAACACCTACCACCTCATCTTAATGGATCACATGATGCCGGAAATGGACGGTATCGAGACATTAAATATCATTAAAAGTGGCTCTGGTCCTAACAAAGATACCCCTGTCATCATGCTTACTGCTAATGCTATCCAGGGGGTGGAACAAGAATACTTAAATGCAGGTTTCGTAGGCTACTTAACTAAGCCTATCAACTCAGCCGCTCTTGAAGCCGAGCTTAAAAAGTATATTCCGGATGAACTTATTGTAAAATGATGGCATCTGTTCTTTTGCAACAATACTATAAAATATATAGACTGTAAGAGGGACAACCCTCGCTTTGTTGTACCTATCGTTGATGAGAAAGAACCGTCCCTATGCATACACCACGAAGGGACAACCCTCGCTTCGTGGTACCAATCGTTGATGAGAAAGAACCGTCCCTATGCATATAGACACATTAAAACGGTACAGATATCAATCAAATCTAAATATCTGTACCGTTTATTTTAATTTGTGCAAAAGAAATATATTGTATTCCTTCTACCCTGCATACACCTTGTTACTATTTGTAAACAATAATTTCATCCAGGTCACCATGCGTTTTAAGCTCACAGACTCTTTCTGTTGCTCGTATGCTCTTGATCTGTCATCATACATTATGATTTTCATATCAGCTTTATCACTAAAATCTATGTTACACTGTATGTTAGTTTACATAACACAAGCAAACCTATTTATCTTCTTTTTCCTTAGGCATAACGATTGCGATATGAACATCGTCAAGCTGCTTCTGTTCTACAGGTGAAGGTGAACCCATCATTAAGTCCTGAGCATTCTTGTTCATAGGGAATGGAATAATCTCACGGATTGTTTCATCGCCAGAGAGTAACATTACCATACGGTCTACACCAGGAGCGATACCTGCGTGAGGGGGAGCTCCGTAGCAGAATGCATTGTACATTGCAGGGAACTTAGCCTTAACGTCTTCCTCTCCTAAGCCTACGATTTCGAATGCCTTAACCATGATTTCAGGGTTGTGGTTACGTACAGCACCTGAAGAAAGTTCAACACCATTAACAACAAGGTCGTACTGGTAAGCATTAATCTTTAAAGGATCCTCATTCATTAATGCATCCATGCCGCCCTGAGGCATTGAGAATGGATTGTGGCAGAATTCAATTTCACCGGATTCCTCGCCGATTTCGTACATAGGGAAATCAACAATCCAGCAGAATTCATATCTTTCACGGTCGATGCAGTTTTCACATGCATTACCAAAAATCTTACGAATAGCACCAGCTGTCTTCTGAGCTACAAGCTTCTTGCCAGCTGCTACAGCAACAAAATCGCCAGCCTTAAGGTTCAAGGTCTTGATAACCTGTTCTTTGGACGCTTCTAAGAACTTAGAGATACCGCCTACGAAGTTACCATTTTCATCTACTCTGAACCAGAATGCTTTATTAGCTGTTGAAACGAATACTTCATCACATAAAGCATCGATTTCTTTTCTGGTCTTAGCAAAGTCATTGATTACAACTGCCTTTATAACATTATCCTTAAATGCATCAAAGCCGCAGTTTGAAAGAAGGTCTGTAACATCCTGAACTTCAAGCTTAATACGAAGGTCAGGCTTGTCTGAACCATACTTTTCCATAGCTTCGTTGTAGCCTATTCTTGTGAAAGGAGCCTTAGAAGCCACATTATAAGTACCATACTTTTCAAAGATAGGAGGAAGGACATCCTCGATAACAGCAAATACGTCTTCCTGGGAAGCAAATGCCATTTCCATATCAAGCTGGTAGAATTCGCCGGGTGAACGGTCTGCTCTTGCATCTTCATCTCTAAAGCAAGGAGCAATCTGGAAATATCTATCGAATCCAGAAGTCATAAGTAACTGCTTAAACTGCTGAGGAGCCTGAGGAAGTGCATAGAACTTTCCAGGGTGATTACGTGAAGGAACAAGGTAATCACGTGCGCCTTCAGGGCTTGATGCTGTTAAGATAGGTGTTGTGATTTCAAGGAAATCATGAGCCATCATAGCCTGTCTAAGGTCAGCTACAATCTTAGATCTCATAACTATCTTCTTTTTAACTTCAGGGTTACGAAGATCTAAGTAACGATATTTAAGACGTGCATTTTCATCAGCATCCTTAGAGCGATTAATTTCGAAAGGAAGCTCATTGTAAATACACTTTCCTAAGATTTCAACTTTTTCAGGTACTACTTCAATATCGCCGGTAGCGATTTTGTTGTTCTTGCTTGAACGTTCACGAACAACACCTTCAATTTTTAAAGTGGACTCGCAGTTTACGCTTAAGAAGATTTCCATCATTTCTTCTGTTTCAGGAACAATCTGTGTTGTTCCATAGAAGTCACGTAATACGACGAAACCAAGATTCTTGCTGACACGACGGATATTTTCATACCAGCCTACAAGAGTAACTCTCTCGCCAACATTTTCAATTCGTAATTCATTACAATTATGTGTTCTTGACTGTATCATTTTAACTTAACTCCTTGAGGGGCCAACCCTCATTAGTATGTGCATAAAACACTGTATTTATCCTAACTATTTTTGCAGTAACAGTCAACCTTTACTTGGCTTTTTTATTGCATTTTAGCCTATTTGACCTTATACTTTTTAGTATAAAAAGAAAACTATCAATTAAAAGGGATTACTAATGAATAACAATCAGTCACAGGAAGATTACTTAGAAACTATACTTATTCTTAGCGAGAAACTCCCCGTAGTTCGTTCTATCGACATCGCTAACGATATGGGCTATAAAAAATCAAGCATCTCTATCGCCATGAAGCATCTGCGTGAAAAAAAACTCATCACAGTTACCGATGCAGGCTACATCAATTTAACCGAGGAAGGCTCTATAAAGGCTCATGCTGTTTATGAAAGACACAAAGTCCTCTCAGAATGTCTCATGGAGCTTGGCGTTCCTGAAGAACTCGCTCTTGCTGACGCCTGCCGTGTTGAGCATGACTTAAGCCCCGAATCCTTCGCAGCTATTAAGGCTCATCATGAAAAAAGAAAGAAATAAAATCGACAATATAAAGCACTAAGACGCAACAAAAAAAGCACCGTCTTGGTGCTTTTTTATTTTATACCAGCCGAATTTTCAATCCCGCCTAAATATAGTGTCTCACGCGTTGTTTCAGGGCACGCTACCTAGAGCCTTGCGCCTGCTTTCATGGTCCGCTACCTAGTGCCTTGTGCCTGCTTTCATGGCTTGCTACCTAGTGTCTTGCGCCTACTTCGTAGTGGTATCTAACAATACCTAAATCTACTTTGCTTAAAACGCCGCCCTTGTCGGCAAAAGAAACTGTATCGTCATCATTTAATGTAATTTCAAACTGCTGCTGGTTGATTGCTGTGGGCGCTAAGAGAGCCATTTCAACACCTCGGTTAAACCATTCAGGTCTATCAGCTCTTCCTGATGTTACATCTCCTGCAGTCTTAGATTTTCTAGTGCGTCCACCGTCAACACCATATCCAATTGCGATAGTAAGCACTAATCTCTCACCCTCTTTTTCTTTGGCAGGAACATTTTTCTTGTTGTAGGTTCCAGCCCAACAGGTGTTGAGGCCTAAGCTCTGAGCAAAAAGCACGATTTTTTCGCCGTAGTAACCTATTCTCTCATCTAGTGTTTCATCATCAGGACCGATGCAGGCAATAACACTAGGTGCGCTAGCTAAGCCCATTGCGCGATTTAAAAGGCGGTTATATGTATTAGCTGCATCTTCACACAATACGAATCTAACATTTCCTTCTTTGTTAACTTCATTAATGCATTCGTTTAATTTCTGGATCTTTTCAGCTTCAATCTTAACATCCTTGTAGTTTCTTACTGAATGTCTCGCTAAAATTGCTTCGATTTCTGTCATCTTCATTTCCCTTTCTGGGGCCTAAATCGCTTTCTTTGGCCCAAATACCATTAACTATTTAAAATCTGTTCTACCATGCCGCGTTTTTCATAAAGAACGCAGCCACCCTGATGGTCATCAGCGAGGACATCGTTTTCTATAAGTGTTCTAAATAGCTTAGAATTTATAGCTTCTTTTAAAGATGTTTCCTTTACATTTATATCAGAATATGGCGAGAATGGACAAGGTTCTGCACCACCATGAGAATTAATGTGGAAGAATCCGCGACCTGCGGCAATACAGCCACCTGAGCTTTTTTCATCACCAGGGAACGAAACAAATACCATTTCAGGATGTTCAGCTCGTAGTCTAGCGATTTCCTCCTTCAAAAATTCTCTTTCTTTATCTCCCGGAGCAAGGTCTGCGCTCTCTTCTGTAACGGGCACAAATTCTACGAAGATGACTGCTTTACAGCCCTTGCCCGAAAGATTCGTGATAAATTCTTCAGATGAAACTTCTTTTATATTCTCAGTTGTAACAGTTACTGAGGCACCAAAAATCAAGTTTCTTTTATACAACTCGTCCATATTAGCGATGAGCTTATCGTATACACCCTCACCACGTCTACTGTCAGTTGCTTCCTTCTCTCCCTCAATACTCATGATAGGGATAAGGTTCCTGTATTTGTCGAACATGTCAAAATATTTTTCAGACATGAAAGTTCCATTTGTAAATATGGGGAATAAGATATTCTGCTTTTTAGCAGCGCTTTCTATAACGTCATATCTTAGTAATGGCTCGCCTCCAGCAAGCAAAATAAAGCTTACTCCAAGATCATCAGCCTCATCGAATATTTTACTCCAGTCTTCCCCTGTTAACTGCTTTACTGGTTCAGCATCAACAGTTGCATTGTTGCATCTTGAGTAACATCCTGCACAATGAAGATTACAGCTGCTTGTAATGCTGGCAATCAGGAA
This sequence comes from Lachnospiraceae bacterium, assembly GCA_045639565.1. Classification (GTDB taxonomy): domain Bacteria; phylum Bacillota; class Clostridia; order Lachnospirales; family Lachnospiraceae; genus UBA1258. The sequence goes on from JAZUDH010000105.1 coordinate 12,618, forward strand.
TGGAGGCACATGCTCACCATTTTTCTCAAGGTTTGCTCTTTTTTTAGATGCAGCCTTGCTAGCAGCAGCAAACTTAATCATATATGCGCTTTCTCTTGGATTTTTGAGAGTAGCCTTCATAGCATCAGCTACGATTCTCTCTACTCCGTGAGTCATATATTCTTGAATATCAAAATCTTTGTTCATCCTGGCCTCCATGTAAGATTTGATTAATTATATTTGTGTTTGATTGTGCTTGTTTAGATTGTACGCAATCTTATGTTGTTTTTATTCTACATAATGCATGCTTACTTGTCAATTATCTTCCTAATCGTTTAAGAGATTTTTTATATTTACCTCGTATTTTCGATTTTCCTACAACTATAGGGTTATCTCTTCTTTCCTTTACACCGAAAGCCATTGTTTCTCTTATCTACGTGGTACTATTTGTTTCTCTTATTTACGTGTTAAACAGTTCTGGGCTTTACACGGAATTACTGCTTTCACTATTCTCTGTGGCAATCATCGTTCCGAATTTGGTGATTTCGTGCATAACTAGAATAACTAGAATTCGTATTACTGCTTGTCATTGAAAAAGCTGACACTGAGCAGTAATCGTATTGGTAAATAAGGAAACTATGCCTTCGTATTAAGTGAATTCTTACAAAATTAGTAATGATATTACTGCCTAACACTACCTCACAAGATGATGAGCAGTAGAAAAGGAAGTGAAAAAGCTTAATTCTAGTTTTGGTTACTGCTTGAGTGATGAATTGGATACAAATAAGCAGTAATCTATTTTTAATATCTACCTAAACGAGAGAAAAACTACTGCCTAAAGGCAAAAAGTGATATAGGGAGCAGTAAAGAGAAGTTAAGCGCTAGCGCAAAGCGTAAAATCTCAACGTAAAATCCAGCACCTGGCTATATTCTCTACGGCCCCCAAAGAGAAATCGTTGTCTCAGGCAGTAATAGACGACTAGTTCATTGCTCTTAGCACTATTTCACCTATGCTTCGCTAGAAAATTAATAAGTTGATTACTGCCCCAAACGATTATACGGCGCTCAGGCAGTAATAGAAGGCTCGACCATTACTCATAGCACCATTTCACCTATGCTTCGCCAGCAAATCACTAAGTTTGTTACTGCCCCAAACTACTATACGGCGCTCAGGCAGTAATAGAAGGCTCGACCATTACTCATAGCACCATTTCACCTATGCTTCGCTAGTGAATTGAGCAATCATCAGATGAGCTTTTCCCACGATTATGCTCCTATTAAGGCCTAACATAGTGTCATAGTCCTTCAAAAATGCACGAACTAATTATTCTGAAGGCAAAAGAATAGTAATTCTTTAGATTGATACATTCAAGAAATTACAATGTTAAGAATTTGAATGTAACTATGGAAATAATACGGGCTATTTTCTAGAATACATGCATTCAATAATCGTAGTTATGAATATGTTGATGGTAATGAAGTTGATATAAGCATAAATAATGCAATCAAGAAAGTAAAAAGAAATAATCTTGAATGAAAGTAAAGAAAAAAATAGTCTAAAATGCCCTCATAATGCAAAAAAACCGGAGTGAAGGAACTTCACTCCGGTAGTCATTCAATCAACCATTATTTAAATCAGAACATTGTTACTGAACGTCATTCTCGTCAAATATGTCGCCACATTCGGGACAGAATTTAGGAGGGTTTGTAGGATCAGCGGGCTGCCAGCCACACTTGTCGCATCTATATAAAGGTGCACCTGCGGGCTTTTTAGCACCACATTCTGTACAGAACTTTCCTAAGTTAACTGCGCCACATGAGCATTTCCAGCCTTCCTGACCTGCAGCGTTTTGAGGCTGCTGTGCCTGCTGGTTAGCGGCCATCTGATAAAGAGCCTGAGCGTTAACGCCACCAGTCTGTGCTGCCATGTTCATACCCATGAAGCCCATTGCTGCGCCGTTAGAATTGCTAGCAGCCATCTTCATAGCATCTGCCTGAGCCTGTGTTAATGCAGCAGCACCCATAGCAGGATTTACTAACATTGCCTGGCGCTGTGCCTGCTTAATAATTTCAGCATCTTCATCAGGAAGAGTAACTGTTCCTAAAGCAATGCTTTCTACTCTTATGCCTCGTGTTTCAACCCACTTATTAGATAATACTTCATTTAAAGCATTCTCTAATTCTGTATTGTGAGCAATAATCTGGTTAGGGCGAATTTCAAGTGCTGAAAGCTTAGCAAGTGCTGGCTGAAGAGCACTGATAAATTCGGTCTTTAACTGATTGTCGATTTCTGCTCTTTTATATATTCTGTCTACGTTTCCGCATACATTAGCATAGAAAAGAATGGGGTCAACAATCTTATATGAATAGATACCTGAGCATCTGATTGCTACGTCAAGATCTAATCCGATACGAGCATCTACTACACGGAATGGAACAGGATTAGCTGTACCAAACTTGTTATCCATTATTTCTTTTGTATTAAAGTAATAAACTCTCTGATCCTTGCCGGTATCACCACCCATGGTAAATCTCTTACCCATAGTCTTGAAGGTGTTAATGATACCTTCTCCTAAGTTACCTGCAAAAATACTAGGCTCTGAAGAAGAATCATAGGTAAATTCACCAGGCTCAGCACAAATTTCGACTACCTTGCCCTGTTCTACGATAATCATACACTGTCCATCTGCAACAGCGATTCCTGATCCATTTGAAATGATGTTGTCATTTCCCTGGTTATGACCTTTAGTCTTTTTTGTTCCTTTTACAACTAATACTTCTTTGTCTAATGAATCACAGTAAAAGAATTCTTTCCACTGATCCTGCATGGTGCTTGAAAAAGAAGTCTTAGCAGCTCCAACTACGCTTCTAATTAATCCCATCTAGATATCTCTCCTTTCAATGGCACTCCTTCAAAGTGTCCAATTGATTATATCATAGACGGTACTATTTCTCATCAATTTTAGAGAAATTAGCCACAAATTCGCTAAATTTCTCGATAGAGATAGGTTTTGAATAATAATAGCCTTGAGCGATGTCACCACCAAGCTCAAGTGCAGCTTTAAGGTTATCTTCTGTTTCGATTCCTTCAACGACAACCTTGGCCCCAAGCGAATGAACCATGCTAGTAATAGCTGAGATAATAACATCAGCCTTTTCATTTCTCTTTTCGCGCATAAACATCATATCAAGCTTAACCACGTCAAAAGGAAGTCCCATAAGAGCGTTAAGTGAAGAGTAGCCGCTTCCAAAGTCATCAATTTCAACCTCGAATCCTAGCTCTCTTAGTCTGTTCATAGTATAAAGAAGAGTTTCCGGTGTATTTACACAAGTACTCTCAGTAATTTCGACATGAATTCGTTTAGGGCTAATCTGGTATTTTTTAGCAAGTCCATCAAAAATAGATGGAACATCAGTATTTATGATATCCTTTTGAGACACATTTACAGAAATGGGACCAGAGTATACTCCACTCTCTTCCATTTCTTTGGCCACACTGGCAGCTTGATCCCAGACAAAGCGATCAAGATATGTAATGTATCCATTATCTTCAAAAAGTGGTACAAACTCGGCAGGAGAAATGCGTCCGAAAACCGGATGATTCCAGCGTACAAGTGCCTCGGCGCCGATTACCGTGTGATTCCTTATATCAATCTGAGGCTGAAGCTCGATAAAGAACTCCTTGTGGCTGATTGCATCGTGTGCTTCAGCTAGTAACATCTGCTGTCTATGCTGATCCTCTTCAAAATCAACTGAGTATTCAAGCACGGCAGAGCGCAGGTTATTCTTGCATTTTCCCAAAGCCAAAAGTGCTCTCTCATAGTAAAGGTCAATGCCTTTCACTGAATCATCAAGTATTGTAAAGCCATGGCTCATTTCAACGTGAACCTCGGCATCATCAGCAATATTTACTGTGAAATGGCTAAGCTCATTCACAAGCTCTTCTACCATATCAAACGGAATAAGTGCAGCAAACTTGCCCTCTGCAGTACGCCCATAAACCATTTCAGTTTCCTTCTCAGGATTCCTGCTAATCTCAATATATTTTAATGCGATTGACTTTAAAACCTGATCTCCAATTTTGGTTCCATAAAGCGAATTAATACCCTTAAAGTTATTAATACCGCTTACGACGATTACAAATCTGCCCTCGTCCTTGCTTTTGTTCATGAATTTCCTGGCAGTATCAATAAAACCAGTTCGGTTGTAAATCTTTGTTACCTGATCATAAATTGCCGCTTTATGTTCTTTCTCAAAACGCCTTTCTGCTTCGGTTACATCATGAAAAACAAAGGTTGCTGCTACATAGTTTCCCTTAGCATCCTTCACAGGATTGTACACAACCTCGTAGATTGAATTCTTGATTTCAAGCAGAGGAATGTCGCTACTATCTTCATAGCAGTTAATCCTTTCCATAAGCTTGTGCTTATCGCACCAGTCTTCTTTGGCAAAAAGATTCTTAGCTGACCTGTTGATAGAAAGAACAGCTCCCGACGCATCATAAATGATGATAGCATCAGAAATAGTGTCATCAACGTAGTTTTTGAGGCGTCCTAGCAATGTTATGGGCCTAGAAATGAAGGCAATATAGTAAACAAGGCCTGCACCCATCCCGAATATCCATCGCACAAACACAAACACTTCAACATCAAGCATGAAGTAAAGTAAATTCGGAGCAATTACAATGACATATGCTATGAGCAAAAGAACATATTTGAATCGATAATACTGCGACGTAGCAATCAGCTTTCTGATAAGTACATAAAGCTGTATTACCACAATGAAAAACATGCAGAAAATGTGATAATAAAATACTGGCTTTTCAACAAACGCAGCCACGCTGAATACAAGCTTTTGAGAAAGCACTACATCAGCCATCAGCTTATTTATAGGATTTGTGATAAGTAAGCTTGAATCAAGCAAAAGAATACCTATTACAAAGAAATTAGACTCCTTAGTATAGGGATATTCGCAAAAATCACTTGCAAAAACGAGTGTGAAATAAAGAGTCCAGATAATAGCAATATGCTCTAAGCATACACAGAAGCTTTTCATCGTAAGTAATGGGGCATTGCAGTTAAGGGCAAAGAAAATAACCACTAAAGCAGCTCCCATGAAAACCTTACTTAATGTGTTTCCCAGGGAATTCTTTTTAGAGATTGCTTTAAATATGAGTATTATGAATACGCTTATCGCCAATAAAAAGCCTAAATTAGATATTATTATGCGCATATTCTGCTCCTAATCTGCCCAAATTACACAAATATGGACCCTATTATGTCTAAAAATTATATTGTTTCTTCGTTAATTTCGAATTAAAATGTGACTTGTGTTTGGGAGATTATGAAAGCCATTTTTCTAAATAATATCTGGGCTTTCATAGGATATATCCCATAAATATTATTGAGAGAGGTACAAAAATGCATTTTATTATTTCAATTTTACTCGGAGCCTTTACAGGATGGCTCGCTGGAAAATTCATGAACTCAAAGGGCGGTTTCTTCCGTAACATGATCGTAGGCCTACTTGGCGGTGTAATCGGTGGCTGGATTGGAAACATCTTAAACATCGAAGCTGGTAAGTTCGTAGGCTTCGCTCTTTCAGTCATTGGTTCATGCATCCTTATCTGGATTGCTAAAAAGATTTTTAAGTAAATCAAAAGCCCCGAATTATTCGGGGCTAATTTTATGCGCAAATTAACCCTCAATGTGTTAATTTTACGAAAGATTCAGACAATAGTCAATCAATAGATAGCCTAGGACTGGGGGGGATTCGAATTCACGCCGTCTGGCGCCGGACACGCCTGACCAGGGTCCACTGGACCCTAGGCGCCTCTCCACCATGGTACCATGCTTCGATTGATACCAATCCCCCTCTCGCTACGAAAAAAAGAGAAGGCATCTACTACTTTACCTTACTCTATAACCAGGAATGAACCAAGTCTTAATCCAAGAAATCAGAAAATAGTTCTTCCTCATATAGTATGTCATTTGGAATCTCCTCAATTATAGACGGAAAAATCTTAGGGCTGACGACATACTCTACTGTATCATACTTGGCATATCCATATGCCTTACTGAGTATCAAGAAAATTTTATCATTGGCATCAGCTTTTATCTTAAATATAGACTTTTGCTGTGCCGTTTTAGGAATCATACCTTTAATCTCATCACTATAACCGATTACTCCATTCGAAGAGCCAGCTCCTACCTTAAACATCGCTGCCTCTGGTGCTCCATCTGTATGGCATAATCTTATTGACTTTGCATTAATAACAAAATCGAACATATTAATCACAACATTTGCCTTCTTTGACACGTCCTGCGCCTGTCGTGTGTAGACAAGAGATTTCGCTATATCTTCACCTGCAAAACAATCCTCGTACAGTTGATGCTTTTCTTCAGGTGTTAGTTCTAATGTATCATCTATCTTGCATCCCACCAAATGCCAAAAGTTTTCCTCTAATATGGGCGATTCCATAATTTTCGATTTTTGCTTGGCATTCACCTTATATAAAATCAGATATGTTCTATCTTTTAATCTGCTGTGTATTTTTATAGCTTGTTTTACTAAATCATAATTATCTTTTGAAATCATATGTCCCCATAAATAATTAATGACCGTGAATCACTCCACGGTCACTTCATCCTTAAAAATCTGGTTAATATGTTGCTATCCCAACAATGTAAGCCTCACACTTACCTGGCATATATGGTCACCAATTGCTCGATGCCCATCGGGTGCTTCCGTTAGTGATAGTTGTTTTCGATGCCAGAGCACCGCCATACCGCTCCTTAGTATGGATGTCCATCAAAGATGGGAAAGAATTACTTCCTTCGGCAACTTAATTTTAACACTTATTCATTTCAATTTCAACAAAAAGTAGTCTTGAAATATTGGAACTTATGTGTGTTCACTACATAGTATGCTCCAAATCTTGTTTTTGTCAAACCATTTTCCTGCATAATCATAGTTTCCCTTGTCTATCATATATTGTTCATTCAGTGGATTAAGTTAATCCGAACAACAAAAGCAATAGAAACTTATTCGAAAGGAAGCCTAACAAGGAGGCGCTTGATAAATATTTAGGCGTATCGGCTATTTACATCAATAGTGACCTCCTTACATATCAACATCGCGCACGCTACTATTGGACAAACATCAAAGGCATCTCGATGCCTAAGGATGCCAAAGTGAACTTTATGGATTACAAGATTACTACTATTCCAAGGGTAGAGAGCATACTCGCGCACAACAAGTTCAATGAGGACAAGTTAGACTTAAACCTTACTCCACTCGAAATCGAAACCATATTCGCCAACAACAAATGGGCATACGATGAAATAAAGAAGGTCAATCCTTCTATTACTAAAGAAGGCTTTATTGAAGAGATTCATGCTATCCTAAGTGAATCCATTGCAAAAAGAGTGCCTTTTCGTGAACGTATGTGGGCTAATGGCACAAGCAAAGGTCAATTTGTTGCTAAAAACATCACCTTCGAAGACAAGGTTGGTGCTCTCACAAGGGTTCAAGATAGGTGCCCTTGTAGTGGTTGCATTGCCTTTGGCGATTTCTATAGATACTTAAATCGCTTGGAGCTATGTAAAGCTCAAGGTGTAGAATATGCCTTCTTGAATGATTTGTCATATAGACAACTTCAAGATGTCCTTGGTGATGGCTTTACTATAGATGTAATCGCAATCCTACTAGACCCTCTTACAAAGAAATACAAGACTATTTAATAGACCACAAGAGAACTCTCAATTATGAGGGTTCTCTTTTTCATAAAAATGGGAACGCTCGTGCCTGTACCAGGAAAACAAGTGCATCAGGTCACTTATACTAACATCACATTCGACACAAGAATTTTATAATCAACAACCCTATTGCATAGCATTTATGGTAACTAAAAATCCAAGTTCTCTCTTGTGGGGAGTTCATTGGACTAGCGCAATAGGAATATTACATAGGAGGAATTGAAAATGAATAACGAATTAACTAGAAGCGTTGGAACTTGGGATACAATCATAAAGAATGGACAAGAATATGTTCGTTTTAGATGTACATATGGTGGAGAAAGAAAGGAGTTCACGGGAAAAACCAAAAAGGAAGTTCAAAAAAAAGTTAACAAATTTGAAACCAATCCTACTAATCGTACTCAAATCGACACACTAAAAACTTCTTTCCATAGATATGCTTACGAGTGTTGTGTATATTGGGCAACAATCAAACGTGAAAAAGATTGCCTTCCTAATAGCCATCAAAGCGACACCTTAAAGCGTCTCGAAAAAAGTGACTTAGGTAAAGAGCAATTAGGTTCAATTAATGCCAAATCAATTACCAATTACATTATGGAGATGAATGATGGTTCTTATGCAAAAAAAAACAATAAATGGAGACCTCGCTCTAATTAAACGATGTTTAAATAGAGCATTGGATAGTGGTGTCATTAAAAAGAATCCCGCTAGTGAGGTTGCACCTCTTAGAGAGGAGGAAGTAGTCAAGAAAACTCGTAAAGGAGAATACTTAGAGCTCGATGACATCGATAAGCTCCTTAAAGAAGCTAAAAGAGTTAATACTCGTGATTGTTGCATCAATGGTCCCGTCGGAACTAGAGTATATGGTGTCAACGCTGATGTTATATGTTTTTTACTCTTTACGGGTCTTCGAATTAATGAATGCCTTGCTCTTCGTTGGCAAGACATCATTTATGAAAATGGAAAAATGACATTCCTCGATATTAATGGAAGTCTTAAGGATGAAAAAGACCCAACCTCTGGACATATGATTGTGGTACGAGGTACCACAAAGACAAAAACAAGCAATAGACCAATTGCCATCAACAAAAATTGCGAGAAGATTATTAAGGCTCAAAAGAAACGATGGCCTAAAGCAAAACCAAGTGACTACATCTTCCAATCGCAAAGTGGAACCCCTATTCTTTATAGGAATGTGAATCGAGTGCTTTCTCAAATGCTTGTAAGAGCTAATTGTTCTAATCTCAATGCAACATGCCACTCCCTTCGTCACACTTATGGTAGTTACCTCATTGCCAATGGTGCAAGCGTTTACAATGTTTCAAAAATGCTTGGGCATAGTAGCATCAAAGTAACTCAAGAAGTTTACCTTCATCAATTGAGTTCATCAAACATTGATACGTCGTCATTGATTGATAATATCGATTTCTAACAAAAAACACTATGGACTTGAAAAAGTTCCATAGTGTTTTTCCTATTTTACTGTCAAAAAAAAATAAAATTTTTTTCCCAAAGTCTGTTTTTCCTTGATTTTACAAGGAAAACTGGACTTTTTTTTCCCCCAATTTTCCCCCACTCAATTTTTGCAAAAAATTGCAAAAAAAAAATTTTTCCCCCACTTTTCCCCCAATTCTTTTAGAAAATACCAGAACAAATCAGAAAATACCAGTAAAGTGGAGTTTCCAAAAAACGCCTAAAATAGGCACTTTCAGGCGATTTTAGACTAAAAAAAGAGAACACATAAATGTGTTGTTTAAAGGGGATTCGAATTCACGCCGGCTGGCGCCGGACACGCCTGACCAGGGTCCACCGGACCCTAGGCGCCTCTCCACCATGGTACCATGCTTCGATTGATACCAATCCCCCTCTCGCTACGAAAAAAAAGAGAACACATAAATGTGTTCTCTTTTTTT
>JAZUDH010000106.1:0-32342 GCA_045639565.1 Lachnospiraceae bacterium
CGAGATGTCACTTTTTTGACGTTTCCACCCCCCTCCCCCAGATGTCACTTTTTGTTAATATTAAGTAAATCATAAGTATTTGTTTGCACACAATTTAATTTTGTAAGTAGTATTATATAAATATGAGTAGTGAAATGGGAAAAGTGAAAAGACTACTTGAAACGTTTTTTTTGATAATGGTTTACATAACGTAATATAATATGGAGGGGATATTTTATGTATGCATATTTGTTTGGACAGGTTTTAGGAACACATTCTTTTTATTTAAAAAAAGGATTTTTACAGCCCGATGAGTATTCAGAGCTTTCGGCTAAATACTTTCTTCCTGGTGGAGAGACTGGCACGGCTGCAACTGTTTTGGACTCGCTTGGGATATCAGTTTACCTAGATGGAACCCATATTGGTACAGAAGTAGCACCTATGCTTAAAGACTTTTACAAGGATAAATCTGTAGACCTTTCGTGCTTGACTTTTGATCCTGATTATGTAGGATTAATGGACTATGTAGTCGTTGCCGACTTAGTCAGATCACCAATGGGAGAATTCCAAACCCTATATGAAAGTGGAATAAAACGATGGAATAAGCCAAGTGAAGACGCTATAAAGGAATGCGAAGTGGCAGCAATCGACCCTTTCTTTCAAGAAGAAACTGAAGAAGCTGCTAAGCTTTGTGTGAAATATGGTAAGCCATATGTAACCATTGATAGCGAGCATACAAGCTTTTTACACAAAAACTCCGCAATCAACGTAGTCTCTAAGGAGTGCCTGGCTGAACATTACGCTGGTATGGCCAAAGAAGATGTATATGAATTGTTAGTTAATGAGACAGAAGGATTAGTTATTATCACTGGTGGCGAAAAGGATATGCTCTATGGTAGAAAGGGACAGCCTATGAAAAGGATGAAGCCCTTTAACGTAGAGGTTAAGAGCACACTTGGAGCAGGAGATACATTCAAGGCAGCCTGTGTGTATGGTCTTATGAAGGGTTTTTCTGATGATGAATTAGTAAGATTTGCTGCTGCTACATCAGCAGTTGCAATCTCAAGATATCCATTACCTCTTAATCCTCCTACCCTTGAAGAAATCAATGCACTGCGTGCATAAAATGACGTTTCCAACCCCGTCCCCAAAACGTCAAATGACGTCTACAACCCCGTCCCCGAGATGTCATTTTGCTTATCCGTTAATGCACTTTCTGTAATAATATAAGTGGAAAAGAGGTGTTTTTTATGGCAGATGAGCACTTTTGGGATAACGGAGTGAGCAATATATCCACAGAAGAGAATTGTAAGCTTATTTTTGAAACCATAGATGGGGAGAAGAAGACCACTCCTTTATTAACGATTGATAAAGCACTTAAATTGATGGATGTAATGAAGAATGGCCGCAAAACTGTTAGCTGCGAGGTAATTAAGGTAGAAAACGGTGTCGAGCAGAGCATCCAGTCATTTAAGTTAAATGTTATGGAAATTGATGGTAAAAAGATAATATTGTAGCGCAGAAAAGGCGTGTAGAAATGAGGAATCATTTTTACACGCCTTATTTTACGAAAGTATCCAATTGTTATCTCGTACTATCTCTAAAGATAGGAGTAGATTTTATGTATGAAATGCAATATGAATGATTAGGATTCTCAATTCTTGCAAGTAATACTTCAGCAGCTGTAACGCCTATGTCCTGGCTGGGAATCTGCGCTGTGGTAAGCCCAGGCTCTACAATCGCGCTTTCAGGAGAGTTATCAAAGCCTGAAATCATTACGTCTTTAGGTACTGACAAACCGCGCCTTTTTATTGCTGTGAGCATATGAAGCGCATGAAAGTCGTTAGCGCAGAAGAATGCATCTGGAATGTAAGGCATTTGTTCAATTTTACTATCAAGCCAGTTCAAATCTCCATAAGGATTATTGTCTGAATCTAAGATACATATATCCTTATCTATCTTAATGCCAGCCTCGTCTAGCGCAACAGAGAAGCCGTTCCATCTCTCGTTAAAGCTGTTGCAGTGGGTAATGTCACCTACAAAGCCTATTGACTTAGCGCCATTGCTTATCAGTCTATTCATAATAGCGATAGAAGCAGCAACATTTTCCATCGTAATGACGTCACAAGGTACTAAAGAGCGAGTAATATTCTGATAGCCATCTACTATAATGGTGGGAAGCCCGAAACTACAAACGCTGGATAAGTAATCCTTATCAAACAACTCTATACACAGGATTCCGGCCGTGTTTTCAAGCGATATATTAGGAGGAAGAACCCTTTCCTCAATTTCTTCAGTCGAAACCTCATACATTCTAACTGTATATCCAGCCCTGCATACTCGATCAGTGAATGCCTTTATAAAGAACGAACCAAAGTTATGATGTCTGGGATTAGTGTGCGAAAGAACAGCTATCGAGAGAGAGGAAAGATTAGTATCTGCCTTTACAGTCCCGTCTATTAATGCAGTTGGCTGAAAATATCCCAATTCTCTTGCCACAGACAAAACTAATTCCTTAGTTTCTTCAGGCACATTTCCTCTTTGGTTGAATATCTTAGATACGGTATTTCTTGATAAGCCGCATTTATCTGCAATATCCTGCATGGTCACTCGCTTTATAGCCATGGATTAATTCTCCCTTGTTATCCTTAAGATTAAAGGTTTTTCTTATGAAAATAGTAGCACCTGCAATAACAAAAATCAAGATTTACAAAATGTAAACTCATACAAACAAAACGGTACATAGAATGTGCATAATGCACAATGATGCACATTGTTCTTAATTAGAATCTCACAAAATTAGGATTTAAGGCCTAATTAAATTGACACAAAGGTTACAAATGCCTATAATCAAGATACAAAATGTAAACAGGAATAAAACATACGATTTACAAAATGTAAAGCGGAGGGCGATATGAAAGGACAAGAAGTTCAGGGAAAGAGGAAAAAAGCTAAATTAAAGAATAATATGCCATATCTTATAATGCTGGCTCCTGCGATTATAGTAGTTTTTTTATTTAACTATCTTCCTATATATGGAGTACTAATAGCGTTTCAGGATTTCATGCCAGGAGACAGTGTTTTATCTAAATACACTATCTGGGTTGGCTTTGATAACTTTAAAAGATTCTTTACTGACGTTCAGTTCTGGCCACTAGTAAAAAATACATTTTTATTATGTATATACGGATTCATCATCGGATTTCCACTTCCGATTATCGTAGCTTTAGCACTTAACTCTGTTAAGAGCAGGAAAGTAGCAAAATGGTTACAGACTATTTTCACAGCACCACACTTTATTTCATTAGTTGTAATGGTTGGTATGCTTCAGTTCTTCTTCGGAAGATACGGTCTTGTAAACAACATAGTGTCATCGCTTGGTGGCGAAAGAATGTCATACTTTTTAACTCCTTCGGTTTTTAGACCTATGTATATATTGTCAAGCAACTGGCAGGATTTTGGATGGAGCGCAGTTATCTATATTGCAGCTTTATCTAACGTGGATCCAGGACAGCATGAAGCGGCCATTATTGATGGTGCATCAAGATTTCAAAGAATTCTGCATGTAGATATTCCGGCTATCATGCCTATGATTTCTGTAATGCTCATCATGTCAATTGGTGGCCTGATGGGTGTAGGTTATGAAAAAGCTTTACTTATGCAGACAGATGGAAACCTAGTAGTGAGTGAGCTAATCGCGACATATGTATATAAGCGAGGCCTTACTGGAGTTCCTAACCAGGCTTATGCTACAGCAATAGGCTTATTTAATTCAGTTGTAAATGTTGTGTTACTTATTATAGCTAATACATCAGCTAAGAAGTTTTCGGAAAATTCATTGTGGTAGGAGGTGCGATATGGCTAAGAGTAGAAAGAAAAGATCACTTAACGACAAGATATTCTATTTTCTTAATGGTTTGCTTTTGACAATACTTGCAATACTTATCATTTATCCTTTGTACTTCATCATTATCGCAGCTATATCGGATTCAGATGCGGTACTTGCTGGCCGAGTTGTTCTTTATCCTGTAGGAATTAACTTCGACGGATTTGAAAAGATATTTCATCGAGGTGATGTCTGGTTAGGATATCTGAACACAATTATTTATACAGCACTTACAGTACTTATTTCATTACTGATTACTATTCCTGCTGGATGGGCATTAAGCAGAAAGAATCTTCCCTTCAAGAAGTTTTGGATGGTTTATTTCATTATTCCAATGTTCTTTGGCGGTGGCCTGATTCCTTTTTACAACGTAATGAGTAAGCTACATCTGATTAATTCATTGTGGGCGATTGTGCTTCCTGCATGCTTGTCGGTATGGAATCTGTTTATGTCTAAGACGTTTTTTGAATCAAGTATTCCAGACGGCCTCATAGAGGCTGCGACAATTGATGGCGCCAGCAAATTTAAGGTGTTTATTGCAGTGGTTATACCGCTTGCTAAGGCTGTAATAGCGGTTATGGCTCTTTACTATGCGGTAGGGCAGTGGAACAGCTACTTTAATGCAATGATCTTCTTGCAAAATGAAAAGCTGTATCCATTACAGCTTGTGCTTAAGGAAATACTTCTTGCATCAGAAAATACAACAGGTGGTAGTGGTGAAACAATTCTTGAACAGTACAGACTGGCCAACCAGTTAAAGTACGTATCAGTAATTGTATCAAGCTTACCGGTTTTAAGCTTATATCCATTTGTACAAAAATACTTCAACCAGGGTGTGATGGTTGGATCAATCAAAGGCTAATAAAGGGAAAGGAAATTATGTATGAAAAAGAAAGCAATAGCAGGATTATTAGTTGCCACAATGCTTACTGCATCACTTGCAGGCTGTGGCGGAACTACTAATGAATCAAAGAGCAGTAATTCTAAGGGCGTTGACTCACTTGTAAGTGAATACGGTTTTCAGTGGAGCGACACTACTAAACCTATTTTAAATGACAAGGGAGCTGACGAATTGTCATTTAAGATTTACTCTTCTAAAAACGCTTCAGCTCTTGATTATAACGATATGAAAGTAATGCAGGACTTATATGAAGCAACAAATGTTACTGTTGACTGGGCTAATGTTTCAGAGTCAGTTTATGCAGAACAGAAAAACTTAATCTTAGGCAACAAGGATAACAGACCTGACGCTATTTACCATGCCGGTATGTCTGCTGGTGAAATCATTAAGTATGCACAGAGAAATGTAATTCTCCCAATCAGTGATTACTTAGAGTACATGCCTAACTTATCTAAAATCTTAGAAGAAAGACCTGACATCTACAACCAGTTAATCAATGTAAAGGATGGAAAGATTTATTCACTTCCCAGAATCGAAGAAATGGGTCTTTTACAGAATCCTAACATCTTGTTCTTAAATAAAAACTGGGCGATAGCAGCAATTGATGCAGGCGCTGTAACTGATGTGGCCAAAGAAAATCTTTCAGATGGACTTACATTAACGGCTTCACAGATGGAAAGCTTCCTTAAGTACTTTAAGGAAAATGATATGAATGGTAACGGAAATAATAACGATGAAAGACCTCTTTCATTTGTATATAACAACTGGCAGGGTAACCAGTGTGATCTTTACGGTATGTTCGGTTTGAACGATAACCTTGAGCATCGAGTAATCGTTGATAACAAGGTAACATACACAGTTCAAGATCCTAGATTTAAAGAAGCAACAAACTTCATCGTAGGCTGGATTAATGCAGGCTATATTGACAAGGTTTCTTTTGAACAGTCTCAGGATAACTTCCTTGCTAATGGTAAGGGTATGGAAACATACGGAGCCTTTTACTGGTGGGAAAGTGACACAGTAGTAGAGAACGCTGATAACTATATTGTATGTGCTCCACTAGTAGGTCCTAATGGTGATCAGACTGTATGTGTATCTAATAACCCTGAAGTTTCTACTGGTGAAGTAATCGTATTTAGCGATTGCGAAAATCCTGAAGTATTACTTGCATATCTTGATAGATTCTATGACCCATATGTATCTGCTCAGGTAAATTATGGACCTATCGGAATTGTTTATGAGGAAGAAACTGATGCAACAGGAATGTTAGTACAAAAGCCTATTCCTGAAGGCGTTACTTCTGATGAACTCAGACTTCAGAATGCTCCTTTTGGTATCATCTATCTTTCAGATTATGCATGGAACAATGTAGTAAATATGGAACCTAGAGCAAAGCTTAGAGTAGAGAGACTTGAAAAATACGTAAGACCATACGTTGCAGCTAATGTTTCACCCTGTCCTAATCTTCAGTTCTCATTAGATGAGCTTAACGTATTAGGAAACTATGAAACAAACTTCAATGATTATGTAAGATCTAAACTTATTAACTGGTTAATCAATGGTGGTGTATCTGATGCAGAATGGGATACTTTCCAGGATGAAATTGTATCAAAGTGTAAGCTTGATGAAATCCAGAAGGTATATCAGGATGCTTATGATAGATATTTAGCAAAATAAAAAAATGCGGGGAAAGACATGAAAAAGACAATTGCAAAATTCTTAACTGGTACTGTAATCAGTACAATGCTTATCGCAGCAGGCTGTGGTAGCAAGACAAACACTGCACCTTCAATTACTGGTGTAAAGGATACCATGGTAATGGTAGGAAATGAAATCAATGTTTTAGATGGGATCAGTGCTTCGGACAAGGAAGACGGTGACATCACATCGAAGATTTCAGTTGAAGTAATGCCTGAGCTTGAAATTAAGAACGGAAAGGTAACACCAGATACTGCAGGTTCTTATGAATTAACTTATTCTGTTACAGATAAAGCAGGCGAAACAGTAACTGAATACGCAACATTAACCGTAACAAAGGAAACTGGCGAAAAGACTTTATATAAGCAGTTTGACTTTAACAAGGCTTCTAAAGCAGATACAAAGGGATGGAACGCTAATGTATCAGAAAATGCTGAAGCTACAGCTGATTTAGCAAGCGGTGCTTACAAATTCGATATCGTAAATCCTGGTAACGGAGATGGCGATGTTCAGTTAGCCCTTAATGGAATGGAACTTAAAAAGGCTGACTATGTAGTTAAGGTATGGGCTAGATCCACTGCTGACACATACTGCCACTTACTTGCGGTTGATGAAAACGCAACAGAGTGGAAAACCTTTGGCGGAGCTTATAACGTAAAGATTACAAATGAGATTAAGCCTTTAGAATTATATTTTTCTGCTGAAGACAACGATAAGGCTTCAATCCTTGTAAATCTTGGAAAGATTACTCCTAATCCTGATAATGCAGAGGATTCAACTCCTAACGATTTCTCTGTATTAATTGATAAGATTGAAGTTTATGAAATCTCAGGAAACGAAGTTAAGGAAGCTTCATTTACATGTTCTTTTGACAACAAAGAACAGGCTGTTACTGCTGAAAGCGGTGATGGAGCAAGCGCAAGCGTAGAAATAGGTGATACAGCTAAGGTTGTCATTGATTCATACCCTACAGAAGGTGGCGTATGGAGCATTAAGGCTAACATTATTCTTGACGGAGCAACTGTTGAACAGGGTCAGAAATATTATTACAGCTTTAAGGTTAAGGCTGAAAACGCTCAGTCTGGTGAATGCTTAGTAGAAAGCTTATCACAGTATGATGCTAACAGAGCAAACTTCGCTGGTTTTGCTGTAAATGCTCTAGAGGAAACTGTAATCAGTGGTTCATTCACAGCTGAAAACAGTGTAGCAGATCCTGTAATCAGACTTCAGATTGGTAATCCTTCAGAAGGCGTAGCCGCTAACACAATCGAAATTGATGATGTTGAATTTGGCGTGCTTGCAGGCGATAAGGAAACAAAGAAAACAATCACAGCATTTAGCGATTCGTTAGAAATGATTCAGACCTTCAACGGTACTGACGAAGATAATGATTTGGGTGTAGGTACATTATATTCAGAAGCTGGAAAGCTTGTATACAGAATTGATCAGGGTGGTATCACAGACTGGCACAACAAATTAATCGTTGGTACAGGTGAGGAACCCTTAGTATTAGAAAGCGACAGCTACTATGTAGTTGAAATCAAAGCTAAGGCTGATAAGGATGTTCACTGTAGCTTATTCTTAAATCCTCAGGGAAGCTGGGATCCTAGAATCGCTGACGGCATGGATATTACTACACAAGAAAAGACATTTACATTTAAAACAACAGATACATTTATTCTTGATATGAATTTCGAAATGCTCTTCCAGTTTGGTTCAGAAGCAACAGCTAATCTTGGCGATGTGAGCGTAGAAATTTCAGATATTTCTATCTATCAGGAAAAGGTAGCTAACTAATAAAGCTAGCTAAGTATAAATAAAGGTTATAAGAATGATTAAAAATATGATGTGTGATAAGAAAACAGGAAAAAGACTGTTATTAACAGGCATGGCAGTATCGATGTGTGTGCTAATGGGCTGTGGTGGAACTACTTCTCAAAATAATGATAAAGACTTTACAACCTTAAAAACTCCAGGCAGCCAGGAAGCAGCATATAACTATGAGTACTTCTTTATTCCTGAAAAAGACAATATTTCACAGCCATATGTAGGAGATACAATGCCTTACTACGAAGATGGTATGTATTATATTTATTACCTTAAGGACGGCGGCGACTCCTACAATCATTCTGTATACCTTGCAACAACTACAGACTTTAAATCGTACACAGAAATTGACAAGCCTGTTTTAGAAGCAAGCCGTGGTGGCGGTCAGGACGCGTGGATAGGAACCGGTTCAGTAATTAAGGTTGACGGTGAGTACCTGTTCTTTTACACAGGACACGCAAGTGGTGGAACTGAGTACAAAGAAACGATAATGCTTGCCAGAAGCGATAATCCTTATTCCTTTACCAAAGATTCGGCATTTGAAATAATACCTGATTCATCGCTTAAGCAAAAGAACGACTTTAGAGATCCTGAGGCTCATATTGATGAAGCTACAGGGGACATTGTATTAACTGTGACAGCGTCCCAGGATGGTCTTGCAAGAATATTAAAATACACAGTTAAAAGAGATTTATCAGGCTACACATATGATGGAATAATATATGACGATCCTGTAGGAGTAGTATATAACCTTGAGTGTAGCGATACCTTTAAAATAGGTGATTTTTATTACATAACATACTCGGCCCAGGATGATACTCTATGGTATGCAAGCTCTAAGACTCCTTACGGACCATATGAAAATGCGAGAAGATTAGATAATGAGCTTTTCTATGCTCCTAAAGCTGTATCAGATGGTATTAGCCATTATATGGTAGGCTGGGTTAGAAAATCAGAGTCTCCATCAAGCACTTATGAAGTGTCTGGCTGGGGCGGAAATATGGCAGCTCAGGAAATAAAGCAGGCTAGTGATGGAAGCCTGTATTTAGCTCCTATGCCTTCAATTAGTGATAGTTATACAGTCAAAAGAAAGCTTTTATCTAAAAAGAACAGTATTTCAGTTGAAGCAGGTTCTTTATATGACTATGAAGAAGCCTTTACTGCTTATGAAAGCTATAAATTAAGCGGTACATTTTCTTTTGCCGAGAATAAAGGTTGCTTGGGTCTTGCATTTGATTATAAGAAGGGTGTTGATGACTATAAGCTAATCTCTATTTATCCTAAAGATGAAAAAATCACTCTTGAATTTGATAATGGTAACAATGTGATAACTGAAAAGGAAATCAAGCTAGAGCCAGGAGTTGAATATAATTTCACTTATATTCAGGAAGGTTCTGTGGGCATGTTTTATGTGGATGGAATTACTGCCTTTACAGTTAGATTATACGGGGTAAGTGGTAAACCTGTGATGGTATACGCAGGAGATAACAATGTTAAGTTTTCAAATCTTAATGAGTTTACAAAATAGATTATTAAGTAATTTTGGCTAGGAGATCAACGTGTTGACAAACATTGATGATAAATTAAGTAAAGCCCGTGAATATGAGGCTACTAATGCATTTAAAGCTGATCCTTACAGACCAGATTTTCATGCAACTGGTGCGATAGGATGGATTAATGATCCTAACGGATTTTCAGTATATAAGGGTGAATATCATTTGTTTTATCAGTATCATCCATATTATACAGAATGGGGTCCTATGCACTGGGGACATATCAAGACAAGCGATTTTATAAAGTGGGATAGATTACCCGTTGCAATGGCACCAGACGCACCCTTTGATAAGGATGGATGCTTTTCTGGAACCGCAATCGAGCTTCCCGATCATAGACAGCTTCTTATGTATACAGGCGTTGTTAAAGAGTTTCATGAAGATGGCAGAATGGATGAATATCAGCATCAGTGCATTGCTATAGGTGACGGAGTTAACTATGAAAAGCTTGAGGCTAATCCTGTTTTAGATTTTAAAGATACACCTGAAGGCTCAAGTGTAGCAGATTATAGAGATCCTAAGATATGGAAAGAAGGGGAAAAGTATTTTTCACTGGTTGCAAGTCGTGCGGCAGACGGAAGTGGACAGCTTTTGATGTATGAAAGCATAGATGCTCTTTCCTGGAAATTTGTAAAAATATTTGCTGAGTGCAAATATAGCTACGGAACAATGTGGGAATGTCCCGATTTCTTTTCTTTGGACGAAAAACACATATTAATAGTAAGCCCTATGGAAATGGAAGCTAGAGGACTTGAGTTTCATTCAGGACATGGCGTTATTGCTATGTGCGGTGAATATGATAAAGATCAAAGAGAATTTACAAAAGAATGGGTACAGTCTGTAGATTACGGCATTGATTTTTATGCACCTCAGACACTGATTGCGCCTGATGGCAGACGCATCATGATAGGCTGGATGAGAAACTGGGGTACTACTAATTTGCGAAAAGCTGATAGCCCCATATTTGGTTCTATGACGCTTCCACGTGAGCTTTCGATAAGGAATGGAAGGCTTTGCGCTAATCCTGTAAGAGAGCTTGAAAATTACAGAGTTAATCCGGTTCACTATGAAAATGTGGCAATTAAAAAGGCTACAGCGCTTGACAAGGTGAGCGGAAGAACTATCGATATGACTGTAACAGTTACTCCTACAAAGGGATTAGAATATTCGTATTTTAAGATTTTTCTTGCTAAGGGAGAAAATCACAGTGCCAGCATAACCTATCGTCCTTTTGAAAATACTGTGACAATCGATAGAACTTTAGCTTCCATGCGAAGCGACTCTGTTACAAACAGAAGCTTCTATGTTGACAGCAAAGAGGAAATCATAACCCTTCGTGTAGTGATGGACAAGGAAAGCGTTGAACTCTTTGTTAATGATGGTGAGCAGGTAGCAACATTCCTTATTTACAATGACTTGTCTATGGATGGCATAGAATTTATGGCTGACAAGGAAGTAAACATTACTATAGATAAATACGATATCAAGGTTGATTAGAAAGGTTTGGGTAAAGAGATTGAAACGTTTTGACGTCGTTGCATTAGGCGAGCTTTTAATTGATTTTACTGAAAATGGAATAAGCGAAAATGGCAATCCTATCCTGGAAGCTAATCCGGGAGGAGCGCCCTGTAATGTTTTATCTATGCTTCAGAAAATGGATAATAAAACTGCTTTTATAGGCAAAGTGGGAAATGATAATTTCGGTCATATGCTAAAAGAAGTGGTAAAAGAACAGGGAATTGATGTATCTGGATTAGCATTTGATGAAGATGTGCCTACCACACTGGCATTTGTGCATACTGCTAAAGATGGAGATCGTTCTTTTTCATTTTACAGAAATCCCGGAGCTGATGTAATGCTTACTGAAAAGGATGTACCAAAGGACATAATCGAAGACTCCAGAATCTTTCATTTTGGGACTCTCTCAATGACTCACCCAGCTTCAGCTAACGCAACTAAGAAAGCAATTAAGATAGCTAGGGAGAATAATCTTATAATAAGCTTTGATCCTAATTTAAGACCACCCTTATGGAAGGACTTAAATGATGCTAAGGAAGCAATGGCCTATGGATTTTCAAACTGTGATGTTTTGAAAATATCTGATGATGAAATTCTTTTCTTTACAGGTGAAAAGGACATTGTTGCAGGAATTAAAAAAATTAAAGAAAAGTATGGTATAAAGCTTATTCTTGCTACTATGGGTAGAGAAGGAAGTATGGCTTTTTATAATGATTTAGTTGTAAATGAACTACCCTTTCTTAATGATAATACAATTGAAACTACCGGAGCTGGAGACACCTTCATGGGCATAGCCCTTCATAATGTTTTGGCTAAGGGATTAGATAATATGTCTAATACTGATCTTCATGAGCTGTTGAAAATGGCTAATGCCGGAGCTTCTATTATTACTACAAGGCGAGGAGCTTTAAAGGTAATGCCTGAAAAAACAGAAGTGCTTAAGAAAATGTTTAGTAGGGCATAAGCACTTTAGATATATGTGACAATGATGGCCTCACATCCTGATTTTGGGATGTGAGGCTTTTTATATTTAATCTGACCTTTAAAATATCGAAACTTTAAGTTATCGAAACCAGGGCGATAAATAACTATAAAAGTTTACTAAATATTTATATTCTATCGGAAACTCTTACTAGTATAATAGAAAAGTGATATCTAATTTAATACTATATGAGGTTGAGGATGGAAAAAGAAAAACGAATTTTGAAAAATAAGATTTTTCTCTATTTAACTGAGTTCTTCGCAGGAATGTCAGTTATGGCGGTAGAGCTTGGAGCTAGCAGGCTGATGGCTCCCTATTTTAGTTCATCTCAGATTGTGTGGACTATAATCATTGGTACAATTATGATTGCAATGGCGCTTGGAAATATTTACGGTGGTAGAAGCGCTGATAAAAATCCTAATCCCGATAAGCTTTATGGAAGAATCATAATTGCGGCTATCTGGATAGCACTGATTCCGGTAGTTGGAAAATACATAATACTTGGAATTTCAGCGGTCCTGATTTTTTCTGTTAACAGCAATTTCTTAATCATCGCGGGCTTTGCAGCGTGTATGGTTATCTTTGTATTTCCTTTGTTTTTACTAGGAACAGTAACTCCATCGTTAGTTAAGTTTACAGTTGATAATCTTGATGATAATGGAAAACTTGTAGGTAACTTAAATGCATCTAATACGATTGGTAGTATTATAGGTACATTTGTTCCGACCTTCATAAGTATTCCCGCAGTTGGCACCTCGATTACATTCCTAATTTTTGCAGGAATTCTTCTTTTGCTTGCTATCATATACTTTGTGAGTGAAAAGCTAAATTTTCAAAAGGCCCGAAAGGTAGTAATTAGTTTAGTTATCTTTCTCGTATGCGTTCTTTTGGGCCAAAATAACAGCTTTGCATTTTGGCAGGATGATTTAGTATACGAGGGCGAGTCAATTTATAATTACCTTCAGGTTTATGAAGATGACAGGGAAGTTGTTCTTTCGACTAATGTATTGTTTGGTGTTCAGTCGGTTTTTAGAAAAGAAAAGGGACTTACTGGCATGTATTATGACTACGCCATGGCTGCGCCTTTAATGGCTGACATCAATGGTAAGGATGACTTTAAGATTCTTATTTTAGGTAATGGTACTGGTACATACGCTACTCAGTGCAAAAGATATTTTGGAGATATCTATATTGAAGGCGTTGAGATAGATCAGAAAATTACGGATCTTGCAGTTAAGTATTTTGAACTTCCTAAGGATGTAAAGGTTACTACATATGATGGCAGGGCATATTTAAATGCCATTAAGGATAAGTATGATGTAATCATGGTGGATGCATATCAGGATATTACGATTCCATTTCAGATGTCTTCAGTTGAGTTTTTCGAACTAGTCAAAGAGCATCTAACTGACGATGGTGTGATGGTTGTAAATATGAATATGCAAGGTTCTGAGGAGGGAAACATCAACCAGTATTTAGAGGACACTATTTGCAATGTATTTTCTAATGTTCACACTGTTAATGTGTGGGGAAGTACTAATCGTGAGCTTTTTGCTTCAGACAATGAAGCAATGCTTGACGTCTTTAATGATAACCTTTTATCAGAAGAAGACGAGAACATTAAGTTTATGATGAAGCGAGTAGCGGACAATCTTGATGAATATGAGAAGGGCGATTATTTACTGACTGATGATAAGGCTCCGGTTGAGCTTCTTGGTATGAAGGTTATAGATGAACTTATCAAAAATGAGGTTACTTACTACAAAGCGATTTATGAAGAAGGCGGTATTAAAGCTCTTATAGAGGCTTTCTAGATTAGGCAAGGTAGAGCAATATATGGCTGTTAATGACGTATGATAATGTGTTATAATTCACCACAGATTGATAAACTTTGGGGGTTATTCGATGAGTGAATTGAATTTTTCTTCATTATTTGAAACTAAAAAGGAAAAAGTGCATTTCTATGTTCCAGACTTTTACAGAAACGCACCTTTATATATATTACTTGCAGATTTTTTAGAGCATGTTCCTCAGTGGTTTTATGATGATTTTAAAATTTCGGCAGCATACGGTTCATTTCCAAACTGTATCTGGAATGGTGGAAGAGTCTATTTTGATAATATAAACAGACCCATTATGGATAAAGTCATCTCAGAGATGAACAAAAGCGGAATAGCAGTAAGATATACCTTTACAAATCCTTTGCTTGAAGAAAAGCATATGAGCGATACCTTTGCTAACATATGCCTTGAGGCAGCTGATAATGGAATGAATGAGGTGTTAGTAAATACTCAGGTTATGGAGGATTACGTTAGGAAAAATTATCCAAGCTATAAGATTATTTCATCAACTACTAAATGTCTTACAACAATCGAAAGCGTAGAGGCTGAGCTTGACAGAGATTACTATCTTGTAGTACTTGATTCCGCACTTAATAATGATCCTAAAATCTTTGATATTAAGAAGCGTGACAGACTTGAGCTTTTAGTTGATCACGCCTGTAGAGTTAACTGTCCTAACAGACAGAATCACTACAGACTTGTAGGTGCATCACAGCTTTCATTCGAAGACAAGAACTTTGCCTGCGAGTACCACGGAGCTTCTTTTGCAGACATTATGAAGCGCGAGCACAGTATTTCAAGAGAACGATTGATGCAGCAGTACATTCCTGGCGGCTTCAAACACTTCAAACTTGATGGCAGAGCGTTCCCTCCCGAAAAGCTTGTGGACAGTTTATTATATTTCATGGTTCTTCCTGAATTTAGACCCAAGATGAAAGAAATCATCAAAAAGGAAATCTACCAGGACAAGCCTGTTTGGTAGACTAGATTAATATAACTATTTAGTAGAGGTTCGAAAGAACCTCTATTTTTATGCGAAAGAGCGAAGGTGTATATACCAAGGCCTTAGCTTACAAGGCTTGTGAAAATGTGTAATACTTAAGAATTGTTTAAAACTGCTTATGTGGCATTGCCTCTATATCCAAGCAGTGCTATTGTTAGTGTGTTAAGAAACGGAGGTTATCCATATCATGAGACATTGATTATTCGATAATTCAATATTGTGACGAGCCTAGCTACAGGAGAACTATAGCTTTCTTTTGACACACATTTGTTTTGAATTATTGGATAAGGAGATTGTTTTATGAATAAGAAATTTGATAGCTTTGATGGAGTCTGCTTTTTTAACGGACTTATCTTTTATGCGCCAGTTGCATTGCTGATTAGATTAAATGCTGGCGTTTCTAACTCAACTTTTTTTGTGTTGCAGGCAATTCTTTCGATTGCAATATGCATTGGCGAGATTCCCACAGGTTTACTTACAGACAAAATAGGATACAAAAAATCAATTGTGATTTCTGAGTTCCTTATGGCTTTGGCACGAATACTTATGTTAGGCGCGTTTCTTACTAAGTCATTAGTGTTATTTGTTATAGAAGCTTTAGTTGAAGGAATAGGAAACTGTTTTTCGTCAGGTACAAATGAAGCATATCTATATAGCGTATATGGTGAAGATGAATTTGTTGCTAAAACGGCTCATTCAGCTAACTTTGGAACCGCAGGGTTCATAGTAAGTACTATTTGCTACGCTGCAATATATAAAATATTTGGAATGGAAGGACTGCTTGTTGCTACCGTGTTATCAGGAATTGCTGGCTTAGTTTTTTCGATATTTTTAAGAAAAGAAGAAAGTGTGGCAAAAGAAAATGAAAAAAATGAAACGGTTAAGCTGGCTCAGTTTGTTGACTTCTTTAAAAAGCCTGCAACAAGAGTATTTTTAGTAACTCTTTCGGCATTCAGCATTGTGTGGATATTAATCAACTTTTTCTTTGTGGAAAGATTAATAGGTGTAGGAATATCTGAAGAGTGGATGTCGGTAATTATTCTTGTGTATTCAGCAATTCAGATGCTTTCAGAACCTATACTAGGGCTTTTAAAGAGATTTTCTAAGCACCAGGTATATGTAATTTCAAGTCTTGTGGCTGGTATTTTTGTGATTTTATTTGGACTAATTAATAATGTTGGTATAGTAATCGCGTTTATGTGTGTCCTTCCGCTCATTATTACTATTCCTGAATATCTTCTTTCTGAACAAGAAAATAAGCTTATTGACGAATCTGGTATGGAAGAAAACAGAGCAGCATCATTGTCTGTACTAAATATGGCTGTAAATGTTGTTGAGATAGTTGCTTTGTTCTCATCGGCATTACTTTGTATGACTACGATTAAGTGGTTCTTTGCAGTAATTGGTATCGTGATGATTGTATGTGCCATAAGATTTTGGGGATTAAGCTGTGGTTTTACAAAAAAAATTAAGAACTAATAAAAAATATTACTTTGTTAATCCTAGATTAATTGTCTTAGTCTATATTACAAGCATACCCCATAACCCCAATGTACCATTCTCAATCATGAAAAGCCGATAGATTCTATCTACCGGTTTTTCTGACGTTTGGGGACTCGTTTTCAGCTTTTCTCCTGGTTCATGGCTATTACCAAAGGATTATGCTGAATATCAAGTAGGTTCCATTCCATTTTTAGAAATAAACAATTAGAAGTTGCAGAGGTAAAAAATTGAAACTTCACAAGCACTAGGAAAAAGACTATACGATTCATAAATTAATGCGATACTTGATTGGCATGTGGAAAGTTGTCTGATATAATACTACTAAGTGTACTATTGTGGGACTATTTGTGGAGATTCGTTGATGAGCATAATTCATTTCAATTTAGTGAATATAATATTGCTGCTTTTTACTGTTTACATGGTTATCAAGGACAGGGCTTTTTCTAAAAAGGTAAGGCTGTACTTTGAGGCTTCGCTTTCATTTAGCCTTATCCTGATTCTTGTTAGCTATTTCGTAATATCAGATATTAGTAGGAGAACTGGCCAAATGACTATTTGGCTTGATTGTATTGCTATATTTATCTCTGCAATCAGTATTACGATTTGCGTCTTTTACTATTTCAAGGTTATCCAGACTTATAAGCGTGACAGATTAACGGGTCTTATGCTTAGACATAATCTTTCATATGAAATGGAAGATAATATTAACAGAACCTACGATATCGTGCTGATTGACGTCGATAATTTTAAACTTATTAATGATAAATATGGTCATGACCGCGGCGACGAGGTTTTAGTGACTATTGTTAATACAACACTAAAGCACCTGCCTAAAGGATGCAGGATGTATCGCTTTGGTGGAGATGAATTTGTAATTATCAGTAACAAGGTATCGACTGAAGTTTTAGAAAAAGCCTTAGAGGATGCTAATCTTGAACTTTTAGAAGATGATCTAAGAGTTTCGTATGGAATAGTAAAGCATGAGCCTCATGTTGAAAGTATGGTTTCATTAACTTTAGCTGACAAGGCTATGTACGAAAACAAGCGACTCTTAAAGAGCGAAGATATCTGGGATGATATGACCGGTCTATATAACCTAAGAGGATTTATTGACGAACTTGATAGCTTTAGAAAAGCGGTTAGCAAGGATGGTCATATAGTAGCTTTAGTTGGTGTGGATGTTGAGAGACTTTCCAATATTAATAAGGCTTATGGATACGCAGAAGGAAATCTGATTATTACCGAACTTGCAAAATGCTTAAAGAACTGCTTAAGAGGCAGGGACTTTATAGGCCATTTAGGTAGTGATGAATTTGTAGTAGCTATAGAATGCAAAGATGAGTACGATGCATATATTAATGAGTTTCTCAATCACCTTGATGAACTGATGTCGACATCATATGAATTGTCTGAAAAGGATTATTCAGTAAGGCTTAATATAGATAAGTCATTTGTATTTAAAACAGATGACTGTACCTCTCAGGAGTGCGTCGATGGCCTGTTGTATTTGAAACAGGAAAATAAGGATAATCGCCGTAAAAACGACACAAATGGTGACAAGGATTTTGATTCTACTGAAAATGATGCAGTGATGGATATGCTTGACAATGACAAGCTCCGTTATGTATTCCAGCCTATAGTGTCTGCTAAAGATGGACGCATTGTAGCGTATGAAAGTTTGATGCGTGCTACTAAAGAAACTAAGCTTTCAACGCTTAAAATCCTAAAGTATGCTACAAACAATGGACGTTTATATGATATAGAAAAGTACTCACTATTTAAGTCTCTTGAAAAGTTTAAAAATGAAAAGAACATTCCTAAGGATGCTAAGATATTTATTAATTCCCTGCCTGGCAATTTCTTAAGTGATGCTGATTTTGAACTGCTTCAGGAAAAATACGGTGATTTGTTAAGCCGTATGGTTTTAGAGATTACAGAGCAAAGAGAAGTTGATGATGACTCACTGGCACTCTTAAACTTAAGAAGAGAGCGTAACGGATTTGGACTTGCGATTGATGACTATGGCAATGGTGCTACTAACACTACTAATTTGCTTAGATATATGCCACAGATTATCAAAATTGACAGATTGCTAATTACTGGAATTGATAGAAACATCAAGAAGCAGTTCTTTGTAAGCAGTATTGTTTCTTTTGCCAAAGAAAACGATATGCAGACTATTGCTGAAGGTGTTGAAACAGAACGAGAACTAAAGACTGTTATTAAGCTTGGAATTGACATGCTTCAAGGCTATGTTGCTGCTAAACCTGAGAGTGAGGTTATCACTAAGATAAGCGATAATATAATAGATATTATTGTAGGAGAAAATATTAAAGCTGAAAGTGGCCAGCGTTTAACATATACAGCGAGTGATGATTGTGAGTTGTCGGTTGTTTCACTTGCGATGGATGACTATTCTAAGGTTAATGTGCTTTGTGAGAACATTACAATCACAGGCAGAACTGAGTATGCAGCCGATATGATTATCAAGTTAAAGGATAATCTTAACTGCAATATGAGAATAGCAGATGTAAGTATCAACTCAATAGATGATAGACCATGTATTGAGCTTGGTGAAAATACAAATCTGATTTTACATGTAGAGGGAAATTGTAAATTAAATGCGGCAGGAATCTATGTTCCCAAGTCGAGCTCGCTGACTATAATCGGCGGTGGTATTTTATCAATTTATGCTAAAGGACACGAGTGCTATGCTATAGGTGCTGACAGTCATAGTAAATTTGGTAAGATAGAACTGAAGCATTCTGGCTTAATTCACCTTGATGTGGATGGTGAAAACTGTGTAGGTCTAGGTGGCGGAATTGCTGAGGAGAATTCACTTATTTCAATGACTTCTGGAACGCTTGAAGTAGTTGCTACAGGTGTCAATGCTGTAGGTGTAGGAGCTTACAGAGGCGATGCTAAGATAAATATTATTGACTCTTTGGTAGATATTGAGTTAAAGGTAAACGAAGGTTCTGCTATAGGATCGATTGAAGGCACGGCAGACATTAAGATTACCAATTTTACATTTAATGCAAGAGGCAGCGGTAGAAACCTTGCAGTTATGGGCAGTCATGATAAGGCATCTGGCAATATTACGTTGCTTGCAGGTCTTGCTAATGTGGCTTTTAGTGGCCATAGCATTGCAGTTATAGGCGGTATTTTAGGTGACCCGAATATCTCTATTTCACACGTTAACTGTACGTTGTTAGGAGAAGGTGATGAAATAGTCGGTATTGGAACCAAGGATGAAGGTGCGAACGTTACGATTAAAGAATGTAGTGTTGATCTTACAATTAATGCTGCAGATCCTTTAGGTGTAGGGGCAAAGAGCAAGGATATAATGTACTTAGGCCCTAACTATTTAATGCATATCAATGGAAATGATATAAATATGATGGAGCTTTAAGGCAAGATAAAGCTTTAAAGTGTGATGTTACTTTAAAACAAGACTGCGAGGTTTACATAACTTGTAAGCTTCGCTGTTTTTCTTTTGCCTGCAAGTTTATCAAAATATTATTATGCTTGTGCTCGTAAGTTTGGTAGAATCAACTTATTAAGATATATTTCCTGAAAGGATCAAAGGGTATGGCAAAAGTTACAGATGAAATAAAAATAGGTAATAAGATTTGTAAGAACAGAGTTACAATGGCACCTACAGTTAAGTTTGCAGCGGGAGCGGATGGTATTGTAACAGATGATTTTGTTAATCACTACGCCCTTAGGGCTAAGCATGGAGCTGGCTTAATAGTAGTAGAGGCTACATGCATTGCTAAAGAAGCGAGGCTTCATCCCACTCAGTTAGGGCTTTGGTGCGATGAGCAGATTGAAGGACATAAAAGAATCGCTGATGAAGTTCATAAATATGGTGCTCTGGTAATTCCACAGATTCATCATGGAGGTCTGGGAACTCATCCTGAGTGTGGTCCTCTTACTTCTCCATCGAAGGTTTCATGGAGTGTATTTGGTAAAGACGTGGAAGCAGTTGAACTTACACATGATGATATAAAGCGTATAATAGGTGAATTTATTGACGCCGCAGTAAGAGCTAAAAAGGCTGGGTACGACGGCGTGCAGCTTCATGCATGTCATGCATATCTTATAAACGATTTTGCTTCGAATGTTAATAAAAGAACAGATGAATATGGTGGAAGCGTAGAGGGAAAGGCAAGATTTGGCTGTGAGATTATTGAGGGAATCAGAAAGGCATGCGGAGATGATTTTATTATTTCTGCCAGAATTTCAGGTGCTGATCCTTCTGTAGAGGAATCTAAAGAGGTTGCAAGGCTTTATGTAGAAGCTGGCTGTGATTATTTACAGGTTTCATGTGGAATAGCTGAGTTTGATGAGGTTTTGCATACTGAAGCGGATCCATATAATAAAATAGCAGCGCTTGGCGTCGATATGCATAGAACATTTGCAGGTACAGTACCTGTTTCAACCGTAAATGGATTAAGAGACGTTGAGATAGTAAGATACATGATTGAAAATGATTTAGTGGATACTGTTGACCTGGCATGTGGACTTCTTGCTGATCCAGCCTTCAGTGAGGCTATTTTGGAAGATAAGCCATATGTAAAATGCTATTCGTGTCCTAGCTGTGCTTTTGGGCCTGGACATACACATCCTTGCCCTGCCATGAGGGTACGTGGAGCTAATGAGTTTAACTTTGGCTAGAAACGTCCTCTCCGTTTCTGCGAGGAGAATGAAGAGTGATATACAATTTGTACAAGAAGAGCCTTCCGAATGATGATTCGGAGGGCTTTTTTGATATCTTGATAGGATGATATTTTTACATATATGACAAAATGTATAAAAAAATACTGCTTTTAGCGTGAAAATAGTAAAAAAGTTACTTACTAAGGTAAAAGATTTACATTTACTTATGAATAAATTATGAACATAATATAAACATGGGGAGAGATATTAAGACAATTCGTCAAAATTTCCATTATTAAATCTGGGTAAAAGCCTTCGGATTTTACTCAACCGATAATTATTGAACTATTTAGAAATTCAATAACTAAAAGAGAATAATAAGCTCTAGATTTCAAATGTGAAACGGAGAAATTTATGAATAAAAGACGTATAGCAGCTTCTTTGTGTGCTTTTGCACTATTAGTTGTAAGCTTGGCCGGATGCGGTTCCAAAGTAACCAGCAAATTGGACGGAAAATGGTCATACATTTATGACACCGAAAAGACTGCGCTTAAGATAAGTGGTGATAAAGCAGTTTTAGATGGGAAGTCATATGAATATAGCTTAGATGATGAAAAGATATATCTAAAAGATAGTAAGGGATATACTAAAGGACTTAGATATAAAGAAGCTGGTGAGGATGGAATCTATCTTTATAAAGAGGCTACGTACGAATACCAGGGAGAAGGTTCACCCGATGGAATATTAGGAATCTGGGTGGATGTATCTAACGGAAATAGTAGCTTTGAATTTACTAGCCAGGGAACCTTTAAGGAAGATTCTTACATTCCAGGATATTACACAGTAGATGAAACGAGTGGAACTATAAGCTTTGTTTATAACGATCATTATGAGGATACAACGATTTATTATACGACAAAAGATAATTGCCTGATTGTCGAGTATCCATGGCCTATGGTCAGAACTTCTAAATAGTAATTTTTGGCGTGTGCCATCAATTAATAAACTTTTTCATTATATAAAAAGGAGGAATTATTTTATGAAAAAAGTTGTTGCTTTATTATTAGCTTCAGCTATGACACTTTCTCTTGCAGCTTGTGGAAACAGCGCTAAGACAAATGGCAAAGCTGAACTTAAGATGTGGTGTATCGCTACAGAAAGCGATTCAAACCGTCACTCTTATGAAGAAGCAATCAAAGTTGTAACTGAGAAGTATCCTAACGTTACTTTCTCTTGGGAAGCTATTGAAAACCAGGCTTATAAGACAAAGATTAAAGCCGCAGTAGCTGCTAACGAAATGCCCGACATTTTCTTCACATGGTCATGTGCATTCCTTGGTGACTTCGTTGACGCAGGACGTGTTTACTGCCTCGATGATGCATACAAAAAATATGCTAGTGAACTTCCTGAATCTATGATGGGTAACTCAACATACGGTGGAAAGCACTATGGTGTGCCTCTTACAATGAACATCGTTGGTTTATTCGCTAACATGGAAATCCTTAAGTCTGTTGGTTATGATTCAGTTCCTGGAACATACGATGAATTCATCGCTTGCTGTGATAAGTTAAAAGCAGCTGGCATCATTCCTTTCGGATGTGCAGGTAAGGAAACATGGTGTGTAACTGAATACCTTGAGTCAGTTATCGAAAAGAGCTGTGGCGCTGCTACACTTAACGATATCTTCCTTGGTAGAGCTACATGGAACAACGCTGACGTTGCTTCAGCTGTTGATACATTCCAGAGCCTTGTAAACAATGGTTACTTCGATCCTAACGGTATCGCTCTTTCTAACGATGAAGTTAAGGCTAACTTCATGGCTGGTAAGTACGCATTCTACATGAATGGTACATGGAACTGTGCTGACTTTGCTGCAAGCGCTGACTTCAAGGACAAAGTTGCAGTTTCTGAATTCCCTGTAATTAACGCTGACAAGGCTAAGCTTGGACAGTTAATCGGTGGACCTTCTGATACACTTGCTGTAGCAGCTTCTTCTAAGAATGCAGCTTTAGCAGCTGAGTTCACATTCGAACTTGGTAAGGAAATCTGCCACTATGGTTACCTTGATGGTTGTGGTCTTCCTGCATGGACACCTTACTATGATACAAAGGACATCAATCCTTTAACTCAGACAGTAGCTGGTATTTGTGCTAAGGCAGATGCATACGTACTCTTTGGTGATACAGCTATGAACGCTGATGAAGCAGGTACATACCTTTCATACGTAGATCAGGTTTACGGATGCAAGGTTGACGGTGCTGGTTTCGTTGCTGGTTTAGCTAAGGACATTCGTTAGTTTCAAGCCGTTATAATGAATAAAAATGCGGCTTTTCGGTCTGAGGGGAACGAAAAGCCGCTACTTTTATAGAAAGGTTTAGATACTATGAAAAAAAGTAAAATAAATAGCCTTAACGTATTTCTATTCTTATTACCGGCGTTAATTTTATTTATAGGGGTTTTGATTGCTCCCATTTTTCTTTCTGCTGAATACAGCTTATTCAACATGAAAGCGTATGGTTCGAGAGAGTTTATCGGGTTCAAAAATTATGTAGAATTATTTACAAGCGACGAAATTCAGTTTTTAAAGGCATTAGGAAACTCAATTTTGCTTGCTGCTTTTTCTGTGTTTATTCAGTTACCAATATCACTTGGTATCGCACTATTACTTGGCAAGGGGCTAAAGGGTGAAAGATTTTTCCTATCAGTTTATTTCTTACCCGTTTTGATTTCGACAGTTATTATCGGTCAGTTATTCTTAAAGATATATAACCCTGACTACGGTATTTTGAATATGGCTCTCAAGGCACTGGGCTTTGAGAATTTATCTAAGACAATATGGTTAGGCTCTGAAAAGACAGCTTTAGGCTCAGTATTCGTACCTGTTCTTTGGCAGTATGTAGGTTATCATATGCTGCTTATGTACGCTGGCATCAAGGGTGTTTCTCCTGATTTAAGAGAAGCTGCTAAGCTTGATGGTGCTACCGACTGGCAGGTTAGTAAGTACATTGTAATTCCATGTATTAAGCCTATTTTGAAGGTAAGTGTAATCTTTGCAATTACCGGTTCGCTTAAGTCATTCGACCTAATCTTCGTACTTACAAATGGTGGTCCGTTACACGCAACTGAGGTACCTAGTACATTGATGATTAACATGCTATTCATCCGTAATCGTTTTGGTATGGGTAGTACCATCGCAGTAATGCTTATCGTTTTGTGTTTTGCATTTGCGTTACTCGTTAATAGAATCTTTAAGGAGGCAGAGTAATGGCAAAAGAAAAAAGCGCGGCTACTATGCCAGATATGTCAATATACCAGGTTAAGAAGACACACCCTGCTGTAAAAGTAGTGATTTACATATTTTTAGCTTTGTGGACATTAGTTAACCTGTTTCCACTTTACTGGATGTTTACTTTTTCATTAAAGGACAACAAAGAAATCTTTGGTGATAATATTGCAGGTCTTCCTAAGCACTGGTTATGGTCTAACTATCAAAGAGCTATGAACTCAGGCGATATGTTAGTTTATTTTAGAAACTCGATTATAGTAGCAACTGCCACTATTTTAATTACAACCGCAGCGGCTATGATGGCTACATACGGCATGACACGTCTTAAGTGGAAGGGCGGTAAGGTTATGAACAGCTTCTTTATGCTCGGTCTTACCATTCCTATGCATGCAGCCTTAGTACCTATTTATATTCAGTTTTCTAAGATTCACATGCTTAATACATATTCATCACTTATTATTCCTTATTCGGCGTTCTCGCTTGCTATGGCCATTTTAATTTGTACAGGCTTTATGAGTGAACTTCCTAAGGATCTTGATGAAGCAGCATATATTGATGGATGCGGTGTGTGGGGCATTTTCTTTAAGATTATTGTTCCACTTATGAAGCCTGCATTGTCTACTATTGCAATTTACACCTTCCTTACCTGCTGGAACGAGCTTATGTTTGCAAGTAACTTTATTACAGGTACTGCTCATAAAACTTTACCTTCAGGTATTCAGGAATTATCGGGACGATATACAACAGACTGGGGTCCTATTGGTGCGGCATTGGTTGTTGCAACATTCCCTACTCTTTTGATTTACATTTTCCTAAGTCGTAAGATTCAGGAAAGCTTTATTGCTGGTGCTATTAAAGGTTAATCTTCCCATAATAAATTTCTTTTCCTCAACCCGCAGACTTTGCTCTGTGGGTTGTTGGCATTTTAGTATAGAAAATGGTACAATGAGTTAGTGTAATTGCGGGGGCTAATGGGACATGAAAAATCGCAGAAGAAGGGTTGATAAAAGAATAAACAAAAGTCAGTCAATGACAAACCGTATGAAGCTTGTCTTAATTGACTCTATTTTGATTTTCTCTATTGCGTTCATCCTTTCTATCATTATTCTGTATTCTCGTACGACCAAAGAACACGAGATTCAGGAATCAGAAACTGTTCTTAACTCAATGGCAGGAAGCATTAGAGCCAATATTTCTAACTACAAAGATATCTCAAGATTAGTAATGCTAAATGAAGAGGTTATTAAGTTTTTAAGAGCTGATGAAGTTGATGCGGGACTGATTAATGATGCCAAGTACGGCGTAATGGACGTTTTGAATGTGTGCAGTAGTGTTGATTCAGTTTTTATCTTTAGAAATGACCGTAACTTTATGAACACAGGTCGTGGAGAGTATATATTAAATGACGTTTTGATGGAAGATGCTAAATGGCAGGATAAAATCTTGGTTAGACGTGGCGGAGCGGTAGTTACAATTAATGGTAATGATGCAATTTTTCGTAAAAATGGAGAAACTGTTATTTCAATAGGTCGTGCTATCTACGATATTGATACACAGAAAAGAACAGGATTGCTTCAGCTAAATATCTCTACTAGCATGCTGATTCCAATCGCTTTTGACCATGGTTCAACTGATGTTTGTATCATGACTGATACAGGAGAGTTTTTGGCTGGAAATGAAGCTTTAGCGCCTTATTTTTCTAATAAGTATCTGACTAACGAAATTGTACACGATATGGATAGATTTGGTAAAACTACAGCCATGATTTCTGGCACAAGGGTAGATAACCTTCCAATTGTTGTATTATGTGCATCTAAGCCACAAGCGACAGCACTTCCCTTTGAAACAATGGTTGGATTATTAGTCCTATTAGTTTCTTTTGCCGTATCAATGGGTATTGCTATTATATTTGTAACTAATAATATTACGGAACCTATCAATGAACTGTCATCAGCGATCGAAGAAACTAAAAAGGCTGGGTATCTTAAAAAGATTGATGTTCACATGCCACAAAATGAGTTGGGTGTGCTGGCTGAAGATTACAACAGCATGATTGAGCACTTAAATTCTTTGTTTGACGAAGTTATTGAAAAAGAAAAGTCAGTGCAAAAGGCTGAGATGAGAGTGCTTCACGAACAGCTTAAGCCTCACTTTTTGTACAATTCGCTAGAGTCTATCAGCTACATGGCATTTGATGCAGGGGCTACAGATGTGCATGCAGCACTTGAAACCTTGGGAAGCTTTTATCGGAATTTCCTAAGTAAAGGTGATAGAGACATTCCACTCAAAACGGAGATTAATATTGTAAGAGATTATCTGGCGCTCCAGAAACTAAGATATGGTGACATCATCAATGATGAGTATGTGCTTGATGAAAGCCTTTCAGATATTAAAATCCCTAAGCTTATCCTACAGCCGTTAGTTGAAAACAGTATATACCATGGAATCAGATTAACTGGTGAGCCAGGCATTATCAGGATTACAACAAAGCTTGTGGATAATGCACTTCATATTGTGGTGTACGATACGGGCGTGGGTATGCCTAAAGAGGTTATTGATGAGGCTTTAAAGATAGTTCCTAAGAGTGAAGGCGACAAGCATTTAGGCTTTGGTCTTAAGGGAACAATCGAGAGAATTAGGTATTACTGCAACAACGATGATGTTGTTGCGATTAGGAGTGAAGAAGGCGAGTTCACAGAAATAGAACTTACAATTCCTAATGTGATAGTAAGGAGGCAAGGTTAATGTACCGAGTAATGATTATAGATGACGAGCAGTCCGCTAGAAGTCTGCTTGAAAAATCCATTAACTGGGACGCTTATGATATGGAAGTGGTTGGTGAAGCTGCAAGCGGAATCGAGGCAATAAATGTAATTGATGAGTATCGTCCTGATGTAGCATTTGTTGATATTTCGATGCCCTTTATGAATGGGATTGAATTTACTGAGGTAGCAACCAAGAGATATCCTAATCTTAAAATAATTATTCTCACCGCATTTGATGAATTCGAATATGCAAGAAAATGCATACGACTTCCTGTTTTTGACTATATGCTTAAACCTTTTGTAAGAACAGAGGTTGAAGAGAACTTAGCTAAACTGAAAGTTATCTTAGATAAGCTTGAAAGAGATGACGAACCAATCATTGAAATGGAAGCTTCGACAATTGATATTATTCAAAAATATATCCAGGATAATTTTACCGATTCGAAGCTAAACTTAACTTCAGTTGCACAGCATTTTGGATTTAGCTCAAGTTACCTTTCTAGAAAATTTAAGCAGGATACCGGCAAGAATTTTGTTGAATACCTAACCGAATGCCGCATGGAGCGAGCCATTGTACTTGCCAAAGCTGGTAAAAAAATGTTTGCAGCTTCTAACGAAGTAGGAATTCCAGATCCCAACTATTTTGGAAAATGCTTTAAAAAATACACAGGAGTCAGCTACTCGGACTACTCTGCAACGAAATGATATCTGAGGGACGGGGGTTGAAATATCACTTTGCTACGCGTCGCGTGCAAAAGTGATATTTCTCCCCCCGTCCCTCAGATATCATTTTTGGCGCAGGCAGTTACATCTTGCGATATTGGCTGGGTGAAATGCCGGTCATTTTCTTGAAAAATTTAAAAAAGTATGCGTAGCTTGTAAAACCAAGGGCTTCTTGAACTTCGGATACTGTGTGCCCGCTAGACAGCATGTTTTGTGCGAGGCTCGCGCGTTGCACGCTTATATAATGTCCAATGGTTGCCTGAGTATGTTCTTTGAATAGTCTTGCAAGATAATCCTTGTTGAGATGAAAGTTTGCGGCGATTGATTCAAGTGTCAGTGGTTTGCATAAGTTATCGTTTATATATTCTATTATTTCATTTACATTCTTCTGAGCTTTAGAAATAGAAAGCTTTTTAATTCCCTTTTTAGCAAAATCTTCAGATATAAGTGAGTCAATATATTCAAGCAGACTAAAAAAATCCGCATAAGCACTTATTGAAGGAGCTTTGCTTTCTTGAATATATGTACCTATCCTCCGGCTAAGGTCAGATGACTTAGCAGAGGAGAGTGTGATTATCGTGGGCTGACTTTGACTTGATGCATATGGCATAAGTGAAGAACTGCTATCTCCCAAAACAGTTTCTAACCAGCTACTGTTTATCGTGACGATGTAACGCTCATAGATAGTGAGCTTTTGATTGAAAAGCTGATGAATATTGTAGGGTGGTATCAGGATAAGTGAGCCTGCCTTAACACTCGAAACTGTGTCATTTAATAACACGTCAGGAAGATCTGTGAGCGTGAAATATATTTCGAGCGCATTGTGAGTGTGTGGTTTTACAGGAAAAGAAGTGGAATTGTTTCTATATACTATGTCAAAGGGACTGGTAACCGCAAAGTACGGGATAATCTGATTAGGTTTCATATAGTCTTCCTCGAACGCAAAACACTAAAATGGTCGGTTTTGTGCATAAAAATAGTATTATATATACATATTAATACTACGAGTTCTTAGATACAATACTCTTATAAGAGGAGGTTGCCCTTATGAAAAGAGTAGGAATAGTAGGTTGCGGTAATATTGCCAGGACTCATGCATGGGCATTGACAAGGTTAGAGGGCGTTGAAATTGTGGCCTTTTGCGATGTGATAATTGATAGGGCTGAAACTTTTTCGAAAGAGTATACAGATGGGCGTGCATGTTCTTTTGCCTTGCTTGATAAGATGCTTACAGAGGTAAAGCTTGACGTATTGCATATATGCACCCCTCATTATCTTCATGTTCCCATGGCGATTGAGGCTTTAAAAAGAGGCATCTCAGTATTTTGTGAAAAACCTCCGGCGATTAGCATGGAGCAATTTAATGAGCTTTTGGATGCCAAAGAAACGTACAGAGCCAGTGTAGGTTTTTGCTTCCAAAATAGATATAACAAGACAACGTTAGAAGCTAAAAGGCTGATAAACGACGGTGAACTTGGAAAAGTGATTGGCGCGAGAGCTTTTGTAACCTGGTGTAGAGACGCTGACTATTATGCGACCGATTGGAAGGGAAAGCTTGAAACTGAGGGTGGTGGAGCATTAATAAACCAGTCGATTCATACCCTTGATTTGATTATTCAGTTTTTGGGCAAGCCGACTGAAGTTAAGGCAAGTATTGCAAATCACCATTTGGAAGGTGTCATAGAGGTTGAGGACACGGTTGAAGCATGGCTGAGCTTTGAAGGCGGGAAGAGAGCATGTTTTTATGCATCGACAGGATATGTTTCGGATGCTCCAGTGATAATCGAGATTCAATGTGAAAAGGGAAGAATCAGTATCTATGAGCATACAGTGACTGTCTATGAAGATGGAAAAGATCCTAGAATAATAGGGACCATGGAGGCGACCACGCCGGGAAAGAGTTATTGGGGCAATGGACATCTAAGCTGTATAAAGGATTTTTATGGAAGCCTGATTAATGCAACCACGTTCATAAATGACATATATGGTGTCAAGGATACAATGGAAACTATGATGAAGATTTATAAATACAGAGAGGTATAAGAAATGGAAAAGGTAAGGCTAGGAATTATAGGTATTGGTGGAATGGGTTCAAATCACGCAGGGAATCTTATGAAAGGGCTTGTTCCTAACATGGAACTTACAGCGGTTGCTGACATAAGAGAGGCCAGGCTTAGTTGGGCCAAAGAAAATCTGCCAGAAACAGTTTCAATTTTTGATGATGGAAGGAAGCTGATTGACTCAGGCACATGTGATGCAGTGTTAATAGCTACGCCACATTATTTTCATCCTGAATTCGTGGTGTACGCGCTAGAACATGGCGTCCACGCTATAAGCGAGAAGCCAGCAGGTGTTTATACAAAGCAGGTTAGAGAAATGAATGAAGTAGCTATTAAATCTGACAAGACATTTGGGATTATGTTTAACCAGCGTACAAACTGTATATATAGAAAACTTCATGAGATGATTGAAAGCGGAGAGCTTGGCGCAATGAAGCGTGTTAACTGGATTATCACAGACTGGTATCGTAATCAAAGCTATTATGATGCAGCAGGCTGGAAGGCTACCTGGGCTGGCGAAGGCGGTGGAGTTTTGCTAAATCAGTGCCCTCATCAGATCGATTTACTTCAGTGGTTGTGCGGAATGCCCGTAAAGGTCAGAGCATTTTGCCATGAAGCAAAATGGCATGATATCGAGGTTGAAGATGATGTTACATGCTATATGGAATTTGAAAATGGTGCAACAGGCGTATTTGTAACCACTACAGCAGATGCTCCTGGTACTAACCGTTTAGAGATTACCTTTGAAATGGGAAAAATTGTATGTGAAGATGGAAAGCTTATGTATGATAAGCTCTCAACTAATATAAGCGAGTTTTGTAAGATTGAAAAAGAAGGCTTTAAAAAACCTGAGTGCGAGCGAATTGAAGTTGAAACCGATGGTATGAACGAGCAGCATGTAGGCGTGCTTAAGGCATTTGCTGATCATATACTAAAAGAAACTCCTTTGGTTGCAGAAGGCATCGAAGGTATAAGAGGTCTTACACTTTCTAACGCAATGCACTTATCTAGCTGGTTAGATAAAACTATTGAAATTCCATTTGACGAAGACTTGTTCTTGACTGAGCTTAACAAAAAGCGCGCTACTTCTAAGCAAAAGAAAGATGCAGGAGTAGTATTTGATACAACAGGTACGTTTTAGGGGATTTTGGTAATAACTGACACAACTCTAACGACTAATAGATTGTAACGATTTTGATATAGCAAGTTTGCTTTAAATTTTGGAGGGTTATATGAACAAAAAAATAACAGGTTTTGCAGATGAAATTGACGGAGCATTATCAGTGCAGGTAGAAAGCTTGAAAAAGCTGGGATTGTCTTATGTTGAAATGCGAGGAGTCGATGGTGACAATCTTATATTTCATAGCAATGAAAAAGTAAACGAGATTAAAAAAGTGTTGGATGACAATGGCATTAAGCTTTCAGCTCTAGGTTCGCCTCTTGGTAAAATCAGTATTACTGACGCTTTTGAACCTCACTTTGAAGCTTATAAAAGAGCAGTTGAGATAGCGCATATGATGGAATGTCACAACATCAGAATGTTTAGTTTCTATATTCCTAAGGATTCTTCACTAGCCTCATATGAAGGTGAAGTCATGGACAGACTAGGGCAATTCGTTGACTATGCTAGAGCCAATGATGTTCTTTTGCTCCATGAAAATGAAAAAGGAATTTACGGTGAAAAGGCACCAGCATGCTTAAAGCTTATGGAAAACTTTTATGGAGAAAACTTTAAGGCGATTTTTGACTTTGCTAATTTTGTGCAGTGTGATCAGGACACACTTGAAGCGTATAAGGTATTAAAGCCCTATATCGCATACATCCACGTAAAAGATGCTCTTAAAAAAGATGGAAGTGTTGTGCCTGCAGGTTACGGCGATGGAAATGTTGAAGTTATATTAAAAGATCTTTATTCTAACGGCTTTGATGGATTTTTATCGCTAGAGCCTCATCTATCCAATTTTGCAGGTTTTGCAAGCCTTGAAAAGGATGGAAAGAGTATTAACCTGGAAAAAGGCCAGAAACTTACAGGTCGCGAAGCTTTTACACTTGCTCATGACTCCTTAATCAAGATATTGAATAGACTGTAATGACATCTTAGGGACGGGGTTAGAAACGTTCAATTTTTGCCCACAGGCAAAAAAGAGAGTCTAAA
>JAZUDH010000107.1:0-64442 GCA_045639565.1 Lachnospiraceae bacterium
GAAGATGCTGACCTGTGAACCTTGAAGGAAATCATCACCAATATCATCACCAATGTTGGCAAGTTTACCGAACATCATTGAAGTGCTGAACCTGTCCCCAAGTTCTTTCAGGTCAAGTGCTGAAATATTACCTTCACCAAGCACCGCTTTGATACAGTCAAGGAAGGTACTTTTACCGTTGGACTTGTCACCAGTCAGGATGAATGCCTTGCCTAACTCATTTCTTCTGTAAAAGCAATAACCAACACATTCTTCCAATAATGCCCTGATTACTGCATCACCGCAAGCCAGTTTGTTCAGGGTCTTATCTGTAAGTTCACTGTATGCCCCCGGTGTATAATTCCAAGGGATTTTATTTGTGATAACAAGTTCACTGCTAAATGGCAGCAGTTCCATTGTGACTATATCCAGTACACCGTTATTGAATGCAATATAGCGGGCATCTGCCTGTTCACGTTCTTCAACAATCAATTCCATGTAGTCAAGAACTTCCCTTCTTTGAGTCTTTTTCAGGTTCGGTATATGCTGAATCATTTCACTTTCAATCTGCTTATACCCATTCACATAAATACCTTCTTGGTAAATGTGCAACTGTCCGTTCACCTTGATCACGTGTGACTGGTTCTTCAAATAAGTG
Source organism: Lachnospiraceae bacterium (assembly GCA_045639565.1). Lineage (GTDB taxonomy): Bacteria > Bacillota > Clostridia > Lachnospirales > Lachnospiraceae > UBA1258. The sequence continues at coordinate 638 of JAZUDH010000107.1, forward strand.
GCAAATTTATCAAAAAGGAATGTGCTACCTAAGAAGAACACTGGTTTTTGGAAGGATTCATCACGCAATATTGTTTCAAGTTCTTCATCAGCCAATGGCTGCTTGAATACATATTTGTTCAATATGCGGATTGCTTCACGTGTTTCTTCCATACTGAAATTATTGGCGGTCAGTGTCAGGATGTATGTGAACAGTGCATCATTTCTACCGTCACCCGCATCCATATTGACAAAATCAACACTGGTTTTGACCGGGAACATCCACTTTGGAAGTTCCTGATACTTACCGCCTTCTTCAATATCCCATTCACAAAAGCGTTCCTTACCATCAATCTTTATGACTTCATAGGAAGTACGTGAACCGCACTTAATGTCAGCAGTCAGACCGATTGCCAAAGGTATGTGTGTTCTATTTCTTGTTATTTCTCTGTTTTTGAAAAGGAAGTGCCTTCCCCTTGTTGTTTGGTACACCTTACAATCAATCTGCAAATCTTCCACAATGTTCATCATTATTTCAGACTGTTCAGCATCATCAATATCAATCAGGATAGTGTCATCAGCCAATACACCGCCAAACCCATTCAGGTTCTTCACTTCATCATAGGTCTTGAACTGGGTCTTGCCTTTGAATTTCTCAACTGCTGCCTTACCCTTAGTTTCAATAAAACCTTTATAAAGTTGCTGCATAATTCTCACCTACCTAACTGATATAATTTATGACTTTCTCATACTGTGTTTTTACTCTCTCATTCTCTTTGAATGATGACAGGTATGCAGAAGCCTTATTTTTATTTGACTGCATTTCCTGTCTTTTCTTTTTTACAAGTTCATTAAAACGTTCATACTGTTCAGACTTGCGTTTGCATCTGCTACGGTCTTGAATCAGTTTTTCAAGTTCCATTTCACAAGTCTTGGCTGATTCTTTGCAGTTCACGTGACCGTTTGCATTGATTTTCTGTTCCGGCTCATACTGCTGCAACCACTTTGAACAATAATCTTTCAACACTTCCACTGATTCAGGGTTGTCACTTTCCCTGATCAGATTCACCAACTTCTTAATTTTCACAAGTGTTTGGTTTTGTAGGAAGGGAACAACATTGATAGTCATGTGGCATTTTCCATCATTACACCTAAATTCAATCTGTTTCCCTTCAAATTCTGCTAAGTAAATCATTCAACCTTTCCTACCTTCCCGGTGTTACACTGCCACACCAAATTGTTTTAATCTCTTTTTTGCTTCATCTATGTACCACTGCCTGTCAAGATTCTGTGGAACGTTCACACCGTTCACATCATCATTGAAAATGAAACAGTGGTCAGGTGTTCCACCAAATTTTTCAGGCTTTCCCCTACTACCGCCACATTTCAGGATTCTTCCATCATCCAATGAAGATGATGCAAACACCCTGTATGACTTATAGGTGTATGTGTTCCTTCTACCGTACACATAGTGTTGTTTTAGTACCCTTTTACCTGTGGTAACAATGTCAGGGGTACAATGTTCATGCTCAACGTGGTGATACTTGCCTGACAACTTAACAATTTTCTGAAACTGTATCAGGTCATTGCACTGGTTGATTGTCTGTTCAATCGGTGTACCGTGTGCCATATATTCCATAAGGGCGGTGTTAAGGATTGGGAGATCATAGTCAACCTTTGATAATTCTTTCAGGTATGCACCCTTTCTTTCAATTCCACCTTTTTCATCAATCCAAAGATAATTGTTTACGTCCTTCTGATAGATTTCTGAAATAACATCAAGCCCAAGAAGAATCTTGCACTTATCTGTGGAACATCTGCATTCCCAGTCATAACAAATATCATCAACCATATTGAAGGCTTCATCTGTATCAGGTATGCGGATGATAAGACCATCAGTGTTTGACTGGATAAGTTCAAACCCCGGAACTACTTCAAGGTGTTCAATCAGGTCAAGCAACATCAACTGACCATTGATACACATACAGTTGTTATTTCTTGGGTCATAGGCGGGGTTGGTAGGGTCTTTCATACCACCTGACAGTGCATTCAGCAGTTTCTTATATGGTGCTTGTTCTTTCTTCTTTCCGGCTGCTTTCAGTGCCATACGTGTATCATACACGTGCTTGTACTGACCGCCCCTTCTTGCTGCCCTTGTAACTAAATCCCAAGCAATCAGCATTGAAGGATAATATGAACCAACATCAACGTGAAGAATCAAACCCTTCAAGTGAACTGGTTCAGCGGTTGCACCATGTAAACCGCCAAAACCGAACGTGTGGGGAATCCCGGCAACCACTGTATCAAGTGACTGTTTGTAAAAGTCCCTTTTTATCCAGTAATCATCTGCGGGTCTGCCTTCACCAGTTCGTGCCAAATCTGCATTAAATTGAAGCCTGAACTTTATGTCATCCCTTCTTTCTGCAAACCAGTCCATTACATACTTGTATTTTTTTAACTGGATGCAAGGAAGGAAAAAGTAATCAAATTCATCATTGAAATCTGTGCGGGTGCAATCAAGCACCTTTGCAGTAATACGTGCTTCACTGTCACCTATACAGGAAAGCGGTAAATAATCAAATGCTTGCACAATACCGTGCATTGCATTAAAGTCATCAATCTTTTCCAAAAAGACCTTGATTGTCTGTTCTACATCATGCCGACAATAGAAAATAGTCTGTTCAATTTCTTTCTTTGTCAGCGGTCTATCTATATTGAATGGAACTTCGGTTTCTTTTATGTTTGAACCAAGAAACCCTTCCAGTGTTTTCAAACCAATAGGTGGGTTTGGCATTACATCATAGTTGATCATTGGTATTCTATTGAACGCTGATGAATACTGCCAACCTTCCTTTTCCTGAACGATAATGTAATCGTTTATACTTTTTGGGTTCATACCCAACATAATACCTTTCATTATGTATTGGTCATAATGACGGTTATTGAAACCAACCCAAATGTCCTTACTGTTGGCTTCATATAAGGCTTTTAATTCATCAGGGTTGTCAATGATCACGTGTTCCACTTGCCGGGTTACATCAATGAACACCGCCAACCAGTTATATTTGAACACTTCAAAGTCATAGAAAATCATCAAATTCACCCCTTCTAAAATAAGCGGTGGGGGGGGGTTGTTTAGAAACCCATACCCACCGCCTGTATTATTGTAGGTTAAGAACTCTTAACCATTCAAGCAAAAAAATTTAATTTAACTCATAAACGTCATCTTCTGTGAATGACATAGGGTTGAAGTTCTTTGCCTTCCAATCCATTTCAATCTCAATACTGTTCTGCACTGACTGGAATACATCAAGAATCTGTTCTTCAAAATCAGGATAGTTCACGAACTCAACAGGTGCATCACCCGGTGCAATCATCTTGTTCACCCAAGTCTGAACTGACTTAATAGCCTGTGCATCCGTCCACTTAGGGGAACTGTTACCATGGATGACACGGTTGAAGAATAACAATCTGCCCTTGAACTCACCTTCCTTGATCTTGGCGGTAACTGCGAACATTAACTTATCACCCGCCTTGGTTTCCTTAATCTCCATCTTGTCAATGCTGACAATGTACTTACCATCAGGCACATCCTCAAATTCTGTGTCCTTTGCTTCTGCAACTTCCTTCTGTAACGCATCCAAATCCACGTTCTGTGCAAACTTACTGTAATCAATAGCCATGATTTTTACCTTACCTTTCTTATGATCTTGTTCTTCTTGTTCTCTTTGGTGCTGCCTGTTCTGCACTGTCATCAGATGCAGTTTCAGGTGCAGCGGTTTCCGCTTCTGCCTGTACCGTTGTAGGTTCAACGTTGCGTGTTCTTCTTGTGCGGGTTGTAGGTTCAGCCTGTTCAGGTGGGTTCATTACACCTTCAAGTGGGTTAGGGATTGGCTGCCCCTTTGCAATGGCAACTGCACCCGCATCAAACTGTTCCTTGGTGATTTCCACAAGAATTGTTTCACCACCAACCACAAGGTCAACACTGTCACCCTTCATCTTCTTAATGTGGTTACCGTCTGACGGTCTGTAAAAATATGTGTCCTTTTCCAACACAACTGTCACACTGTCAGTATTGGTTGTACCATCATTAACCGCATCCTGTTCCTTGGCAACCCTTTCACCACGTGTTCTGCGTGGGGGTGTTTCAAGGTCAGGCTTAGGTACTTTATCTGTAACTGCACAAGCAGCATCAAAGTCAATTTCTGTCTGTCCGGGGAATGCTTCATCAAGTGCCTTATCACAAGCAGCCATGTGTTCAGCAATCTTCTGATTATTTTCTGCAACAACCTGATCATGTGTCTTGGCGGGTGCTTTGGTTTCTGCGGTTGCAGTTCTTCCACCCCTTGCCCTTCTACCGTTAGCATCAGGTTTTGCAAGGTCTGCTGCAACTGCTGCATCTTCCTGTGCCATTTCTGCATCAGACTTATATTCACCCACTTCATAGAAGTTGCGGATTTTATCAGCCACATAAGCAAGATCATTGTCAATAGCATAAGCCGGGAACATTCCAAGCGGTGACTTTACTGTGTCCTTACCGCTATTCTGTGTATAGAAGTAATACTTACCTTCATTTACACCAGTTCTAAGTACCACCGTGAAAAGACCTTCAATGGTGATTTTTTCACGTAACAACTTACCGATTAACTTAACCGTTGTAAGTCCGTTTTCCAGTGTTTCCAAGTGGGTCATATAAGCAACCACCACATCATCAGGAAGTTCATTGCATACCTGAATAATGTCAAAGTAGTTAGCACCAAAATCATTGTACTTGTCCCATCCAGTTTCTTTGATACGGTTCATATAAGGGACTGCAAGAATATACTGGAAGTCATCAACAACCAATAACTTCTTTCCGGCTGCTGCCTGTTCCTTCATGTACTTGGTAATTTTTCTTGCTTCCGTTTCATTCTTCAACATATCAAAGTGATTCTTGAACGGTAACGGTTTACCTACCGGGTTGACAACTGCGGTTGTTGTAGGGTCGCAATTTCTCATACTGGTACTTTTTCCTGTACCTGATTCACCCATAATTAAAAGCATCTGTGCCATTAGTTTTCACCTTCCTTTATTGTTATTTTTAATTTCTTACCATTATCAATAGGTATGATTTCTGCACCATATCCACTTCTAAGAAGAATACCCACAAAATCCTGATACATTGCACTGATTCTGTCACCTTCAATGACCACACAACCGCAATCAGCAGCACAATCCTTTGCAATGTTTTCCATCATTTCAGCAATCTGTGATTTCATACAATCTGAAACCGCCTGAATGTCACGATTGATATACTTTAATTCATCAATCTTGGTCTTTAATGACCTGTTTTCATCTGTAAGTGCTTTTACTCTGTCCTTATACCACTGGATGTTCATTTCACCCTTGTAAGACTGGTTTCTTTTTCCCATTATTCTTCATCCCCTTCCGTTGTTCCACCTTCTGTGATTCTTGATGACCATAAATCCGCATAGTGGATAATTAAATATAAAGGTGTTTCGTGGTTCTTCACACCATAGTTTGCAGTTTCATAAAGACCGTCATGGTATCTGATAGCAAATTCTTCATCTTCTGTAAGGTCAAGAAAAAGTGTTGCCAACTTAATACTGCGGGTTGCGTGGTCAAGCGGTAATAATGCTTTATTCTGCTTGAAAGGTTTAGCATCAGACTGTTTACCTGACTTCAAGATATTAGGTACATACATCTGCTTGCCAAAATCACCGCACTTACCAAGGTCATGTAATGCCGCTGCAATGATAACTGAATCCCTGATTTCTGCATACTTATTTTTACCAAGTAAAGCATAACCAATGTTTTCTGCTGCCATCATAACGTTGCGGGTGTGATGCACAAGCCCAAACTCACAACATAAGTGATTGCCACCGCTGCAAGGTGCTGAAAAGAAACCAATTTCTTCCATGTAGGAAATAAGATCTTCCATTCCTTCACGCTTAGTAGCAAGTAAACGGTCAACAACGAACTTCTTATTATCCAGTTCCTTTGCATTCTGTTCTGCAATCTGTGTTACTTCTTCCTGTGTCGCATCCTGTGCAACTGCTTCCTGTGTTGTTTCTTCAACAACTTCTGTTTTCTTTTTTGCTGCCATTGTTTTAATCTCCTTGTAATTTTATTTCCCAACGCTTCTGTTCTTCAATGTTGGATGAATACCAAGCGTTAAGTTCTGAATGATTGTTACCCTGTATGAACTCTTTGAACTGTTCATACATTTTGGGATATAGTAAAACACCAATCCCACCTGATGCCCTGATTTTCCTTAATGTTACAATCTGTAACAATGTTGGTTTTCCACGGTCTGACTTCAATTCAATTCCTACAAACTTACCATTGAAGCAGACCAACAAATCAGGTATTCCACTTTTGGTGTAGGCTGCACCGCCCCAGTATTTCAAGTACCACGCACCTGATTTTTCAAGCCATTCTTTGACCCTGTTTTCAAAGTTCTTTTCCTGTGCCACTGTTCATCACCTTCTTTCTTCTGAAAACTAATACAGGGGTATTCCCTTGAACTTTCTATGCAATGACTGCAATGTTGACAATCTTTGCAAGTCACCTAACCACCCGCCTTTTCTTTCTTTTACACAATCCTGTGTCCCAAGCGTGTTGTATATTTTCTGATTGTGTCACCCATTCCAGTTGTGAAGCCCGGCAATCGTGCTTTTTACCTTTCTTGTGGTTGACCACATTCTTTGTTTCAGGGTCAGGGTTTTCAACGTGTGCCAGTGCAACCAATATGTGCAATCTGCAATTTTCACCGTCCAACTTAACCCTTAAATAACCGTTTCCGTCATCATACGGTGTCAGAAGATTTCCAGTGCGGATGTTCCTGACCTGTCCCATGATACTGACTTCATAGTTTGGGTGACCTTCAATCACTTTCCACCGTTTCCCCATTCAGTCCCCCCCCCAACTGTTCATTGAAGGCTTCCTGATACCTAAAGATTTTTTCTGTGTACTGGGTAGAAAATACATTCTGCTGCCATAATTTTGATGCACCATTTTCACCCATGTTGTAAGCCATAAGTACAAGGTCAGCATCCTGATATTTTTCAAATAACTGTCTAAGGATGAAGCAACCCGCCCGCATATTCTGATAAGGGTCTAAAAAATCTGTCATGCCAATACTTTCTGTCAACCATTGATGATTGATTTTATTTATTTGCATATATCCGTAATCATTGGACTTACTTACCACATTAGGTCTAAAAGATGATTCCTGTTCGATTAGTGCCATAACCAGTGTGAAATCTAAGTTGTACCCGGCACATAGATAAAACAGAAATTCTTGATGTTCCTTTGGCATACTGCAATCAAGCGGTGTAAAATCCAAATCACCAACACCCCAGTCAAGGGATATTTCCTGATCAAAACGTCTGTCATCATAAAAGCCATATAACGTGTATTCTGTGTCTTTTTCTGTTACCTGTTCAGTTGTTGGGGTTTCTTCTTTTCCTTTGTTCCTGTGGCTTATATGAGTTGTGACAATGCTTCCAAGTATGTACCCTATCAATAACCCTACAACCGCAACGATAACCCATGATGTAATTACTCTTTTTGCCATATCTGAACGGTTCATTGCTCTTTGATAATTCTTCAAAATGTTTAACCTTCTTTCTTAAATAAGTCATCTGTCAATTCTTTTCCCATTTTCAGCATTTCAAGGTTGTGTTCTTCAATGCTGCCTTTCACCAGTAAGTAATAATACAAACAGGTGCTTGTCTGACCTATACGGTGAATCCTTTTCTTGGACTGTTCCCAAAGATCACACGAACCTTTACCCAAAGGAAGGGAAAAGTAAACTATTTTATTTGCCTTCTGATAATTGCCACCCATTGCACCCGCCTGATACTGAATGAACGTGATTGAATTTTGTTCATTCTCATAAGCACGTTTGTCACATTCACCACCACGGATGACTGAAACAGGTCTTTCCAGTGATTTTGCAATTTTCTTCAATGCTTCATATTCAGCAGTAAAGTTATAAAATACAATCAGCCTATCTTCTGTGGATTCAACCAAATCCTTGAAGGCTTCTAATTTTTCCTTATGCCATTGGCTGCATAACTGCCGGGCATATAGTAGTTTGGTCAAGGAATTGTCACCGATAAGTTCAACCCTTGGTGTCACATCCTTACCTTCATAGTCTGAATCATCATGGAACTGACAAAGGTTCAATGTATCAAGTACCAAGTAATTGTTTTTCATAAACTTCTTATATTCCTTGGACTGTTCAACATATATCATCTGTTCAATGCGTTCAGGCAATGTCAGAACTTCTTCTGTTTTCATAAATACCGCACCATATTGTGCAAGTCTTTTCTTCAAGTGGTTCACGTGTTTATATCCAACTATTACCTGACGTTTATAATCACCTTCTTCAACCCACTGGGTATCAACGTATGATTTCCAAAAGGCATCCTTGGTGATGTTCCAACCAAGTAATTTCAGTTGCGACCACAACGCTTCATATTTTCCACTGGTTGGAGTACCTGAAAGCAAAACCACACTTTCAGGATTCAGTTTCAAAATAAACTTAGCCCTTTCAGTTGTTTCATGCTGAATCAGACTGGATTCATCAAGCATCAGGGTGAAGTCCTTCAAATCTTTCAACCACTTTCTTCTGAATGCCAATTCATAATTGATGACCGCCACAACATCAGTCATTGGTCTGTCATCATACATATCCTTGGTTTCATACCAGTTCTTGAAGGTCAACCCTTGTGATTTCTTGGTCAAATCATAGACTGTATAATCAGGGTAAAAGGTCTGAAAGTGTTCAACCCAGTCTGCAATCTTGGACTTCTGACAAATCAGCAAGTTTACCTGATTGTTCAACTGCCACATTTTTTCAGCACCAACAAAGGTCTTACCCAGTCCCATATCAAGGTAATATGCAACACGGTTGAAGTTCATTGTTTGGTTCAGCACTTCATTTTGGTGTGGCATAAAATTCAACTTACTGATCTTCTTCACCTTCCTTCATATCATCCTGACAACATTCACAAATATCTGTTTCATGTTCATCCGGCATTAAACAACCGCATACTGTGCAGTGTTTCATATCGCAATACCTTCAATTTCTGCAAATCTAAGTGCATTGATGAAGTACACCCAACGGTTTTCACTGGTTTTGATTGCATAACCCCAAGGAAATACACCTTGCTGCAATCCTTTTCTGATGGTGTTGTGGTTCATGTGCATAACCTTTGCAACTTCTGTCACATCCAAGGTCTTGATACCGTCCGCACTCTTTGGTGAAACCTTTACCTGATCACTTAACTTTTCAAAATAATCTGCTTCAAGTCCAAGTGATGCTGCAATATCACGCTGAACTTCTACGGATGGGGTCTGCTTGCCTGAAATGTACTGACTGATTGACCCTTTACTTTTTCCTGTCAGGCTTACTACCTTTGCCTGATTGATTCCTAACTGCTGCATAGCACTTTTCAACTTTTCACTAAAATCCATTATTTTGTACCTATTCCTTTCTTTTGGTTAAGAACTCTTAACTTTTTCAGTAAAAAATAAAACTGGTATGAACTCATACGGAACTGATAACAGTTCACACGCAAGATTCATTTCAGCCTGTGTCCAAGGTATTTTGTTGTTCAACTTGGCTGACAGGGTAACGGATGACATAAGCATTGCCACCGCAAAATCACCTTCTGTTCTGAACACTTCCTTGATTTTGCCCCTTAACTTTGAATAGTCATATTCCTTAACTGCCATTTATACACTTCCTTCCTGTTCCGCATCAGGGAACACATTTTTGTTGTACTGCTTTCTGACGGTCACCAAAACCTTACCGTCATCATTCATCTTGAAGTCACTGACTGAATACTTGGTTTTTCCGTTCTTCAATCCAAGAATGTAGGCTTCATATTCAGTTCTGCAATCAAACTGTAATGACTGCTGAATGAAAGCAGATAAAATCTGTTTTGCCATCTGATCACCCCTTTCTAACAACCAAGGTTGTTCATTATGTCACGAATCATTGCAGTGCCGGAATCCATTGCAACGTTTATTGTTCTGATTCCACCACTAACAAACTTGACCTGAACTTTTTCTGAATCGTCATCATAAACAATGCTGACAATATCTGCTGCATTACTGGTTGCCTGTAATGTGACCAGTAGCAAGTCACAAATCTTTTGCTTGTTTTCTCTCATGCACCTATACCTTCCTATTCCGTGATATTGATAACCGCTGCAACGGTTTTAGTTAAGAACTCTTAACCCATGTGCCTATACTACCACCGTCAAAATATAAAGTCAATACCTTTTTTTAAGTTTTCTTAACTTTTTTTCAAGTTTAGTTGAAAAACTCTTAACTTTGCTTTATAATGAAGGTGCATAATAAATAAGAAGGTGGTGGATGGTATGGCAGCAGATTTTGGAAAAAGACTTCAACAGGCATTAGATGATAAGGGTTGGAAACAGATTGACCTTGCCAATGCAACAGGATTTTCCAAGGCAAGAATCAGCCAGTGGATTCACAACAAATATATTCCCACTGCTGACGGTCTGAACAAAATAGCCAAGGCACTGAACATCAGTGAATCTTGGTTGATGGGGCATGACGTTCCAAAAGAATATGATAGGGAAAAACTTGAAATGGGTTATGAAATATGTGATCTCTTTCAGAAGTGTTATGGAAAAGATGCCTACCAAGTAGTGCATGAATTTTTGAAACTGGATGAAGTTGACCGTGGAAAGATTGCGGGTTTTATTGGCGGTCTGCTTGCACAAGAAAAGTATTCAGTTAAAAAAGAATCATTAAAAGATCAGGCAATGTAATTTATGTTGATTTCACACGGTATCGGTAGTAGCGGGTAGCGGTTGGTTTTCTATTCTTATATATTTTACTTTTTTACTTCTATTCACTTATATAACTGTCATATAAAGAATGAAAATACAAAGAATGATAAAATAACCGCTACCAAGTGCTACCACGTTGAAAACAGTACACTTTTAACCGCTACCGCAACCGCTACCAAGTGCTACCAACAAAAAATGAACCCCAACCGTTGCAGCGGTCAGGGTTCGATATAACACTACATCACGGAATAGGATGATATAGGTGCTATGCAATCACAATTATATCATCCTGACCAAAATTATTCAATCAGGAAAGGATGGATGTAAATGAAATTACCAAATGGGTACGGTTCAGTGTATAAACTGCCGGGGAACAGAAGGAAACCTTGGGCGGTTCGTATTACTGTATCAAGAAAAGAAGGAAAAGACGGTCAAACACACTGGAAATACAAATATCTTGGATATTATGAAACCCAAGCAGAAGCATTGACCGCATTGGCACACTTCAATGAAAATCCGTATGATATGGATGCCAATAAAATCACTTTTGCAGAAGTATTTGAAAAGTGGTCTGCTGAACACTTCCCCAAGGTGTCAAAATCCAATGTTCACGGTTACAATGCTTCATACCTTCTGTGTGAACCAATCAAGTCTATGCGATTCAATGACATAAGGAAAAGCCACCTTCAAGGTGTGGTTGATGACTGCGGTAAGAACTACCCAACACTTAGGAAGTTGAAAGTGCTTTATACTATGCTTTATAAGTACGCTATGCAGAATGATATTTGTTCTAAGGACTATGCACAATATGTTGACATTAACCAGTACAAAGACCGCAACCCAAATAAGTATGACCGTAAACCTTTTACCAAGGATGAAATCACAACTGTTTGGAACTGGAAGGATTCAAGTGAATACTTCACAATCATTATTATGCTAATTTATACAGGGGTCAGGGTTTCAGAACTGCTTGACCTGAAAAAAGAAAATGTGAACCTTGATGAACGTTGGTTTGATGTTATTGCTTCCAAAACAGAAGCGGGTATCAGGAAAGTACCGATTGCCACAAAACTGATGCCATACTTTGAATACTGGATGACCAAGAATGATTGTGAATATGTACTTTCAACACCTGATGGGAAACACTTTGAATACCGCAATTATTATGACAGTTATTGGAAACCATTTGTTGACCAAATGGGTATGCCAAACCATAGACCACATGACACCCGCCACACCTGTGTTACCTTACTGACTGCTGCGGGGGTAGATGATAAGATCATAAAAAAGATTGTTGGTCACAAAGGGCAAGGTGTGACTGAAATAGTATATACACATTTTGAAATAGAACAGTTGCTTGAAGCCATTGACAAGATATGAAAAAAGCCCCGGTGCATAACACACCGGGGTTGATTTTTGCCCTTTTCTTGTAAGCAACGTGTAAGCAACTTGTAAGAAGCCTTACAAGGATTGTGCAAGATGAACAACGCTGAACACCTTGATTTTTCTGAATTTCCCCACGTTGCAAGGGGTGAAAAATTATCTCTTTGAGAACTGAGGTGCACGACGAGCAGCCTTTAAGCCGTACTTCTTTCTTTCCTTCATACGAGGATCTCTTGTTAAGAAACCAGCCTTCTTTAATACAGGTCTGTAATCTGCATCTACAGTAAGTAATGCACGAGCGATACCATGACGGATAGCGCCTGCCTGTCCTGTGAAACCGCCACCTCTTACAGTAACGATGATGTCAAACTTTTCTACTGTTTCTGTAGCAACAAGGGGCTGACGAACGATAACCTTTAATGTTTCAAGACCAAAGTATTCATCGATATCTCTCTTGTTGATTGTAATCTGTCCCTTACCGGGTACTAAATAAACACGGGCAACTGAAGATTTTCTTCTACCAGTTCCGTAGTACTTAACTGCCTTAGTAGCCTTAGCCATTGTCTTAATCTCCTTTCAGTCCAATTAGAATGTTAATACTTCAGGTTTCTGAGCTGCGTGATTGTGTTCAGGTCCTGCGTATACAAAAAGCTTCTTAGCCATCTGTCTTCCAAGGGGTCCCTTAGGAAGCATTCCTGTAACTGCAATTTCAATAACTTCTTCAGGCTTTGTAGCTAACTTCTGAGCTAATGTCATCTCTGTTACACCACCGATGTAATCTGAGTGACGGAAGTAGATCTTCTGATCCATTTTCTTACCTGTAACTGCAATCTTTTCAGCGTTAACTACGATTACGTAGTCACCTGTGTCGATTGAAGGTGTATAAATAGGCTTATTCTTACCTCTTAAAACCTTAGCAACTTCACTAGCTAAACGTCCAAGAGTCTTATCTGTAGCATCAACAACATACCATTTTCTTTCGATGGTAGCAGGGCTAGCCATAAATGTTTTCATTTTGTTTCCTCCATAAAAATATCATAACTCGTGTATTATATATTTCTAAGTCGTGATATCTCGCCGGGGCTATTGGTTTAACATCACTAACATAGTAATCCATTTCATCGCACGCTAAATCAGTATATACTCTGAAAGCGTCTGTGTCAAGAAGTTTTCTTTCCGAAAGTGGCTGAAAAGCTACACAATCTCACAATATTCGCGCAACAGATTGTTTGTTTCACGCTTTTCATGGCATTTATCATTTCTATCATTTTATGATTACCATTTTTTGTGCATCTAGCGCTTTAAAGCTATCTTCTATTCCAGTGGTTATATGTATCACACCATCGTCGTCTACCACAACCACGTCAACTCCATATATTCTTTCGTTTTCACTAAGCCAACTAGTCATCTTCTCAAGACCCATGACATAAAATGCTGTTGATAGCGCGTCACAAACAGCACCCTGCTCCCCTATAACCGTAACTGACTTAAGCCCGCTGTTAGCTGGGTATCCAGTTTCGGGGTCAATTATGTGATGAAAAATTACACCATTTTCTTCAAAAAATCTCTGATATGCACCCGAAGTAATAACTGATTTATTCTTAACCGATACTGCACCTATGTATTTCGTAGAATCAAAAGGATCAGCTATAGCTACACTCCAGGAGCTACCATCAGGTTTACTGCCTAGAGTCTGAACATTTCCGCCTAAGTTGATAATCGCGCTCTTAACGCCTTCTTTTGCAAGAAGCTCTAGTACCTTGTCACCTGTATAGCCTTTAGCGATGCAGCCTAAATCTATCTCCATGCTTTCAGGAAGACAAATCCGATTCGTTTTTGCATTCTCGCTCACTTTTTTATAGTCAACTAACCCTAAAAGCTCACGAACCCTGCCATCGTCAGGAACCTGTTTTACATCCTCAGTAAATCCCCACGCTTTTACAATCGGATATATTGATATATCCATTGCTCCAGCGGTTGATTCAGACAAATCGCAGGCAATCCTTATTGCTTCTAATGTCTCGTCGCTTAAGCTCGTTTCTTTATGCTGGTTTATCGAATATATTTCACTGTCAGGATTTGTAACCGAAAACTTTTTATCAAGGCTTTCTATTAGCTCCTCAACCTTGTCTAACTCCTCAGTCTCCCCATAGATAGTAATATCCATCACGGTGTCCATATTGAAAAGAATGCGACTAACCGGTTTTCTAAATCCACATCCGACCAATGACATTGTCCCGAGTACAATTAGCGAAACAGTAATTATTCGATTGTAACCCTTAAGTCCATTTCTCATTACCACTCTCACTCTAAAAACTTAAAATCAGCCAGTAATAATCCATGCGCAGGAGCAGTCGGACCGGCCTTTTCTCTGTCGCACGCCTCTAATATCTCTTTTACATCAAGCGGAGTTCTCACACCAAGTCCCACCCACATAAGGGTTCCTGCAATAATTCGGACCTGATTATATAAAAAGCCATTACCAGTCACTGAGATTATTACCTCGTTCTGTTCTTTGGCCACCTTAATATCACAAATGTTACGGACTGTAGTTTCAGACTGTGTAGCCGCCGCACAAAAGCTCTTAAAATCATGCTCACCAATTAGAAACTGCGCCGCCTCCTGCATGGCCTGAATATTAAGAGGACGCTTTTCATGATAAGCATACAGTCTCTTGGTAGGAGGCAGAAAAAAATCATTATAAATATGATATTCGTAGGTTTTCTCGGTGAGTCTGTGTCTAGGATGAAAATCCAGCTCGACATCCTTACTCCACACCACCTTAATGTCCTCAGGAAGTCTTACATTTAAGGCAAAAGAAAATTTATCCCCTGGCATCCTTACATCTGTATCAAAAACGGCCATGTTAGCCATTCCATGAACACCTGCATCGGTACGGCTTGCGCCTATTACTTCGGTCGGTGTACCTACAAGATTCGATATTGCTTTATTTAGCTCGCCTTCAATGGTTCTCACATTATTTTGAACCTGCCAGCCACAGTAATTCGTACCATCGTACGATACACATAATAAAATACGTCTCATTTTTAACCAAAAATAATTCTAAGTGTGATGATTATTCCTAAATAAGCAGCGAGGATAAGATATGCAATTCCATCTCTCTTCTTATATTTAAGAGGCTTCATTTTAGTACGTCCGTCGCCACCTCTGTAGCATCTTGCTTCCATAGCAGTAGCAAGATCGTTAGCTCGCCTAAATGCGGAAACAAAAAGCGGAACCAGCAGAGGAATTAGTGACTTGGCACGCTTCATAAGATTACCACTTTCGAAATCAGCGCCTCTTGCTATCTGAGCCTTCATGATTTTATCGGTTTCTTCCATCAATATAGGAATGAAACGTAATGCGATTGACATCATCATTGAAATTTCATGAACAGGGACCTTGATAACCTTTAGGAATCCCAGACCTTTTTCCAGACCATCTGTTAGGTTATTAGGAGTCGTAGTTAATGTCATGATTGATGATCCAATAATTAAGAAAGAAAGTCTGACAGCCATCATTACAGCCATCCTTAAACCCTCTTTAGTAATCGTAAGTTTCCAAAATGCCACAAGTGTTTCACCTGGTGTCATAAATAGGTTCATAACAACCGAGAACATCAGAATGAAAACTATAGCCCTCATACCTTTCACCATATATGAAAATGGAACTTTTGAAATCATAATCATGCTTGCAAGAAAGCATGTGGCAACTATATATCCTATGAAATTGTTAGATATGAAAAGTGAAATAAGAAAAATCAACGTTCCTAATAATTTCACTCTTGGGTCAAGCTTATGTATTACCGAATCCACTGGATAATACTGACCTAAGGTTATATCTCGTAGCATGCTTACCTCATTTTAGTGCTGAGGCGCATTATCTCATTAACAGCCTCCTGCACTGTAATAATATCTGTAGAAACATTAATTCCAGCGTTCTTAATATACTGCATTGTCTCAGTAATCTGTGGAACGCCTAGCCCCATTTCCTTGAGCTCATGGTAATGTTTGAAAACTTCACGTGGAATATCATCGTAAATCAGTTTTCCATGATTCATTACGATTAATCTGTCAGCATATTCAGCTACATCTTCCATGCTATGTGAAACAAGAATGATAGTACACTTAGTTTCACGCTGAATATCCTTTAACATATGTAAAAGCTCGTCTCTCCCTTTAGGATCAAGTCCTGCTGTTGGTTCATCTAAAACTAGAACTTCAGGTTGCATTGCAAGTACTCCTGCAATCGCAACTCGACGCTTCTGTCCACCTGAAAGATCAAATGGCGACTGATAGAAGTATTCGTCATCCAAACCTACCTGTTTTAACGCTTTAAAAGCCCTTAATTCAATTTCTTTTTTATCAAGCCCTAGATTCTTAGGTCCAAAGCAAACATCGCTAAATACGTCAACTTCAAAGAGCTGGTGCTCAGGATACTGAAATACGAGGCCAACCTTGCTTCGTAGTTCCTTCAAATCGAAATCCTTATCAGAGATGTCCCTGCCGTTAAAATATATTCCACCCGAGGTAGGCTTTAACAGCCCATTTAGATGTTGAACTAAAGTTGATTTTCCAGAACCTGTATGACCTATTAACCCTATAAACTCTCCGTCTTCAATCTTGATATTTACATCATCAATTGCGACAGATTCCATTGCAGTCCCAGGATTATATTTATATGTAAGATGATTTACGATAAGTGACATGCTTTTAACGCCTCAACTAATTCTTCATTGGTAAGAATGCCTTCGGGAATAGGAAGTCCTTTCTTACGTAGTTCATGAGCACACATTGTAACCTGAGGAACATCAAGCCTTAGTTCCTTGAGTTCTTCTACTCTTGAGAATATCTCTCTAGGTGTGCCTTCCATTGCAACCTGACCCTTATCCATTACAAAGACTCTATCTGCATTGATGAGCTCATCCATGTAGTGAGTGATAAGAATAATTGTGATACCTTCAACCTCATTTAATGCTCTTATTGCTCTGATAACTTCTTTACGTCCATTAGGATCAAGCATAGCAGTAGGTTCATCAAGAACAATACATTTAGGATGCATTGCGAGTACTCCCGCAATTGATACTCTCTGCTTTTGCCCACCAGAAAGTCTGTTAGGAGATTTCTTCCTAAGCTCATACATTCCTACTGCTTTAAGACTCTCTTCAACTCTGGCCCATATTTCTTCCGTAGGTACTCCCATATTTTCTGGACCGAATCCTACATCCTCTTCTACAACCTGTCCTATTATCTGATTGTCAGGATTTTGAAATACCATTCCTGCTGTTTCTCTAACCTTCCATAGATTGTCTGGTTCTGAAACATTCATACCATCAACATATAAGGTTCCGTCTGTAGGATAAAGAATAGCATTGATATGTTTAGCAAAAGTAGACTTTCCCGAGCCATTATGACCTAATATCGCAATAAACTGGCCTTTCTTGACTGAAATAGAAACGTCATTAACGGCGGTAGTAATTCCCTCAACGTTTCCTTCTTCGTCCCTTCTGATATATTCAAATGTAAGATGATCTGCCTTAATAATTTCCATCTTTTCACTCATTTCAAAATGTAATAATATTAATGTGTATAATCTAGTTGATTATACAGAATACGAGGGAAAAATACAAGAAAACCTATGAAAACAAAAATAGTCGAAATGTATACCAAAATAAAAAAAGCTTTGGCTCCATATAAGAAAAATATTATTATTCCTCTTTTTAAACTCATAGGAATAATAATTGTATGTGCAGTAATTGTCCGTCTTATGAATGGGCAGGAAACCTTGGCTGATTACGCGAGGAAGAATCCTGATGTGGCATACCAGACGGAATCATCAGTAAATAAATAGCTTTATCCTATTACTATAGCGTGTAAAAAAAGCCACACTCGAAAGTGTGGCTTTTGTCATGCATATTATACAAGCTCAAGAAGAACTTCCATAGCAGCATCGCCCTTACGCTGACCAATCTTAACGATACGTGTGTAACCACCGTTACGGTTAGCATACTTAGGAGCGATTTCATCGAAGATCTTATTTGTCTCATCAACATAGAGAACCTTAAGCATCTGACGACGAGCGTGAAGCTTTGAAGGCATATCTTTCTTGATTTCCTTCTGAATTTCATTGTAAACTGTAACCTTCTTACCATCTACAACGTTCTTTACGCGCTTTCCATCTTTATCTTTAGCAGGAACCTTAGCTGTAACAGTTACTGTTTCAAAGTTATCCTTTTCTCTAACTGCTAATGCGATGATTCCTTCAACGATCTTCTGAACTTCCTTAGCCTTAGCTTCAGTTGTAACAATCTTGCCGTTCTGAACTAATGAAGTAACCTGGCCTCTTAAAAGTGCCTTTCTCTGATCAGATGTTCTACTTAACTTTCTGTACTTTGCCATTTTAATATCCTTTCTCACTTTAATGGAGTCATCAGACGCTGCTCTTTGGTCTTACGCTTCCAACGCTTTATTCCATTAAGTACCATATAGGTGTGCCTGTGGTCTTATCACCTACACATTTTTATTTACATTAAATCGTCAGTGCTGTTGAATTTTAAGCCTAATTCTTTAAGCTTATTCATAACTTCGTCTAATGACTTACGACCAAGGTTACGAACCTTCATCATATCGTCTTCTGAACGATTAACAAGTTCACCAACAGTGTTAATACCTGCTCTCTTTAAGCAGTTATATGAACGAACTGAGAGTTCAAGTTCATCAATGCTCATGTCGTCAACAGGCTTGCCCTTTTCGTTGTCACCCTTATTAGTGATAACGTCCATCTTCTGACCTGCTTCAGAGAGGTCTACGAAGAAGCTTAAGTGCTCGCTTAATACCTTAGCTGCCTTTGAAACGGCTTCTTCAGGAGCAAGAGTTCCGTTTGTATAAACATCTAAAGTAAGTTTGTCATAATCTGTAACCTGACCTACACGAGTGTTAGCAACTGTCATGTTTACTCTTTCAACAGGAGTATAGATTGAGTCAACTGCGATAACGCCGATAGGGAGATCATTGTTCTTATTCTTATCAGCACTTACATATCCACGGCCCTTTGTGATAGTAAGTTCCATATAGAACTTAGCATCCTTGCCACCGCAAAGAGTTGCGATAACTAAATCGGGATTAAGAATCTCGATATCTGAATCAGCCTGAATATCAGATGCCTTGATAACACCTTCGCCAGTGAAATCGATGTATGCAGTTTTAGGTTCATCAGATTCACTTGTATTCTTGATAGCAAGTTTCTTAACGTTAAGAATGATTTCTGTAACGTCTTCCTTTACTCCAGGAATAGAACTGAATTCATGAAGAACGCCTTCAATTTTAATCTGGCTAACTGCAGCACCGGGTAATGATGAAAGCATGATTCTTCTTAAAGAATTGCCAAGGGTAATACCATAGCCTCTCTCAAGGGGTTCAGCAACAAACTTGCCATACTTTTTATCTTCCGATACTTCAACAACCTCAACATTGAATCTTTCAAATTCCAACACAGTAAATACCCTCCTTTGGTTTTAGGTGAAAGAACTTTATTATTTAGAGTATAATTCGACGATAAGCATTTCGTTTACAGGAACGTCAATCATTTCTCTTGTAGGAAGATTCTTAACTGTTCCCTTGAATGAATCTGCGTCAACATCAAGCCATTCAGGAACAAGTCTTCCGCCTGTTACTTCTGTGATGTCTTTGTAACGCTGTAATTCTTTTGCCTTGTCAGATAATGTGATAACATCTCCAGCCTTTACAAGGTATGAAGGAATGTTGATAACCTTACCATTTACAAGGATGTGCTTATGATCAACAACCTGTCTTGATTCTTTTCTTGTACGAGCAAGTCCCATACGGAATACTACGTTGTCAAGTCTTGACTCGAGCATAACCATAAGGTTTTCACCAGTCATTCCCTTCATACGATCAGCCTTCTCATAGTAGTTACGGAAAGGCTTTTCAAGTACACCATAGATGAATTTAGCTTTCTGCTTTTCGCGAAGCTGAAGACCATATTCGCTCATCTTCTTACCAGCACGAGCTGATGTTCTGTTAGACTTCTTAGCATATCCTAAGAAGATAGGATCAAGATCAAGAGATCTACATCTCTTTAAAACAGGAGTTCTGTTAATTGCCATTTTTTTAGTTTCCTTTCTGATATTGTTTACAGCAGTTTTCTCATTATATAAATGATAACTGTCTTCTTCCAACGTTTACTAGTAATTTGTCTATTACAAACTATACACGACGACGCTTAGGAGGACGACATCCATTATGAGGTACAGGTGTTACGTCACGGATTGAAACAACTTCCAAACCTGCAGCAGCTAATGCACGAATTGCAGCTTCACGACCTGAACCAGGTCCCTTTACGAATACGTCAACATACTTTAAGCCATGTACAAGAGCAGCCTTTGTTGCTGTCTCTGCAGCCATCTGTGCAGCATAGGGAGTAGATTTCTTTGAACCTCTAAATCCAAGACCACCAGCACTTGCCCAGCTAAGAGCGTTACCTTCAGCATCTGTTAATGTTACGATTGTGTTGTTAAAAGATGCCTGGATATGTGCCTGTCCACGTTCAACGTTTTTCTTTACACGCTTTTTTGTTACTTTCTTTGCAACTTTAGCCATTTTAAACTAACCTACTTTCTCCAAAATACTAATTACTAATTACTTCTTCTTGTTTGCAACTGTACGCTTAGGACCCTTACGAGTACGAGCGTTTGTCTTTGTCTTCTGACCACGGCAAGGAAGTCCCTTACGGTGACGGATACCTCTGTAGCATCCAATTTCCTGAAGAGTCTTGATGTTCATAGCTACCTGTCTACGAAGATCACCTTCAACAGTGTAGTTTTCATCAATTACTTCACTAATTTTCTTTACTTCATCATCTGTTAAATCTCTAACACGAGTGTCAGGATTAACATTTGCAGCTGCTAAGATCTTATTAGATGTTTCTCTACCAATACCGTAGATGTATGTAAGTCCGATCTCAACACGTTTTTCTCTAGGTAAGTCAATACCTGCGATACGAGCCATTTACGTTTCCTCCAAAAATTTCTCGCGCCTTTTGCGCGTTCTTGCGTGATTTGTTCACGCGACACTAATTGATTGAGGTGAATTGCTTCACCCGACCGGGACGGCTCCCGATTTTTCCGTCAAGTACGAGTCCCCCGTATATAAATCGGGACTCTTGCGGTATCAAAAGTATTATTCGTAGGCTCAACTACGTCTATACTTTAAATCCTTACGGATTAGCCCTGTACTTGCTTATGCTTGGGATTCTCACAGATGATTCTGATTTTTCCCTTGCGCTTGATTACTTTGCATTTTTCGCAAATTGGTTTTACTGAAGATCTTACTTTCATAACGTCCTCCTTTCAGTTCTTCAAGCATAGCCTTCTCGAAAAAAGGCCGAGTATCATTGTAGCACGACGAGAAGCCCTTTGCAATACTTCTTTCAAAAATAATTGCAAAAGGTTTCCTATCATGTAAACTCGCTATGTTTTTTACTTATCTCTCCAAATAATACGTCCTTTTGTGAGATCATATGGTGAAAGTTCAAGAGTTACTTTATCACCAGGAAGAATACGGATAAAGTTCTGTCTTAACTTTCCACTAATGTGTGCTAACACCTTGTGTCCATTTTCAAGTTCTACCTGAAACATTGTGTTAGGAAGTTTTTCTACTACTGTTCCTTCGATTTCGATTACATCTGCTTTAGACATGTAAATCTCCTTTATTTAATTGGTTGAATATGTTTTCTGTTTTTTTTCTTAGGTTTATCCTCTGGATGATTTTCATCAACCAGGTATACATACTTTTCATCCTCACCTTGGATTGTATATATCTTTCCTTTATCATGTCCAGCTTTGGACTTAGCAAATCTATATTTCATAAGTATCCTTAACGAAGAGTAAGTATCTCAGGTTCACCCTCTGTAATGAGAATTGTGTTCTCGTAATGTGAAGCTATTGATCCGTCTTCAGTAACTACTGTCCAATCATCATCTAGCCAACATACTTCATAACCACCCATCGCAATCATAGGTTCAACCGCAAGTGTCATGCCAGGTTCTAGTTTAATACCGTGGCGCTTTTGGCGGAAATTAGGAATCTGAGGATCTTCGTGAAGACTTGTTCCGATTCCGTGTCCTACTAAATCACGTACAATACCATATCCAAACGGTGTAACATAATCATCAATTGCTGCTGAAATATCATAAAGATGATTTCCTGCAACTGCTTTCTTGATGCCTTCAAAGAATGACTGCTTGGTTACATCCATGAGTTTTTGAGCTTCTGGACTAACCTGTCCTACGCCGTAAGTTCTAGCAGCGTCTGAATGATATCCTTTATAAATAAGTCCACAGTCAAGACTTACGATATCTCCTTCCTTAAGAATTCTCTTTTTAGAAGGAATACCATGAACTACTTCTTCGTTTACCGAAACGCAGATAGAAGCAGGATATCCATTATAATGTAAGAAGTTGGGAATACATCCGTAACTACGTATCATCTTCTCGCCTTCAATATCGATTTCTTTGGTCGAAATTCCAGGAGCAATTATTTCAGCAAGTTTATCATGAACCTCGCTCAATATTTTGCAGGATTCTCTCATAAGTTCTATTTCTCTGGGAGATTTGATAGTAACTGACATATGTATGCCTCCTCGTATTAGCCTAAAATGGCAACGATGCTGTTGAATACATCGCTCATTGCTACAGTACCATCAACTTCTTTTAAGATTCCCTTCTTATTATAGAAGTCAATAAGTGGCTGTGTCTGTTTGTGATATACATCAAGACGATTCTTAACTGTTTCTGGCTTGTCATCGTCTCTTAAAATAAGTTCTGAACCGCACTTATCGCATATGCCTTCTACTTTAGTAGGAGCATACTGTACGTGATATGTTGCACCACATGTTACGCAAGCACGACGTCCTGACATACGATTGATGATGTTTTCATCTGGTACGTCAACATTGATTGCATAATCAACCTTGTCACCAAGCTTTGTTAATGCTTCATCAAGAACTTCTGCCTGAGGGATTGTTCTAGGGAATCCATCAAGAACATATCCGTTAGCACAGTCTTCTTTAGCAACACGGTCAAGAAGAATCTTAACTGTTAATTCATCTGGAACAAGTAATCCCTGATCCATATATTTCTTAGCTTCTTTTCCAAGTTCTGTTCCGTTCTTAATATTAGCACGGAAAATATCTCCTGTTGAAATATGAGGAAGGTTATACTTCTCACAAATCATCTCAGCCTGAGTACCTTTTCCAGCACCAGGTGCACCTAACATAATAATCTTCATACCAAGCCTCCTAATGTACGATTCATAAGAATCGACGTTTTGACAAATCTCATTTGCCTTTTGATATTCTCAGGTCACTTGACCTAAACATATCAAAAAGAAAATGATTTTAAAACGCACAAGGTCGGAGAGGGTGATTTACCCACTCCGAACTTATAATGCATTTATTACTGATTTAAAAATCCTTTGTAATTTCTTACTAACATCATGCCTTCAGCCTGATTAAGTGTCTCGATAACAACGCTTACGATAATGATAAGTGATGTACCAAGGAACGATACAGAAGCTTTAAATACGCCATAGAAAATGTAAGGTAAAATACCAATAATTGTAAGGCCGATAGCTCCGATAAAGATGATGGCATTCAATATGTTCGAAATGTAGTCTGCGGTAGGCTTACCAGGTCTGATACCAGGAATAAAACCGTTAGACTTCTTTAAGTTATCTGCAAGTTCTATAGGATTAAATGTAATCGATGTATAGAAGTAAGCAAATACAACTACAAGGATGATATAAACAAGTAAGCCAATTGAGTATTTAGGATATGCCTTATTTACCCAATAGTTTGAACTAAGATATCTAAGAATCTCAGCCCATACTCCATCTCCCTTATAACCAGCAAGTGAAGATACGATACCAGGTGTCTGCATCAATGAAGATGCGAAGATGATAGGAATAACACCAGCTGTATTAATACGGATAGGAATGTTGCTTGCTGTTGCTCCACCAATCTGCGAAGCTGTAGTTCTTCTAGCATACTGAACAGGAATCTTACGAAGTCCTGAGTTAAGAAGAACAACAAGCATAATCATTAATACTAAAATAGCAAGAATGATTACAATTGCAAGAACCTGGCTAGCAATTCTCTTTCCAGTTACAAACTGTTTGAAGAGCGCTGTCATGTCCTGAGGAACTCTTGCGATAATGTTGATAAGAAGGATGATTGAAATACCATTTCCGATACCCTTCTCTGTGATACGCTCACCAATCCACATAACAAATGCAGAACCTGAAGTTAAAGCAACGATTGCTGTGATAACGTTCAGTGCATTGAATGTCTGAAGTAAGCCTGACTGACCAAATGAAACGGTCATTGCGGCAGCTTCAATTAACGCAAGTGCAACTGTTACATAACGTGTGATGGATGCGATTTTCTTTCTACCCTCGCCACCTTCCTTCTGCATCTCTTCAAGAGCAGGAATTGCAATTGTTAAGAGCTGCATAATAATGGAAGATGTAATGTAGGGAGTAATGTTAAGTGCCAATAATGACATATTAACAAATGAACCACCTGTAAATGCATCCAAAAAGTTAAAAGCATCACTGGTCTGCTGTGCAAACCAGTCGCTAAAATACGATCTGTTTACGCCAGGAACCGGCAACTGACAGCCGATTCTGACGATAACGAGCATCAATAAAGTAAATAATACTTTTTGTCTTATTTCTTTTACCTTGAAAGCATCTCTCAGTGTCTTGAACATTAGATCACCTCAGCTGTTCCACCAAGTTTCTCAATAATTTCTTTAGCAGATGCACTATAAGCATTTACTTTTACATTGAGTTTCTTAGTAAGTTCACCATTGCCTAAGATCTTAACACCATCAGCAGCGTCCTTTACAAGACCCTGTGCGATAAGTGCTGCAACGTCGACTGTTGCACCGTTTTCAAATACTTCTAATGCACTAACATTGATTGCTACGATTTCCTTGTGGTTTCTGCACTTGAAACCTCTCTTAGGAAGACGTCTGTATAAAGGCATCTGACCACCTTCAAAACCGATTCTAGGAGCTCCAGAACGAGCCTTCTGGCCCTTGTGTCCCTTACCAGCTGTCTTGCCGTTTCCTGAACCGTGTCCACGACCTCTTCTAAAATTATCACTGTGTTTAGAGCCTACTGCGGGCTGTAAGTTAGATAATTCCATTGTGAGACCTCCTTATTAAACTTCTTCTACTTTAACTAAGTGTCTTACCTGCCAAATCATTCCTCTTACAGCTTCGTTGTCAGGAAGTTCGTTTGTAGCATTGAGCTTATGAAGACCTAAAGCTTCAACAGTTGCTCTATGCTTAGGAATAGCTCCGATAGTAGATTTAACTAAAGTAACTTTAATCTTTTTTTCTGTCTTTTTTGCCATGATTATCTGTCCTCCTTAAGCCATTACTTCGTCAACAGACTTGCCACGCTTTGCAGCTACCTGTTCAGGAGTCTTTAACTGGCTAAGACCAGCGATTGTTGCGAGAACTACGTTCTGCTTATTGTTTGATCCAAGTGACTTTGTACGAATGTTCTTGATACCTGCAAGTTCGCACACGCTACGAGCGGGGCCACCTGCGATAACACCAGTACCTTCAGGAGCCTTCTTTAATAATACGGCTGCTGAACCGAACTTTCCTAAATAATCATGTGAAATTGAATTGTTTTCGTCTAATGCAACGCTAACAAGGTTCTTCATTGCGTCTTCTTTACCCTTGCGAATAGCTTCAGGAATTTCTGCAGCTTTTCCAAGGCCAGCGCCTACGTGTCCGTTTCCGTCACCAACAACTACTAAAGCTGTGAAACGCATATTACGTCCGCCTTTTACAACTTTTGTAACACGCTTGATGGAAACTACTTTTTCACTAAACTCCATGTTAGTTGTATCTATCATAGTACGTTTCATGTGATGCGTTCTCCTTTTCCTAGAATTCTAAGCCAGCTTCTCTAGCTGCCTCAGCTAATGCTGCTACTTTTCCCTGGTATATAAAGCCGCCTCTGTCAAAGACTACTGTTGTAATACCTTTTTCAATTGCACGCTTTGCAATAACAGTTCCTAAATATGCTGCTGCTTCAACGTCGTTAGTTTTCTTTAATTCAGCCTTAACGTCTTTTTCAACTGTAGATGCTGCAACTAATGTCTTACCAACTGTATCATCAATAATTTGAGCATACATATGGTTGTTGCTACGGAATACAGCAAGACGAGGTCTTTCAGCTGTACCAGCAAAACGGTTGCGGATTTTCATGTGCTTTTTAACACGGATTTCCTGTCTAGATTCTTTACTAACCATTTTTTACACTCTCCTTATTTATTTCTTACCAGTCTTACCAACTTTACGTCTGATAACTTCATCAGCATACTTAATACCCTTGCCCTTGTAAGGTTCAGGTCTTCTCTTGTCTCTGATCTCAGCTGCGAATTGGCCAACTTTTTCTTTGTCAATACCTTTAACTGTAATTACGTTACCTTCAACTACAGTTTCAAGTCCTTCAGGATCCATCATTTCAACAGGATGTGAGTAGCCTAAAGATAATGTAAGCTTCTTGCCAGCCTTAGCTGCCTTGTAACCAACACCGTTTACTTCAAGCTTCTTTTCATAACCAGCTGTAACACCTACAACCATGTTGTTAAGAAGTGTTCTTGTTAATCCATGAAGAGATTTCATCTTCTTTAAATCATTAGGTCTAGAAACGATGATTTCAGCGCCTTCAACCTTGATTTCCATTTCCTTGGGTAATACTCTTTCAAGTGTTCCCTTAGGACCCTTAACGGTCACTTTGTTATTTTCTGCAATTTCTACAGTTACGCCTGCAGGAACCGCGATTGGCATTCTACCTATACGTGACATGCCCGTACCTCCTATTAATTGTAATAAGGTTAATAATTTCTATATAAGTTTTGTATTCCACGGCAGGCTATTGCCTGACCGGGAAAATACTAAACCTTTAAACTACCAAACGAATGCAAGAACTTCGCCACCAACCTGAAGTTCACGTGCCTTCTTGTCTGTTACGACACCCTGGTTTGTAGAAATGATAGCGATACCAAGTCCTCCAAGAACCTTAGGAAGATCTTCCTTGCTAGCATAAACACGAAGACCGGGCTTTGATACTCTCTGAATACCAGAAATGATCTTGTCGTTCTTATCTGCACCGTACTTAAGTGCGATACGGATAGTCTTGAAGTTTCCTTCTTCAACTACTTCATATTTCTTAATGAAACCTTCTTCTAAAAGAATCTCAGCGATAGCTAATTTCATCTTTGATGAAGGAACATCTACTGTATCATGTTTTGCAGTATTAGCATTACGAATTCTTGTAAGCATATCTGCAATAGGGTCACTAATTGCCATTTGTTTGTCCTCCTTCTTAATTCCTACCAGCTTGCCTTCTTAACGCCAGGGATTTCACCCTTGTATGCGAGTTCACGGAAGCAAACTCGGCAAATTCCATACTTTCTTAAAACTGCATGGGGACGACCACAAATCTTGCAACGTGTATATTCTCTTGTAGAGAATTTAGGCTTGCGCTGCTGTTTTAATTTCATTGCTGTTTTAGCCATGAATACTTCCTCCTATTACTTCGCGAATGGCATGTTGAATAATCTAAGTAATTCACGTGCCTCTTCATCTGTCTTTGCTGTTGTTACGAAGATAATGTCCATACCACGAACCTTATCTACCTTATCGTATTCGATTTCAGGGAAAATAATCTGTTCCTTGATACCAAGAGAATAGTTACCTCTTCCATCAAATGCGTTAGGGTTAACACCTCTGAAGTCACGAACTCGAGGAAGTGCAAGGTTGATAAGACGATCTGCAAATTCGTACATTCTTTCGCCACGAAGAGTTGTCTTACATCCGATAGCCTGTCCTTCACGAATCTTGAAGTTAGCTACTGAATTCTTAGCCTTTGTAGCAATTGCCTTCTGGCCAGAAATTGTCTCCATGTCCTTAATTGCAGCTTCGAGAACCTTTGCGTTTTCCTTAGCTTCGCCAACACCCATATTGATTACGATCTTGTCAAGCTTAGGAACTTCCATAATATTCTTGTATCCGAACTTATCAGTCATAGCCTTGATAATTTCGTCATTATATAAATCTTTAAGTCTACTCACGGTCTACAATGTCCTCCTTCCGAATTAATCAATAACTTCGCCGCTTTTCTTAGCAAAACGAACCTTCTTGTCACCTTCCATTTTGAAGCCAACTCTTGTTGTCTGTCCCTTGAATACTAACATAACGTTAGATGCATCAATGGGAGCTTCCTTCTGGATGATGCCACCATTCTGATTAGCCTGAGAGGGCTTCATGTGCTTGGTAACCATGTTAATTCCTTCAACGATAACCTTGGAATTCTTCTGATCTACAGTAAGGACTTTTCCTTCCTTGCCTAAATCTTTTCCAGCGATAACCTTAACTGTATCACCTTTTTTAATCTTCATTGTTGCCATTGTGCTACCTCCTACAGTACTTCGGGAGCTAAAGAAACGATCTTAGAGAACTGTTTCTCACGAAGCTCACGTGCTACAGGTCCAAAAATACGAGTACCCTTGGGTTCCTTATCATCTTTAATGATTACTGCAGCATTTTCGTCAAATTTGATATAAGAGCCATCTTTACGACGAGCGCCCTTAACTGTACGAACAACAACAGCCTTAACTACATCACCCTTCTTAACCATTCCGCCGGGTGCTGCATCCTTAACACTAGCTACGATAACGTCGCCAATGTTAGCATATCTTCTAGTTGAACCGCCAACAACGCGGATGCAAAGCAATTCCTTAGCACCGGTATTATCAGCAACCTTCAATCTGCTTTCCTGTTGAATCATGCTTTTTCTCCTTCCAATGCTTACTTAGCTCTTTCAATGATTTCAACAAGTCTCCATCCCTTATCCTTAGAGAGAGGTCTTGTTTCCATTACTTTTACTGTATCGCCAATCTTACATTCGTTATTCTCATCATGAGCTTTTAACTTGTAAGTTCTCTTTACGATCTTTCCGTAAAGGGGATGCTTTACGTGATCTTCAACTGCAACCGTGATTGTCTTGTCCATCTTGTCGCTGACAACCTTACCGGTACGTGTTTTTCTAAGATTTCTTTCTTCCACGATTTAAGTCTCCTTTCTGATATCCAAATGCCAATTAAGCTTCAGCCTTAGACTTTGCAGTCATAACGGTCTGAATTCTAGCAATGTTCTTTCTTACTTCCTGAATTCTTGCTGTGTTGTCTAACTGGTTAGTAGCATTCTGGAATCTTAAATTGAAAAGTTCCTTCTTAGCTGCAGTTAATTCCTGAGCTAATTCTGCAGTTGTCTTTTTATTTAAGCTTTCAACATACTTATTAGTTTTCATTAGATGCACCGCCTTCCAAGTCCGCTTTGGAAACTATCTTACATTTACAAGGAAGCTTGTGTGATGCCAGACGTAATGCTTCTCTAGCTGTTTCTTCAGGAACGCCAGCGATTTCAAATAATACACGTCCGGGCTTAACTACTGCTACCCAATATTCAACTGAACCTTTACCAGAACCCATTCGAGTTTCAGCAGGCTGAGCTGTGATAGGCTTATCAGGGAAAATCTTAATCCATACCTGACCACCACGTTTTACATGTCTTGTCATTGCAATACGGGCTGCTTCGATCTGATTAGATCTGATCCAGCAGGGCTCTGTTGCAACGATACCGTATTCACCGTAACAAATTGTGTTACCGCGCATCGCTTTACCAGTCATAGTACCACGGAACTGTTTACGACGCTTAACTCTTTTAGGCATTAACATAATTACTTGTCGCTCCCTTCCTTATTAGACTTTGTAGGAAGGACCTCACCCTTGTAGATCCAAACCTTGATACCGAGCTTTCCGTATGTTGTATCTGCTTCAGCAAATCCATAATCGATGTCAGCTCTAAGTGTCTGAAGAGGAATTGTACCCTCACTATATGTTTCTGTACGAGCCATATCAGCTCCACCAAGACGTCCAGCAACGCTAGTCTTGATACCAAGTGCTCCAGCCTTCATTGTTCTTGACATAGAAGACTTCATAGCACGACGGAATGAAATACGGTTTTCAAGCTGCTGAGCGATGTTTTCAGCTACTAACTGAGCATCCTTATCAGGTCTCTTGATTTCCTTGATGTCAACAAGAACTTTCTTTCCTGTCATCTTAGCTACTTCATTCTTTGTTACTTCGATTTCCTGTCCACCCTTACCAATGATAAGTCCGGGCTTAGCAGTGAAGATAATAACCTTAACGCGATCAGAAGCTCTTTCGATTTCAATCTTGCTGATACCTGCGCTGTATAATTTCTTCTTAAGGTACTTTCTAATATTGTAATCTTCAACTAAGTAGTCAGAGAATTCAGATTCAGCATACCATTTAGAATCCCAATCCTTGATAACACCGACTCTCAGTCCGTGAGGATTAACTTTCTGTCCCATCTTTGCTCCTCCTATCTTTCATCCAATACAACAGTGATGTGGCTCATTCTCTTTTCGATTCTATAAGCTCTACCCTGTGCACGAGGTCTTACTCTCTTCATTGTAGGTCCCTTGTTAGCGTAGCACTGTGCTACATAAAGGTTTTCAACGTTCATTCCGTTATTGTTTTCAGCATTAGCGATAGCTGACTCTAATAACTTCTTGATAATGCTTGAACCATATCTGGGGTTGTATGTAAGAATTGCAAAAGCAGTATTTACATCTTTACCTCTGATGGCATCTAATACGAAACAAGCCTTCTGAACAGAAATTCTTGCGTAAGATAATTTTGCTGAAGGTCTGGTATCTTTATTTGCGTTTCTTTCTCTTTTGATTTGCGATCTATGTCCTTTAGCCATTGATCTGTCCTCCTTTCAAATTATCTTACCTTTGACTTCTTTTCGTCCTTACCATGACCCTTGAAAGTTCTGGTAGCTACGAATTCGCCAAGTTTATGTCCAACCATGTCTTCTGTAACATATACAGGAACATGCTTACGTCCGTCGTGAACAGCAATTGTATGTCCAACGAATGAAGGGAAAATTGTTGAACGACGTGACCAAGTCTTGATAACAGACTTCTGTCCATCGGCATTCATTTTATCAACCTTCTTAAGAAGGCTGGCATCTGCGAAAGGTCCTTTTTTAATAGATCTTGCCATTGATTTATCCTCCTGTATTATTTGATTGCTTTACCGTTACGTCTTCTTACGATGAGCTTGTTAGAAGCCTTCTTAGACTTACGAGTCTTAAGTCCAAGTGCGGGCTTGCCCCAAGGTGTGCTAGGACCGGGACGACCGATACCTGTCTTACCTTCACCACCACCATGAGGATGGTCGTTAGGGTTCATAACAGAACCACGAACTGTGGGACGAATACCCATGTGACGCTTACGTCCAGCTTTACCGAGGTTTACAAGGTTGTGATCAGCATTTCCGATAACACCGATTGATGCACGGCAGATGATAGGAACCATTCTCATTTCGCCTGAAGGAAGACGAAGTGTTGCGTACTTTCCTTCCTTAGCAAGTAACTGAGCGCTGTTTCCTGCTGAACGAACTAACTGTCCGCCCTTACCAGGATAAAGTTCAATGTTATGTACAAGTGAACCTACAGGGATTTCAGAAAGAGGTAAGCAGTTACCAACACGAACTTCTGCGTTCTTACCGTTCATAACTGTCATGCCATCTGTAAGACCCTGAGGAGCAAGGATGTAGCTCTTTTCACCATCTGCATAGCAGATAAGAGCGATGTTAGCTGTTCTGTTAGGATCGTATTCGATACCAAGTACAGTTGCAGGTACATCATCCTTTAAACGCTTAAAATCTACAATTCTGTATTTCTTCTTATTTCCACCACCGATATGTCTAACGGTGATCTTACCCTGATTGTTACGACCAGCTGTCTTAGGGATTGAAACGCAAAGGCTCTTTTCAGGAGTTGTCTTTGTGATTTCATCGAAAGCAGATCCAGTCATATTACGACGGGAGGGTGTATAGGGCTTATATGTCTTAATAGCCATTTTTTTATCTCCTTTACCGATTTTTTATCACGCTTTTCTTGCGTATATTGTGAAAGCCAATCTTATAATCCAGCGAAGATTTCGATATCCTTGCTGTCGTCTGTTAACCAAACAATTGCTTTCTTTGTTGCAGCAGTCTTACCAACTGTAGCACCACGTCTCTTAGACTTTCCATCGTAGTTAACTGTGTTAACACGCTTTACCTTTGTGCCTGCAAACATCTTTTCTACAGCTTCCTTGATCTGAGTCTTGTTAGCTTCTGTGTGAACAAGGAATGTATATTTCTTTTCGCCCATGCCTGCCATACTCTTTTCTGTGAGTACAGGCTTAAGGATTACGTCATAGTACTGAATAGCTGCCATTATGCGTATACCTCCTCGATCTTCTTAGCTGCGTCCTTTGTAAGAACGATAACGCCGCCCTTCATAATATCGTATACGTTGATCTGGTTAACAAGTGTTGTATCAACATTTGCTACGTTTCTAGCTGAAAGAACAACGTTTGCATCGTTTTCAGCAAGAACAACAAGACCCTTTTCTACGTTTAAGTTCTTCATTACGTTAGCGAAGTTCTTTGTCTTGATTTCGTTGAACTTTAATTCGTCAACAACGATAAGTTTATTAGCCTCTACACGGCTTGTTAAAGCAGACTTAAGAGCTGCTCTCTTTTCTTTCTTATTAAGCTTGAAAGAATAATCACGAGGAACGGGAGCGAATACAACACCGCCACCTGTCCACTGAGGAGATCTTGTTGAACCCTGACGAGCATGTCCGGTTCCCTTCTGTCTCCAAGGTTTTCTTCCGCCACCAGATACTTCAGAACGTGTCTTAGCCTTCTGAGTTCCCTGACGATTATTAGCAAGCTGCTGAACAACTGCCATGTGTACGAGATGTTCGTTAACTTCTACACCAAATACAGCATCGCTTAAGTCGATCTTTTCAACTTCCTTGCCTTCCATATTATAAACAGATACTTTTGCCATCTGAATGGTCCTCCTTCCGATCTATATTAAGCGTTAGCCTTAACTGTATCTTTGATAGTAACTAAGGCTTTCTTAGGTCCGGGTACAGCGCCCTTAACAAGAATTACGTTGTTCTCAACGTCAACTCTTACAATTTCAAGGTTCTGAACTGTAACCTTTACATGGCCCATGTGACCAGGCATTCCCTTACCCTTAAATACACGGCTAGGTGATGAACATGCACCGTTTGAACCCTGATGACGGTGGAACTTAGAACCGTGCTTCATAGGTCCTCTGTGCTGGCCTAATCTCTTGATAGCGCCCTGGAATCCCTTACCTTTAGAGATTGCAGTTGCATCGATCTTATCGCCTTCAGCGAAGATGTCAGCCTTGATTTCAGCGCCAAGTGTATAATCACTAACGTTTTCAAGCTTGAACTCTCTAACGAATCTCTTAGCTGTTGTTCCAGCTTTATCGAAGTGGCCCTTTTCAGCCTTGTTTACGCCATGGATATGAACGTATTCCTTCTTACCGTTAGCATCTTTGTTAATGATTCTTTCCTTCTTTTCAGCATAACCAACCTGAACAGCTTCATAACCATCGTTTTCAACTGTCTTAATCTGTGTTACTACACAGGGTCCTGCCTGAAGTACTGTAACGGGAATTAATGTTCCGTCAGCATTGAAGATTTGAGTCATTCCGACTTTTGTAGCTAAAATAGCTTTTTTCATTTGTTTTCCTCCTTTGTTCTACAGCGGAATGCAATTTTCAGCATTCATTCTAGTAGAGGTGATTTTGTGTTAGTTAGTTTTTCTTACTTCATCTTAATGTCAATGCTTACACCAGCAGGCATTTCTAATCTCTGAAGTGCCTCAACAGTCTTAGGTGTAGGAGCAATGATATCGATAAGTCTCTTGTGTGTTCTCTGCTCGAACTGTTCTCTTGAGTCCTTGTACTTATGTACAGCTCTTAAGATTGTTACAACTTCCTTTTTAGTAGGAAGGGGAACAGGTCCACTAACCTGGGAACCGTTCTTCTTAACAGTTTCGATGATTTTCTTGGCAGATGCATCAACTAACTGATGATCATATGCCTTGAGAGTGATTCTCATTACTTGACTTGTTGCCATAAAAAAAGTCTCCTCCTTTTCGTACTTTACGAATCTAAGTACGACAAGTGGCGACTGTACACTTTCCCGTGCGTGTCATCCTGCCTCAAAATTATTGGCGAATACTTTCGTATTCACCCCATTCTTTAGCACTCCGATTGCACGTCGTTTCTATCCCTTGATAGACAGTTGCTTGGTACAGTGACTTGTCGTCAGTTTACATGACCTTCGCTCCGCGGAAAACCTACAAGTAGTTATTTATTTCTGCTTGTAGCAACCTCACGCTTCATTGCTATCATGTCACAGCAAATAGAACTATACATCATTTCTATAAATAATGCAAGTACTATTTTGAAAATTTTTATAACACAAGTTTTTATTATAACGCCCGTTGACTTATACTTGCTTTTCTAGGCTTACGCTTGCTTTTACAAGCTTATACTTGCTTTTCAAGCTTATGCTTGCTTTTCCAAGGCAAGATATGAATACGTCAAAATCCCTTGTCGGTATATACTTGCATAATCACTTCTTTTACCGATATACAGTTTTCTTTTCACGGTATAATGAACTAATTATTTTGTATTTACCCCAAGTTTTCTATCCCGGCGGTATTTAGAATCCATTTTCCAGTATATACCCCAGAATCTCTTTTCGCGGTTATGTCACCTCGGTA
The DNA here is from genome assembly GCA_045639565.1 of Lachnospiraceae bacterium. Taxonomy (GTDB): domain Bacteria; phylum Bacillota; class Clostridia; order Lachnospirales; family Lachnospiraceae; genus UBA1258. Next base: position 35,635 of record JAZUDH010000107.1, read on the forward strand.
TTTCTGGCTTTTTTCACTATATACCCCAGTCAAGTATTTCCTCGGTATATACACGCAAATCTATTCTTTTTACCCACATTGCCCTGCTCACACTAGGTATATATGCCGCAAATCCTTGCATATACCCCAGCGCATACTCCGCTTCGGTATATCGTCTCTGCGAATTGGCATATACCCCAAAATCGCCTTTCATCAACCTCTCAGTTCGGTATTTCTGGCTTTTTCTCTCTATATACCCCAGCTTCTATTTCGTAACCATACCAATTAGGAATGCATGACACATTTCCCCGATACACCTCGTGAAGACATTTCTTCTATATATAGAAGAAAGTACTTTTTTACCTCTAAACTACTTTTTGCCGCGAAACCACTTCTCTCATCCCGATATTACTTCTCTCATTTCGAAACCTCTTCTCGCACCCCGAAACTACTTCTCTTGCTGTTAGCATATAAATAGTTCAAATTGAAATGAGATTTCTCTTATAACATAGTATTATATCTATTAAAGCGGAACTCATCATGCCACGTAAAAGTAAACAACACGACAAACAGTTTAAGCCGGATGCTGCTCTCGCCCCAAAAACTACTCTCTCACCCATCTTCCACTCGCTCCGCAAGGAAGCACTAATCCAGTTTCAGTTACTGGTAATCCAATTTCATCGGCTTCTACTCTACCAGGATGCTTAGTTGTAATCGCGGTGTTAATCATATAGTTAAGTACTGCGGGCTGAAGTCCTGTAGTGTAACTATTAATCAAGAAAAACAATGCGTCATCACTCATTAACTGTTCGCATAATTCAATAAAAGGAAATACGCTTTCTTCTATTTTCCAAATTTCACCCTTAGGACCTCTTCCGTAAGAAGGAGGATCCATGATGATTCCATCATATTTATTGCCACGTCTGATTTCTCGCTCAACGAATTTAACACAGTCGTCTACAAGCCATCTGATTTTAGCGTCTTCGAGACCAGATGAAACCGCATTTTCTTTGGCCCACGAAACCATTCCCTTAGATGCGTCAACGTGAGTTACTTCAGCACCAGCCAAAGCAGCAGCAAGTGTAGCACCGCCAGTGTAGGCAAATAGATTTAAAACCTTGACGGGTTTATCAGGATTACGCTTCTTAGCTTCGCGGATGATGCCACCAAACCAGTCCCAGTTAACTGCCTGCTCAGGAAATAAACCAGTATGCTTAAATGCAAAAGGTTTTAAATTAAAGGTTGCTTCATTGTATTTGATGCTCCATTCATTGGGAAGATCGAAGAATTCCCATTCACCACCGCCTTTAGTGCTGCGATGATAATGGCCATTTAACTTTTTCCAGTTTTTATTGTTCCTAGGTGTATTCCAGATAACCTGAGGATCTGGACGAAGCAGGTTATACTTTCCCCAACGCTCAAGCTTTTCACCATTTGATGTATCTATAACTTCATAATCTTTCCAATTATCAGCAATCCACATAAAATATTTCTCCTTTAAATGCGTGGTTTATTATAGCCCAAAGAATCATTTTATGCAACCTAGGCGCATGGCGCGCATTTGGACCGCCCGGTGAGGAGTGGCCCGTTAGGGACAGTCCTGCGGGCCAAATGCCTCCGTCCCTAATGGACCACCCGGTAGGGTGTGGCCCGTTAGGGACAGTCCTGCGGGCCACACGCCTCCGTCCCTAATGGACCGCCCGGTAGGGTGTGGCCCGTTAGGGACAAACCTACGGGCCAAACGCCTCCGTCCCTAATGGACCGCAATAAAAAAATCCTGTGTGGATAACCACACAGGATTTTTAAATTCAATAAGGATAAAATTACTTAAGAGTAACCTTAGCGCCAACTTCTTCAAGAGACTTCTTAAGAGCTTCAGCTTCACCCTTTGCAAGAGCTTCCTTGATAACCTTGGGAGCTGCTTCAACGAGATCCTTTGCTTCCTTAAGTCCAAGACCTGTAGCTTCACGTACAACCTTGATAACCTTAACTTTTTCAGCGCCTACTTCTGTTAATTCAACGTCGAATTCTGTCTTTTCTTCTGCTGCTTCTGCGGGAGCTGCTGCTGCAACTACAACGCCAGCTGCTGCTGATACACCGAATTCTTCTTCGCAAGCTTTTACTAAGTCATTTAATTCTAAAACTGTTAACTCTTTGATTGCATCAATGAGTTCCTGAGCTGTTAATTTAGCCATTTTAATTTCCTCCAAAATAAATTGTATTTGTTAATTGTTGTGTTACCTGTTAAGCTTATGCCTCTGCAGGTGCTTCTGCTGGTGCTTCTTCAGCTACGGGTGCTTCGCATGCGCTAGCGCCACCTTTTTCAGCAAGCTGATTCATGCAACGAGCAAAGTTTGTAATAGGAGACTGTAAGCTTCCAAGTAACTTGGAAATTAATTCGTCTCTTGAAGGGATTGCTGCGATCTTAGCGATACCAGCTGCATCATAAGCTGTACCTTCTACAACGCCACCCTTAACTTCGAGCTTACTAGCTTCCTTAGCCATCTTAGCGATAACTCTAGCGGGAGCTGTTGCATCAGTCTTGCTGATTGCAATAGCTGTAGGTCCTTCTAAGTGGGGAGCTAATGCTTCGAATTCTGTTCCCTTAATTGCGAAATTAATGAAAGTGTTCTTGTAAACCTTGTAAGTAACGCCTTCCTCACGAAGAGCTTTACGGAGCTTTGTGTCCTGCTCTACTGTAAGTCCTCTGTAATCTACTACAACTACAGATGCAGCATCCTTAATGTTTTCAGAAATCTCAGCAACGATAGGAGCCTTTAACTCAACTTTAGCCATTTTGTTACCTCCTTATTGAATTTGCCGAACAGGAGATTCATATAAAAAATCCCTCTGCCTAAAGACAGAGGGACTCGCAAATAATCAATACTCACTGGTTCCTCGGTAGGCAAACATTACGTGATTTATCATCACACCTACTGTCTTCGGCCATGTATTAAATTAACATACGTTTATGCATATGTCAACTTTTAAATTGTTAGAACCTAAATCCTAAATTAGAACTTAGAAACGTTCATACGTACGCCAGGTCCCATTGTTGTTGTCAATGTTGCTGACTTAATGTACTGACCCTTTAATGCTGAAGGCTTAGCCTTAAGGATTGCATCCATAAGAGCATTGAAGTTCTCTGTAAGAGCTTCTTCAGAGAATGATGCCTTACCAACGGGTACGTGAATGATGTTAGACTTATCAAGACGGTATTCAATCTTACCAGCTTTGATAACAGCGATAGCCTTTGTAACGTCCATTGTTACTGTACCAGCCTTAGGGTTAGGCATTAAGCCCTTAGGTCCTAAAACCTTACCAAGACGTCCTACAACACCCATCATATCAGGTGTAGCTACAACTACGTCGAAATCTAACCAACCATCGTTAGCAATCTTTGGAATAAGTTCTTCACCACCAACGTAATCTGCGCCAGCTGCCTGAGCTTCATCAAGCTTAACACCCTTAGCAAATACTAAAACCTTAACAGTCTTACCTGTTCCGTTGGGAAGTACAACAGCGCCACGGATCTGCTGTTCAGCATGACGTCCGTCACAACCTGTTCTTAAATGTAATTCTACTGTTTCATCAAACTTAGCAGTAGCTGTCTTCTTAACTAATGCGATAGCATCAGCTGCCTCATAATACTGAGAACGATCAACAAGCTTAGCTGCTTCAACATATTTCTTACCATGTTTCATTGTAATATCCTCCTAAGCTCGTATTAATCTTCTACTGTGATACCCATTGATCTAGCGGTAGCAGCGATCATGCTCATTGCTGCTTCGATTGAAGCTGCATTTAAATCTTTCATCTTCATTTCAGCGATTTCCTGAAGCTTTGCCTTAGAAATCTTAGCAACCTTTGTCTTGTTAGGAACACCTGAACCTGACTTAATGTTGCAAGCTTTCTTTAAAAGAACTGCTGCAGGGGGAGTCTTTGTGATGAAGCTGAAACTTCTATCAGCATAAACTGTAATAACAACGGGAACGATTGTGTCTCCCATTTCTGCTGTTCTTGCGTTAAACTGCTTTGTGAATTCAACGATGTTAACACCGTGCTGACCAAGAGCAGGTCCTACAGGGGGAGCTGGTGTTGCTTTTCCGGCAGGAATCTGTAACTTGATATATCCTTCTACTTTTTTTGCCATTGTGGCACCTCCTAATAAATATGTGGTTAGGCGCATCCTTATCCGCGAGGCGCGGGGACACTCCCACGTTAGTGGATCTATAAAACTCTTTCGAGTAATATACTAACTTAATTAGCTCATTGCACGAACTTCTGCGAAACTGATTTCAACAGGAGTTTCACGGCCAAAGAGCTCTACATTGATTGTAGCTGTCTGCTTTGTATAATCCATACGGGTTACGACACCAACTGTGTCTTTCCAAACACCAGCAACAACTGCGATTGTATCGCCTTCTTTGAAATCTACAGACACGTTCTCCATGCGGATACCAAGACCCTTCATTTCAGCCTCAGTAAGGGGAACGGGTTTGCTTCCGGGACCTACGAAACCAGTAACACCACGGGTATTTCTTACGACATACCATGTGTCATCATTCATGACCATCTTTACTAATACGTAGCCGGGGAATAACTTTTTCTGAGAAGTCTTACGAACTCCGTCCTTAACCTCAACAACATCCTGGAGAGGAACACGAACTTCTAAGATTTCTTCTTCAAGGTGACGGTTAGCGATTGTTTTTTCAAGGTTAACCTTTACCTTATTTTCATATCCGGAATATGTATGTGCTACATACCAATTTGCATCTGCCATTTTACGACCTCACTCTACTGTGTAATAAAGTTAACACCATACTGAATAAGGAAATCAAATACAGTGATAAGGATTCCAACAACAAGCGATACTAATGTAACTGCGATCGACTGTCTAAACACAGATTCCTTAGAGGGCCAGATAATCTTCTTGTATTCTACAGATACAGTTTTGAAAAAACTAGGCTTCTTCTCTTTCTTTCCTTTAGAATCTCCCATTATAGTCTCCTCTCTTATCTGCTCAGATTATTTTGTCTCTTTGTGCATTGTGTGACGCTTGCAGAAACGGCAGTACTTCTTTGTTTCCATACGATCAGGATGAGTCTTTTTATCCTTAGTAAGATTGTAGTTACGCTGTTTGCATTCTGTACATGCTAATGTAATCTTTGTACGCATTCTAATTTTCCTCCGTGCGAATAATATAGTTTCTTTCGCATAGATTACTCCTTGCGAAACTTATTTTTTTACACAAAAAAAAGAGCCACGCTCTCTCTTCAAGGGATAATTTAACATAGTCACCCCTTGAATGTCAAGCACTTTATGTCTAATTTTCTTTTTTACGCGAATCTAATATTACCACAGCTATCTCAATAATTAAAGAGAGAATTCCGAGGATTGTGATTTTCTTTCCTATATCAATGCCACTCAACGCATATTTAAATTCAATATCATGCTCACCGTCTGGCACTACAATTCCCATCATTCCAAAGTCTACTTTATATATAGAAGTTTCTACTCCATCTACATAGGCCGTAAAGCCATCTTCGTAAGGAATGCTAAAGAATACAAATTCATCGCCATCCGAAATCTTGTGAGCCTTGAACCCGTATGTACTTTCTGTAAATTCGTCGCAGGCGCTTGCACGTCTAGCATCGCAGGCTTTGTAATAGTCTCTTGTTGATGTAGCATCGTACAATGCAACAGATGCGTGATTCATCACACCGTCAAGCTTAGTAGCCACTTCGTCACTTAGTATAGCTACCCTTACTAGCATCTTGTCCTTAGAGGCTTTACTGCAATCAAGCTCCTCGAATTCAGTCTCAGTTATATAGTCGGCAAAAGAAAATCCCATCGGAATAAAATAAGCATTCTCATATATTGTAAAGCCATTCTTAGTCCATGCCTCTTCGTATCCGACACTAGTATACTTTTCCATGTCCTCAACACGACCTATCACCTCGACCGCCGGCTCATTTTCTTTTACAAAATACTTGGTGCTAAGAAGTGCCCTCGTACCCACCTTGTCAGTAGCCAGATGACTGGTCACTTTACGTCTGATACCTAAGCCGTTATAAAAATCAAGTGTACTAGACGGAATCGTACTTATAAATGAAGTAATTGTATGCTCATCCCAATACATAGGATAGTTATACACATCTTCTTCTGTCTCAATTCGATAAAATCCCTCGCAAGCTTCAAATGGTGATTCACCCTTTAGAACCTGGCTTCTCACGCTATCTCTTCTTTCGCCTGGCACTAGTAAAGCACCCGTTAAAAGCATGGTCGCAGTAACAGCAAGACAAGACACCCACACTGCTGACTTTAGATGAAAATCATCATTCTTAGCAAGAAACAATATATATAGGAAGAAACAGATTATGAATACCACCGAAAAGATTGTCTGGCATATAAGCTGCTCAGGATTTTTGAGTGCGCCCAGTATGGTCAGCTCGCCAGCTTCAGTTTTAGCAGGCAAAAGAGCAGTTACGGCAATAGTAGCTGTAATGACACCCGTAATGACTATGCCTTTTTTTAAGAAGCCTTCAGTTTCGACCCGAACTTCTGCACTTTCAACCATTTTAGCGCTCATAACAGCCATGATTAAAATGGGCATATAGAACCATCTGGCATAGTATTCGCTGTTAAGCGCTGAGAAAAGAGCATTTAGCACCGGCACAAATGCGCACACAAGGCACATTATAGTAAGACGCTTCATCCAGTCTTTTCCCTTATTATATAGGAAGTAAGCAATCACTCCTGCAATAGAAAATAGTGGCAGGTAACCACCCACGCCTGAAACTCGACTCATAGAAAAGTTATACATAGAATTGTGTCCCGAAACGTCAGGAAGCATCACGATATTTTTGATGATTCCCATAAACATCGCAGGTTCTTTGTACGCTATAAGGTCGTATCCTAGCACAACATCAGAAATCCTTGAATTCCCAAGAGTATAGTAAACAGCAGGGATAAGATATACCGCAGCAAGCAATACGCCCGTAGCACCGCACCACATAGCACGCAATAACATACAAAGCTTTTCTCGCGCCTTACCCTCGCCCATTACATATTTAGCTACAAAGTATAGAGCCAGGAATACAACCTCTCCTACAAAGAAATAGTAGTTGATAATTGCCATGAAAGCAGTCATCAATGTAAAGCCCAAGCGCTTCTTAGATTCCATCGCTCTTTCAAACAGTAATAAGTATAAAGGAAAGAACGCCATTACATCATGAAAATGATTGTAAACTAAAACCGCGCCCTGAAATCCCGAAAATGCATAAAGAAGAGCAGCCACGTATGCACCAGTTTCAGTTTTTAGATGTTTTCCAGCATATACGCTGGCTGTAGCGGCCATTACTGCATATTTAAGCGCAATAATCCATGGCATCAGATATGGAATAAATGAAGTTTTAAATGGAATAGTAAGCCAAAAGAACGGACTACCCGTTAGATAAAATGAGTAGCAGCCTAAAAAACTACCGCCCAGGTCAGTGCTCCAGTCATAGAGTAAGCGACCTGATTTTATTGCTTCATGGACATGCATATAAAAGGGAATCTGCTGAACATTGAAATCCCCATAGTAGATAAACATTCCGTGCCCCATGATAAGTACAGGAATGCATGAAATCATAAATAAGATATAGGCTGTAATAAAAGCCTTGAACCAAGTTTTCTTAAACACTTTATATAAAACGCGTATTACCGCTCCCCTTGTAAAGTCAACAATATAAAAGTACCACACATCCTTAGATAAATAAAGATGAGTGGTACCTAACAATAACTATTAAACAGCATTCCGGTGTAAGCACTTGTAGTATACGGCGAAGCGTAATTTTTCCCAGGATTCTTGTAGGCTACAATTCGCTTATCTACGTACTTCATAGGATCAAGTGAAACCTGATTAGATTTACGTAGCACTGCACCAGCAAATTTTTTAAGTCCATTAAGATGTTCATTGCCATCAGCTACAGACAAACTGTTTTCTAATGCTTCATCATTGACTTCGAGTCGTTCGTTTTCATTTTTATAAATACCCATGTTTTCGAGCGACTCGCTGTAAACGTTAGCTAACTCTTTTAGCTCACCTGCAAGGCGGCTGGCACGCGGATGCTTTTCGTTGTAAGCTTCAACTGTATCTATGAAAACATTGTATGCAGTAATTAGTGTCCTGACATTTCCCTTCATAGACTCTGAGTCAGCTCGAAGTCCCACTCTTGTAGGGGTTCTGTCGTAGCTTAGCTGGTTAAGCGTAAGCTCATATTCTTTTTCATAAATAAATGTATTATTAGTAGTATGTAAAAGGCTTCCATTAATCTCGAGCTCTGAGCTTGAAGAAGCAACTACCATATTGTTTAGTCCAAACGCCATAACCGATCCGGCGCGCTGGCTTGTGTTGTTGTCCGATACCGTAAATACAGGTGCTCCACTATATGTATCACCAGTTGAAATTGATTCAATCTTAAGTGCACTCTTTCCTTCGCTACTAACAACAGAAGCTCTAAGCCCTATGCCTGCGTTGGTAATAAGTCTGGCAATCTTGTCCTGAATGCTTCTATTATTATCCTCTGGCGAGACACTATACTGGAATTCATAATCCAGCCCATTAGTCGATATGTCAAAAGAATAGTTTCCGCTTGATAGACTCTTAGCGCCTGATTCAAGCATTTCGCCCTCATTAATCTGTGGAGTAGCAAGCTTTATAACATTTACATCAAGAGCTTCTAACTTAGCAGGTTCATTGTATGGACCTACGTATTTAGCACTAACAACTGATTCATCGCTTGAATATGCTTCCTTTTGGTTAAGAAGCTCATTATCTTCAAGGCCACCGATAGAAGCAAGAATATTCCTAAACGTCCTAGCATTCTCTTTAAGTCCTATTGCATATTCTCTGGTTTCAGCTGACTTATCAACAATAACAACAGGGGCTTCTTTATTCAATTTGACAATGGAATTATAAACGCCACGAAGCTCACTCTTTTTGTGAGTATCAAACTTAGTGTCTGATTTAGGCGCATACGAAGTAAGATAATAATTATAAATATTATTAACTACAGAATGATCTGCCATGAAGCCTCCTTTCTTCCTTGATAAGTGTGCAAAATCCATTTGCCTGCTTCTAGCTATCCCAGGATACAGTACGATACAGTAACCCTATTTTTCTTTAACGTAGCACACAAATCCTTGTAAATCAAGGAGTTTCAGTCATTTTTGTGATGAATTTACTTAAGTTTTATGGATTTTCTCCATTTTATCAGTGCGTAAACGATTACTAAAGTAAGGGCGCCAGCTGTATCAATCAGCACATCCTTGTACGCGCATACTCTTCCTGGTACAAAATACTGATGTATCTCATCGGATGCTGCGTAAAGATGCGACACAAGTAAAGACACCAGATATAGTTTTTTCGGTTCAATAAAAATATTATGAAATGCAAAAAGAACAGAACCTGCTAATACTGCATACTCCGTAAAGTGAGCAGTCTTTCTAACTATAAATCCTAAAAACGCTAACGTCTCAGGCGACAGTGCTTTTGCAGACAAGCCTGAGTATGTTTTAGATAGCAGTTCTACAAAAAATCCACTCTGTTGTGATGACTCATCTCCTGGTGTAGCCGAGAATGCAAATATCAATATCATGAGTACAGCCATCGGAATAAATCTATATATAGTATACTTTTTCTTATTTTTAGTTTCCAAACGCATAATTTCCTTTCCAAAATCTAATATATTTTTACAAAATGCACATACAATTGTCAATAAAATGAATTTACGTCAACCATTTTATGTGCGTTCTCACGAAATACTCTATATTGTGTGTTTTTTGCGTAAATTTGCTTTTCAAACACTATATGTATGTTATAATAATTTTGGATTTGTTTAAAGGGGATAATTTAATATGGTAGTTCAGAATAATCTAGTAGCATTTAGATCTGCTGTATTCTACAAAAAGCCTGTTGCTGACGAGAGTAAGCTGGCAAGCCGACTCTCAAACGGCCATTCTATCAGCCGTTCTGCTGATGACGCTGCAGCCTTAGAGGTAAGTAACAGGATGCGTAAGCAGATTAGTGGTCTTAATCGCGAATCAGCCGAAGTTCAAAATAGTATAAGTTTAGCCCAGGTTGCCGAAGATGGTCTAGGCAAAGCAGGAGAAATTCTGCAGCGTATCAATGCCCTTTCGATTAAGGCAGTTGATGATGAAATTACAATTGCAGATCGTAACAAAATTCATTCAGAGATTCGAAGCTTACTTGCTGAGCTTGATGATGTTGCGAACTCAACTTCTTTTGACGAAAAGCTATATCCACTTCGCGGAGATGAGGGAATGGATGGAGCGATCGTTGATCAGGTTGAGACCGAAGAGGTTGTCGATGAGCCATACGATGAGGAATATGTTGAATCCAGAGTTTCAGCTCCCATCAAGTTTATCGATGCTACAGCTAATGGACTAGATATCTCTTCTATAGAAGTTGCAACTCCTGAGGACGCTTCATTTTACAACATGAAGGTTGAAAATGCACTGAACTCCGTTTCCACATATAAAAGCGTCATGGGTTTAATCCGTACCAGATTAGAAGATTCAATCCTGGGCACCAATCGCCTCGTTGCCGACGCGGCACCTAAGCCCATCTTCACCGACAAGAACCTGGACAGTCAGGATTTAGTAAAAGAAAGCCTCGACAACATTCTTAATAGTTCCGAGCAGGCAGTAATGGCCCAGCGTGACAAGGTAAGTAATGATGTCTTGAGTCTGTTAGAAGCATAAATAGTAAGCTCCAGCGTTTGTGATGGTAAGTCACATAGCTGGAGCTTTTTTAGTCTAAAACATCCTCTATTGAACAATGAAGCGCCTTAGATAGGTTGATCACCACATCTACTCTTGCATGTTTGATATCTTTTTGGTGTTGCTCATACTGCTGAATTGTCCTAAGCGGTACCCCTGCTTTCTCAGCAAGTTCCTTTTGGCTGATGCCTGCGTAGGTCCTGAGTCGTTTAAGCGCCGAGGTTTTAAAATATTCACTGCGCATATCTACCATTGCCTCAACAAACGCCGTTACATCCATCTCATGATATATCTTATACATCTTATGTATTTTCTCTATAGGAGCATACTCATTTATACGAGCAAAGTTCTCGCCCGAATACCACTGGTAATACGCAAGCGCCCATCCAGTCCAGAATTCTGAAGTTCTATCCACTCCCCCTGGCTGCGCTACCACTTCTAAATCAGGCTCAACTTCATTTATCACATAAAATGCTAATTCATTACCTGAACGCCCTGCTACAATTGCACAATCTCCCTTAGCATATCTTGCAGATATATCGGAATTAAGGAAAAGCTCATAGAAGTCTTCAAGTGAATAACCATATCCATTCACTGCAGTGTCAAGCATTCTAGCCAGCGTAATCTGTGACTTATGTAGCAATGTATCATCGAACGCGTGGGTCATCTGGTCTTATCTCCTCCTCAAGTATCTGCATCATATATATCTCACCCTTTTTCCAAGGCTCATGTCGCATATTTTTGTACTGTGTTCTCGCCTGGCTGTCCCGATTTTGTCTAAGCTCATACCACTCCCTGGCACTTGCAACTTTATAGTCAATATATGTCAGATGTTCAAAAGCCTTTTCACTAACCAACACAACCTGAGTTCCTAACTTGCCAAGATTCATAGCCCTCTTTAATGTAGACAATGAAATAGTATTATTTATAAAGACCTGTGCAAAAGAAAAGTAGCTATCATCAGCCCTATATCCTATTATCACGTCATAATCCCAATATGGCACCATGCAGTTTTGCTTAAGATATAAAATCGCTTCCTTTCCAAAATCGCTTATCTCATCAACAATTCTGTTTTGCAAAAGAACAGATATCCACTCAAGGGTTGAGTAATTTTCTGTAAGATTAAGAATTTTGAGTCCTGCTAAATCTAGTTCATACATGTTAGCAAAACCATTCCTGCCATTTTTTACTGCCCACTCACATGCCATCCCAAAATCTTCTGTACAGTAAAATCCCAATCCAAAATCATTTTTCCGGCTTCCATATCCAAAGACCGGCCTCTCTATTTTGTTTTCAGAACCATGGTAGATTATCATAATGTACTCCTTTAGGAGTATACTACTCCCAAAGGAGTAGTGCTGTCAACTTTAAATGCACTTTAAACGCTTTAAATGCAGGAGGGTAAAATGTAAGTGGTAAAAATGAAGGTTAAAAATACAAGTAAAGTAAACTATAAAAACATCCATTAGTATATACATAAAAGGGGCTGTGAAAAAATAGTAATTCATTTTTTCACAGCCTCTACATATCATTCTAAGCCTACTTACGAAACGCCATTTTTATTGTAGCAGTGACAACACTGCCTGATTATCCTGATTAGCCTGAGCAAGCAGGGACATTGCGGCACTTTCGATAATGTTTTTGTTGCTAAATTCAACCATTGCCAGTGCCATGTCAGTATCACGAATTGCAGACTCAGCAGCAGTTGTATTTTCGACTACATTGTCTAAGTTAAGGATTGTGTGCTCCAATCTGTTCTGGGTTGCACCAAAGTCAGCTCTATATTCACTAACTGTGTTAAGAGCTGATTTTACTTTATCGACATAGGCGATTGCACTTTCCTCAGTAGTAACATCAACTGGTTTAAGCTTAAGTCCAAAGGCTGTTGCATCTACAAAGCCTATGTTGATACGCATAGCTTCATCATTTTCAGAACCAGCGTGTACAAATACAGGATCAGCATCAGCTTTAACTGCTTTCATGGCGTCAGCAGGAATGCCATCTGATGAAACATTGTGTACCTGTCTGTTTGATGCCACATAGTCCCATGGACCAGGTCCACTTGCAGATTTAACCAGCACATAGCCATCTTCGTCTATCATAAATTCACCAGGCTTGGTGTAATTGACGGTGTTTGGATTAGTCGATCCGGCTACGCCACAGGTAAATGTAGTTGCGGTGCAATTTCCACTGCCACCGCCGCCCGCAACCCATGAAAAAATAGGCGACATTCTAAAATTTCCCGAATCATCTAACGTTGCTAAAGTTGTAACCTTAAGTTCACATGGCCCCTGATATGTCTGTCCGTCCATAGTCAAAGTACCAGAGCCTTGAAAATTAACGGTCATTTCCTGCTCCCCTATAAAAGGAGTAGTCATCTCGCCACCCTTTAGTGGATATAAATCTTCATTGAAGGTTGTAGCATTAGCGATTCTGTCAATCTCATCAACAAGCGCGTCCATTTCAGACTGTATATAAGAGCGGTCATCAGCTGTAAGTGTTCCATTTGATGCCTTTACTGAAAGCTCATTCATACGCTGCAGGATTTCATGCTGCTCATTAAGAGCGCCATCTGCAACCTGAACTAAGCTTATTCCATCCTGAGCATTAGCTGACGCCTGAGTAAGACCGCGAATCTGTCTACGCATCTTCTCTGAAATCGCAAGGCCCGCTGCATCATCTGCGGCGCGGTTAATCTTAAATCCGCTGGAAAGCTTCTCAGTAGTCTTTCCCTTGCCATCGCTTACCATATTAAGCTGCCTGTTAGCGTTAAGCGCTACAAGATTGTGTTGTACTATCATGCTCATACCTTATATATCGACACATATATTCTGCGAGCATAGTAGGCCAAAGAAAAAATTTTCTTTGGCCTAAAAAAGAGCCCCAGACGTCTGGAGCTCTGAATTTACTGTAACAGTGATAAAACTGTCTGATTCGCCTGATTAGCCTGTGCAAGCATCGAGGTGCCTGCCTGAGCTAAGATGTTGTTGTTAGAATACTTAACCATTTCTGTAGCCATATCAGTATCGCGAATAGATGATTCGGCTACGGTTGTATTTTCTACGACATTATCAAGGTTCTTGATAGTGTGCTCGAGGCGGTTCTGAGTAGCGCCGTAGTAGCTTCTAATTGCGCTTACTACACCCAGGGCATTCTTAGCTGAGTCAATGGCTCTAAGTGCGTTGTCCTGAGTTGCGATGTTTGAATTAGAAAGGCCCAGGCTGTTTGTGCCGATTGAGAAAAGGTTTAGCTTCATATCATGACCAGCTTCGCTACCAATCTGTAATATGATTTCAGACGCTGCCATGAGATCACTTGATGTACTGCCATCTGCAGGTACAGTACCCATAATGGCTGAACCTGCCTGGAAGTTACCTAGGAGAGCTGAACCTGCGCCAAAGTTACCTAAAGCATCTTTAGAAGCATCGGTATAGTCTCTTACAAATTTGGCAGCACCTGTTTCACCATTATTGATAGCATTCTTGATTTCAGCAACTGTTTTGCCTGTTGCCGTATATATTGCATCGTCAAGTGATTTTCCTGATTTTAGCTCAGTAAAAATCTTGTTAAGTCCAGTCAGCAAGTCATTAGGAGTTGTTTCACCTCCAGCTGCGAGGCTTGCTGCATAAGCAGTAGCAAGGAAGCCATGTCCATAAGGCTGCCCATCTACTGTATGAGTTTTTAAATAGTCTGAAACCTCAGCTTCAGTAGTTGTACCCATAAGACCAGACAACCATCCAGTAGAAAAGCCACCACCAGAAACCTGTGCACTACCTTCTACAAACCATTCAGGAAGTGAGGGCATAATCGGAAGGTTATACTGCATAATAGTATGAGTAAGTTCATGCCTTAACGTCGCATCGAGCAAATCTTTTCTGTCTCCGCCAGTAAGGGCATTACTGTCTGTAAAGTCTGCAGTATCGACTTTTACTAAGAACGAAGAATTAACAGGAGTTCCTGTACCATCTACATTGCGATAGAAACTATATGAAGCATAGGCCAGTGTACCGTTTCCACCATCGATATATGAAAGATCAAGTGAAATAGATAAATCCTCAGCTCCAGTAAGTGCTGGAAACTTTGCCTTAAGTGTATTCAGTATATTAGGTATTTCACCCGCTATATATGTAGAAAGAGCTTTAGCATTGTCAGTAAATGTTGTTTTGCCCACACTGTATACGTCAGTTTTCATGACAACAGTGCTGGTGCCATCTGCATTAAGCTTGATGTCATAGCCTGCTGCATAAAGTCTGCTGCCATCAGGAGGGAAAAGCTGAATTTCGTTGAAGGTTGTAGAGCCAGCTACTCTGTTAATCTCCTTCTTTAGCGCCGCATATTCAGAGTCAAGATAGCCTCTGTCTGTATCGGTAAGCGTACCGTTAGCTGATTTATTAGCAAGCTCATTTAATCTCTGAATCATATCATGAACTTCATTCAGACCACCTTCTGCGGTCTGAATAAGGGATATTCCATCCTGCGCATTATTAGAAGCCTGCGTAAGTCCTCTTATCTGTCTACGCATCTTTTCAGAGATAGCAAGTCCTGCTGCATCATCGGCAGCACGATTAATCTTAAATCCGCTTGAAAGCTTTTCAGTCGAAGCCGCCTGCGTATTAGTCACTATATTAAATTGCCGGTTGGCATTCATCGCCGAAAGATTATGTTGTACTACCATCTTTGCTTCCTATGCTTTTATATAATCCATTATCCTAATAAGCTTAAAACATTTTGGTTAGTCTGATTAGCCTGCGCAAGCATCGAGGTTCCAGCCTGTGCTAAAATATTCTCATTAGAGAATTTAACCATCTCAAGAGCCATATCTGTATCTCTTATAGCTGATTCTGCAGCTGTAGTGTTCTCTACTACATTGTCAAGATTCTTGATGGTGTGCTCGAGACGGTTCTGGTAGGCACCCATTCTTGAACGCTCACCACTTAATTTTTCTTTGGCCCCCTTAAAATCGCTTATGGCCTTTTTAGCTGAATTCATGCTTCTGACATCACTCGAACCTATTCCAAGCGATGTACATGAAACATTAGGCAAAATAATCTGTATACGCTGATTTTCATCATTTTCAGACCCTGCCTGAATAAAAATATCTGCCTTGAGTCTAGGATCGTCAGCTGATAGTGCTATACCAGGCCCTTTAATAGCTTGCCGGGGAGGTGCCTCTCCAGTATCTCTTTTATCATATATTATAATCTTAGTCCCATCAGCCTTCATTTCTGTATAATGAGATCCCGGATTGGGATACAAGGTTGCAATTCTAGTCACTAAGTCATTTGCACTTGTTATTCCCTGGATAGGTACCTCGAAAACATAGTTTTGACCACTTCGAGAATTAGTTTGTGAACCTAATGGCTTATCTACAAAATTGAAGCTGTAATGATTATCACATGTACAGCATGTCGTATAAAATCCTACGTTGCTTCTTGCTAAATCAGCAAGTTTAGATGGGTCACTATCTAGTGCTGCAAAATCTAACGTAAATGCGGCATGATCTTGCGAACCATCATTATATTTATCTGCATCAAGCAAAACACTATCAGCTAATGGGCCTCCATTGTCAGTTACCCATGCCGGAAGGCCACCTACCGCCAAAGCTCCACCGCTTGTTACAGTTCCGCCTCCCTTTAATACGTATATTTCGTTGAAAGTAACCTTATTTTGTATACTGTCAATTTCATCCTGAATCTGCCTTATTTCTTGATCAATCAACCTTCTGTCATCGTCACTAAGTGTTCCATTAGCCGCCTTTACACTTAGCTCGGTGCAGCGGTCCAGCATGTCATGGACCTCGGCCATCGCTCCGTCCGCAACCTGGACTAAAGATATTCCGTCCTGGCAGTTAAGGCTTGCCTGTGTCAAGCCCCTTATCTGTCTACGCATCTTTTCAGAGATAGCAAGCCCTGCGGCGTCATCCGCAGCTCTATTTATCTTATAACCGCTTGATAATTTCTCGGCCGATTTGGCCTTAGAATTGTTAACTAGATTAAACTGTCTATTCGCATTCATAGCTGACAGATTGTGCTGTACTATCATTTCCCGATTCCCTTTTTCATATAATCCTGATACGGCAAGTACCAAATCAAGAGTCAAATTCCCTTTTACAGCATATATATCGGCATATATTGTGGTTTACGCAATAGGCTCAATGAAATAATTGCAACAATTTATTCAACAGAATATATTTTTACGTTTTCACGTGACATTTCTAAAACCTTAGCCTCTTCTTCGGGTTTTAAGGTTGCATCGGAATACCAGAATACCAAATCGAATATTTTAGCATTCACAAGCTCTCTCAACTCATTTATGCTTCCTAGTACCATTTTATTTCCTGCAGCAACTGTTCTAAGATTATCGTCTGTTTCTATTCCTATTACATTGGCATTTAAATAGTGCGACCCGATTAAGTCTATATCTGCCCCTAGCCTAGCGCCTATTATGAGGACATTAAACGAAGTATCCCTATCAAAAGAAATATTGTCGACAATGAGCTGATTTCCATATGCATAATCGTTAGCAAAAAATCCGTATTTTTTAACAAAATACTGATAGTTTCTTTCTACTATTTCTTCAAGTCCCTCTCTATGCGCAAAGCTCTGGCTTCCTGCATGATAGATAAATGCGTTATTGCAGACCGCAAGCTTAAAGCCTTCCATAGAAATACGCATCGAAATATCATCATCCTCGTAATATCCAGGCGTGAATTCTTCATCCAGCCCCCCAAGCTCATCCCACAGATTTCTTCGTATAAGCATGGCAAAGCCACATAAGCGTATGCGGTATTCAAGTTTCAACTGATTTTCTTTATTAAACCTGCTACCAAACTCCACATACTCATTAGGAAGTCCAAACTCCACCATAAGCTCTTGCCTGTTACCAGAATAATTTGAAACAGCGCCCACTGCCCCAAGCTCCTCATCGCCAGCTAATGCAGTAGCCAGGTTAGCAAGAGAATGCTCGCATAATCTCGTATCATTGTTAAGTAAAAAAATGTCGTTTCCCGCTTCTGCATAGCTTGCTCCAATATTACAGCCCATCGGGAATCCTACATTTTCATCTAAGAGAATAACCTTTAGGTCTTCTTGTTCTGATAGCCACTCTCTTACACCGTCCGTCGAAGCATTATCTACAACAATTATTTCATATGTCCCCTCTAAACAAGTGGTTCTTATACTTTCTATGCATTTTTGCATTAAATATTTATTGTTATATGAAACTATTATAATGCTAACATTATTCATTATAGTCGATCCTTTAGTTCGTAAGTCCCTGTTATATCTTTTTTGAACACGCTTTTCAAATCCATTCTGCGCATTAGCAACAGCATTTGACATATTTTTATAAATATCTAGCAGCATATGTTTATGTCATTCAATATACTGCCGATATATATATCGACATTCGTATTCTTTTTTTCACCCTAAGGAGTCAAAATGGTTGATTTTATATATGATATATACAAATATTCACAGATTATCCCCACTATAAAAGAAGTTATTCGTTATTGCTATCAAGACAAAAATGCTTCTGTCAAAAGCTCATGGAAAGACATACAAACACTTATCCCTGAACTATGTGAAAACATCAAAAATACCGATTGGAGTTTAGCTAATGATATTATTTCTGCTTGTGAGAAAGCCTGTTCATACACCACTAGTATAGTAGCTAATTACAAGCTTATGGGTGACGAATTAGAGCTAGCTTTGCCTATGTTTTACAAAGCCATGTCCTATATTTCAACAATCGATGTAACCGAAGGAGATTATAGACTCTTTAGTAGTAGAAGTGGTTTCTTGAGCCTTGAATCGTTAAAGCATAATCATATATACCATAGTTCTCTAGACCCGCTATCTGAAGCGAGTGAGCAAGTATTGTCATCCTATTTGACATCGCACACGCAATATCATATTGTAGGCTGTGGTCTAGGCTACTTCCCTTACGAGCTCTTTAAGTCTAGCGATCAGAGTCTCGATATCTATATTCATCATATCAGTCCTGAAATAGTAAATTATGCTTTTGATTATGGGCTATTAGATCAGATACCAGCAGAAAAACTGCACATTATGCTCTATGATACTGAAGCGGAGCTCCTTAAAGGGCTTAGTAAGTTTGATTTTACTAATGTACACCATGGACTACACATGTTGGATGATGCTACTGATCTGCTGGCCAAAGAAACAACTGCAAAGCTTTATGAACTAGCAATCACTACTACAACTCAATGTGACTTCAATATACTTACAAATACAAATTTGTGGAAAAATCTGCAGAACGTCCCTCACACTATATACGAACTTCCAGTATCGGCTTTTTCAGACGAATGGATAGTAGTAGTGGCTGGACCATCTTTAGACGATAATATTGCTTATATTAAAGAAAATAGGACAAGATGCAAAGTAATATGTGCAAGTACCGTATATAGGAAACTATTGGCTAATAACATCATTCCTGACTTTGTATGCGTTTGCGACCCGCAAGCAAGAACTTATGGTCATATAGAAGGAATAAGCAACAACAAAGCCACATTGCTCCTAGAATCCACTGCAAACTGGCGTTTTGGTGAATATTATGATGGGCCCAAGTATCTAGTTCCCAGTAGTGGCAGCGAAACCTCGCTTATGCTTTTTGAATCAAATAAAATAAAGCCCTTCATCATTCATGGAACTGTAGCGGATATGTGCATACTTATGGCTCAACATCTAGGTGCCAAGATTATCCATCTTATAGGTCTTGACCTAGCCTATCCCAACGGAAAGACGCATGCCTCCGGAACCATGGACTGCAAGGATATTAATCCAGATTCTAGTGGCCTAATCAATGTTCCTTGTGCTTCGGGAGGATATGTGTTAACTTCTCCACAATTTTTGTTTTATATAAATATAATCAACGAACTGCTTTCATCCCGACCAGACATAACGTATTACAACCATTCCAAGGTTGGAGCAGCTTTTGAGCATACAATATGCATTTAATTGTAAACACTATTTTTGAAGAACGTATAACCCATCAACGCTAACGCGCTTTCTATTTTTTATATATGAAAAGATTTATGCCTTTTATTTTGTTCAAATTATCATTTCGGATTTTGTAATCTTGCTCGATTATATGTATCTGCTTACATGGGATAAGATTATATCCCAACCCATCAGTCAGAGTAGTCCATTCAAAGCCTGCAAGATTATAGCTTATCAGTACATCAGGCAGCTGCTTCTTAATTAATGCAGGAAGCAGTTGTCTTTTTGATTCATCATGAGTGTCGGCCCACTCAATTTCAGCCCCCGTAGTTATAATTTCCCCAAGCAGGGCCTTAAATTCAGACCCCCACTTTGCAGCAAGGTCCGAGGATGCGCTTTTATAAAACAGTGCTATATCATTTAGCACTTCTTGATCATTTTTTCTATTATACATTTCATCATAACTTATAACCAAAATCTTTATCCCCATACTGTACCTACCATCTCATCTATCCTTGATTCATAAGTAAATGCTTTGGACAATATCTCTCTCGAATTATCTATAATTTTTTCCCTCACCCCATCATTTGCTATGTAAAAACCAATTTTTTCGATAGCATCATCAAGGCTTTCATACATTACTACGGACTCACCATCAACAAACCATTCCGAAAGTTCGGGTTGGTAATTAGATATCAGTAGTCCTCCTGCCGCCATAATATCTAACGCTCGAAGCGGTATGCCTGCTGATATAGATCTAAGAGTTGGACATAGATTAACCTTTGAATTTCTGAAGACGTAATTCATCTCAGAATAGTATTTTAGGGGGCCATTGATCATCACATTGTCAGAAAGACCTCCTGATTCATACCCATAGAAATTAGTCCTGTATCGATTTGAACATTCATTCAACAGAATTGTTCTTTCGATATTTGTAATATGTTTTGAAATAGCATAAGACAAACCCTTTTGGGTTATAGACACACTTTTTTGTCCATTAGAGATATAAGACGTGTTCACCCTGTCTATTAGCTTTTGGTCCACTGCTAAATCCACAAGATTAGTTCCATAAAGTTCAAGTTGCACATCTACAAGTGATTCCACATAACCCCTTGTATACTCATCACACAAGGACAAGATATACTTCAAGTCAGAATTGTAAAGAGACCCTACAAAGCTTACATCGGAAGCATACTTAGCCTCAAACTTTTTATAATCAAGCTTGTTCAGTCGTGCTAGATTGACTGCTAGTGGAAGATGATATACATTGCTATAGCCTTTCTTCCTATATGAAGCTACCTCACAGCTATCAAATAGAAAAATATAATTTGTATCATAAGCAAAATATGATTCAAAACCTTCCTCTAGCGGTGAGTCATAACTCCATGAAATGTATATAATTCCATACTCATGAGCAACCTTAGCTACAATTGGATAAAAATTGACACTTATAATTGCATCATAGGTACTAGTGGTTATTTCTAAAGACAATCTTTCTGTCAAGAAAAAATCTTCATATTTGTCAGGGCAGCAATAATACATTGTTTCAACGCTATGTCCCTTTTTAATTAACGCTTCTGCAAAATCTTTATATGTATAGCTTCCCATATCAAAAAACAAAAATTTCATATTCTTACTCCCAGACTTCCTCCATGCCTTCACTGGAGCTTTCCTGAATCGCCTCAACAATTTGTCTAGCCGTTAGGGTATTTCTATACTGAGGTGCTGTAAATAAAGCCGCAATACCTGGATTGTAGTCCTGATTCTTTTCGAATGATACTGCGTCAAAATCGTGTGACAACCACTCAAAATCATCCTCAGTCATTTTGTCTGGAATAAAGTAAATAGAGCCATATCTAACAGAGTGCCAGTCTCTAAGCTTGTAAGCGTCAGTATGCTTTAGTGCCACAAAAGTCCCGTAGGTTTCAAATTCACTATAGCTACTAGAAAGAAGGTCACCAGGCTTAATTGCTCTTAGAATCTTTTCATAGAAGGTAGTGCCCTCGGACTGCCCGTTACGCTCAATAACAGACATAAAATCAAGCATGTACTCTTTCTTAAAAAGCATATGCTCTGAAATGAAGGACTTTCTAATTACTTTACCCATGCCAGGAAATAATCTGTTCATAGTGTCGAAATATTCTTTGTGATACTCATACTTTAGGTCAAAATATGGCTTGCCACTAACTTCGTCAAACATTGAAAATGCTTTGGTAGGTACGGTGTCGCCATCCCATGACATGTAATAATCATGCTCCGAAATTTCAGCATATTTCATTTTTAAAAACTGCTGATAATACCAGCCTGTAACGCCTCTAGGCACATCATCTCTTCCTAATATTTCTTTTACAATCTTATGTACATCATCAAAAGGCAAAATATCATTTTCGTTTATAAAGGCTAATCTATCCGCAAAGGGTTCAGATGCTACCAGTTCTCCCACTTCAGAGCTTCCTACGAAAATCAGCTTATCTGCCGGCATTAAGTCTACTATTCTTTTGTAATTACATCTGACTCTTTTATAGTCAGCTGCTGTAGTAACAATAATCGCATCAAATTTCTCGCTCATAAATAGCCTCCATAGATTAATCTTATTAATTATATCGGTCATTTTATAACAATTAATTATGTCATTAATTCCATCGCAAACTTACTTATGATAATATATTTCTAAGGGAGTAAAAGCTTATGAAAATACTATTTTACAGATACGGAAGTATATGCGAACCAGATTTAATTGAACAGTTTGAAAAGGTAGGCCTTGAGGTAGTGACTGTCGACCCCGAAATAACCAACAAAGGGCTTAGTTCATCCGAAAGAATAGACCTGCTTGCTAATATACTTACTAAAGACAGCTTCTTTTTTGTGTTTAGTATTAACTTTTTTCCTTCTATTTCAGACCTATGCGAGATACTCAAGCTTCCATATGTAGGCTGGGTTGTAGACGCTCCCGTTTTAGAGTTATTCACTAAATCAATCCAAAATAAGTGTAATAAAATATTCTGCTTTGATTATAAGCAATACACACAAATTGCGCCCTATAATCCCGAGGGTGTGTTCCACCTGCCACTTGGTACAAATGTTACAAGATGGGACAAGGTTATAAGCAGCATTTCTGCTGCCGATAGGAAGAAATACGCTTCAGATATTTCTTTTGTAGGAAGCTTATATACCGAAAAGGATCCATATTTAGATATCAAGAATCCTTCAGAATTTCTAAAAGGCTTTGTAGATGGGCTATATAACTGCCAGAAAAATGTCCAGGGTGTCAATGTAATCGAGCCCGCATTATCAGATGGTGTAATTGCTGAGCTTAAAGAAAAGCTACCAAAATACTTTGTATCAAAAGATGCATGTGTTCAGGATATGGATAGATTTATTGCTAGCCACTATATCCTTGATATGCACTGCTCTTCCCTTGAAAGAGTTGAATTCTTGAATTCACTAGCTGGAAATTTCGATCTTTCACTGTACACTAGAAGTCCTCTTCCTACCGATGCTACTAACTTAAAGTCAAAAGGCGGAGTTTCGACTCTTACTGAAATGCCGAAAGTTTTTAACTTAAGTAAAATAAATCTAAACATGACTATCCATTCTATCGAAACCGGAGCCTCTCTTAGAATCTGGGACATCATGGGCTGCGGTGGCTTCTTGCTCACTAACTATCAACCTGAGCTTGAAAACTACCTTGTAGCTGGCGAGGATTACGACTACTATACATCGCTTGAAGAATTAAACGAAAAATGCGATTACTATCTCAAACATGATGATGTTCGAAAAGCAATCGCACTTAACGGTTATGAAAAGGTTAAAACGTTACATTGCTATGGAAATAGGTTCCCGGTTATTTTTAATGAGGTGATGAAGCTGTTTGAATAGCAATTATTTAATTATTATTTATTGTCGTCTCGAAAATAGAGCTATACAAATCTCCATACGTAACCGAAGCTCGCATGCAAGCATGCTTTATTGCTTCATCAGAATGATAATTATCGGACAACCATTTCTTAAGTTCATAAAGGCTACCATTAGTACTGTCAAATTGACATCGTCTCAGCAGGAAAGTTAGTTGATAAAAGTCTGTTTTCATTTCCTCAAAGTCCATCATATTTCCAATGTACGTATGGCTTGTACCATTTTGAATCTCTTCATTATATATATTCAGAAAAATGGCCACCAATCTAACATTAGTAGTATATATATATGATGAGTTATAATCCACTTTATCAACCAAATTAACTATCTCTATATACTTTCTTTGTTTGAAAAATGCAAGAATATCATTTTCAATTTGCGTGCTTTTTTTACCAATCATTTCATATTTGTATTCTTCCCTGTAATCAAATCCTAAGTCTTTATATGCATTAATAAATAAGCGTCTTGAATAATCGATATTGCCAATCTTTGTAACACCACATTCATGAATAACAACAGGAGACCTCATTCCAACAACTCCCAACTCATATCCATTTCTTGTGAACTCATATGATTGAGAAATATCATAATAGTCCCACTTAAGGCCTATGTCAGTTCTCCACCTTAGATCATATTGAGTCGCCATAAACATTCCATCTATAGCAATAGCTTTATATAGCATTTCATCGCAGTTATCAGTGCTAGCAGGATGCATATCTCCTGTAACTACAAGAGTTGCTCCCAAATTCCAACAATTCCAAAAAAAAGCATCCTTTTTTTCGTTGTCAGTTCCTATTATACCCAACAATCCCATATTCTCGTTTTTTTCAAATTCATCTATACATTTTAGAATTATACTGGCATCTGTAACAAATACATCCTGGTGAATGTAAAATTTGTACTTAGCATCTGATTGCTCCATCGCAAGGTTATACCCTTCAGCCATACTACGTGCGCCTCTTATTGGTAAAAAGGATACTTCATACTCAGGCAGTTCTAAATGCGATACATACCATAAGCATTCTTCGTAATACTGCTCATTATTGACACAACATATAAATGCTATTTTTTTAGGATCAAGAGCTCGCTCCTTTATAGAATTGACATTATCTATTATCTCTTTATATTTTTCTAGAAACTGATGTCTATATTTATTGTAATTAAAAACAGAAAGATAATATCCATCATCATGGACAAACCACGGCACCTTTTGAACCGGTACAACAGCTCTATATCCTGCATTTCTAAATCGTAAGCTTTGAGTAGCATCATAAAAATCCCAAGCATCAAACGTCTCGTCCCATTCAATGTCCTGAGAGGTTACTAGCATAAGTCCATCCGCCACAGCAACATCCGTAAAGCCATCTGCTATATCGTATCGATAATTTTCAAATTCGACATCTTTAAAAGCCTCGGCAGCACCATACATAGGAACAGCACCTACTCTTCGCTCATACCACATAACTCCATTTAATGAGACTTTGGGATATCCTACCATTCCTATTAATCCAATATTCTCGTCACTATTAAAAATGTCTAGAATATCCTGAATAAAATATCTATTTGTAATAAAAACATCCTGATGCAAATAGACTTTATATTTAGCGTCAGTAGCTTTCATAGCTTCGTTATAGCCGCTAGTCATGCTTTTAGCATCAGACACTGCAAGCAGATCAATCTCATAGCCCTCAGGTATATAGAGTCTATTTATATATTCAGTACATTCAGACATCAACAATTCATTGTTGGTGCAGGCAATAAAGCATATTTTTTTATCGTTCATGCTACTTTGTACCTCCCACATTCTTCAACTCTTCGACAAGTTCTTTAATTTCTTCACTCGGCTTCTCAATCTTTTCAAGGAAAATCAATGCATTTTCCATCTGACCATAATCAAGATAAAGACTCGCCATTTCGATGTACCAATTATCGGCCGGATACGCTTCTATCAATTTAGTAAGCCATTCAAGCTTCATATCATCAGGAAGTATCAACTTAGACTTAGAGTAAAGATTACTCAAAATATACAATCTTCGTTCAAAATACTCGCTTTTTATCACCTCTATAATTGCGTTTATCCCCATTGATGGTAGCGTCTCATATGAAATTGCAGAGAATTCCTCTTCTGCTGCCATTTCAATACGTCTCAAGAGTAAAATCACAGTAACATACTTTTCATACAATTCTTCATACGAAGTAAGTCCCTCTGCAAAAGAATGCTCTACACCTTCTGCAATTTCTTTAGTCAGTATGCTTACGATAGAGCCCATTCGCTTTAATTCACCAGTTTTGTAATAATCATCTCTTAAAAGGTTGCTTATTATTTTATCTAAAACACTATTGTCATTTTGGCTTAAGTAACTTGAAAACAACTCTTCGTTTTCCTTTTCCAACTTGAAGGTTATTTCCTTTTGTCTATCAATTGTTTCAAATTCAATATCGATATTGTCTTTCTTCACTTTTACACCCTTTCAAATACATACCTTTAATTATGTTATCGGCCTTTTAACTTTCAAATATTACACTGATATGATACGATTTATATTGTAGATACTCATTGTATATAGAAGAGGGTGTTGTGTGAAAATTTTATATCTAGAGTGGAATAGTTATGCGAATTCATATGTAAAAGAAGCTTTTGTAGAATGCGGCCATGAACTAGTATGCATGAGCTTTCCTGCCTCCGAAAATGTTAAGAATAATGAAGAGTTATCAACTCAGATAGCACTTTCAATCATTAATAATAATGTCGATTTTGTTTTTTCACTAAACTACTATCCAGTCGCGGCAATAGCATGCAAGGCTTGCAGAGTTAAATATGCATCCTGGACCTACGATAGTCCTTACATTTTGCTGTACTCAGATACTATTTTATTCGATACCAATTACGTCTTTATTTTCGAGAAGGCAGAATACAATAATTTGCTAGCTTTAGGAATAAAGAACGTATTTTATCTTCCTATGGCAGCTCCTGTAAGTCATTATGAGAAACTAGTCCCAGGCTTAACTGACCATGAGAAATACGGTGCAGATATCTCGATGATTGGCTCTATGTATTCAGAGAAGAAGCATAGTCTATATGGTAAGTTAAGCGATTTACCTGCTTATGATAAAGGTTATTTAGAAGCATTGATTGAAGCACAGAAGTTTACTTATGGAACGAATATAATAACTCAATCATTGCCTACGGATATAATTAAGAAGATGCATAGTCTTGCTCCGATGCTGATGCCTGAAGATGAACTGCAAAGTATGGAATGGGCATACTCATATTATTTTTTGCTTAGGGAAGTTACAAAAAGAGAAAGATTCGAAGCTCTTGATGCACTAAGTCAAGATTATGCCGTGCATTTATTCACTCACGAAGCAACTCCTAATCTTCCAAAAGTAGTCAACAGCGGAGCTCTTGACTATTACACAGAAATGCCTCTTGCTATGAAATGCTCTAAAATCAATTTGAACATTTCACTTAGAAGTATTGTAACCGGTATCCCTCTTAGAGCTATGGATATCATGGGATGCGGAGGCTTTCTATTAAGCAATTTCCAAAGTGATTTTCTAGATTTCTTTGTACCAGGTGAAGATTTTGTTTTTTTCGAGGACATCTGTGACTTACAGGATAAAGTTTACTATTACCTGTCACATGATAAAGAACGTGCAGAAATCGCGCATAATGGATTTGTTAAGGTAAAAGAGAATCACAATTATTGCCACCGAGTTGAGGTAATAACAAATTTGCTTTCTCAATAAATAATGCTATCAGCAGCTCAAACTAAAGATAAGAAAAGAAGAACGTCCTATGAATTATACTAACAAAAAGATTCTATATGTTATGACAGACAACGCCTCAATTGACGATATCATGTGGGGATTATTAGAATTAGGACTTGAAGCAGAGTACTCTAAGCTCAGGCCTAGGCTATTTCCATTCGACGAAGAAATCGTCCAAAAGCTAACAAGCGAATTGACCGGATATGACTTTGCCATAACACATAATTTTAGTGTTAACGTTGCCGAGGCATGTCATGCATTATCTATTCCATATATTGCCTGGTTATTTGATTCTCCTCAGGTTGCAACGTACACTAAATATGCTTTTTATCCGGAGAGTTTCATCTTTTCTTTTGACAGGGTTCAAACAGAACGTTTAAAAGCTATCGGGCTTCCGCACGTCTACCATCAGCCATTAGCTGCTAACCTGCAACACAATTCAAAAATCAATATTACAGATGCAGATATAAAAAAATATAGTTGTGATCTTTCCTTCATTGGGCAGCTTTATCGAAATACTTCATTTGACAATTATTACGCCATGCTCACCAAAGAGGAGCAGAATGTAATTGACTCAGTATTATTAACTAAGACCTGTGATTGGCGCAAAGGAAGCAATATTTACAATTCGTTTAGTGACGAATTCGTAAGCGAGTTTGAACGATGTATACCACCAGATAATTTTGATGAATTCCATGTTAATCATAAACATATAGTCGAAACCTTGATTCTACCTCCTGCAATTGCGCAGATTGAAAGAAAAAAACTTCTTCTCTTGTCAAGTGAAATATGTGATACCAGACTATACACAATTGAAAAAGATATAGAGAATGCTGCAGAATTGTTGGGACCAGAGAAAGTCTATCCTCCTGTTCATGATGATGAATTATATAAAGCATATTATTCATCTAAAATAAATTTGAATGTCACTTTACGCTCAATCGAAGCTGGCGCTCCTCAGCGCATATTTGACATTATGAGTGTAGGTGGAACAGTTTTGTCCAATTATCAAGAAGAATTATCTGAGTTATTTGTTCCAGATAAAGAAATAATGTTGTTTGAATCCGAAGATGAGTATATAGATAAGATCACATACTTGCTTACTCATGAAAAAGAACGATTGACTATAGGCATTAACGGCTACAAGCGTATTGTTTCAGAATATAACTTTAAAGAATCATTAAGCAAAATATTATCTCAAATTTAGCCACAATTTCTATACTGCTAAATTCACCACCTTGATGTCCTTTTAATAGTAAATGCTCCAACGTGAGTACCTTGCTTTTTTTAAGCTGCTTTCCGCAGCGGGTACTACTTTTGTGGTTTCCTGATATTTTCAGGAAGATTGTCTGACCAAGGTAATAAATCATTAAGAAATGTTCTGTCAGTATCTTC
>JAZUDH010000108.1:0-6226 GCA_045639565.1 Lachnospiraceae bacterium
TCGCTAATTGATTGTCAAAATGTGTTCCAGCATCCTTTTCTATTATTTCATAAGCTCTTTCATAAGAAAATGCATCTTTGTAACATCTCTTTGAAACCAAAGCATCAAATACATCAGCCAATGCCATTATCCTTGCCTCTATAGGAATTTCTTCTCCCTTCAATCCTTCCGGATATCCTGTTCCATTGACTTTTTCATGATGATAATGCGCTACATTTTCTGCCACACGAACAAAATCCTGTTCCTCTACACCAGATAATATCTCACTTACCATGTGATATCCTATTTCTGAGTGCATCTTCATCTTATCGTATTCTTCATCTGTAAATCTTCCCTGTTTTCGTAATACTGCATCATCAACACCAATCTTTCCAAGATCATGCATAGGTGCACTTCGTATAACGAGACTCAAAAAATCAGGCGTAAGTCCAAGGTCAGCATCTACAAGTTTTTTTGCGAAAATCCTTACAACATCACTTGTCCTTTTAATATGACCACCAGTGCTAAGATCTCTCGACTCCACCATCTGAGCCATTCCTAATATTATCTTTTCCTGAATACTTTTTATTTTACTTGTCTTTTCTTCAACTTCTTTGGCTAATTCATCATTATATCGTTCTTTCAGTGCCAGAGACTTATAGTGTTCTGTATTATCACGAAGCTCTATTGTATACCCCTTAAGTTTTCCTAAAGGGCTTCTAAGAATATGAATCATTCCATCATAATATTTGCCATCCTGTAAGAATGCTTCTACAGGAATGTGAATATGATCCTTTTTCGAGTGAGTTTTTAACATCTCGTCTATATCAGATATGCCGTCAATTATTTTTTGTAAATTAGGGCTACTGCCACTTATGGTTTGTCCCAAATTGTACTGTGATAATTCCGGAAATATCCTTTCCATATCACGATCACAGCCCTTATATTTTTTCTTTGTATTAAAGGTCAAAAAGCCCACCTGGCTAAGCTGTTCATTAATTATATCCTTGTTCTCATATACCGTATAAATGTTAGAATCATATATTGGAATAAAAGCTATAAGCATGAGAACATCAAACATAATTGGAATAACTGTATAGTAAATACCAATTATTTTTTCAAGAGAATATGATCCTATAGCTATTGCCATTAATACTAGCATGGTTATAACATTTTTTCTTTCTACAGACTTCTTTTTTGTCAATGTATAGATTACAGCTGCAAATGAAAGTAAGAAATATAAATACATTGAACCTATAGCAAATATATGCATTGGTCCATAAACTTTATCTAATACAACCATACCATTATGTATATGCATGGTCACACTTTTATAAAATAATTCTCCTCTTCCCATTGTACAAACAAAGCCATAAATACATACCTGACATAATACAAGTATGATTTTAATTAATTCTGACAATTTTAAATGGCATATTTCCAAAACCAAAAAGAAATAGAAAGCTGGGAAAAATATACCTCCAACATATCCTATTATCTGAGAAAATAAAGCCTCCTCAAGAGTCCTTGAAATTGATAATAAAAAGTACCCAAAACTTGAAATAATAATTATGATTAAACTGAAATATTGAGAAATACTATTTCTAACATCAAATCTCTTTAACCATATCAACATACCAATTGCAACTAAAAGACATATCAAATAGAAATATTCCATATTTCTCACCCCTTTGTAAAATACTTCTGTATAAATACATCAATGTGTTCACTAACAATCTCCAACGCTTCATCTTTTCTGTTTGGTTCTCTATCACATAATTGAATCATTAGTGTGACAGGTGAAATAAACTGAAGTGCATATATATCCGGATTGCCCCTTTGCATAATTTCTAAGTCCATTAACCGGGTAAACACATTTGCATATATGTCTTTAAGAACCGTTACATTTCGTTTTGTAGCCATCTCTGTAAAGAATTCATTTCTAAACTGTTCAATAGTCATCATACGACGCATTTTACGAGCTATATCATTGTTTAAAGTAAACTCAATTAATTGCATGGTGAATTCCTTAAAGCCTTCATTTGAACAAACAGTTTCTGACTGTACTCTACTAAATTGCATACCCTTATCATACACAATATCTGCATAATCCCTAACGGCATACAATAAAGCCTCTTTTCCCTTGAAATGATCATATATGGATGGTGCCTTTATCCCTACAGCTTTAGCAATTTCTTCCACACTAGTTCCCTCATATCCTTTTGTGGAAAATAGCTCTATAGCAGCTAATATAAGCCGTTCCTTCGTATTTGTTATCCTCATTCCTAGCTCCCTCACGCACAATATGTCATTTTCCCATATATTCACTAGGAAATAGTATATCCTAATAAGTATTAGGCTGTCAAAAAATATAAATACCATAAAAAGACCAGATAGGGCTATTTTTTCCTACCTGGTCGTGGTCGTTCGTATTCAGTTGTTTCGCCCTTACTTAGCTTGTAGCGTTGCCCCATTAACTTTGAATTTTCTCTGGCTATATTATAAAACACACAAATGTAAAAGGGAGTTATTCTTCAAGCTTTAAGCCTAAAATTCTTTGTCCTGAATACTATCAGGCAAAACGCCATCTCTGGCGCACCACTGAGGCACACTCGGCAGCTTCAATTCCTTTTTACAACGTATATCCAAAGCAATTGCGAATAAATCCATTCCGACAGCCTTTCCGATTTGCAGTACTTCTTCTGCCGAAAGGTTACTATCATAAAGCATTTTTCTAAACTTTTCCTGTCTTTTTGAACTACCTGTAGCGAGCCATATGAAATAACCTACCAATATCACTATCGGTACCGCAAGTGATATAGACGCGAACAGGGAAAAATAACGGTAGTTATTGTTTGCCACACAACAGATAATTCCTGCCATTCCTCCCAAAAACGCAATTATACAAACCGCAATGCAAACTCCTCTAATGATTTTATTTGACATTACATATCTGCGGCATACACCAATATACTTTTGCACATCATCAATCATATCTGCAACAGTCTCCCATCTATCTCATAACAGTGCTCGGTCTCGATGCTTTGGTTTTAAAATTTATAGCCTTCCTGCTGTCAGTTCTCATTCTTTTCATACTCTGCGTTACATTTTCGCTTAATCAGAATATGCACTCTAACTAACTAATATAAATATATGTGCCCATTGTCATTATCAACACTCGCATCCAGGTTAAGCATTGTTGCAAAAGTATCAATATCCATACAATATCCCGCTGTTCTGTATGGGAATATTTTTTCATTTACATCATATGTTTTCTCTGTAATTAATTGGCCATTTTTATACAAAGCAAATATCACTTCACGATCTTCATAATAATATCCATAGAAGAAATTATCACCATCTATAGTATATTTAATCCAATCATTAAATACCTTGCCATCATATTTTTTATCATGTCGATTCCCGACATAACCACAGCTATTTCCATAAATCTCAATCAATATATCCTTGAAGCAGTCATCACCGGAAACTCGCGTATTAATACTAACAATATTCACATAATATTCATCCCTTGAGGGTGAATAGATTATCAAATCCTCCTTGATATCACCGGTATCGATATACTGCTCATCATAATAAAGCGTACCGTATTGCGGCTTTTCAAAAGCCTCATCATCCGGCACATTTATATCCATTATTTCACCGTTCTCATCTAATATGTGCACAAAATATTTAATGTCAATCAAATCATCACTTGTAACACGTATACTTTTATTTTTCCTGTTAAGTATTTGTGTACAGCTAAACAGCAAGCAGCCACCTTTTTTATCTGTATCGTCCTCGGGAATACGTATATCCAAATGAAACTGAGTTACATAATAGAACATATCGGTTAAATCAACCTTATTGGGCAGATACGGTTCATACACCTCAAATATCTCTTCGGCCATTTCAGGAATAATGTCAATGGAGTCGTAATCATATACTATAAACTCTAGTTTGTTAGAACCTTCTTCATACAATTTCACTGCTAATTTTCCGTCATATTGCGTATTATATGCTTCTGCGATTTCATCAATATCAGCTTTGATAAAATCCCTTACACTATCTGCATAATCAGTTGTAACGTGTCTGGACTTTCCCCAATCAGGTACATCATGAGCAAGATAATTAAATACGCTGAAACTGAGGCCATTGTCCAATGTTACTACATATTCCTTGCCCTCTTCTTCACCATCGTTGTACTCATTGATTTCTATACTCTCGACCTCATCTCGATCGAACATCTTATAGATTTCATCCGTAATGCTTTCATCACTTGCCAGTCTTGTCCAATCAAACCAACATCCGGTCAACAAAAAGGCTGTCGAAATAGCTATCACCAAAATAACAAAATACTTTTTCCTATTCATATATTCTCCCTTTATTAATTCGGTAAATTTTACTATTGAATATGTCCAATAATGACCATTAAATGAGCTTAGGTAGCAAATACTGTTCAATAAAATCAACTCGATCAAATATAGTGGGTTTGAACGAGGACGCCACAGCCACAACAAGGTTCTCATTTGGATCAACATAGATAACATTTCCGCTGTTTCCTATAGCTGCATAGATATTCTTTTCAGGATGAACAATCCACCATAAATAACCATAATGCATGCCTCTGAAATACTTGCTATCAACCTCTCTTGGGGACACTATCTCTTCAATCCATTCTTTATTAATAATTCTCCGGCCATCATATTCCCCCATGTTAAGACATAATATTCCAAGTTTGACCATATCGGAAGCAGATAGACATAGTCCGTAACCGGGAGTCCCAAGTTCAGTAGGATCTGCAAACCAGATATTGCCTTTAGGTTCTTTACTTATTGTAAATTCCTTGTGTTCTTCGGCTGACTTAGCATAATAATTCTCATGTTTGGGAATTCCTAATGGTGTAAAAAGATATTTATTGGCGAAGTCTACTGTATTCATTGCAGATATTCTATATAAAATACCGGAAAGAATATGAAGACACACAGTCTGATAATTGAACTCGTCAGTTAATCCCTTACGTCCTCCTAAAAAATCCAAGGAAGTCTTAGTCCAATCCATAGACGAGCAAACCTTGCTCCAAGGGTCTCCTTTGCATTTATAAGGAGCTCTCATGGTTAGTAGATGACGTATTGTTACATCATAGATAGTTTTCTCCCCTCGCTTCGGAGTATATTCCGGAAAGAAATCCAAAACCTTTCTATCTATAGAGTCCAGCATATTCTCCTTAATAGCAATTCCATATAAGAGCGCTATAACAGACTTCGTTGCTGACATCACGTGGGTACAATCATCAGCTTTATAGCCATTCCACTGATCAGAAAAGATTCGTTCACCATCTTTAACAACCTCTATCTGGCAGATATTAGGCTGAGTCTTTGCGATAACGTCATGTAGTATTTTCTTGTCTATATTCATGTACTTAATTCTCCTTTTTCACTAGATCTTCTTACCGGTAAGAGAACTGATTCAGTACTGATATTCCCTACAATAAGTGGATTAAAAATCTTTTTCAAGTATTTTTTTTACTTTTTAAAGAGTTTTTATTAGTCTTAATAGAAGAAAAAAGACACTCCACATTTCTGTGAAGTGCCTTGTAAATACTTTTGTATGTCTCTTTTGAAACCTTATCTCTTTGAGAACGCAAATTAACACTTTGAGAGATTCAAAACCTGTGAAGAATCCCGTAAAACGGGGATTCTTACTTAGATACACATTCTCATTTGTTTCTTGTCTAACCTTTATTGTTTGTTCCTCGTCTTATTTTATACCTAGCTTTAATCTTTCCTAACAGGCCTGAAAGATACATTGCAAGTACTATCAACATACCAAAATCTAATCCAAGACCTGCACTTGCTATTATCTCATAAATGCTTCCCGGAGTGTCTAAACCTGCGCATTCAATGACAACAAATAAAATCATGCCTACTATTGCAATAACAGTAAGTATAAACAACCTTCCTCTTATTTTTTGATTAATTGCCTCCGCATAATCAGATAATGATAACACTGTTTCTTTTACTTCTTTTTCCATAATCTCGCTTTTCCTTTCTCCATTAATAATTTCCGGAATACTTACATCAAAGATCTCTGCAATATCAACTAAAACACTTATGTCTGGCATATTAGTTCCTGTCTCCCAACGAGATACAGTTCTTCCAGATACATATAACATTTCTGCAAATTCTTCCTGCGTAATTCCTTTTTCTTTACGAAGTTCTTTTAAAAAACCACCAATCTTCTTTTG
>JAZUDH010000109.1:0-7798 GCA_045639565.1 Lachnospiraceae bacterium
TAGAAAAAGCTGCTGCTAAGGGTATCAAGGTTTTAAAGGCTGGTACTAAGGAAGTTATCGCTAAGGCTGATGGCACTGTTATTGCTGGCTCTGGCGAAGCTAATGCTGCTCCTGCTCCTTCAACTCCTGTTGTTTCTGGTGCTACTCTTGAAGCTGCTGTTAAGAATTTGTATCTTTCTAATGCTTCTGCCCTTAAGTGTGTTGTTGAGAAGTATGGCCTTACAAAAGATTCTACATTTAACACAACATATACAAAATGGACAGATGATGAAAAGCTTGTAAAATTAGATGCTACTAAGGCTACTGAGGCTACTGCATACATGGCTTGGGCTAGTTCAGGTGCTACAGCAGGAAACGGACTTAATGGAGTTGATGTTGTGGGTGTTATTACAGCAGCAAAGAATATCAACTTTACTACTTCTAATTGCAAACTTACACCTGTTCAGCAGTTTGATTTGACAAAAGAACTTGATAAGATTACTACAGATTATAACAAAGCTTTAATTGCTATTTACCAGAATGTATATGATAAGAAATACTCTGACTTAGAGATAATGGCTCAGCAGAGAAAGGTAGCAGTTGAACCTACATCGGCTTCATATGAAGCTGCTTTCAATCAGGCTCATAGAAACTGGGTATTAAGAGTAGCAGGTAATAAAGAATTGTACAAAACATTCGGATATAATACTACTGACAAGGTTTATTATTTTAACCCTGCATCTGAAAAGTCAGCTGATTTAATTCAGGCTGAAATTATCGCTATTAGAACTGGCGCTGAAGGAAAATTAGGAGTTAATTATGGCACGAAATACGGTGATGTAATTGGATTAACTGCAGATGATCTTGCTGGCTATGATACAGGAATTAAGTATGTTGGTGATGCTCCCAAAGATCAGCCTGCTACTGTTGGTACACTCGCTTCTGGTGAATATGCTGTTAAACACACATTAATGGAGACCGCACTTAAGAGTGAGGCTGATTATGAAACACTTACCAATGCCGCAAGCGGCGAGGGCATCGAGCTTACTGCTTATGAAGTAGGTACAGTAACAGATGGATCTGTTTCATTGAATATTAAACTTCCTGCAACAGCTACAAGAAAAGGTATTAATACATACGAAGCTTACTTTAAGAGCACAGATGCTTCTAGTATATCTGATAAGGATACATTTGATAACGGAGATAAGTCAGATAAAAAAGTTGGGGATTATGATACCAAAGTTACAATCTACACAGTTGTGCAGAACGGAAAGGAAGATGATGGTTCAACATCAAATCCCAAAACTGACGTAGATGCATATAATGACGCACTCGATACTATTGCTACAAAGACTGCATCATTAACAGCTACATTTGGCACATTAAAGTCAGCAGGTGACCAGTGGGCTGCTAATAAGAATGCATATGAAGCAAGTATTAAACAGGATATATATGACTTATGGCTTGAATACAGTGCACTTGAAAATTCAGTTTCTGGTAAATTTGTACCTGGTGATTGTGATACCGATGGGCAGGATGCTGAAGAAGCACGTAGAATACGTGTTTATACTACAGCTAATCCTTCTGATCCCGAACCTACATGGGCACTCAGTGAAGAAAAGAAACAGTTTGATAGCATGACTTCTTCATACAATCAGCAGATTGCTAAGGAAACATATCTTGGTATCTTCACAAGAACAATGTTTAACGAAGGTATTAAGATTCCAGCTAATGGTGTAAAGAATGACGAAGGCCTTGACACTGGCAAGATCACAATCGACTTAGATACTTACAAGGCAAATTAATTCCTAGGGACGGTTCTGAAACACCGATCATTGTCCCTTCGAAACACATAAGTTAATATGACTTAACTAATTTGAGCCACTCTCATTATTGAGGGTGGCTCTTTGTTGATGAGGGACGTGGATGATACATCAATGCTGTGTACTTCGCATCAAGCATACATGGGGACGGGGATGATACATCAAGGGTGTGTACTTCGCATCGAGGATGTACCCTTTGCCACCGTTGATTTATTAATGAGTGTATGCTATATTGAAAAAAAGAAAGAGCACCCACTCCAAAGCGGATGCTCCTAGATGAGAGTTTGGTCGTAAGACCCTGCCTCACCTGTGGTCAGACAGGTGAGGCATTTTACTATTTCTTATCATTTTTCTTATCGATAAATGTAAGAAGTGTGATGATAAAACCGCCGAAGATAATGAGCAAACTCAGAATCTCTACAAACGAAGATATAATCTCGTAAGCGTTCATATCTATGCACCTCCTTTCATTCAATACTTTGGACAAGCCAAGAAAGAAATCTAGGAGTATACCACCCTGTCATGGGTACTCTTTCGCGTGGGTTTCACGCGAAATGGATTGTAGCATATTCCTTTTAATTATGAAGAAACGCTGTCCCTACGCTTCAAGGGGTGTCCCTGCGACAGTGTTGCGAGAAGTAATAAAGTATGCTAGAATATCGCTCGAAGTAATTTTCATTGCGTTTTTAATACGCATCTTAGAAGTTCTAATAATCTAAAATTCTAAAATCTTACTTCATATCACTAATGACAATATAATAGCGCAAAAGGACAAGCTATGGTGTTGATGTGCATGTTCTTTTGCCAACGTGCAAGGAGGATACGATGCCAAGAAAACCTCGTGAAATGGCTGTTTCTGGAATTTATCATGTTGTAATAAGAGGGATTGATCGACAATTGATGTTTGAAGAAAAAGAGGATTATGAAATCTATCTTCAATTCTTATATATGTACAAAATTGATTGTAATATGAAGATATATGCTTATTGTCTCATGTCTAATCATGTGCACTTGATTGTGCAGGTTGGAGATGTGCCCTTGAGTCAGGTCTTTTCGAAGATAAACACTAACTATGCTATATGGTTTAACCAGAAGTATCAGCGAACTGGTCCGCTACAGCAAGGAAGATACTACAGTGAACCCATTGATTCTGAAGACTATTTCTTGACGGCAGTTAGATATGTGCACAATAATCCGCGTAAAGCAGGGCTCGAAATGACTGTTGGGGAAAGTTATAGCTGGAGTAGCTATCATGAATACATGAGCGATTCGGCAGAAATAGTTGATACTAGTATGCTGTTTCAATACATTCCAGTCGCGGAATTCAGAAGTTATGCTAATGTCGAATCTGATGCTGAGTGCATGGATATTGAGAATATCAGGCGTCGCGTTCCAGATCCAGAGGCTTGGAAACTTATAAAAGAGTTCAGCGGCTGTGCTAATTCCACTGAATTTCAATCACTTACTATCAATCAGCGGAATCACTATCTCTTCTTATTAAATAAGAAAAGTTTATCGCTAAAACAACTAAGTCGCCTTACGGGTATTTCGGTAGGCGTTATTACGCGTGCGGTGGCGAAGGAAGTACATAGAAGGGACGTGGATGATGCATCAAGCCCTGTCCCTTGTGAAGCATTATCCTCACACATACCAATATATAGGGACACCCCTTGAAGTGAAGGGACAGTGTTTCTTTAATATTAAAAAGGATTATGCTACAATCCCTTTCGCGTGAAAATCACGTGAAAGAGTACCCATGACAGGGTGGCTGACTCCTAGATTTCTATCCTGGTTTTCCAGAGTATAGGAAGAAAGGAGGTGTGTACATGACTGCTTACGAAATAATTTCAACCTTTCTTGAAATACTGAGTTTACTCATTCTTTTCGGCGGCTTTATTGTTGCACTACTATCTTTTCTTGATAAAAGAAAAGGTAAGTAAAAAAATGCCTCACCTGTCAGCACACAGGTGAGGCGAGGTCTTATGACCAAAACCCACATCTAGGAGCATCCGCTTTGGAGTGGGTGCTCTTTCATTTTTCAATATAGCATATGCACATTAATAAATCAACGGTGGCAAAGGGTACACCCTCGATGTGAAGTACACAGCATTGATGTATCATCCCCGTCCCTAAGTATGTTGTTCACAGTTTCTACACAGATTTCACATTTTTTCATCACTTTATAAATCTACAATTCATACATATCAACCAACAAAAACACGGAGGAAACGATATGAAAATCCAAGTAAAAGCATTAGCCATTATGCTAAGTATGGGACTTATATTAGCTACTGGCTGTGGGAAAGTTTCTGAAAACATTGCATCTAATGATAATGAAAATGATTCAGTATATGCTAACACAAAAAATTATGATGCCAATATTATTAATCTGAATGTAGATAATGCCACTTTAAATGGTACAGCAATTGAAGAATTCGATTACACATGGCACTGCGACCCAAGTGTAGCACATGATGAGGTTAAGAATGCGCCAGCTGAGTATTATACTGGCACAGAACCTGATACAGATGCCGCGGCTTATATCGATCATGAGTTATACTATTTCCCTAAGCTTGATGAAGCTTCATTTAAACAGATAACTTATGATGGAGAACGTGAATGGGCGTATTACTACAATGATGGGGTCAATGATGAATTCATCTTTGCTACATTGCCTTGTTTAGGCCCTAATATTCCTACTCAGATGATGCATACCGAGGAAGAAGCCACTGAAAATAAAGTGTTGCATATTACAAAAGCGGGTACGTATGTTTTAACTGGTAGTTGGAAAGGCCAAATAAAAGTTGATCTAGGCGACGAAGCATATGAAAGTGAGACAGAGAAAGTTACTTTGATACTTAATGGCGCTGACATCGAGTGCTCTGTAGCTCCTGGAATCATAATGTACAAGGTCTATGAATGTGATAATGCATGGGAAGATACTGAAAGAACAGATGCATACGTCAACACCGATGACGCTGGAGCAACCATCCTAATTGCTGACGACTCTCAGAATCATATTTCAGGCCAAAATGTATATCGTATGTTAAAAACAAAATACAAAGACGATGCATCGACTGATACAGTCAAGCTTCAGAAGAAAATGCGTAAGACTGATGGAGCCCTCTACTCTTACATGACCATGAATATCGACGGCGAGAAAACTGGTAATGGTAAACTTACTGTAGAGTCAAGTTTTGAAGGCATTGATAGTGAACTTCACCTAACCATTAAAGGTGGAAATATCACAATAAATTCACAGGATGATGGAATGAATGTAAACGAAGATCATGTCTCAGTAATATCATTCCTAGGCGGAACAACAACTATCAACGCTGCCCTTGGCCAGGAAGGTGATGGCGTAGATTCTAACGGATACATCTTGTTAGATGGTGGTACTGTCATAGTCAATGGTATCAGAGTCCCCGATAGCGCCTTAGATTCTGAGGACGGAATATATTACAACAGTGGCAAAATCATCGAAGATAATGTTGAACAGTCCTACACTCCTGGTGAAATAATCAAAGAAACCCGTGGTGGAGCTGGTAAGCCCGACCACGATCCAGCTGGCGATATGCCTAAGCCCGACACCCCAAGACCCGATAAGCCAGCTGGCGATATGCCTAAGCCCGATTCTCGGGGACGTAGATAACTCATCAAGGATGTGTACTTCGCCTCAAGAGTGGACCCTTCGCGCCCGCTAATTTATTAATGAGTGTATGCTATATTGAAAAAAAGAGCACCCACTCCAAAGCGGATGCTCCTAGATGAGAGTTTTGGTCGTAAGCCCCCGCCTCACCTGTGGTCAGACAGGTGAGGCATTTTACTATTTCTTATCATTTTTCTTATCGATAAATGAAAGAAGTGCGATGATAAAGCCACCGAAAAGTATGAGTAAACTCAGTATTTCAAGAAAGGTTGATATTATTTCGTAAGCAGGTTTGATGAATCGAACAGAGTGTTCGATTGAGTAAATATGCTGACTTCACTAAAAGAGCCACTCTCAATTAATGAGAGTGGCTCAAATTAGTTAAGTTGCATTAACTTAGGCTGTTCGAAGGGACAATGATTAGTGAATCAGAACCGTCCCTAATCGCAAACTTCAAAGATTATTTTTAGTATGTCCATTTGTAATTTGCTACTGGATCACCCTTTGCATCCTTTACTCCGGATACAAATGTAATTGAACGTCCATTGCCGCCTAAATTCTGTGTATAAAGACCAAGGTAATTTGTGAAGCTTGTAATCTGAGCATATCTGTTGCAAGCACGTTCATATTCACCCTGATATTCATCATCACTCCAGATTGGTCTAGCTCCATTTGCTTCAGCATATGCTACCTTATCTGCTGTCTGCTTAACGGATGCATTATCGCACTCTGCTATAGCAAAGCTTGATGTTTTGGGCTCAAGTTTAATGTAATCATTATATTTCTTTAAAGCATCCTGATATAGCGTCTCTGAATCTGCCTGCTTTTCACCAGCTACCCATGACTGGTACTGACCATATTCTGAAATAAGTCCATCTACGTAGTTCTTAGCAGCCACTTTCATTCCATCCCAGTATGCTTTTGCTGTATCTATATTTGTATTGATTGCATCAATTCCAGTTTCAGCCAATGCGATTGATGTTTCATAATAAGTTGTTCCAGCAAAGGTATATTTATATAAATCTGAAGTTGTAACTGTGAAATTGGTTGTGTCTGCAATATCAGCATTATTTTCTGACACTACACCAGTACTATTATTGATTGCAGCATTACCAGCGGTTACTTTTGAAATATCGGAACCTGATAAAGTTGCCCCATCTGCTGTTTTCTTCAACTTAGTTGCTGGGGTATAATCATGTGCAATTGTAGCTGTTGTTGTACCATCAGATGCAGTGATTATTGTGTTGCTATTGCCAATTGTACCCAAATTAGCGGTTAAGGTAGCTAGGGTTGCACCATTAGCTTTGTATGCTGTATACCAGGCTGCTAAAGGAGTATTCAAATTCATTGTTTTATCATAAGCATTGGTATTTGTTGCAAGCAAACCAGGAGTAAGTTCAGGAAGTGCTGCATGCTTTACACCAGTATTCAAATCGCTTAATGCTTTAACTGTAGAAGGATCTACAGGCTTAGGATTATTAGTAGGTTGTTCTGCATAGTTGTCATATGTGCTATAGTCAATTCCGAAGACACTGCCAGAGTTCGCGCAAGAATTCCATAAGCCCCATTCACTGTCCTGAGCATCAGCTATTGTTGTGCTTCCAGAAGGGCTTAAATAGTAAATTTTTGTTCCATCAGCTAAAGTCTTTAGTCCAGGTGTAATATATTTATCTAATGGTTTACATGAAGCAGCATCCCAAGCTTTCTGATCATTTTCTAATAATGTTTCATAAGGCTTTGTAGAAGGATAATCTCCAGCATTTGCAATTGCTGAAGTCATTGAGTTTACATCAGAAAATGACTTATTATATAAAGACTGACCAATTGCAATCATGTCATTAGCAGAGTCAGTTGCAATCTTATCATATGCAGCGTCAAATGCAGCTTTCTGCTGATTTGTATACTTGAATTTGCCTGAAGCTGATTGCATGTCAATATTGCCAACTGCAGCATATACTGAAGCCATGCTGTTATACCATGCTACATAATTAGCTACTTCAGTCGCATTTGCATCAGACATGGGTTTTTCGGCATCAAGCCAAGCATTATACGCAATTTCAAATGTAGGATCTTTTGTCAATTCATATGAAGTAACAAAAGCCTTGAATGCAGTTACATGTCTTCCATACATGTTTTTAATAGCAACTTCAAGCGAAGGACCTGTAACAACAGGAGTTTCAGGAGCAGGAGCAGCGCCAGATTCAGAAGAGCCAGCAATAACAGTGCCATCAGCCTTAGCGATAACTTCCTTAGTACCAGCCTTTAAAACCTTGATACCCTTAGCAGCAGCTTTTTCTAAGGTAGTAACATCACGGCCTTCCTTCTGACCGAAAACAACGAAGTGTTC
>JAZUDH010000110.1:0-98259 GCA_045639565.1 Lachnospiraceae bacterium
AGAATTTCTCGTAATTCTACGAACTCATTTATTCCATCTTGGAATGTTGCTTTTTTTAATTTACTCTGGGCTAATTTATTTTTATCTGACCATTCTCGATTCATCCATCAATACCATCCTAATTTGATATAATCCCATGAAAAGGAAAATAAGAATTTATCCAAATAACAAAGTGTAGATTCTACCATACATTCTCCATGCCCTGGGGACGGGGTTAGTAGTTCATTATTCGACAAACTTCAGTAGTTCCATGGGGGTCTTTGCCCCTACAAATTCGTTAAGTCTTCCTACCGGCTGACCGGCATCCTCCTGCAAATACCACAAAGCCTGAACAGGCTGCATATGCATATCCCGCGCCACTTCCAGCTCATGGCTGCCTCCGTCTCCGCAGTATAGACAGTCTTCTGCTTTAACTCCGAGTTTTTCTATGCATAAATCAAAAATACGCTTATCCGGCTTCTTTATTCCAAGCTCGCAGGACATGCATACAACATCGAAATAATCTATGAGTTTGCTTTTAAGTATTGCAGTTTTTTCCTCATTAAAGCAGTTTGTAATCAGGCCAAGCTTCATGCCACGAATCTTTAATTCCTTAAGCATAGGAATAATGTCGGGGTTAATGTGATCAAAGGATTTCTCTTTTGATTCTATTCTTTTTCTTACCAGAAGTTCATACAGTTCTTCACTATATCGGTTATTGACCTTTAATATCCGTTCAATAACTTCTTCATAGGTAAGGATTCCTCGCGCTCTCTCATCATCCGTAGTATCCCAGATTTCCCGAAATTTGCTTTCCGGTATGCCTGCGTCCTCCGATATTTCATGCCCCATATAGGGTTCTGAATACCATAAGGTTATCAGAGTTTCGTACATGTCAAAAATTACTG
Organism: Lachnospiraceae bacterium; assembly: GCA_045639565.1. Lineage (GTDB taxonomy): Bacteria > Bacillota > Clostridia > Lachnospirales > Lachnospiraceae > UBA1258. The sequence continues at coordinate 888 of JAZUDH010000110.1, forward strand.
CTTTTTTCATAGATTCCCCTCTCCTATTCAATGCTTCCTTGAGAAAAAATCAAGCGCCATAATGTGCATCAATAAATTCTAATCTCATTGTCTAACATCATCCCGACAAACGGGGATTTATATCACCCTCACAAAACCGGGATTTTTCTGACTCTTTTCTCGATAGGTTGAAATTCAGGAATCTATTAATTCCCCATGAATATGTACCCGGCATTCATCCGGACACGCTGCATCAAAGCATTTTGCACGGATGTTTCCATAATCAAGCTCCGCTCCGTTTTTCAATGCATATACCGAAGGATAGATTGAGTTCCATAGTTCATGGCAAAGGGGTGGACACAAATCATCAACAATAAACGTGTCTCCTTTTTTTGCATATCCGCATCTGCATCTGCTTTCTGTTATTGTAAGTTTAACTTTACTCATCTTGATTCTCCTCTGCCTACAGCTTCTGATTTGTTTAATTCCGAAAATAGGAAGATTTCTAAATTCACTCTTTCTTCTAAAAATATATAGGGGCTGTGTGTCAAAGCCTTACTTCAGTTTTTTCCCCATTTCTATCCGTATATTTTTTTCAGCAGGTCCTTCATTAGAATATGCAAACCGATCAAACCCAATGATTTCAAACTCATTCTTTTTGTAAAAAGAAATAGCTTTGGAATTATAGCTCTGAGTCTCCAGCACAATCATTCTCGCTCCGCTTTCTATTGCATCTTTTGAAATTGTTTCAATAAGACTTTGCCCTATCCCATGATTACGCTTAGTCCCATTAAAAACACATATGTTAGTGATTCTAAAGCGATTATTCCATTCTTCCAAAAAACCTTCTACAAAACCTATCAGAATGTTGTCTTCATATGCACCATATGCCACTGGATTTTCTAACCAATCAGATAAGATTTCATCGTTGAGCACCTTTACAATTTCTTCATCACAATCCACCCATTTGATGTCAAATCCATCTCCCTTTGGCTCGATTGACAAATATTTATTTGAATGTACTTCTGCTGAATAAGATTTTCCCCGCAAAGCATCATAATCTAATTTTCTAACCTCTATCATTTTTCTCCTGCTAAGTCATGTAGTAACAATAATATGCTGGCTCATTATTCTTGAAGACACCTAATGAAACCATGTTACCCCCAATAACTCCTACGTTTCTTGACCAATGGCATCAGCCTGACAAATCATCGCATGAATTGCAAAAATCTTTCTTCTTTTCATTTAGTCTCTTATCCTAAAATGTCGATTTATTACCTAACACATATGCTAGACTCGCCAGATCTTTACGCATAAACTAATCCATATAAAAACCGCAAGCTGGCGTTGTATATGACTTAACTATATTTCCATATAGGTCAATCTTTTCATACGCTACTTCACCACTTTGAACCTGTTTCCAAGCCATTTTTACATTCTCTACATAATCATTTGAAAGCATAAATGAATCATGTGAAGCATATATATAATCATATTCGCTTTTTAAAGAAATTAATTTATCAAGTGATTTTTCAAATTGTTCAGGACATCGCTTTTGCCCAAACATATATATGTGACCTTTCTGAACAGAATCTCCTGCATATAGAACGCGCTTTGCCATATCTAAAATGGCGACACTACCCTTAGTGTGTCCGGGAATATGTATGATTTTTAATTGTCTATTTCCTAAATCAATAATATCTCCGTCATTTAATGGCACCAAAGAAGCGTTCGGATATTCAGCTTCCACACCGCACTCAGCATAATCTAGTGGATGTATATGAATATTATCAAAACCCGCAGTTCCTGAGGTATGATCTCTGTCTCCATGTGAATTTAGTAAAATTAACGGCTTGCTAGTATGTTCTTTTGCAATATCAGATGCATTTGGACAATTCGCTCCACTATCAATAAGCACAGCCCTTTCTTGTCCCTCTAACAGGAAAAAGCGTACAAATCCATCTTCGATTCTCCATGTATTGCTATCAATCTGTATTATTTGTGCCATAATCTCCTCCACATAGATCAATAATTATTTTTGCTCGATTAAACAGAAAAAAATCTACACACTAATCTGCGCTGCTTTACCCCAAAATCTCACTAATATTTGTTTTCCAGCGTAATATCTTGCTAGCATTACGCGGATTTCTAAGCATTTCTCTCCTAGCGCCGTATTCCACAATCACAATTACGCGGATATTAAGTCTTTTCTCTCCTAGCGCCGTATTCCCAAATTCAAATTACGCGGATATTAAGACTTTTCTCTCCTAGCGCCGTATTCCACAATCACAATTACGCGGATATCAAGACTTTTCTCTCCCTGCGCCGTATTCCACAATCACAATTACGCGGATATCAAGACTTTTCTTTCCCTGCGCCGTATTCCCGCCTTCAACCAAGGGCTACCACTTATAATATAACAAAATCCCGAGGGAAAAACCTCGGGATTACTTATGTTTTTATTAATATTAATCAATATCACTGCTATCAAGATTTAAGAAGCCAAACTCCATATCGTCATCATCATTCTTAGCCTGTGATGTAGTTCTATACTGAACGCTTCTTACTTCCTGGCTTGATGTAGCGGTGTGCGATTCTAAAGGATTGCTTGCTACAACATTAGGAGTAACGAATGTTCCGTCTGGCTTACGAATACGACCATCTGGAAGCTTAATGCTACCATCAGGAAGCTTAACACCCACAACAGCTCTTCTAATTGATCCATCTGGCATCTGAATACGGCCATCTGGAAGTCTCACGCCACCTTCTGGGATTCCTGTTACGGCAGGAGAAGTATGAGTAGGCTTAACCTCAGTTGTGCGAGAAGTGCCTACTGGCTGACCTCCAACTGTCTGCGCACTTACTGTGGAACGGCGCACTGGCTGTTCAGGCTGTCTTACCTGTGTTCTCTGAGGCTCTCTTGCCTGAGACTCTCTAACCTGAGGCTTAGAAACCGGAACTTCGGGTTCATCATCATATCCAAAATACCACTTACGGAATCTAAGGAATGCATACACCCCTCCACCGATAAATGCAAGTACTACAAGTACAAATGCAATAGTGATAATCTTCTTACTCTTTTTAAGGCTTTCAACCTGCTTAGCTGAATCGCTGTAAAGCTCTTTAGCCTTATATAAGTCATTTATCTTAATACGAGTACCCTCGATATAGTTATTTAAATACCAAATATCTTCATCCTCGTCATGTACGCACTCATAATCCTTGTAAACAGGTTCTGGCTCGACAGGTTCGGGTTCTTGTTCTACAGGTTCGGGTTCTGGTTCAGGCTCTGGCTCAGGAAGCTTATCAACTAACTCGCCACTAAGCTTTACAAAGTCAGAACGGATATAACCTGAAACTTCTTTATTGTTAGCAGTATAGTTAACCTGGTACCATGTATTTCCGTCTGTAGATTTAGCATAGCCTATAACAGTTACGTTTGTTCCAGCTTTTGCTGTTTCTACTACTGCTGTGCTTGTAGACGCACCTTGACGTACTCTTACCTCTCCAGTTACGCTACCAGAAACTGGCTCAGTCTCAGTAGGAACTGTAACAGGTACATCAGCAGGAGCTGTATTTACTGTTACTGTTGTATTGTTATTTGTTGTAGTTGTAGTAGTTGTTGTGGTGGTTGTCGCAGGCTTGCTGACACCCTCAGTAGTAACTAGATCAGATCTAATATAGCCTGTTGTCTTAGCATCTACAAAAACCTTGTACCATACATTTCCACTGGCATCTGTTTCAGAAGAAATGACATCTAAAGTATCATTCTTCAGAACACTTCCTACTACTCCACCTGAAGTGCTTGCTGATGAACGAATATACGCACTGCTAGCAGTAACAGTGGCTTTTCCGTCAGCAAAAGAAAGTGCTGGCATAAGCACAAACGCTACCAAAGCAACTGCCATTACAGAAGCTGCCTTAAGTAAATTGTTTATTCTTCTCATAATCTCTTGTCCCCTCTCAATCCTGCGCTCTTGGAAACCTCAAATTTTCCCTCAGACACAAGCTGATTAATAATTTTCTGAGATACTCCTGTACGAGCTTCAATCTGAACAATATTAGCTCCAGGATTTTTCTCTAAAAACAAACGCACCTTGCCATAATCGTCGAATTCATGAAAACCACAATTATCACATACGTACTCGCCTAGGCCCTTGTAACTAACAGGGCATCCACACTTAGAGCAGAAGCTAGGCTTATTTACATCTGTTTCTCTTAGTAAACCCTGTAAATTAATTTCTCTCTCCACAATTAAGCCTCGTCAATCGCCTTACCAATATCATTTCGTTTATATTTGTTAGCAAAAGAAACCCATTCTGTAGCTTCATATGCTTTAGCACGAGCTTCCTTAAGTGTAACTCCAGTAGCTGTTACACCTAACACTCTACCACCATTAGTTAATACCTTACCATCTTCTGAGAACTTTGTTCCAGCATGGAAGCAATAGTAATCTTCCTTGCCCTCGAAATTATCAAGTCCTGTGATTTCAAAGCCCTTCTCGTATGCTAAGGGATAACCATCGCTTGCTAAAATAACACATACAGCTGCATTATCTTCAAACTCAAGATCAAAATCAGCTAAAGTGCCATCAATGCAAGCATCTATTACATCAATAATATCACTCTTCATACGAGTAAGCACTACCTGAGCTTCAGGATCACCAAAACGGGCATTATACTCAAGTACTCTTGGTCCATTAGGAGTAAGCATAAGGCCAAAGAAAATAACACCCTTAAACTCACGACCTTCAGACTTCATAGCATCAACTGTACGCTGATATATGTTTTCTTTACAGAACTTATCTGCTTCTTCTGTATAGAATGGACTGGGTGAAAAGTTACCCATTCCGCCAGTGTTAAGACCTTCATCATTGTCCTTGGCTCTCTTATGATCCTGAGCGCTGGACATAGTCTTAATTGTATTTCCATCAACAAAGCTTAATACTGAAACCTCACGACCAGTCATGAACTCTTCGATTACAAGCTTGTTGCCAGCTGTACCAAACTTCTTATCAAGCATGATTTCTCGCACGCCATCATAAGCTTCTTCTCTGGTATTGCAGATTAGAACTCCCTTGCCAAGGGCAAGACCGTCAGCCTTAAGTACTATAGGCATATTAGCTGTCTCAAGGTACTTTAATGCATCTTCTGCATTGTCAAAGTTTTCATATGCTGCAGTAGGAATGTTGTATTTTTTCATAAGATCCTTAGAGAAAGCCTTGCTTCCTTCAAGGATTGCTGCATTCTTTCTAGGTCCAAAGGCTCTAAGTCCTCTTGCCTCTAAAACATCTACTAATCCACCTACTAGCGGATCATCAGGACCTACGATAACTAAGTCCATCTTATTTTCTGTTGCCCAATCAGCTATTTTATCAAATTCCATTACACCGATAGGAACACATTTGGCAATGCTAGCAATACCTGCATTACCGGGTGCACAGTAGATTTCAGAAACTCTTTTAGACTTTTTTACGCTTGTAGCAATAGCATGCTCTCTACCGCCACTACCAACTATAAGTACCTTCATTTATTCTCCTATCTTAATCTCGCCTCTAGCAATCTTACTGATTACTTCTGGCAAGATAATCCATTCAGCCTGTTCCATTACTCTAAGCTGTAAGGTTTTAGGATCATCACCGTCTAAAACCTCTACCGCTTTTTGCGCTAAGATCTTACCAGTATCAATTCCGCCATCTACAAAATGAACGGTTGCACCAGTAACCTTGACACCTCTTGCTAATACTCCTTCGTGTACCTTAAGTCCATAATAACCCTTTCCGCAGAAAGATGGAATTAAGGAAGGATGAATATTTATTATACGATTCTTAAATTCCTCTACGATGCTTTCAGGAACATTTACTAAGAAGCCTGCAAGTACAATTAAATCAGGCTTACATTCCTTGATGCCTTGAAGTAATGCATCATTGAAGATTTCACGTGTCTCATAAGATTTAGGTGAAATACAAACTGCCTCAACATTTCTTTCGCCAGCTCTTGTAAGTGCATATGCACCTGCATTATTGCTGATTACTCTTACAATTTCAGCGTCCTTAATAATGCCTTTATCTATCGCATCAAATATTGCTCCCAGGTTGGTACCACCACCTGAAACACACACACAGATTCTAATCATCTACGTCTCCTAAAGCTTTCTTATCTTAACTCAACGCCCTTCTCGCCAGAAATAGTATGTCCTAGTAAATAAGGAACATCGCCTGTTGCGCGGATAGCGTCCATAGTAGCTTCAACATCAGCCTTATCAACGCATAAAACCATACCGATACCCATGTTGAAGGTGTTGTACATCATTTCATCTGAGATATCGCCCTTTTTCTGCATCATTTTAAAGATTGCAGGAACTTCATAGCTTGACTTATCGATAGAAGCTACGATTCCATCAGGAAGCATTCTGGGAATATTTTCATAGAAACCACCACCTGTAATGTGGCTACATCCCTTAACAGTAACACCTGCATCTTTAACGCTCTTTAATGCCTTAACATAGATACGTGTAGGAGCAATCAATGCTTCACCAAGAGTAGTTCCAAGTTCCTCATAATATGTATTTAAAGATTCCTTAGTCATTTCAAAAACCTTACGAACTAAAGAAAAACCATTAGAGTGAACGCCTGTAGAAGCGATACCTACTAAAGCGTCACCAGGTAAAATGTTTTCACCAGTAATTAAATCCTTACGATCTACAACACCAACTGAAAAACCAGCGATATCATATTCATCTTCAGGCATAAGTCCGGGATGTTCAGCGGTTTCACCACCAACTAAAGCACATCCTGACTGCTTACAGCCTTCAGCAACACCCTTAACGATTGTTGCGATCTTTTCAGGATAGTTCTTGCCACATGCAATGTAATCAAGGAAGAATAAAGGCTCGCCACCAGCACAGGCTACGTCATTAACACACATAGCAACTGCGTCAATACCGATTGTGTCATGCTTATCAAGTAAGAAAGCAAGCTTAACCTTTGTACCACAACCATCTGTACCTGATAAAAGTACGGGATCTTCCATATCTTTGAAGCTGTTCATAGAGAAAGCTCCTGAGAAACCACCAAGACCGCCTAAAACTTCGGGTCTCATTGTTTCCTTTACATATTTTTTCATAAGTTCTACTGACTGATATCCTGCTTCAATATCAACGCCGGCGTTCTTATAATCCATTCCCATCTTAATGACTCCTTTATATTACTTGTAATTTTTATATCCTACTTCCTGAAGGTGCTTGTCCTTAGCTTCAACGCTTTCCTTAAGTCCCTTGGAATAGTCTTTAAGTTTCTGTAAAAGTGTAGCATCGCTTGTAGCTAAAATCTTAGCAGCAAGTAAACCAGCATTAGCTCCACCGTTAATAGCAACTGTTGCAACTGGAATACCACTAGGCATCTGAACAATTGAATAAAGTGAATCGCGTCCTCCTAAGCTTGTTGTGTGCATAGGAATTCCGATAACAGGCATAGGGAAGATTGCTGCGCACATACCAGGTAAGTGAGCTGCCATTCCTGCACCCGCAATGATAACCTTGATGCCACGTTCTTCAGCAGTCTTAGCATACTCAAAGAATGTATCAGGCTCTCTGTGTGCTGAGATAATTGTCATCTCATAAGTGATTCCGAGCTCTTCTAAAATGTCTGCTGCCTTAGCCATAACAGGCATATCAGAATCGCTTCCCATAACGATAGAAACTAAAGCCATATTGTCCTCCAAAATCTTAAGTACCGGCATACAAAATGCCGCTTACTATAAGAAGATTTAATACGTTCCAACCAATTCCTACGTGATTGAACAAATAGTACTTATCAAGCTCCTGCTTTCCTAATGCTCCCAGCACAATGCCTACAATAGAAAAAACAGTGCACAAAAAAGCTGTAGCGCCAAACGACCCTGTAATGACTCCTGCTAATCGATAAGATTTAACTAGCAAGAATATGAGGGTGGCAAAAGAAAGGATTGCCAAAATGCTTGAAAAAATACCCTTCTGACTATGTTCTCGATTCGTATAAATTAGTTTACGTTTTTTCTTGTCCATACCTTTTTATTGTAAAGTCTTGAGATTAAGTAATCAATGACTTTTCGCACTAAAAATCAATCTATTTAGCGCCGTATTCATCATAATATGCATTAATTGCAGCATTTATTTCATCATTTATTACTACTCGTCCGTTTACTTCGCGGTTGTAAAGGTGTTCTCTTACTTCAGCCATTGTTACGATAGCTGCTGTCTCAAAGCCATATAAATCCTTGATTTCATCAAGAGCACACTTGGTTTCTTTGCCTCTTTCCATTCTGTTTAAAGAAACCATCAAGCCTACGATTTTAATATTAGCCTGTGCAGTAATAATAGGGAAGGTTTCTTCGATAGACTTGCCTGATGTGGTAACGTCTTCAATGATTACTACTCTGTCTCCATCCTTAAGCTTAGAGCCTAACAAAATACCGGTATCGCCGTGATCCTTTTCTTCCTTACGGTTTGAGCAGTATCTGATTTCCTTTCCATAAAGCTTAGAAAAAGCAATTACTGTAGCAACTGAAAGTGGAATTCCTTTATATGCAGGTCCGAATAAAACATCAAAATCATCTCCAAAACGGTCATGAATAGCCTTAGCGTAATACTCACCTAACTGCATTAACTGACTACCGGTAACGTATGCTCCTGCATTCATAAAGAAAGGAGACTTACGTCCACTCTTTAATGTAAAATCGCCAAACTTAAGAACGTCTGACTTAACCATAAATTCAATAAATTCCTGCTTGTAGCTTTCCATATTAATTCTCTCCTTGTATTAGAAAATTCTGTTGATATCTTCTCTCATGTCAATTACTGCGGCTCTTGCAGCATCTGCATAGCCTGTTTCGCCAAACTTAGCGTATTTTTCCTGCTGATAAGCTCCGATAATTCCTCTTGAAGAGTTTACGATTGCGCCTAAGCCATCTTCATTAAAGTAAGGCTTAAGTCCGTCTGCAGTACCGCCCTGTGCGCCGTATCCAGGTACTAAAATGTATGCTTTAGGCATTACCTTTCTAAGCGCAGCGCCCATTTCAGGGTATGTAGCTCCTACTACAGCTCCTACATAGCTATATGAGTCGCCCATTACAGTGTCTCCCCATTCTGCTACCTTTTCAGCTACATGCTCATAGATGGGCTTGCCATCACAAATCTTATCCTGGAATTCTCCCGAGCTTGGGTTAGATGTCTTTACCAGTACGAAGATACCCTTCTTTTCCTGTTCACACACCTTAAGGAAGGGCTTTACTCCGTCTGATCCTAAATATGGATTAACTGTAGCGAAATCCTCGTCAAAGCCTGGCTGCTTAACTCCATTAATTTCAACACCAGAAAGATGTCCGATTGCATAGGCTTCGCTTGTTGAACCAATGTCACCTCGCTTAATATCTCCGATTACTACTAAGCCTTTTTCATGACAATAATCTACTGTTTTCTTGAATGCGATAAGTCCATCAATACCAAAGCTTTCATACATGGCAATCTGTGGTTTTACGCAAGGGATTAAATCTGCAATTGCATCAATTAAGCCTTTGTTGTACTCAAAGATTGCTTCTGAAGCGCCTTTTAGATTCTCGCCATATTCTTTAAAGTTTTTCTCAAGTAAAAACTTAGGAATAAGTTTCATGGTAGGATCCAAGCCTACTACGATAGGTGCATTTGTCTTCTTGATTCCAGCTACAAGTTTGTTAATCATGTTCTTTCTCCTAAATGATTTATATTGGGGTTACTCCTAAAATAAAGGGGGTTGCAGTTACAACCCCCTTCAATTTGTTCAATTATACTGTAATTCCTGCTTCAGTTTCAACATACTTTTTGATATTTGAAGCATTTACGTACTTTTTATATTCGCCGTTGTTGATAACTACAAGTGTAGGTGCCTGCATAATTTTGTATCTTTCAACTAATTCTGCATTTTCTTCGGCATCAATTGTGATGTAATCAACTCCCTGAAGAAGTTCTTTGGCAAGTTTACAGTTAGGGCAAGTCTTGGTAGTGAACAGATATTTAATGTTAGCAGGCTGTTCTAAATCTACCTTAACTTCGTTTTTCTCGTTAGATAATGTTACTACTGCACTGACAGGTCTCTTTAATGATGAGTGTTCAATATCGTAGGTCTTACGATTGATATACTCCTGGGACTTACCATCGTTCCAGTTCTGTACGGGTCTGTAGTATCCGGTAATACGGCTGTAAACTTCAGTTGTCTCGCCGCAGAATGGACATGTCTTCTTTTCTCCTGCAAGGTAACCATGGTTCTTACAGATTGAATATGTAGGAGACATTGTGTAGTATGGTAATTTGTAATTTTCAGCAATTGTCTTAACGAGGTTAGCTGCTGCCTTCCAGTCAGGAAGCTTTTCACCAAGGAATGCATGGAATACAGTTCCTGATGTATAAAGTGTCTGAAGTTCATCCTGAATATCAAGTGCATCAAAGATATCTCTTGTATAGTCAACAGGTAAATGTGATGAGTTTGTATAGTAAGGAGTATCTCCAGGCTTACCAGCTGTCTTAATTGCCGGCCACTTCTTCTTGTCATTCTTAGCGAGTCTGTATGTAGTACTTTCAGCTGGTGTAGCTTCAAGGTTATAAAGATCACCATACATCTGCTGATAATCAGAAAGTCGATTTCTCATATGGTTAAGAACTTCTTTTGTAAATTCCTGAGTTCTTTCATCAGTTAAATCAGCACGCAGCCAGTTAGCGTTTAATCCTACTTCGTTCATACCGATAAGACCGATGGTTGAGAAATGACTTTCGAAGGTTCCTAAGTATCTCTTTGTGTAAGGATATAAGCCTTCCTCGAGAAGCTTTGTGATAACACCACGCTTAATCTTAAGCGATCTAGCCGCGATATCCATCAAATGGTTAAGTCTCTTGTAAAAGTCATCCTTGTTAGCTGAAAGATAAGCAATTCTAGGCATGTTAATTGTAACAACACCTACAGATCCTGTTGACTCACCTGAGCCAAAGAAACCGCCTGTCTTCTTGCGAAGCTCTCTAAGGTCAAGTCTTAAACGGCAGCACATTGAGCGAACGTCAGAAGGCTCCATATCAGAGTTGATGTAATTAGAGAAATAAGGTGTTCCGTATTTAGCGGTCATCTCAAATAATAATTTATTATTTTCTGTTTCAGACCAGTCAAAGTCTTTAGTAATTGAATATGTGGGGATAGGATACTGGAATCCACGTCCGTTAGCATCACCTTCAATCATAGTCTCGATGAATGCCTTGTTAATCATATCCATTTCTTTTTTACAATCCTTGTAGCAGAAGGCCTGAGGCTTGCCACCTACAATTGCAGGAAGCTCTGCAAGGTCGGCAGGCACTGTCCAGTCTAATGTAATATTAGAGAAGGGAGCCTGTGTACCCCAACGGCTAGGAGTATTAACACCATAAATAAAGGCTTCAATACATTTCTTAACTTCAGGATATGTAAGATTATCAATCTTAACAAATGGAGCCAAATATGTATCAAATGATGAAAATGCCTGAGCACCAGCCCATTCATTTTGCATAATTCCTAAGAAGTTAACCATCTGATTACACAAAACAGATAAATGTCTTGCAGGAGCTGAAGTAATCTTTCCAGGGATACCACCTAAGCCTTCGGTAATAAGCTGCTTAAGCGACCAGCCTGCACAATAACCGGTTAACATTGACAAATCGTGAATATGTATATCTGCATTTCTGTGAGCTTCAGCGATTTCTTCATCATAAATCTCGCTAAGCCAGTAATTAGCAGTAACTGCACCAGAGTTAGAAAGAATAAGTCCACCAACAGAGTATGTTACAGTTGAGTTTTCCTTTACGCGCCAGTCTTCAACCTTAACATAGCTGTTTACAACATCCTTGTAGTCAAGAATTGTTGACTTCATGACACGCATTTTCTCGCGCTGCTTACGATAAAGAATGTAAGCCTTGGCAACTTCAGTATAGCCTGCCTGCTCCAAAACTCTTTCTACACTGTCCTGAATATCTTCTACATGAACAGCTCCATCCTTAACCTTAGGCTGAAAATCTGCTGTTACTCTAAGTGCAAGAAGATCGATAACATCATTACTGTAATCCATTTCTGTTGCAATGAATGCCTTCATGATAGCATCACTTATCCTAGTAAGTGTAAAATCTGATACTTCTCCATCTCTTTTAATAACCTGGTACATCAAGTAAATTCCTCCAATATCTTGTAACTCCCCTTATTTAAGGGTATGCGCCACCCCAAACGCATTTCTTAAGAAGATATTAACAAATGCTTTATTAAAAGTCAATTAATAAAGCACAAAATATCGTGCGTTTTATGTGCATAAAACCCAATATATAGTGTTGTTATGTGAACCACATTGGTTTACGCACCACAAGATGATTTCTCAAAAACGCCTAAAAAAAGGGCACTTCTCAAATCCGAAGTGCCCTTTAGTACACAATATATTGTGTTTACAATATTATCTAGTTTCGAGGAATTCTAACTCTCTTTTTGTTGTTTCATCCTTGGGATACAAATCATAGTAAGTCTTAAATTTTTCTTTTGCCGTAGCAAAATCATGCAGATATTCATATGCTACTGCTTCGTTGTACATAAGCGTCTTGTTCCACGCAGGATCATCTAAGTTTAGTCCGGCTCCAAAGGCTGTAACTGCTGATTCATACTCACCAGCCTTGGAACGGCATATTCCTAACTGGTTATAAACCTCTGCGTTGTTACCTTTACTATCAAGGTATGCAGTGTAAAGCGTTGATGCATATGCATAGTCATTTATGGCTTCATATGTTTTGCCAAGCATTAAGTATGTATTCGGATCAGATAAATCCTTGGCCTTTTCTAAGAAAACTCTTGCGTTAGAATAGTCTCCTAAATAAAAATACATTCTTCCGCGATTGAAATCCGTAAGTCTCTTGTCAGAGCTTTCAAGCGTAGCCTTTAAGAATGAATCTGCTGCCGTAGTAGCGCCCACTTCCTTCATGTCAAAGTATAATTTTAAACATAAATCATAGTTGCCAGGATTGCGCCTTATTACAACGTTTATATCCTCATCAGCTAAAGTCGCCTCACCCATTGCAAGGTAGGTAAGTGCTCTTTGATAATAGGCATCGGTTTCTTTGTCCTTTAGCGATATTATGCCCGAAAAGCAGTTAACGGAGTCATCATATCTACCTATTTTTCTGTATGCATATCCTAAGTAAAAGTTTATGTCGTAGTCTATAGGCTGAATATGGTGGTAGTTAATCGAAAGAGCCTGTACCAAAGCCTCTGCTGCCTTTTCATATTCTCCCAAGTGTATAAGAGAAATGCCAAGTCCACGCAAAGTATCAGCGTCTGAAGATTCGTTTTCTACAGAAAGCTCGAAGTTTTCATAGGCTTCTTCGTACTGACCATTTTCAAGATAAGCCATAGCTGCATCATAATACATTGTTGATTTTTTGCCACAGCCCGCTGCTACAAGCAATAAACATGCGAAAATAATCGCAGTCAGTTTTTTAGTCATATGTCGTCCTTAATTTAAATTAATTATGATTTTAAATTAGATACGGTTAACACCTGTTTTAATAGCTGCTGCCTTAACTGCTTCAGCTACTGTCTTTCCTACACGAGGGTCGAATGCGTTAGGAATGATGTATTCAGGATTTAATTCTTCTTCAGAAACTAAGCTTGCGATAGCATATGCTGCGGCAACCTTCATTTCATCGTTAATATCACTTGCACGTACATCAAGTGCTCCACGGAAAATGCCAGGGAATGCAAGTACATTGTTAATCTGGTTAGGATAGTCACTGCGTCCTGTACCAACTACTGCTGCACCGCCTGCTTTGGCTTCATCTGGTGTAATTTCAGGAACAGGGTTAGCCATAGGGAATAAAATAGCACCAGGTGCCATTGTAGCTACCATTTCTTTAGTTACTGTGCCAGGAGCTGAAACACCGATAAATACGTCAGCACCCTTAATAACTTCAGCCAAAGAACCGCTTTCGTGATTCTTGTTTGTAATCTTAGCCATTTCAATCTTTTCAGAATTAAGACCCTCGCGGCCTTCGTAAATAGCACCCTGACGGTCACACATTACTACGTTCTGAAGACCCATGCTTACAAGTAACTTGATAATTGCAATACCTGCAGCGCCTGCACCGGAAGTAACTACCTTGATATCCTTAATATCTTTCTTAACAATCTTTAGTGCGTTAATCATAGCAGCTAAAACCACTACTGCTGTACCATGCTGATCATCATGGAAGATAGGAATATCACAGCATTCCTTAAGTCTTCTTTCAATTTCAAAACATCTGGGAGCTGAGATATCCTCAAGGTTAACTCCGCCAAAGCTTCCAGCTAAAAGCTTGACTGTGTTAACGATTTCATCAACATCCTTAGATCTTATACATAAAGGGAAAGCATCCACATCACCAAAAGCCTTGAATAATGCACATTTTCCTTCCATAACCGGCATACCGGCTTCGGGTCCTATATCGCCTAAGCCTAAAACTGCAGTTCCATCTGTAATAACGGCTACGAGGTTGTGACGACGTGTATACTTGTAAGAAAGATCAACGTCTTTCTGGATTTCAAGACAAGGTTCAGCAACACCAGGTGTGTATGCTACAGAAAGCTCCTCCTTGTTTGATACGCTGGCACGTGAGATTACTTCAATCTTTCCTGCCCATTCTTCATGCTGCTTTAATGCAAATTCCTTCTTATCCATGTGACAAAGTCTCCTTACAAATATATTTGTTATATATAATCCTATGCTTTATACGTGCCTTTACAAAGCTCAACTTAATAAAGTTTCACATTTTTTGCACTTTGAGGATTAAATTCAAATTACTGCTTATGGCTCTACAGTATTTTGCTCTACAGCTCTACACCATTTAGCTTCAAAAGTTCTCTTGCTGATTCAACAGAGTCAACACCTGTCTTATTCTTGACAGGAGCGAACTCTCTTTCACGTACTACTTCAAAAGAAAGACAGCTTTCAGCCAAGTGAACCATATCAAGAACAAGCTGTTCAAACTTAAGACCATTAGGAGCTTCAGGCTTTACTTCTACACCGTTTTCATCAAGATAAGGAATCTTCTTTTCAACTACATGATAAGGAAGACTCTTATTTACGATTTCTTCAAGCTCAGCAACACCGAAAAGGTAGTTTAAGATAACACCAAAGTTATAAACTGGTTCACCATTTTCGTCTAACTCGTCTCTCATTTCATCAGTAAGTTCATAATATTCAACAATTGAAGGATGTCCATCTTCAAGGCAGATAGCGCCTACCTTTTCATCAGGAGTAACCTTTCTGATAACCTTGGCACCAGAAGATTTTCCTTCAACAATGGTTGCACCCACAAATACAGGATCTGCAATTCTTTGGCATACATTATCTACAGCAAAGATATTGAGCCATTCGATTCCTGCTTTCTTAACAATATCAAGCATTCCAGTCTTCATCATAGAAAGGAACCAGCCACCATTACCGTTAGGTGAAACCGAAACCTTACCCTTACTTTCTAAGAACACTTTACCGTTCTTATCGCAGCATGGAGCCATTTCCTGTTTAAAGAAATGGACATACTCGTCTGGATAGCCAAAATTATTCTTTAGTTTAAAGAAATTAACTGTAGACTCATGATTTAAATCACTTGTCATTACAAAGAAATGAACGTATGCGCCGGTTTCCTTAACTACGTCCATCATATTATTGATAAGGCATTCAAAGATAAATAATTCCTTGTTGATACCTACATTGTACATACCCTTAGGGTCGTTAGAACCAAGTCTTGTTCCCATACCACCTGCAAGTAATACGGCACCAACCTTGCCATCCTTGATTGCTTTAGTACCTACTGCTTTGTATTCTTCTTCTTTTGCCTTAATCTCGTCTATAGAGAAGGTTTTGAGCTTAGAAAATTTACCTCTTGCAATGCCTGATTCAACATTCTCAAAGTTCTTTAATACCTCAAAATCCAAAGATTCAATCTGCTCATATAGAGCCTTTTTTTCTTCCCCGTTTAGTTCCCCTTCGTACTTTAGAAGCTGTTCTTGACCATACTTCTTTACTTTCTCAACTGCTGTCATTCCAATTAATCCACCTTTACCTTTATTCGTAATAGTTGTAGTAAATTGCGTCGGAAAGCGACTTAGCCGCTTCATGCCCGCTTATAGTTTCTACTATTTTAAGCGAAAACGCAACAGCACATCCTGCAGACTTTCCGGTAATAATATTGCCATCGGCTTCTGCTTCGCTGCCTGTAAATGTAGCTCCTTTTAGCTCTTTTTCATATCCAGGAAAGCAAGTAGCTTTCTTTCCTTCTAAGAGTCCGGCACGGCCTAATATAGAGGGTGCTGCACAAATCGCTGCAACGTATTTTCCTTCTTTAGGAAAACGCTTAACATATTTCATTAAAATATCGCACTTTTCAAGATTTGTAAATCCCGGGCCACCAGGAAGTACGATTAAATCATAAGTGCTTACTCTGATTTCATCAATCGTAAAATCAGTTTTTATCTCAACTCCATGCGATCCACGCACATGATGAGTATGACTTACTGAAGTAGTGTCCACCTCGTAGCCTGCTCTTTTCAAAAGATCAACTACGGTAATTGCCTCAACTTCTTCAAATCTTTCCCCGAAAAATACTGCTACTCTCATTTTAGAAACCCTCCAAAACATCTTAATTTACAGCTTTTAATTATATGCATTTATGCTTTTTACATTTTTGCTTTAATTTAGAGATTCTCATATGCTTTGTCTAGCATCCCCAAATGCTTCTTTAAAGCTGTTTTAGTATTCAGTTTTTGCTACAATTTACCCTCTAAAAGGTTCAACCGGAAGACCATCCTTTCTATAAAGGCTTACCTGAGCCCAGTTGTACCAAAGATACCTTACCTGCTTAGGTGTTTTAAATTTGTCTGAATAGACCTTGATACGTCCATCCGGCATAATCTTAGCTTTAGCAGGAACAAAATCCTCTTCCCCCACATTTCTGATACTAGGTGAAATTTCGAACCCTGTTATTTCATCACCTCTTACCTCAAGCCCTGCCCCCACATGGGCCAAAGAAACATAGGCGCAATCATCAGTGTATTCTATATAATCAAGTCTGGGCGCGCTTGCTTCAGTTTCAGAAACTCTGCCGTATGCAAGCCACAAAGCCTGAAGGGCTAGGCGCTTTCCAACCTCTCTTTTTTCTTTAGGATGAATATCATTAAAGGTACCCTGATCGATTGCTATGGCAAGTCCACAGTTTTTAGTGCTTTTAACGACTCTTCTTTGGAACATTCGGATAATAGGCCAGTGGCGGTAGTCTGGATCTTGCTTATAGCGGTGCATAGGAAGCTGAACTGCTATGAAAGGAAGATTAGGATCGCCGTTATCAAGACGCCATCTTGCTATCAGCCTTGAAAAAAGATCATAATAGCCATCTGGCTTATGATCATCAGACTCACCCTGATAATAAATGACACCAGCCATAGTATATTCGATTACGCGCTTAATCATTATGTGATAAAGACCACATGGTCTCATGGGATTGAATCGATTCATGGGGCCAGGATACTGGGCTGGTCCTAGGATTCTTTCAACCTCATCCCATTCAATATTAGGATTTTCTTCGTATAATTTAGCACATTTGGGATCCCAGTCATCGCGAAAAGCCATATAATCAATATATGCCTTTTTCTGTTCTTCGAGGCTTATTCCCTCGATGCCTTTTTCAAAATCAGTAATATATGATTTTGTGCTCTCCCAGCCTGACATAATGTCTTCCTCTGGAATCCAGCAGCTTGCACTGCTGCCACCCCAGTTACAGCCTATGATACCTACGGTAACTCCTAATGCTTCTGATAGGTGCTTTCCAAAAATATATCCTACAGCCGACCAGTTTCTCGCATTTTCACTCGAGAACTTAGTCCATGCCGAGTTCTCAAATTTCTTCATATTTTCTTCATCCTCCCATTCAATCTTGGGAGTGTAATAAAATCTCACATCTGGATTGTCGTTTTGAAGCATATCCTTGCCACCAACAGCATTTTGAAGTTCAAACTCCATATTAGACTGTCCACCAGCAAGCCATACCTCACCGATAGCGATATCGCTAAACTTGATTTTGTCTTCATCACAGCATATCTGCATAGATAGGTTGGTTTCAGCTTTTCTAGCAGGTAAATATACTTTCCACTTATCTCCTTTTACATAAGTAGACTCAGTATCGTCACCTAGAGAAACGGTGACCTTTTTACCCTCTTCACCATAACCAAATACGCAGATAGGTTTACTCTGTTGCAAAACACATCTGTCTGAAAAAATAAAACCAGCTCTAAAATTACTCATAATTCGATTATACAAAATGCCACACAATAATGCTATAATTCAAAGGAAAGTTTTTGAAATCGCAAGGGAATAGTTGACAAGCTTAATGAGAGCTGCTGGCCAGTTTGCTTATCTTTAACAATAGCTGGTGCTTGCTTTGATATAAGCTGCTTTCTTTGACATAAGCTGCTTTCTTATATACTTATGAAAAGCTTCTGTACCCAAGAAAGCAAATATAGCGGTTAATGAAATATGGCAGGAGGTTTTATGGAAATAGAAAGAAAGTTTTTAGTAGATAAGGAAGCCTTTGATTTTTCAGACTATCCTCATAAAGAATACACTCAAGGATATCTTAATACAAATCCTGTTGTGCGCGTGCGCCGCGAGGGCGACGCTTACGTCCTAACTTATAAAGGAGGCGGCCTCATGGCTAGAGAAGAATATAACCTTCCGCTCAACGAAGAATCCTTTAATCATCTTATTTCTAAGGCCGATGGTCGTATCATTGATAAAACAAGGTACTTCATTCCCCTTGGAAAATATACAATCGAACTCGACGTTTTCAAGGGCGAGCTTGCCCCCCTCATCATGGCTGAGGTTGAATTTGAATCCATCGAGGAAGCTAACGCCTTTGTCCCACCTTCATGGTTTGTAGAAGACGTTACTAATAACCCCGAATATCACAATTCTAGAATGAGCCAGCGCTAGCCGCTGGCTTTTTTTATAAATGATCTCCCCCGTCCCCTTGGTATCAATATAATACAAAAATTGTCGTATATTTCCCGCTTGCGCCACAAATAGCCGAAGTTCCATGGCTTCGGCCTCTTAGCTTGTTCTTGCCTTTTTTGTTACAATTTTTGTACCTCTAACATTCTTTCTTTTGCCTTACGCCGAAATGCGTTGCCTCGCGAGGCGTTTTGTACCTTTTTGAGAGGTTTTCCCTAAAATAATACAAAAATTGTCGTAAACTTCCCGCCTGCGCCATAAATAGCCGAAGCATCACACTTCGGCTTTTAGGCATATTCTTACGCTTGCGCCACAAAAAACCGAGGCACACAAGGCCTCGGCTTATCGTTTCATCGTTCTTCAACTGTGTATTTAAATATCAATTCTTTCGTATTAACATCAATTAATTTGTTGTCTATTAATGCTACGCCGTTTTGAACGGTTTCTTTGTAGCCATTTTTCTTTCCCTCGCTAGAAGTAATGGCAAATAATACGCTGTCATCATCCATGTCAATGATTGCACGATATGTCACATCATCTTGATTAGAATCCGTGCATGCAGCTTCGAAGCCATAATATTTAGGATTAAGAGCACGAACAGATGCTAAGTCCTCATATTCTTTAGTTCCTGTGATAGCGCCATGCGAAAGAAGGGGATTTTCTTTTGCAGAATCATACCAGACATCACCCTTATATAGAGCATTTTCGTAGCGATTTACACTGGCATTAGTTTCTGCAGTAACCTCTGTTCCGTCAAAAAGGTAGTAGCGTTGGCTTCCGTAGGTTTCTTCATTCTTCGTAGCGATGAAACCATCTGATTCATAGTAGCTTCCAGCTTCAAGTGTTTTTACCTTTGTAAACTCGCCGTTTTCAAGCTTAACTATTCTTGATACTGTATTTTCACCATCTTTTACAAGGTAGTAGTCGTCAGCAAGATACTCTATATAAAAGAAGGTGTCATCATTTACAGGCTGGCCTAAGCAGTTATAAAGAATGTTTCTTGAATCTTCATACTTTCTGGCAGCAAAAGTATGATTTTCAAACATCTTAACTGAATAATATTCCTTCAAAACAAAAGACATTTCATCAAGATCAACTACGCTGGTTGCATTACTAGCGATTGTAATCTCAGTATTAGTAAGCTCTCTTGTGTTACTTAATAGTTTTAAATACTGTCCATCTAAAATATCAGTAGGTGCGACATACAAAAAATCAAGCTCTGGAATTGTTATGGGAGCTTTAGCTAAAGCATCTCCAGTTTCAATGTATTTTACATCCCTAACATTTCCATCTAAAGCATAAATACGCTTTCGAATAGCAGTAGTAGCCATATATGAATCCGAAGTATCATCTTTGATATATGACATTTCATAGATTCTATCGTCATATTTTCTTACGACTACACCAGTCTTGTCCCCGGAAACTAGTGTTTTAATAACGTTCTTACCATCCAGAGAAATATGGTATTCTTCGTAATTTTCTTTTTCATTCATGGCTATTGCGACCCAGTAATCTCCGTCTTTAGTTACTGTTTCGTATCCATAATCACTCACGATCATTCCTGTTTCATCTACAAAGCCATATGAATAGACATCTTTAGTTCTGCCCTCAGCGTTCTTTTGCACACTGTGACTGATTACGTATGGGAACACATATCCATGAGACGATTCTGCCTTATAACGGCCTATCGGATCATCTGATAATCTAGTGTATTTGTCATCTACATCGCAAAAATCATCCAGTATTTCATCGTCAGAAATGATTCTCTTGCTGATATTTTCACTGTCTTCCTCGTAGGTTACTAAACTTTCAGCCAACTCATCGGTTTCTTTTGACAAGCTAGCATTGTTATCTTCTTGTGACGAAGCTGGCGTCACAGCTATTGTCATAGCAGGTTCTGATGCTGAAGAATTCGATGTACTAGTTTCATAGAAACTCTCACTCTCCGTCTTCTTACCGCACGCTGAGAGCAACACTAACGGAAGCATCGCCATCAGTAGACAAACCCTAGTTTTTCTCATAAAAAATTCCTCTTTAGGTTTTTTATTACATAAGCGTCCTACCATTATTATAGTAGAGCGCCGTCAATATCTTCTTTAAGTTTTTCTTAATTTGAAAATGACATCTTGGGGAGGGGGTTGGGTACGTCATTTTGCCCCAGCAAGTCAAAATGACTTACCCTACCCCGTCCCCAAGATGTCATACCTTATGTATCATTCTTGCTAGAACTTTTTCCCAGCATTCGTCGGGGAGTTCGTACCAAGAGTGGCGGCCACAATCTTCTTTCATGACATTTTCAAGAATGGTGGCATTAGAAGGGGTGCCATTTCGTAAAACGTTGATGGTTACCTCGCTCCAGTATGGTGCCATTTCATAGACTTTAGAGGATTTAATGACAGAGATTTCTTTCTCGTAGTCATAATCAAGAGAAAGAAAATTGTAAATATAGCCCTCACTGTCACCCTCTAGAATAGTAAATTCGGCAGTCTTTCCGCCAGAATAAAGGGCGATTCCAACTGAACCTACGTTTATCGCATATTCATTTTCATCTCCGATTCTGCGCTGCCAGTGAGTGTGACCGCATACAATGAATTCGTCCTTGTGATTTCTAATATGATTAAGTGTATCAATGCTATTTTCAGTAAGCTTTTCCCTATTGGAGGTGGGTGAACCGTGACAGGCTAGAATAGGCTTAAATCCGCGTTTGTTTATCGTCATCGACACTGGCAAGCTCTCAAAAAAATTTATGTCCTCGTCTGTAAGATTCTCATAACAGTATTTCATCGCGCCCACAGATTTGTTGCCATTTACCCATTCACATTCAGGGTTATGCCTGCGATTAAGCCAGTAATCCTCTTTGTTCCCCTTAATAAAATAGCATTCATATTCATCTCTAAGCTCATATAAAAGCTTCATAGTATCCTCGGGATTAGGGAACTCTCCTAAATAGTCACCTAAGAAAATGAATTTATCTATTCCCTCGTTTATAGCATAGTCAACGCATGTCTTGAATGCTTCGTAATTTCCATGTATATCCGCCATTACTGCGTATCTGATTTTGTCCATTTATACAACCCCCATGAATTTGTAGGTACATCATAACTGGCAAATCTTAAGATTAAGTGATAGCTAAGCATAAGATATTTGAAGTTTTAAATGTTAAAAAATGTTAAGACTAATTAAGATGTCATTAACCTGGTTGATTAGCTGTTTTCTCTATGAAAAAATAAGCTATATACAAGCTTTTCTTTGGCCAAAGAAAGGATTACTGAAGGGAGTTACAAAATGAAACAAGGACTATTTATTATATTATTATTGCTATCTTTAACAGCGCTGGTAGCCTGCGGTCAGCCTAAAGAAGAATTCATTGATGAAGATGAAACTGGCGAAATTACTATTACACTGCAGCCATATTATTTTTTAGATTACAACACAAAAACGATAATTCATAACTATGAACTTGCGCACGAAAATGTTCATTTGGAAGTCTTGCCTAATATCGAATGGGGGCAGATGGATACCGCTATGGCAAAAGCATATAGTGACATAGCAAGTGGCGGTGGTCCTGATATCATCATGATGACCAAAAACGAGCTAACAAATTTTTCAGACAAAAAGTGTCTAAGAGACCTAACTAATGCAATAAGTGAAGAAAATAAATCTGCTCTTTTAAAAAGCGTGCTTGAGTACGGAAAAGTTGATGACAAGACATATCTTTTACCTTTAAACTTGAACATTTCATCCATGGTAATCAACAAAAAATATTGTCCTAATGGTTCATTAACGATTAGCGAAATGCTTGATGTAATAGAAAAGCGTGAGCAAGAAGGTAATCCATTTGAATACTTGTTTGTAGCTTACGATTCAGTCGAAGATCCCTTTGATGTGTTTACAAGATGCATAGAGACTTCTGATTTTATTGATAGGAAAAAGAATACCTGTTCTTTTGACTCAGAAACTTTCATACGATTATTGAACATATGTAAAAGATATAAGGACTATAGTGCAAAAAGCAGTCCCAATAAGAACGATATAATTTTCTATAACCTGCTAAAAGAAGACAAAGTCTTAGGGCAGTGCCACTACACCACCTCGCTCACCTCTTACAGCAATATGCGGGCGATTTTAGGCGACGATTATGTGGATGCCGGCTTCCCCGCTGACCAAAGAAATGGTAAGGAAATGTACTTTGCATCGGCCATTGGTGTCAACAAAAACACAACACACTTCAAGGCAATTGCTAATTTTATCGATTATTTGTACTCATACGAAGCACGCTGTTGCATCCACGGTGATGAGCTTAGAACAGACATATACAAAGACAGCATTGTGTACGATGAAAGCGCTAAGGCCTACGGCATACAGCACGAATATGGCCTCGAAATACTTGCGCTCAAGCCAGATGGCACCCCCTATACAGATGAATACTTTGATTATCTAAACACCTTTTCGCTAGCAAATACAACAGGAGATGCTGATATCATCTCAGACATTCTCTACGAAGACACCGCCCCATTTTTCGATGGTTCAAAAACTGCCGAAGAAGTAGCCTCCCTTGTCCAGTCCCGAATCTCCCTCTACCTAATGGAAACCAACTAATCCCTCCCGCAGGCGGTCCGTTGGGGACGGAGGCGTTTGGACCGCAGGTCTGTCCCTACCGGCCAAAGAATAGTCAACGCAGGCCTTAAAAGCCTCGTAATTTCCGTGTATGTCTGCCAGTACAGCATATCTAATCTTATCCATAAACAAAAAGCACCCCCATGAGTTTATTTAAACATCATAGGGGTTAATTCTTAAGATAAACAGTTGTTAAAACGAGATAATCGTTAATCGAGATTATCCCATCTGTATGGCGTATACTTAAAGATCATGTTACCTGTTTCCAAATCATAAAGTGCGTTATCAATCATTATCTTGCCATTCATAAGAACTGATATTTTTGCATTCTTGCCAGTTAACATAACTTTGTTGTCGTCTTTAAACCTTGTTAGCCACTTCTTTCCTTCAGCTTCATAAATATAATATGAATCCGAAAGCCCATCTATATAGTTTTCTTTTTCATCGTCAATATAAAGCTCAAGGCCGTAGCCCTTATAGGTGTCATGAAACTCTTGCGATGTGCGTAATGCTCCACATTTTATAGCCTTTGTTATGAGAGCCACCTTTTCGTTTTGCGACTGATCAAGGAGACTTCCATCGTAGTTGTAAAATGTAGCATTCTCGTTTTCATCTATTATGATTAATAGTCCATCCTCGGCAACGTAATTGCTTGCATAAAATTTCTTTTGCTCAATAAACATTCCACTCTCAAGCTTTACAAGTGAAAGTTCTTTGTCGTCCTCACTTGTAATGTAATAATCGTTATCAAGATAATACAATTTGGCAAAAGATGCACTGTTTATGCGGTTTCCCAAGCAATCGCAAAGATACGATCTTTCATCTTTGGTAACTATAAAGGTATGGTTCTTGCACATCTTTATTTTATCAAATCCACGTAAGATTACCGCGTCTGTATCAAGATCTATGACGTTTTGAACTATGTAATAATTAGGCAGCCGCGTAGTCTCTATCAATAGATATTTATTATCAAGAAGCTCCTCGGGAATCGCGGTTAAATTTCCAAAATACTGGTATGGCATTTGCGCTTCTGTAATTGATCTGTCAAAATTAATATCCCTGTCAACGAGAACATTTCCCTCTTTATCATAGGTAGTTATATGAAGTTTTTCTGTAGCGCGGTCTGCTCTAAGCCATCCTTCGTCTCCCGCCATGGGAGTAACTTCACTTGTTACAAAAGAATATGTATCGCCAATTCTATAAAGTCTGGTATCACTATATTGTCTGTACAAATCCTCATAATGAACAAATGATATTTTCCCGTCAAAAGAAACATAGTAGTAAGGTTTATAATAATTTACTATTTCATCTGAATCTTTAGAAGCTCGGTAAAATCCACCATCATGTTTGCTGATATATGAATAGCCATAGTCGCTCACAATTTTCCCTGTTTCATCTACAAAACCATAACCAGTCATATCGGTATTAAAATAATCACCACCACCAAAGATTGCCGAAGAACTCCTCTCTGACATAAGAAAAGGATACACATATCCATTGGAAGTTGACGCCTCATATAAGCCTATATATTCTTCTTTAAGTCTTGAATATTTGTCGTCATTAACATAAGGCTTACTGCTTTCATAGTTAGACCAGTCGGCTGAAACAGTGTATTTGATTTTTCTTTTTGATGTTTTAGTTTCTGATTTTTCTACTGTGGCCTTTGTGTTTTTTTCAGTATTATTCTCAGATTCTGACTTTTTTACTGTTTCTATATTTTCCTCTGAATCTGCTTTTGTACTAACTTCTGGCTGTGATTCCACCTTGGTTTTTCCGCATCCTGAAATCAAAACAATAGTCAAAAGAACCAACATTGTCCGTTTCATACCGGCAATTACATTTTTAAGTTTCATTTTCATTTTTCTCCACAACGTACGCCCACTCGTTGCCTGTTATTTTGCCTTGCTAACAGGTACATAGCCTTCAAGTTCTACAAGCTTCTGACCATCTTCAGTCACAAGCCAGTCATAAATAAGTCTTTCAGGACTGTTTTCACCACTGCTCTGTCTAACTAAGCAAAAGTAGGGATTTGTAAATGGATACTTGCCTGATCCAATTGTCTCATTGCAAGGTTCTATTCCATCTACCTTTATAATCTTTAAGCCATCTGCCATCTTCATGCTGTCGGCATAATAATAAACTGTATATCCTATGGCATTGGCCGAATTATTATAAGCTGCAACTCCATCGATGAGTTCTCCCATAAGTCCTGGCATTAATTCAGTGGGTGCCTGGACCATTTCCTCGTCTGTCATAACACACTTACGCATCATAACCTGTGAACCACTGGTTTCTGTACGCTGATAGGCTACGATTTCTTTGTCCTCGCCACCTACTTCTGACCAATTTTTAATCTTGCCTGTGTAGATTCCTTTAATCTGCTCAATGGTTAATGAATCAATTGGATTGTTGACATTAACTACGAAAACAAGGCCTTCCATCGCTATAGGCTCCATCTCGTATTCAAAGCCTCGTTCAGCCATCTTATTCATTACCTCATCACAGCCTTGCGCCGCAATTAAAATATTCGCTTTTCCATTCATGAGATAGTAATACGCTTCATCCGTCATATGAAATTCAAACATCCCATCAACCTTTTCTCTAGGCTCGCCTAGCAACAAGCTGGCAATTCCTACCGCTAAGGGTCTTAGTGATGTAGAGCCATCAAACAAAGGATAGTTTCCTCTCGTAAACGTAAAAACCGCCTTTTCAGGTTCATTATCTGAGGTGTCTAACTCGTCGGAGATTGAATTGTCTGATTTTTCAGTTTCTTTTGAGGTATCTTTTGGAGTGTCTTCTGATATAGAAGCTTGTGATGAAACTCCTTCTGATGTAGAAGCTTGTGATGAAACTCCTTCTGATGTAGAAGCATCAGTAATACTAGTCGATGAATGGTTAGCATTCTCAACCGCACTGCTATCTACAGTTTTCCTGCCGCACGCCGCCACCATAATAGCGAGTACGCAGATTAGTCCTAATAATAATTTTCTGTATTTCATATTTCCCCCACATTCCTGAATTGAAGATTTATCTCTCTACTATTGATTATGCATTTTGCGTAATATTCTGACAATAGAAGATTTCATTAATATTTTTGTATATTAGATGGCCTGCTCAGAGTCCAAGTGGCCTTGAACGTTGAGCTTCGGCTTTTTGTGGGGTGTTATGCTGGTTTTAATACAATTTTTGTACTCTATTGGCAAGATAAATGCTACTACAGTACAAAATAGTCCATACAATTGCTCATTTCGGCATAAACTAGTTAAAGCTGTCGTCTAGCGTACAAAGTTTGTACCAGAAACCATGAAAAATGCCAAAAAAGCCGAATGGCCAAAACAAGAAGATTGCAGATTGCAGATTGTAGAACGCAGATTGTAGATTCCTAAAAAAAGAGGCGCCGTGACTAGCACGAACGCCTCTAAAAAAAGGTCTAATATTAAATTAGAAAACAAGGTCAATGCTTTCGATTTCGAGAGCCTTGTCTGACCACCACTTATAGATGTTAAGAACTGCCTGAGGGCTTGTTACCTTAACTGTAACTGTCTTACCAACTACCTTAGAGCTTTCGAATGATTCCTGCTGGTTCCATTCGCCTAATACGATTGCACCACTGTAATTGTCAGCATCACCTGTGAACTTAACTACAATTTCCTTGAGGTTAGCGTAGTCATAAGCTGCAAGGCTTACTTCCTTACCAAATGAAACATTTGTAAGTGTAACTGTTTCTCCAACTACAGGGTCTACAGGATCTACTGGATCTACTGGATCTACTGGGTCTACTGGATCAACAGGGTCTACTGGATCTACTGGATCTACAGGATCTACAGGATCTACTGGATCTACAGGATCTACAGGATCTACTGGATCTACTGGATCTACTGGATCTACTGGATCTACAGGATCTACAGGATCTACGGGAGCCTTACCATTTACTAATATTTCAACCTTATCAGCAATATGGCCTGAACCCTGAACACCAAACTCTGTTGAAGCACCAGGAGCTAATGTCTTGTTCCATTCTACAGGAGTGATTACATAATAGCCATCTTCTTCTGTAATATTTACGCTCCAGCTTGCATCGATATCGATGTCGCTCTTCTTAATCTTTAATTCCCAACCGTCAACTGTTGCATTTGTTTCGTTAGCAACCTTAACCTGAATCTGGTAACCTGAACCCCAGTTATTAACTAATGTTGTAACTGTTAAATCAGATGCTACAGGATCTACAGGATCTACAGGATCTACTGGATCTACTGGATCTACTGGATCTACTGGATCTACTGGATCTACTGGGTCTACTGGATCTACAGGATCTACTGGATCTACAGGGTCTACTGGATCTACGGGATCTACTGGATCTACGGGATCTACTGTCTTTCCAGTAACACTAATCTTGCCAGGTATTGATGATACCTTATCAAGAGGAATAAATTCTGATCCACCGTCAGGTAAATCACATGTAATTGAATCAATGTCAAATGCGAATGTATATTCACCAGTAACTGCTTCTTCAGGAACCTTTACTGAGTAAATCATTACAACACCATTTCCAGAAATATCAGCTCCTCCATCAGCAAGGAATACTGTATGTCCCTTATCGCTGTTATAGAAAGCCATACCACTGAAGTCTTTTGTTTCAACATCTACAATTTCCAATCCACCAGAAAGTGCATTTTTTGCGATGAATGAGCTAAATCCTGTAAGATTTTCTACAAATACAGGAATCTTTACTGTTTCGCCAGCCTTAGCATTAGCGTTCTTTACCATAAATGAAATAGGTGCAATTTCAGGTTCAGCTTCAACAACTGTGATAACACCTGTTGCAACTTTAATCTGCTTAGGTCCATATGAAATGCCCTGAGCCTTATCATAATTTACTTCATCAATTACAAATGTTACATTATATCTTCCAGGCTGTGTTCCTGCAGGTACTGCAATACTAAGATTTGCATAGTTTCCTGTTTTTTCAAGGCGTTCGCCTGTCACTGAAGCGATTTCAAATGACTTGCCTACTGTTGTGTATTTGCAAGGAATATCACCTTTTTTAAATACTACAGATTCAAAGCCTCTAGGTAATACAACTCCACCAATCATGTTTTCAAAACCTGTTGATGTCATCATAATGTCTACTGGCATTACTGCTGCTTCACCAGCCTTCGCTTCGACACTACCGATTGATACTACCATTGCTCCAAGTTCAGGAATTTCAGGTTCTGGTTTAGTAACTGTAATAGTTCCAGCCTTTACACTAACTAATTCTGTAGGAATCTTTACATATTCACCATTTAATGTTGAATAATATACATCATCAACTACTGCACCAACTTCATAAGTTCCAGGTGCTGTTTCTGCTGGAACATTAACTGTAATCTTACCAAAGCTTCCATTTGAAAGCTTCTTTCCAGGATTTGTGTAGATTCCAAATGACTTACCTACACTTAAAAATTCTGAGCCAGTTCCTCTTGTCATCCTTACAAATGTTAGCTCAGGAGCAACCTCAACACCGCCATAGATACCTTCGAATTCACCATCTGTAGCTACATCTAATGTCAAAACAGCTTTTCCACCTGCTTCAACTTCGGCACTGCTGATTGAAAGAGTAATAGGCTTAAATTCTGGCTCAACTACTTCTTCAGGAACTGTTACATAACCAGTAACTGTCTTGATTGCGCTAGCAGGAACTGTTTCCTGACCAGAAAGGTTCTCGTATGCATATGCCATATCAGCGATGGCAAAAGAAACTGCATACTTACCAGCAGGTGTTCCAGCTGGTACAGATACTTTAAAAGAAGCAACCTTGCCGCTTTCATATGTATTACATCCATTAGATGTCATGAAGATTGCGCGAGATTTATTGTTAGGAGTAAGCATAAATCCACCAGGGATATCTTCTTTACAAATATCTTCAAGCTTTAATCCACCTTCAATGCTGTATTCAGCAAGGAATGAACTGAAACCTATAGGATTGTCAAGTGTTACATAAACCTTGCCTGTTTCGCCAGCCTTGATTTCTGTATCCTGAACTGCAAATGTGTAAGGTGTAGAATAGTCTACAGGAACTTTGATTGCACCAGCACTAGAAATAATCTTTGCTGCAGGATAAAATTCCTGTCCAGATAAATCTTCGTAAGCATATGATAACTGTTCAATATCGTATTTTACGAAATACTTTCCAGGTTTTGCATTCTCGTCAACGATAACTCTAATCTTACCAGCGCTTCCTTCAGGATAGACATTGCATCCATTTGGTGATGAATAAAGCGCCATAAGAGTTTTGTTTGATGCACTCCAATTTGTACCGCCCATTTTGTCAAATTTTATGCCTTCTGCAAAAGAAAGCTGTCCTAAAATAGCACTATAGCCATTTCCACCTTTTACATTGATGTTTAATACTGCTGTAGTTCCTGGTTGAGCTACAACTTCATCAATTGCAAAAGCAATAGGCTTTAAATCTGCAGCTGACTTAATATCTGCTGCCTGAGCCTTTAGTGTTCCAAAATTAGTTGTGAACACCATTGCTGCTGATAATGCGCATACCAGCACGCGCTTTGCCACTCTACGTAGCATGTGTGTTTTTTTCATAACACGTCTCCCCTCCATATATAATTTTTTGTTACCCACGCGGACTTAATCGTTTACGGGAATGC
This sequence comes from Lachnospiraceae bacterium, assembly GCA_045639565.1. Classification (GTDB taxonomy): domain Bacteria; phylum Bacillota; class Clostridia; order Lachnospirales; family Lachnospiraceae; genus UBA1258. Next base: position 31,174 of record JAZUDH010000110.1, read on the forward strand.
GCAAACAAAAAGCCCTAACCGCTATATACCCTAGTTAGAGCCTAACAAATAAAGTGTGCATTTTCAATGATAACCTGCTAATTTTCGCTCAATTTTCGTCGATTTGTACAAAATAGCGAAAATATAAGGAAACGGAACCCTTTAAACGGGTTCCGTTTGTTCATTTTGCTTATTCTTTTTTTGAATACGGACTGCGTAAACCAGTACTCCAAAACTTGCAAGTACAACAAGTATTTCGGTTAACGCAATCGTTTTAGTACCTAAGTACCCAGCTATGAAGTCAACTAAGAAATGAACTACAAAAGCTATCGCAACATAATAAGTCTTGCCAGGCTTGTTTACTGCCTGCCATACAATCACTGATAAAGCAATATGCAAAGCTACCGCAGCCGTTCTTTCGACTGCTGCCACAAGATAAACAGCGGGGTTCGTTCCTGCAATTGTCTGCGCCTGTGTGATTAGTACAGCCTTACTAGCTTCATCGAGAGTTCCCATCATGCTGTCTAGCTGCCCATTCTTAATAAGCATTGCATAGTAAAAAGTAACCGCCATCGAATACACTAAAATAGTAAAGGCTTCAAGTCCGGCATGACCTGCGCCATACATAAACGCATTCATATCGTTGCCTCTTTCTCTATGCATCCAAAATCTCATCGCAACAAATCTTCCAGTCTCCTCAAAGAGAGCCGCCATGAATGCTCCGTACACTGCTTTTAAGAAAGCATTTGAATAAATCACAGTCCCCATCGGCATACCAGCTATCGTGATGTTAAATAACCCTTCGATGATGTATGCAAAAATTAGCATTGTAACCATTCCGATTACATACACTCTGCTACTAGCCTTGTACTTTTTGCTAAAGAAAATCGCAGGGCCTATCGTAAGTGCTATTCCTATTAAAACATTGATAGCAAGGACCACAATGGTCGCTGTTGAAATCTGAAAATCGTACATATATCCTCCATTTCACTTGTGAAATTTGGAGCAAACTACACGTAGCTATAGTCAGCACATAGCGTAATGCCTAGAAGCCTAAGCCTAAAATTGTCGCTTAACGTAAATCCTATCTATTATAGAATTTCTTTAAAGCTGCAATTTCTCTAGCCAGAGCCTTATTCATATCGCTCTTTTGCATTCTAAAGCCCCAATTTCCACCTAACGTTGAGGGTACATTAATGCGTGCACTATTGTCAAGGTTTAGAAAATCCTGCATTGGAATTATGGCAGTCTTGCAAACAGCAGCATACGCGCATCTTATAAGCGCCCAAGCCATCTTTTCAGGATCTTCCTCCCTTAGATATTCTCTTGCGTACTGAGCACGCTTCTTGTTGTTTTTATATAAATTCTGATACCAGCCCTTGGCAGTATCATTGTCATGTGTTCCAGTGTAAATAATAGAATTTTCCCCTACATTGTGAGGCAGGTATTCACTGTCTGAATCGCTGTCAAAAGCAAATTCAAGTATCTTCATGCCAGGATAGCCTGTCTTTTTAACAAGCTCACGAACTGAGTCAGTTAAAAAGCCTAAATCTTCAGCAATGATTTCCTTGTCTCCAAGCTTAGCCTGAATTGTTTCAAATAGCTCATACCCAGGACCGGGTCTCCACTCTCCAATCTCAGCAGTAGGCATTCCATACGGGATGGCGTAATACTCGTCAAAGCCTCTAAAATGGTCGATTCTTACAACATCATAGAGTTCGTAGCAGTTAGCAATACGCTTAACCCACCAGTCATATCCTGTTTTCTTGTGATAATCCCATCTGTATAGAGGATTACCCCAAAGCTGTCCTGTTGCTGAGAAATAGTCAGGCGGGCAGCCAGCCACGCTGTTAGGTATGTTGTCGCTATTTAAATCAAAAAGCTCAGGATTAGCCCATGTATCAGATGAATCAAAGGCTACGTATATAGGGATGTCACCAATAATTTTTACGCCATTTTCATTAGCATACTTTTTGACTGCCACCCACTGCTTTTTAAAAAAGAACTGCATGAAGCGGTAAAAATCCATTTCAGTAGCGTACTCTTTTGTGTATCTGGCAACAGCCTCAGGCTCTCTAACTCTAATATCATCTGGCCACTCGGACCATGGCTTGTTAGAAAGTGCGCTCTTAACCGACATATATAAAGCATAATCATCAAGCCAGAATGCATTTTCTTTGGCAAAAGAACAAAATTCCCTATCCTCACGTATATTGCTATTATCATAAGCAAGTCTTAATAGCTTGTAGCGAGTGTTAAAAAGCTTTTCATAGTCGATGCCATTCTCAGTCTCAGCACTATACTTTTTACAGTCCCTTTTAGTTATGAAACCTCGCTCCACAAATTCGTCCACATCAATAAAATAAGGATTTCCTGCAAAGGTAGAGAATGACTGATACGGTGAATCTCCGTATCCGGTGGGGCCTAAAGGAAGTATCTGCCAGTAATCCTGACCTGCTGCCTTCAAAAAGTCCATGAACTTATATGCTTCCTTAGAAAAGGTTCCTATACCGTATTTAGAAGGAAGAGAAAAAATGGGTAGTAAAATTCCACAATTACGCATAAGTTAATCCTTTGCTTCGCACCGCTTGAATTTGGATTTTCTTTAAACAAAGTAAGCTTCCATAGATGCGACACTTAAAGTTTTATGAAAAATATTATATCTTCCACACTGTCCTAGTTTTAGTAGAGGCACTATTAGGCGACCATTATATGGCCGCCCATAGCATATGAAAGAAAGTACTATAAATAATTTTAATCGTTTTTCTTAAGTTTCCAGATATCTTTGTTGTATTCTAAGATAGTTCTGTCTGATGAGAAGAAGCCTGCCTTAGCAATATTTGTAAGCATCATCTTTTTCCACTTTGTACGGTGTTCGTACTCTGCAAAGGCTTCATCCTTTTTAGCTATATAAGCTTCAAGGTCAAGAAGAGTCATGAACCAGTCTTTATTTAGTAATTCATTGTAAAGTCTTTCAAGATTTTCCTTGTTACCTGACTTTAAGCACTTGTCACTTACGATGAAGTCTACTGCTTCCTTGATAACCTTAGAGTTATTGTAGAAGTCGCGTGAAACATAATCAGCCTTAGCGTAGTGGTCAATAACAGTTTCTGACTTTTCACCAAAGATAAAGATGTTGTCATCACCTACTAAGTCATTGATTTCTACGTTAGCACCGTCACTTGTACCAAGTGTTACTGCACCGTTAAGCATGAACTTCATATTACCTGTACCAGAAGCTTCCTTACTTGCAAGTGAAATCTGTTCAGAAATATCACAGGCAGGAATAAGCTTTTCAGCATAGCTTACATTGTAGTTTTCTACCATTACCAGCTTCATATAAGGACTTACTTCAGCGTCGTTATTAATGATATCCTGAAGCACCAATAATAAGTGAATGATGTCCTGTGCAATAATATATGCAGGAGCAGCCTTGGCACCAAAGATGAATGTTAATGGTGTTGAGGGCTTCTTGCCTCTCTTGATTTCTAAGTACTTATGAATGATGTATAAAGCGTTCATCTGCTGACGCTTGTACTCATGCATTCTCTTAACCTGAATGTCAAAGATTGAGTGAGGATCAAGCTTAACACCTTCTTTGGCCTCAATATATGAGCACAAATCTTTTTTACGATTCATCTTAATTTCAGCGATGCGGTCAAGAACCATTTCGTTGTCGATGTATTCAAGAAGCTTTTCAAGCTGGTCAGCATCCTTTTTGTAGCTTGAGCCGATAAGCTCTGTGATGTAATCAGCAAGCTCGTGGTTACATGAAAGTAACCAACTACGGAAGGTGATAGCGTTTGTCTTGTTGTTGAACTTCTCAGGATAAATCTTGTAGAAGTGATTAAGCTCTGTATCCTTTAAGATTTCTGTGTGAATAGCAGCAACACCATTTACAGAGAATCCATAATGGATATCGATATGAGCCATGTGTACACGATCATTTTCGTCAATAATCTGAACCTTAGGATCGTCATACTTAGCACGTACCTTTTTGTCAAGCTCCTTGATGATAGGAACTAACTGAGGAACAACCTTTTCAAGGTATGCTATAGGCCACTTTTCCAAAGCTTCTGCTAAGATTGTATGGTTTGTGTATGCGCAGGTCTTAGATACTACTTCAATTGCTTCATCCATTGTGAATGCCTTGTCATTAACCAGGATGCGGATTAATTCAGGGATAATCATTGTAGGATGAGTATCGTTAATCTGAATTACACAGTAATCGTACATTCTACGAAGATCATACTGCTTTTCTTTTAATTCCTTCAAGATTAACTGAGCAGCATTTGAAACCATGAAATACTGCTGATAAATTCTAAGTAAATTACCTGCTTCATCTGAATCATCTGGATAAAGGAATAATGTAAGGTTCTTTTCAATTGCCTCTTTGTCAAAGTCAATTCCACCATTTACAATTGATTCGTCAATTGTTTCAATGTCGAATAAGTGAAGCTTGTTAACACCATTTCTGTAGCCCACTACGTCAATATCATAAAGCTTAGAGTTTACAGTCATATTGCCAAACTGAACAGGGAAGGATACACCAGTATCAACAAGCCATGACTTATCTTCAATCCATTCATTAGGCTCGGCCTTCTGAAGCTTGTTTCTAAATTTCTGTTCAAATAAACCAAAGTGATAGTTAAGACCTACACCATCGCCCTGTAATCCTAATGTTGCAATAGAATCAAGGAAGCAAGCTGCCAAACGTCCTAAACCACCATTACCAAGTGAGGGTTCTGGCTCGAATTCTTCAACTTCGGCTAAAGTCTTACCATTCTTAGCTAAAACTTCGCTAACCTTGTCATATAAACCTAAATTGATAAGGTTATTAGAAAGTAACTTACCAATTAAGAATTCTGCTGATATGTAGTAAATCTTCTTGTCACCGCTGATTCTTTCTGAAAGCTCAGCCATTTCTTTGGTCATGGAAAGAAGGATATAGTAAAGTTCTTTGTTGGTACATTCCTTTACGCTTTTTCCATACTGTTCTCTAGCACGAGATTCAAGTTCGTTTTCCATATTCATAAGCATTACCTCCTGCTGCATTTCTGCTCTTAAACTCATCTTTTTTCCTCCATAAAACTCTCAATTTAATATATTACATCTAAGTATTCAATCTTTACGACCTTGTGTGGAAGTATGACTTCTCTTCCGTTCTCACCATTTAGAAGTCTTGAAACCTCGTTCATTGCAGTTGCTGCAAGGTTTACAAAATCCTGCTTAACGGTAGTCATCTGCTTACCGGCGTAGCCCATAAGTGTTATTCCGTCAAATCCACAAACTGGTCTGAATATGTCCATCTCAGTTAATGCTCTCATCGCACCAATCGCCATAAGATCGGAAGCACATACGACCATATCATAGTTGCTTGCTTCCTTTAATACGATTTCTCTTGCAAGCTTTTCACTAAATTCGGCATCACGTACTGTAAGCTTGATACCCTTTTCTTTAGTAATCGCCTTGATAGCATTTAAGCGTCCGTCCATTATGTAACTGTTTTTCTTGCCAGCAAGATAAAGAACTGATTCAGCCTCATTCATATTTAAAAGCTCTGTTACTACATCATACTGTGCTTTAAACTGATCTACCCACACACAGGAAGTTGATTCATTTACAAGTGGTGCATCAATAAGCACCGACTTAAATTCCTCCTGCTTTACTAATTCAAGTAACAGCTCTTCGTCCTTGGAAATGCCGAATACCACAATTCCCTGGACGTTTTGAGACCTTAAATAAGTAATGATTTCCTGAAGGTTTTTGTCCTTAATCATCGAATAAAAAATCGTGATTACATCAAGCCCAAGCTCTCGTGCTGCTGGAATTGCACCTGACAGATACTGCATATCGATTTCTGTTATCGCATGTTTTCCAGTTTGATTAATTATAATCGCGATTCTTCCTGACTGCTTAGAAGAAAGCGCGGCGGCCACCGCATTAGGCACGAAATTAAGCTCATTTATAGCTTCATTGACCTTTTTTCTGGTAGCCTCACTGACATTAGGATAGTTGTTCAAAACCTTGGAAACCGTTGAAGTAGCTACGCCAGCCCTACTGGCAACGTCTCTAATACTAACCATCATTATTTCCTTTCAGTTCATGACATCTAAAGTTATTATGGCGGGTTCAAATCTTAAATAATCTCATACAATGCCATCTCGGAAATCGTTTTCCATAAAACTATACTATTATACGATTAACGAGATGTCAATGCTTTTTTGGAAAACGTTTTCTCACTTCTGCTTTTGAAGTCTCTTAATCCCCTTGTTAATCAGGAAAATCAATAAAAAAGAGAAACTCACCCGCACAGCAAATTTCTCTTTTAAAAACATATACTTTCCCTATAAATCTACAATTATCAGACCTTCACGCGCCTATCAAACCTTCAATCCCTTAAGATAAGCCTTCTGCTCATCGCTGATGCGATAGCTTTCCCTTGCTTTCTGGATGGTTTTATTGTGGGTCCATGGCGCTAACCTGTTATTTTCAAGGTATGGTATGGTTGCATCCCACTGTTTTGCAAGTGCTGTCGCATAAAACCAGGCAAGCATCATTTTGATGTAATAGTCATCACCCAAAGCCTTGATAGGAATTTCAAGGTACTCAGCCTCAAAGTCCTCGTCAAGATAAAAGCTCATAAGCATCTCGACCCCGAATCTAGCCACATATACATGCTCCGTTTCAACCCACTCTCGTATTTTAGGCAAAAGAACAGCCTTATGCTTCTTGAAAACCTTAGGCGACATGATATCACAGACAGCCCAGTTATCAACATAAGGCAAGAACTCGTCCACACGTCTTATACACGTATCAAAATCCTTAATTTCCGAGAGGATCACTCCATGAAGCATATCCTCATCATAAGTATCATGAGGTAGTGAATCTAAAAATTCTTCCACACCCTTTGGATCACTCTTTAATAACGTTTTAGCAAGCTTTCTAATATCAGGAACTCGTACCCCTATAAACTTGCTTCTATCTACATTCGGAGTAAGCTTAGCCTGAAAATCAGCATACTCATCATCCTTTATTTTCATAAGTTCATCTATAAAAGCCATACTCTCTCCCCTTATAACTTCAAAACGGGACTAATATGTCCCGTTTTAGTGCTCTATTATTAATATCACGTCTATGATGTCCCGCATACTTACTTTATCTTAGTTTCATCAATATCCATCACATAATAGCTATAATCATTACCATCAATAAATACTCTTACATCCTTATCAACGAAATAGCTTAAATCGCCGAAATAATTTTCACTCTTAAAGCTATGAATCTCGCCAGTTGCAGGATCAGTGTAACTGCATTTAATCACAAATGGATGCTTACGGTTAACTTCAACAAAAGAATTCAAATCGATGCTATCGACATGTGCATATATAACTCGTCCTGACTCAAGCAGGTATTTTTTCTTTTTACCCTCAAGATTGTTTAATAACGATAATACCAAAACTACAAATAAAAATATAATGCCAATTGTCAAAAATGCTTTAGGAAGGATAGAAATATCCCCTCGTACATAAGCGTGTTCAAGTATAGCATCCATAAATATCCATATCAGTGTTCCAGCTATTAAAAAAGCCGCTCCTATGATACCAAATATTAGACTAAGCAAGAGCTGAATACTAAAAGTCTTTCTTTTTTTCATTGTAATCTCCATTTCATCCTACAAAATCCGAAGGCGGTTGCAGGACTACCCCATAGCTTAAGCAGCTTATCTTTCTTCCTTTAAGGCATCAATCTTGTCCTCAAGATCCTTGATAGCTCTGTTAGCATTCTTGATTTCATTCATGTACTTTTCAAACTCGGGCTGGGTGTTGCTGTCAGCAAACATCTCATAGTAGAGTTTTCCGATTATCGCATAGTCCTTGTTAATGATATCCTTACATGAACTAATCTGTCCCTTTAATAATAATGTGTCCTTGGCTGATTTAGTACGACGGATAAGCTTGTCGCTCTCAGCGCTGATTTTTTCTTCGATATTAGACCAATTCATAATTATTCTCCCTTTTGGCGTTCTTCGTGTAATTTCTTGATTTTGTTTTTAGCACGGTTAAGTGCATTGTCGGTCGACTTTTCGTCACGCCCTAAAACCTTGGCTATCTCCACATAGCCCATCCCAGTAAGATATAATTCAAGAGCCTGCTTTTCTAAGCCTGATAGCTCGTCTTCAATCCAGCGTTCAATTTCCTCGACCGTTTCCTTAGAAATAAGCATTGACTCAGGATTTATGCTGTTCTCACCTATCAATGTATCCTCTAATGATACATCAAGCGCCTCTCCGTCTTCATCATGAATAGTAGAATAAAACGAAATATATGTATTAAGAGGCATATGCTTGTTACGTCCTGATGCACTAACTGCGGTATAAATCTGCCTTGATACACACAGATTGGCAAAAGTAGAAAAGCTTGCATCTCTACCTAAGTCATAATCCCTGATAGCCTTAAATAGTCCGATCATTCCCTCCTGGATAAGATCGTCCTGATCAGCTCCTAAGATATGCATCGACCTAGCCTTGCTCTTTACAAGATTTTTATACTTGTCTAATAAGTATTCGGTGACCTTTAAATCACCATCACGTAACATTTCTATAAGCTCATCATCTGAGCATTCATCATATTTACTTTTTAAGTCGTTGTCTTGCAATTTCAAAACTTAATACTCCCGCTGCAACTGATGCATTAAGTGAATCAATGTCACCCTTCATAGGAATAGACGCGACAAAGTCACATTTTTCCTTTACTAAACGACCTACACCGTCACCTTCATTGCCTATTACCAAGCCAATAGGTCCAGTAAGGTTTAAGTCATACATTAAATCGCCACCCATATCTGCACACACAAACCAAAGTCCGCGCTTTTTTAAATCCTCAATTGTCTGAGCCATGTTTGTAACCTTAACTACAGGAGTGTAGTTAATAGCGCCTGCTGAGGTTCTAGCCACAGTGGCTGTAAGTCCCACTGCTCGGTTCTTAGGAATAATAACTCCGTGAGCACCTACTAAATTAGCGGTACGAATAATTGCGCCTAAATTGTGAGGATCCTCGATATTATCAAGTAATAGTATAAAAGGAGGTTCTCCCTTCTTTTCAGCCAAAGAAAATATATCCTCTAATTCAGAATAATCATATGCTGCAGTAACAGCAATTACTCCCTGATGCTTACCAGTTTCAGACATCTGGTCTAAGCGTTCTTTTTCAACATACTTGATAATTGTATCCTGTTTTTTGGCCTCACGCTTAATTGTGATGATAGGGCCGTCCTGGCAGCCGTCCAAAATATATAATCTGTCAACGGTTTTACCGCTTCTAAATGCTTCGATTACGGAGTTTCTTCCTTCAATCTGTGATTCATTTTTAGCCATTAATTTCCTACTTTCTATTCTCTAAGCCTAAAAAGCCTTCTTTTACTAACTCAAGCATTCTGTCTTCTTTATGCGAGAGGTACAAATATCCGATAAGTGCTTCGAATCCTGTGGCCTTTCTATAGTCACGGATTGATGCATTTTTAGCACTGGTATTAGCCTTGGCATTGCGGCCACGCTTATAGATTGTAAGCTCCTCTTCAGTAAGCTTTTCTTCTAAAATATCAATCATGTCAGCCTGTGCTTTGGCATTAACAAGCTTAATGGAATCTTTGTTTATCTTGTTGACCTGACGATTACCCTTTGATATTTCTAAAGTTCGTACAATAACGTCGTAAACTGCGTCGCCTATATACGCAAGTATTAACGGTGCAACTTCATTAGGCACCAAAGCCTCAAGCTCCATCGATTCCTTTATTTTGTCTAAAAAATCCTTGTCCAATACAAATTCCTTTCAAAAGAAACAGTCTATTTCTATCTTACGCTTCATAGATTAACATTCAAAATTAGAATGCCCATGTACCGTCCTTAAAGATGGTTACTTCCTCGCCATCCTTGGTAATACCAGTAACAAGTAAGTCCTTGGTTCCTACCATAAAGTCAACGTGGTTGATTGAGAAATTTCCACCCTTAGCTTTAACTTCTTCTTCAGACATATCTGCCCCGCCTACAAGATTTGTTTCATAGCAGTGGCCTAATGCGAAATGGCATGCTGCATTTTCGTCAAATAATGTTTCCAGGAACATGATACCCTGCTCTGAAACAGGACAAGGATATGGAACTAAAGCTACCTCACCTAAATGGCGGCTTCCTTCATCAGTTTCAAGTAAGAGTTTTAAATACTCTTCACCTTCTTTGGCCTCATAATCAACGACTTCTCCATTCTTGAATGTAAGTTTGAAGTCTTTAATAAGGTTTCCTTCATAGCTAAGAGGAAGTGATGAAACAAGCACACCCTCAGCCTTTTCTCTATGAGGCATAGTAAATACCTCTTCAGTAGGCATGTTAGCAAAGAAAGGCTGACCATTTACTGGATCAGAGTCAGCGCCACCTTCCCATCTGTGATTTTCAACAATACCTACAGTAAAATCTGTACCTAATGAATTTTTGTAATGAAGTGACTTAAGCTGCCAGCTTGTAAGCTTTGTATGCTTTTCCTTAAGCTCAGCCGCATGCTGCATCCATTTTTCAACAGGATCACCGTCGCCAATACGAACTGTGCCAAATACAGCATCCCACAATTTATTAACTGCTTCATCTACTGGAAGCTCAGGGAATACTTTACTTGCCCATGCCTTAGTGGGAATAGCAGTAACATTCCACTTAACGCCCATCGTACTTATTGCCTTACGATATGGCTTACATTTTTCGTTTAAAGCTACTCTTGCCGCCTTAAGTTTAGCTGTGTCTGCACCCTTTAAAGCTTCTGGATCAGAGCCTACGATGCTTATAAAGCAAGCATCTGTAGTTGCTAAAGTGTTAAGCATAAGTGCATCCCACTCAGGATAATTTTCAAACACCTCTAATGGAGCATTGTCATACTTAAGTCTAGCAAGCTTATCATCGTTCCATGTAAAAATAACGTTCTTAGCGCCAGCACTATATGCCTCAGCTGCTATCATACGTCCAAATTCATATTCTTCTAAAGGACATCTTACATATACTACCTGTCCCTCTCTAACCGAAACGCCTACTCGTATTATTAATCTTGCGTATTGTTCTTTCTTTTCCTGTAATGTCATAATTTTGATCCCTTTATCCTATATATATATCTTACCCGATACGTTTTTTAATATACCACTAATGCCTGAAAAAAGATAGACGGCCGTGGCAAAAGAACTGTCCCTAAGAACGCAAACGAGCCAAAGGGTATACCCATACAAATACTATACAAACGCTTTTGGATATCATCGAAGCCACCGATTTAGTAGTTAATTTGGTTTCTTCTCTTCTTAAGACGTACTTTCTTCTTTACCCTGAATTTGAACTAATCCCTGTTTTCCATCGTAATGTTTTGCAAGCTTTACGCGGATTTTCAGACTTTTCTCTCCCAGCAGGGTAATCCGAATCTTGCTCTACGCGGATTTTTAGACTTTTCTCCCACAGCAGGGTAATCCGAATCTTGCTCTACGCGGATTTTTAGACTTTTCTCCCACAGCGGGGTAATCCCCTGCTTTCTGTCCCACGAAAGCTTCACTCAGATACGTAGCATGGTCCGAATGCGTATGTCAATATCCGTTTGAAATTTTATCGCATATTAAGACGTGGCTTTTGCAGCAAGGATGTGTAAAACGGCACAATTTGATTCAAAGTACACATCCTTGCTGCAAAAGCCACGTCCCTAAAAAGCGAAATGCCCAAGGCTTCATGCCTTGGGTATTTCGTCATCTTTATTATTTGAATGTGCGTGATATATGCTTAGTTAAGCTTGCCTCTCTTAGCTTCAAGCTCTGTTACAATGTCAGCGAAGGTCTTTTCGTCAAGCTTGTAGAACTTTCTATAGAGAATACATGAAGCTAACATGAAGATGCAGGGAATAACTGTCATTGCAATTAATAATCCTAATGTCTGGCCATGGCCTACAGAATTGATTACGTTAGCAATTGCTGCGCTCTTAGCTTCGCCTGAGATAGCACCCTGATTAGCCTGCTGTTCAAACTCAGAAATCTGGTTTGTGTAAGTAGTAACCTTACATGCAATATAAGTGATGTAAGTAATGATTACTGTAAGTGAACTAGCAAACTTTGTAAGGAAAGGTCTCATTGATGTGATAATAGCTTCATCTCTTGTACCCTTCTTGTATTCGTTGTACTCAACAGTGTTGATAATAGAAATCATCATGATGAGGTATAAAGCATACTGTCCTAAGTTAGCAAACATAAATCCGATTGTGATAACCCAGAACTTAATCATAGATGAAGGCATTACAAGTCCTGCGATAAGCTGAACTACATAGCCTGCTGCCGATACAATACCCATTACAAGTACTAAAGGCTTTCTGTTAATCTTTCTAGAGATTGCAGGATATGTAATCATAAGTACTGCAGTTGCAATCATACCGATTGTCTGGAAGGTTGAGTAAAGACCACCTTCGTATCCGAATTCAAAGTAAATGTAGTTTGTACCAACACCGCCTAATACGATACCGTTACCAATCTGCTGTAACAAGAAGATGATTGCAATCCAGATAAGCTGATCATTGCCAAAAAGAGTAGTAACAATCTTCTTAAAGCTTACCTTAGGAGCTTCTGTATTCATATCCTGTCTGCTTTCTTTGGTTCCAAATAAAGTAAAGAGGATAAATAAAGGTGTTAAGATACAAATGATTAATGCAATACGTCCATAAGCTGCCTTAGCATTTCCACCTAAGGCGAAATCACCAGTTGTAAGCATAGGTGTTAATACACCTACTAAAGATCCACCTACACCAGCAAAGAAAGTAGCACGTGCTGTAAACTTGTTTCTGGTGTCATTGTCTGATGAAAGTGCAGGAACCATTCCCCAGTATGCAATATCGTGCATTGTAAATGCGATACTATACATAAAATAGATGATGCCAAAGAAAATGATGAAGTTCCAGCCATCAAGATTTGTGTTAAATGCAAGATAGACTACAACTGAAGTTGATAAAACACCAGCCAGTAACCATGGCTTGAATTTACCGAACTTAGTTCTGGTTCTTTCAATAATGTTACCCATTAGAGGATCATTTAAAGCATCAAAAATTCTTGCAGCTACCATAATAGCTGTTACTGCACCAAGCTGAGCGTTTGTAAGCTGCTTGGTATAGAGGATGAAAAGCATGATGTAGTTCGTAAAAAGACCATAAATCATGTCTCGTCCAACTGTTCCGAGGGGGTAGAAAATTAGGTTTTTCTTTTCCTGTGTCATGTTAATAAAGCTCCCTTACTATAGTATATAGTTTTTTTAATTTATGCTTTCGATGAAATAGAGTCTTGAGGCAAAATCCTGGAAGAGTCTAGTCTCACCGTTATAGCCTGTCCCACCAAAGGCCTGAGTTAATTTAATACCTGCATTATTTAGTAATGCGCCTTCAACAAGGTAATCCTCAACCTCGCCATCCATCTTGTAGAATCTTGCAAGTGTATTGTGGATTAAAGAATCCTTCTTGATATGAATAGGTGCAGCCTGATTGATAAGATCTCCAAACTGCTTGATGTTGTGTTTTAACTGAATGTTGTAAACGTGATATGTCTTTTCAGGGTCAAGTCCTACAGTTCTAATCTTTTTGTAAAAATCGTTAGGATTAACCATTTCGTTCCATATCATTGTTACAGCACGTGTCTTGTCAGGCGATACAACCATCCACTGATCTTTAGCTACTCTATAGAAGTCTCCGCCAAAGAAAACATCGCGCCACTCTTTATATGTAGCAACCTGCTTTTTAACTTCTTCAAATTCAGCGTTTGAAATCTCATTAAGGTTAAGCTCATAACCAAATACTCCAAATGCCGCAACATTGAATCTTGTCTCAATAGGAGTATTTCTAAGTGTCTGATGGTTAGGGCATGTAGATACATGTGCTGTTACAGTAGACATAGGATATCCGTAGCTATAGCCTGACTGTATTACTGTTCTCATCATCGCATCAGTATCATCGCTTCCCCATATCTGAGGCATATAAGAAAGGATTCCTAAGTCAAACCTGCAGCCACCTGATGCGCAACCTTCGAACAATATGTCAGGATATTCGTTTACTAAAGTACCCATGATATCGTATAGTCCTAACATATATCTGTGAGCTGTCTCACCCTGTCTGTCAGCTGATAAAACCTTAGAGAATGCATCTGAGAAAAGTCGGTTCATATCCCACTTAACATAGTTAACACCTTTAATTCCAAAAACATTTCTCATAGCATTCTTAACAAATTCAACAACCTCAGGATTTGTTAAGTCTAAAATCATCTGATTACGGCCTAATGACTGCTCTCTTCCTGGAATAGATAATGCATATTCAGGATGAGCCTTAAATAAGTCACTTTCTTCATTGACCATTTCAGGTTCAACCCAGATACCAAAGTCAAGACCAACCTCATGAATCTTTTCAGCTAATCTTTCCACACCGCCAGGAAGCTTCTTAGTATCCACTACCCAGTCGCCAAGTGAGGTTGAATCGTTGTTACGTCCCTTGAACCAGCCATCATCCATTACGAATAGTTCTATTCCAGCTTCTTTAGCCTTTTTAGCAAGACTTAGTAGCTTAGATTCATTTATATCAAAGTATGCAGCTTCCCATGAATTAAGTAAGATAGGACGAGGAGTTGTCTTGTACTTGCCTCGTACAATGTGTCTTCTTACAAAGTGCTGCATGTTAAGTGAAATTCCACGGTATCCTTCATTAGAAAAGGTCATTACAGCTTCAGGAGTTTCGAATTCTTCACCCTTTTCAAGAGTCCAGTTAAAATCTGTAGGATCAATACCCGAAACAAATCTTGTCTTGTAAAAAGCACTTACCTGAGCTGCTTCATAGTGATTTCCTGAGTAAATCAGGTTTAGTCCATAGCCTTCACCGGAGGTTTCGTTAGTTTCCTCTTCGGTTAACATAACAAACGAATTGCTTCTATTGCTAGATGCCCCAGTTATTGTATTATTTACTAAAGTACCATGTGAAAGACTGGTATCATGCTTAACCATTTCTCGTGCCCACGCACCGCCAAAGGTTGTAAGCTTGTAGCCTACCGAATCAAGGTCAAGCTGAGTACTCATTAATCGTAAAATATTAACTTTATCTTCGCTTTCATTTCTAAGTACGGAGCGTCTGGTGATAACATCACACTCGGGAAATACAGTGTAGTAAAGATCAAGCTTTACACCTTTGTATGCTTCCTTAAGAGTGATTTTAAGCTGTTCCATTGTGCCCTCGCCATCTGCTATGGCACCAGGCATTTTCTTAAGAACTGAAGGGGTTTCCATTACTTCAAAGCTTTCAAATTTAAAATCAGAAGTACGGCTTCCATCAGCATATACAATAAGTGCAAAAGGTTCTCTATAATCTCCCTTTCCTACACTTGAAACCTCTAATAACATATCCTCAGCAACTGATTCAGAGCCCTTTACATAGGCTACGGTGTTGCCCTTTCCATGACTAAGCTTTTCCTGCATAGCACGGAAGGTATCATCATCTTCTCTCTTGGGAGCTGGAACTAAAGCACCATAGTGCATATGCTCTAGCACATTTTCAGAATTAACCTGAAAAACATATGATGTGTTCTTTGTACTTAATATAAAATGGTTTCCGTTTGCGTAAATCATTTCGCCTCCACTAGTACTTATTTATTCTTTAATCCCATAGCTATTTCAACTACCTTGTAAGCTCCATCATATAAACCACTTTTCTTGTTAGCGATGATGTTTTCACACATATCCTTAAGCTCACTCTCGCTATTCATAAAAAGATCAACCATCTGAAGTGTGTGAGGAATATCACGACATTCAAGTGTTCCATCTCCTACCTCTGCGGAATGAATAGCACCCCACATTTCATGCTTTCCTACGCGCTTAATGAAAAGCTTAGGAACAGGATAGAATGCAAGCTCTGAAGGCTTAGTAACTAACACATCAGCACTTCTCATAAGAAGGTTTGTGCAGTAAACTGCTTCGAAAATGTTCTTGTGCCAGAAACCATGAATTCCTGTAACATCAATACCAGGATCAAGTGCATTTTCTGCAAACTTTTCTGTATCCTTCCAGTTATCAAAATGCTCTGTTGAAAACTCTGCCATTTCAGGAATCTCCTTCATAAGAGCGTCCCATACATTTTTATAGTCACCTACGTTTACATATAACGCAGCCTTTTTTTCTTTAATAAATGGAATCAGGTATTTAATAATTGCAGCAAAAATTTCTTTCTGCGCACCAGCTCCACCGATTGTAAGTAAGAAGCGCATAGGCTTTCCTGCTTCTTTACGTGCAATACGTGCTGCACAGTCAGCTTCAATATTAGATACAAGTTCATGATCAATATAATGACCTGTATAAACAAGGCTTTCTTCGGGCATTGCCTTACAAACCTTCTTCTTGTTCATACCATTTAAAATTCTGTATCCCTGGTAAGCATTACGGCACTGAATAGTGTGAACAGAACCTTCTGCAAAATGAAGCGCCATGGGCCAGTTATCAGGAATTGCATTTACTACATTCTTCATACCAGCATGGATAGCTGCCTGAGCAGGCCATACATGAGTACCTACTACAGGAATGTTCTTAGGAACGTTTCCATAAACAGGAGCCATCAGCTCAGCGTTCTTCTGATCGGCTGCATTGTATGATAAAGCACGAAAGCCCTCATAATTTACTGGTTCCCACACAAGCTTATTGAAGATTGGATTTTTAGACATTCTTGATCCTAACGAATAAAGATCATTCTGAGCTCCGATAACCTTGGTACAGGTTGTTTCTTTATATGAATTAAGATCCATCCAATAAGGAGTGTATCCCATAGATTTAGCCGCTGAAGCAATAGCCATCGAAATACGATAGTGACCAAAGCCCATTCTGATATTTCCTACAATAATGCCCTTTTCCTCATCCCAGGTTAAAGCATCTGTACTTGTAGCTTTATTGTAATGAGCATTTGTTGACAAATCACCAACTAATACATTCATGACGCCAAGAGAGTCACCAATATATGGATTCTTCTCTAGTCTTACAGGATAGCTTGCATTCGAATCATCACCGTATTTTCTAATAAATTTCTTTTTAGACTTACAAGCTTTTTTATATACACCATTAGGCATTTCGTTTCCGAAAATCACTTTAGAACGTTCCATTTAGGCGTTTCCTTTCGCACATAGTTTCTAATATTATAGTCTACATTTTGTTGATAAATTTACTGTTAACATTAAAGTTAATTTTAACTGTCTCACACTGTGCATTTTTAATGGTCAGGGTCGCATTTCCCTCCATACCAATTGTTTTCACATACACACCTGCCATGCCACCTTTAAGGCCTAGCACCTTATCTCCGATAATCTCAATAGGTCCTTCTGCTGAAACCTCTATAGGCTCATTAAAGAAGCTTATCTGGTTATCAAAGTCATCAACTGCACGTATTCTGATTGCAGCCACATCATACGTTTTTCCCTCTACAAGGTTTGTATGATCAACCTCTGTGAATAAGTGAACACCCTTTGTAGGCATTTTAGTAAGTGTCTTTACTACCTTACCGTCCTTTATAGCCTCGAATTTATATTCGGTTGATGTTCCACCCCAGTCGCCTATGTATTTATTGAATAATCCAACTGCACTTTGCGGTGACATATGATATATAAGCACTGCCTTGGCGGCAAGCCAAAGAACACGCTTTGGTAGATGAGAAATACTTGTAAGTGCTGTTAAATTAAGTATTTCCTTAACTGTTTCAGCCTGTTTGGGGCTAAAATTTTCACCTTCCAAAATAGCATTTCCTATGAAGTCGTTTATCTGTATAGGACCATGCTTTAAATTTTTATATTTAGAATCACCTGGGAAATATTCTTTTAAGAATCTTCCGTTTTTATAGGTTTTAACGCTATCTGCATTACTAAAAATCCATGTAGCTCCACGATTACAGCCTGGATGTTCACCGATATCCATTGTAGAAGAAAGCTCTAATACAGTGTCTTTACATCCCTCTGCCTTGTAAACATTAGCTGCCATCTTAGGATTTCTAAACATATCCATAACACCGTGATAGCATATACGGTCTCCACTACCAAAATCCTTGTGAGTGTTATAGTCAAACATGCACCAGCCAAAGCTTCCTGCTATGTTGTCTTCTGAAGCTACAGCATCAAGAACATTAGCATGTCTTATTGCATGCTCTCTTCTATGCTCTTCGCTGTCAAAGGCCTTGGTCGAAAACATATGACCGTTATATTCAGATATTAAATATGGCTTGTTCATGTCACTTGTGACATTCTTCTTAGGTTCACAGCCTGCAGTAGTACCATCATGAACAAAGTCATTGTATGTATATACATCTTCTAAAAGATTGCTCTTTTTAATACATCTGACACCACCAGTAGGTCTTGATGGATCTAGCTTATGAGCAACCGCATTAGTTCTAGTATAGAATTCATCATCATCTGGAGACTCATTTATACGAACTCCCCACAGAATGATAGATGAATGATTTCTATACTGTTCTATCATCTTAGCTACGTTCAATACCGCCTGATCCTTCCAGACCGCATCTCCAATATGCTGCCATCCAGGAATTTCAGTGAAAACAAGCACCCCAAGTTCGTCGCATCTATCATAAAACGAATGGGCCTGTGGATAATGCGATGTCCTAACAGCATTAAGCCCCAATTCGTTTTTAATAATATCAACGTCCATCACCTGCATAGAATCAGGCATAGCATATCCCACATATGCATAGCTTTGATGACGATTTAGACCACGGATCTTAACCTTTCGTCCATTTAAGTAGTATCCGTCCGGTCTGAATTCACTATTCCTAATACCATGTCTTATTGACTTAGTATCGAGAACTTCCCCTTTTACATTAACAAGCTTTACCATAACCTCATAGAGATTAGGGTTATCAATATCCCACAGATTAACTGCCTGTGCTTCGAAGTCAAGATGCATATGCTCATCCTTAACATCAGCACTTAGGACATTGTTATTATCAAAGTAGACTTCAGCTCTTACATTGTCAGTGCTTCCGGCTACCTTAATATCAAGATTAATTTTTGCATTCTTACCATCTGTCTTGCTGGTAACAAATACGTCATCTATGTATGTATTTTCTGAAACCTCTACATAAACATCACGGTATATTCCTCCATATGTCATGTAATCAATTACAAATCCGAAAGGAGGCTGATTAAGTGATTCATTACTATCAACCTTAACCACGATGCTGTTTTTGGTTCCAAAGTTAACCACCTTAGAAATATCAGCAGTAAATGCAGTGTAGCCACAGGAGTTTTCCATTACTTCCTGACCGTTAACATATACATTAGCCTTATGTGCTACACCTTCAAATGTAAGTCGGATGGCTTTTCCTTCCCATTCTTTAGGGATAATAATTTCCTTTTTATATCCACTTATCATCTGGTAAAGGTGCTCATCAAAATAGTTGAACGGTGTCTCCTTTACTGTATGAGGAATCCTTACTTCCTCCATAGAAGTATCATCGTACCCAGGTTTCAATAAATCCTTAGTAAACTCACTAGCAAATTTCCAATTATCATTAAGGTAAAAACGTTCAGCCATTCTTTCTCCTAAGGTTAAGCTTTAATTCCATCTACAATTACATTAACTACTAAATTTAAGCTTTCAGCATAAGTCAGTCCACATCTAACTAAAATGTCTCTTTGGAAGAACTGCTCAAGTGAAGCTTCAAGCATCATCTTAATGATGGGAATAGGCACATTCTTTACAACGCCTTCCTTGATGCCCTGCTCTATAAGAGCAATTGTTGTATCCCATCCTGTTTCAAGTCTTTCTTCTACTTTTCTATAGATAGTAGGATATTTGTCCTTTAATGAATAAAGCTGACCAAAGTCAATCTCTTTGTACCCTTCAGGCATAACTCCTAAAATAGTTCTAATTTTTTCTAATGTGGTAAGTGAGGTATTCTGGACAACAAGCTTTTCACTTTCCTTGATTCCATCAAATAGGTAATCAACCATTGCAAGGAACAGCTCTTCTTTGTCGCTGAATATAAGATAAAGAGTTTTTTTACTCATGTGACATGACTTAGCCACGTCGTCCATTGTAAATTTAAGACCTTTCTCATTGAACATTGCTATGCAAGCCTGCATAATCTCTGTTCTTGATTCCTCTAAACCTTTTGATACTCTGGGCATAATTCCCCTCCATCGTATTATAAATATTCTTACAAAGTGCATCATTAAAGATTCATGCACTCGGAAACTGTTTTTGGTTTTCTAGTTTCCATTTTTATAATATCACACTATGCCAAATTTAGGTAACAAAAAAAGCACCAAAAATTTGGTGCTGTTTTTGTTACATATGCATCAATATAGTGTTAATTATTTGTAGTAAGAACTTCTAACAAAAAGTTATACATTCTTTCAGCACTTGATAAAGATAATCTTTCCTTGGTGGAATGAATATCATACATATTAGGGCCGAAAGAAACGCAGTCAAGATTATCAATCTTATCAGTAAATAAGCCACACTCAAGACCGGCGTGGATAGCTTCAACCTTAGGAGCTACGCCGAACATCTTAGTATATACATCAACCATCTTATCGCGGATAGGTGAGTCTTTTCTATAGCTCCAGCCTGGATAGTCGCCACGAACACCTGTAGTACAGTTATGCACTCTTGCGATTTCCAATAGTGAGTTGATAAGTTCTTCTTTCTTTTCATTAATGCTTGATCTTACAGAAATCTGAAGCTTAAGTCCTGTTTCATCCATTGATACTACACCCTGGTTAAGTGAAGTTTCGACAAGACCTTCGATATCATGGCTCATTGCCATAACACCGTTTGGAAGTGATGACATAAAATGAACTAAGCTTGTTTCTTCGTTTACAAACCACTTATAGTCATTTACTGTACCAGCTTCTGTAAGTTCAATATTAGCCTTAGTTTCAAGGCTTCGGTATTCATCAAGAACTTCGAACTTAATAATTTCAAAAAGTTCAGGCTCAATATGCTTACATAAAACAACTACCTCTGAAGTGCTTGCAATAACGTTATCAGCATCGCCACCTTTAGCATAGTTTATAGCACGAAGTAGCTTAGCATCGTTAAGCTTTTTGATAACACGGCTCATTAATACGATAGCATTAGCATGGCCCTTATCAATTTCAGCTCCTGAATGACCGCCTAGTAATCCACTAATGGAAATCTTGTATGCAGTTCCCTCGTTAAATTCTTTTTCATATAAGGGGAAGTGCAAATCTACTCTGGCTCCACCTGCGCAGCTTACTAAAAAGGTTCCTTCAACATCAGAATCGATGTTAATCATAGTGTGTCCTTTTAGAACTGAAGTATCTACGCTTGCGGCTCCTAATAACCCTATTTCTTCATCAACAGTCACTAATAGCTCAAGACGAGGAAATTCATGCTCTGTATCCGCTAATAAAGCAAGTCCGTAAGCTACTGCAATTCCATCATCACCGCCAAGACTTGTTCCCTTAGCTTTTAAGAAATCACCGTCAACCTCTAAAATTAATCCTTCTTTTGTCATATCGATTTCACGGTCTGCATCATGAACTGCAACCATATCCATATGTCCTTGAATGATTATAGGCTCAGCTGCCTCTAATCCCTTGCTTGCTTCACGAATAATGATAACGTTGTTATCCTTATCCTGATGATATTCAAGATTATGATCAACGGCAAACTTTACTAACCAATCGCTTATCATCTTTGTGTTTCCAGAACCGTGAGGTATGGTACACATCTCCTTAAAATAATCCAAGTATGTCATGTTATACACCAAACTCCATTATACAAACTATCCCGCAGATTTCTCTGCGGGACTGTGAATTCTGTTATTAATTACTTAAGGTTCTTCTTAGCAACTTCAACAAGTGCCTTGAATCCTTCTGCATCATTTACAGCCATTTCAGCAAGCATTTTTCTGTTAAGATCAACGTTTGCATTCTTTAAGCCGAACATGAACTTAGAGTATGATAAACCGTTAAGTCTTGCAGCAGCGTTAATACGTGCAATCCATAACTGTCTAAACTGACGCTTTCTTTCCTTACGACCAGCGTAAGAAGAAGTAAGTGCTCTCATTACAGCCTGTTTAGCTGTTCTGTACTGGTTGGAGCGAGCTCCTCTATATCCTTTAGCGAGCTTTAAAACTCGATTGTGCTTCTTCTTGGCATTCATGCCACCTTTAATTCTTGCCATTCTATATATCCTCCAATCTACTAATTACATGTAGGGTAAAATCTTCTTCATGTTCTTTACATTTGTAATATCTGTAATAGCGGGCTTTCTTAAGTTACGCTTTCTCTTTGTAGACTTCTTGGTTAAGATATGGCGCTTGTAAGCCTTGCTTCTCTTTAACTTACCAGTTCCTGTTACTCTAAAGCGCTTTGCAGCTGCTCTGCTTGTTTTCATTTTGGGCATAGTTGTTTCCTCCTAAACGTCTCTAATTTAATCCGGACAATTAATTCTTTTTACCGGTTAAAAACATTGTCATGCTACGGCCCTCTACCTTGGGAGCCTTATCAATTGTTGCTACGTCTGCAAGACCTTCAGCAAAGTCATCAAGGATGTGCTTAGATGTCTGCATATGAGCCATTTCACGACCTCTGAAACGAAGTGTAACCTTTACTCTGTCGCCACCTTCTAAGAATTTCTTAGCAGCGCCCATCTTAGTGTTAAGATCGTTAGTGTCGATATTTGGTGATAAACGAATTTCTTTAACTTCAACAACGTGCTGTTTTTTCTTTGCTTCCTTTTCACGCTTAACCTGTTCATATTTGAACTTACCGTAGTCTACAATACGACATACAGGTGGCTGAGCATTAGGTGCAATTTTTACAAGATCTACGCCAGCTTCTTCAGCAAGCTTAAGTGCGTCCTTTGAAGACATGATTCCGAGCTGTTCGCCTGATTCACCGATTACACGAACTTCCTTATCTCGAATCTGTTCATTAATCATTAATTCGCTAATAGTTGTATCCTCCAAAACAAAATGGACAGGCAACACAAGCCTGTCCACATAAAAGTCCTTCAATCCGCCCACTATACGTGAGCCATTCATGAAAAATATTAACACTCGTTAAGCCATTGCCACGAGGCGAGAGTGGATACTCTGCTTGGTTGTCATATGTTTACGTACTAAGATAAGATAGCATACTAATCTTACCTTGTCAACACAAAGGTGTTTATTTTTTAGTTCTTACCACAGCACTTCTTGTATTTCTTGCCAGAACCACAAGGACAAGGATCATTAGGATAAACCTTAGCTGCCTTACGAACTGTCATAGAAGTCTTCTGTTCCTTGTATAAAGCTGCTCTCTTTTCATCATCAAAGATTGCATTCCACTCTTCAAGGTTCCATAACCAGTCAGCACCTGCTGCAATCATGTTCTTGTAAAGGGCTTCTTTATTGATTTCAATTGTAACTACTGTATCAGCTTCCATTGTTTCAATGGGGTTGGGATTAACAAGTGAATCATTAATTCCATCAAGGAAACCAGCCATAATGAGCTGTGTTACCTTATACTTCTTAGCAAGCTCAGCAACTGTTCCTGTTACAACTTCATCGGGTTTCTTTAAAATCTTCTGGTAAATGCCTTTTTCCTTCTCGAAATAGTCATTCCAAAGTTCCTGTAACTTAGCTGAATCCTGTTCTTCAGAATAAGCGCTCTTACGCCACTTCTCAAGTAATGTCTGTGCCATAAATTTTCTCCTTAACTCCACGGATTACTTAATATAAATTTATTTCAACCCTTATTTTACAAAGGATTTACTTTTTAAACAAGTGGAAATCAGCAATTGTGTCCTTGTGAACAAGCTTGCCAATCATCCATATATATGCCCAGGTAAGGCAAGGCAAAAGAATAGTACAGCCTAACGCTACCTTCAACATACTGTGAGCCCACTCAGAATCAATACACATTAATACTATAGTTGCTAAGTATAATAAAGCTATTAACCCTAAGCATACAAGTGCACCTATGCGCTGAGGTTTTGAATACTTTGATTCAAAAGGCTTAGAAGCCTCTTCCTTTTTTTCTTTTTCCTCAATTTCTTCAAGCGCTAAAACAGCACTCTTTAAGTCAGTAAACACAATACCGGTAAAGCCTAATTTTCTTGAAGCTTCAATATTAGGCTCAAGGTCATCTAAGAATACACACTCTTCGGCCTTGAGGTTATATGTGTTTAATAGCTTTTTGTAAATTTCCAAATCTGGCTTTGTCATCCTTACATCGCAACTTAAGACGTATCCATCAACCATTTTTAAAAAGTTTAGGGCGTCGCACTCTCTCACTGCTTTGTAGGACATATTTGATAAACAGTAAACTTTATAGCCTCTGTTTTGAAGATCCCTTATCCAGCCTTTAGTATAATCGAACTGAATTAACAAATCTTTAAAATCTACAAACATCTGTCTGATTTCTTTTTCTACATCCGGTCCTCTTTCGATAAACCCAGCAAGAATCTCTTCATCAGACAGGTTACCCATATCCATTTCGTTCCAGAAAGGATCTAAAACAGTTGCTTTAGCTACCTTTTGAATTGTATCCTCAGACCAGCCAAAGTTTCTGTAATACTCTTCCCAGTTAAACTTTACGAGTACATTTCCTATATCAAAAACTATATTTTTAATCATAATAAATTTCCAATTATACGTTGATTACTGCGGTCATACCAAGTAAGTCTTTATTAGCTTCAAGCACAGGATTTACAACGTTCTTGATGAAGTTATCAGTCTGTTCTTTTGCACGACCTACATACTTGGTAGGATCCATTGTTTTTTCAAGATCTTCAAGTGACATATTGAATGAAGAATCTTCAGCGATAAGTTCTAGCAGGTTATTGTCCTTACCTTCAACCTTGACATTCTTGCCTGCTTCCATAGAAAGAGTACGAATTCTTTCATGAAGCTCCTGGCGGTCCCCGCCTGCCTTAACAGCATCCATCATAATGTTTTCTGTTGCCATGAAAGGAAGCTCACTCATTAAGCGCTTGTTGATAACCTTGGGATAAACAACTAAACCATCTACTACGTTTAAGCATAAATCTAAGATGCCATCGATAGCAAGGAAGCCCTCAGGAATAGATAAACGCTTATTAGCAGAGTCATCAAGTGTTCTTTCAAACCACTGAGTAGCTGATGTGATAGCAGGATTTAAGGCATCAATCATAACATAACGTGATAAAGAAGCTATTCTTTCGCTTCTCATAGGATTACGCTTATAAGCCATAGCTGACGAACCAATCTGACTCTTTTCAAAGGGTTCTTCAACTTCCTTTAAGTGCTGTAATAATCTTATATCGTTAGACATCTTGTGAGCAGAAGCTGCAATACCAGCAAGAATGTTCATAACTCTTGTATCAACCTTACGTGAATATGTCTGGCCAGATACAGGATAGCATGCTTTAAAGCCCATCTTGGCTGCTATCATAGGATCAATCTTATCGATTGTTTCCTGGTCACCTTCAAATAATTCAAGGAATGAAGCCTGTGTACCAGTTGTACCCTTTGAGCCTAAAAGCTTAAGTGTAGACTGAACATATTCAAGGTCTTCAAGGTCCATTAAGAATTCCTGTGTCCATAAGGTAGCACGCTTTCCTACTGTTGTAGGCTGTGCAGGCTGGAAGTGTGTAAATGCAAGTGTAGGAAGGGCTTTGTTTGTATCTGCAAACTTAGCAAGCTCTGCGATTACATTTACTAATTTCTTCTTAACAAGGCTAAGCGCCTCATTCATTACGATAATGTCAGTGTTGTCTCCTACGAAACAGCTGGTAGCGCCTAAGTGGATGATACCTTTAGCCTTAGGACACTGAACACCATATGCATAAACGTGACTCATAACGTCATGACGTACTTCTTTTTCACGAGCCTTGGCTACATCATAGTTTATATCCTCAGCATGTTCTTTAAGCTCCGCAATCTGCTCATCAGTGATGTTAAGGCCTAATTCCTTTTCAGTTTCAGCGAGCGCAATCCATAATTTCCTCCATGTGCGGAATTTCATGTCAGGTGAGAAAATGTACTGCATCTCCTTGCTAGCATAACGCTCAGAGAGCGGGCTCTGGTAAACATCTGTTGCCATAAAAACTAATCCTTTCCGCCGATTAACGGCTTCGTAACTTAATGGGGGTCACGATTTTATTTCTTATTATTATCATATGCATTTACAAGATTAAGGACCGATTCAGAATATTCGGGATAATCTTTTATAATGCTCTTGATTTCGTTACTTGCTTCTAAAGCAATCTGTTCATTGTATTCCATCTGCTTTCGAAGCTTCTGCCTACGTGCAATAAGTCCATGTCTTATCTCGACCATCTCACGCTTATCATATATAGCATCTGTCTGGTGTACCCAGATATCAGGACTTTTTACACGATAATTACGTAAGATTCTAAGAAGTCTTGTAATCTCATCCTCATACACAACCTCATTTCGCTCAAACTTACGCTTATGCTCTTGTTCAAGCAGGAACTTTTCGTATGTATCCTTAAGCTTTGCAAGACTATCTGTATCATACTTGGTATAAAGGTAATCTACAAGATTTTTGTTATTTACATAGCGAATCTTGACCTTGTTCTCTAACAGTATAAGCTCATTTATAGTAAGCTCAACTCTTTTACACTCTGATACCGCATCGGCATATTTAACATATATAATAGTTACAGAAATTGCAAGAATCCCTACAGTTATATAATAAAAAACGGTAACATTCAAGTTTAAGAGCATTTGAAGCGCAAACAAAATAATGATAAGTGTTACTCCTGCGACCAAGGCTATTGTAGCAATACCCCTGGAATTATCAATAGTAGAGCTTACTTCTCTCTTTCTGTACTCGTATGCTGACTTTTCTTTGTCAATCTTTGTAAGATCACTTTTAATCTTTTCGCGCATGGATTCCGCTTCCGAAAGCTTAGAAATGGCGGATTCAATTTCGCCTGAAATAGCTTCCATTTTCCGATATTCATGGTCTGATATGAGCGACGGCGTTGTTACGTACTCATCGTGGGTCTTTCGTAGTTCCCTTATATGCTTAGCCACATTTTCAAGGTTTTTGCGATCTTCCCCAGTAATAGCTTCAATCTCTTCCATGTCTGTAAGATTAGAAGTTACCATATCGTACTCTTCAGTATAACGATCAAGTTCCCTTGAAGCTTCGCTCATCTGTTCAAGACAGCTTAAAACATACTGTTCTCTGACTCCTGGATCAGACATATTTATACCATGACGGTCACCAAGTCGCTCATCAAAGTCAAGCTCACTGAATTCATCCTGTGCAGTTTTCTTTCTAAACAGATTCTTAAAAAATCCCATTTATACTCCTTGAACCAGCTTAAAACACATTACTCTCTATTACCTCTTCTCTGTAATCAGTTTTAAGTCTCTCAGTGATTTCACCTAATTTGCTATAGTATTCTGAAGCCATTGCTCCATTTTTGAGTTCAAATACTTCATTTAATGAAATTGCTTCATCACTTTCATCGAAGCTGTCATATATGTTTTGAAGCTTCGTTTCTATAGGAACCCCTATTCTATAAGAATTTTCCTCTTCTGCAATAACCTTGATATATTCATCTTCCGGTAAGCGTAAGCGCTTTGATATAAGATAATGCTCATATGCCTTTTCATTGCCATCAATCTTGTATGCAGATAAAAAGCAGTTTTCGGCGGATTCATAAAGTCTCAGTGCTATATAGGCAACACCCATATTGTTGTAAATCTGGCTTTTTAATGTTAAGTCTTCATCGCCCATTTTCTTTAATGCTCGTTCGTATTCTTTTAAAGCTAATGGATAATGCTTATTTTCATACAAAAAATCGCCTTTAGATTTCCACTTTTCAAACACACTCATGGAAACATTCATTTTAAATATGCTTTCAGCCTTGTCTATTTCTTCCTTAGTGTAATATCCCACATATTCAAGAATGGTTCCAGCAAAAGTACTGGCTGAAACGTTTTGATGAAGCATTGTATAAAGATCTCTTGCAAGTTCTGGAAGCTTAAGCTCATTATCAATCCAGTCAACTAACTTCACATCCATAATGTCTTTATCTATCATGAAGGCATTTTCGTAAAGAACATAGCATAGCTCCTCGATAGAGTATAGGTTCATGTATACCTTTTCAAAATAGAATGGTTTTAAAGCAAGCTCGCCAGTACAGGCAATCGCACGTTCTGTTATCATACTGAAATCACCTCATTCCATTCTATTCCTGCCGCGGGATACAGTTCACCAAAGCCTAAGTCCTTAATGTTAATTGCCATCTTGGTTTCTTCTATCATCTTAATCGACAAATGAAGTCTTGTAGTCTTAGGAGGGCGTTTAGGAAGCTCATCTAAGGTTATATCGACAATTTCAGGATTCTTTCCAGTAAGTGGAGTGATAACCAAGCTTATCTTGTTAGTCTGATTAAGTATGATATCAGTTTCTTTGGCCACCTCAAACCAGTTAATACCAGCATCTACTAAAGGCATATACGCCCTTTCGCCACGTTTGTAAACATTCATTCCTACGTTAGATTTAAGCTTGTCATTTCCTAAAAAAACATGATTATTACTAAGTACTGTAGTCGAAAGCTTATTGCGGGCGCTAAATGCTGCTCCTTTAGAATAAAGATTGTTGCCTCCGAAAACATGGCCCTTTCTACACAAAGTCTTGACTGACTCAATGAGAATATCCTGCCTAAAGTTCTCTCCTATTAAGTAAAAAGAAGAGTAGACCCTTGTATTTGTAAGTCTCTCTATAACGTCGCAAAAGGCTTTGTCAACTGTAGTCGCATTAAAGCTTCCCGGCTCCATACTAGGTATTTTTGTCACGTCAACACTGTGAAGCTTGTTATCTATATACACGACAATAGGTGTAGTGTTTTTATTACATACCATATTGTATGAGGTTAAGTAATCTTTAGAAAAATCAAATAGCATTACATCATGCTGCCAAAGCTCTCTGGGGCTGTAAATGGTGTAATAGTAAAAACTCTCCATGTGACTTTGGAAATAAATACTCGCGTTTTTAAGGCCTATTAATCCCACCGCCTCATTCATCACTTCCACCATTTTAGGCGAAAGAAGCTCTACCGTAATCATAAATGACACAATTTTGTTAGTGGGAACAAGCGGGTTAATGGAAGCTAAAATTCTTTTGATGTAAAGCCCGATAAGCTGAGCGGGGCGATAGCTTTCATCTCCTACTAAAATGTCATCTCCCTTAAGCGCCTTTGTGATAAGCCCATCAATCAGATAGCCCGCTTCTGAATTTTGCTTAGAAGCTTCTACCCCAGCAAACCATTGATTAACTTCACGACGTTTATAGAGTCTAGTCGGAATCAGAAAGTCTTCTCCATTAGGAGTTATAGAAAATGACTCGACCTCCTCGCCATCCACAAGGCCATAGCTTAACTGCGAATACTTGTCGGTAAGATCAAGTCCTACTACATACTCTAGATTATTCAGTTTTCTGTTTTCACCTAAAAATCCAGTCACTTTTATCGCCTTTACAGAATCTCAAATAAATTTTCTATCATGTAGCCTCTTCTCTCATATTCGTATATGAGGGAATTAGCAGTGTCATAGTCTCGCATACTTTCAGCCACTACGATATCGTTAATCTCGCTGAACCTGCTGTTGGCAATACCATTGCTGATATCACTCTTTTGAATAGAGCCGCTTTCAGTCAAAAGTTCTTTGTTTTCATCAGCTTCAGTAATGTAGTACAAAAGCTTTTCGCCAAAGAACAAGACAAAGTATTTAGCATGTACTCCACCATACATATCCTTCATTTCTTCAGTGATATATTCGTTCTCTTCATTTTCCGAGCCTTCGATAATGTAGTGAATCCATACTTTTTTGCCAGGATCTGTTTTGTACTCAATAATTGTTTTGTCTGAAAATCTGTCAACATCTCCATTTATTAGCTCAAAGTACTCCTTGAAAAAGGACATATAAATTCCCTTTGAAATCATTTCCTCGATAAAGCTCTTTATTATCTGAGACTTGATTTCATCAGTAGGAGCCCCTGATTCAGCATAAAACTTAAGATAAGCAAGCTTGCATACTGTCAAAAGAACAGTTCCCCTTACGTGAAGCTTTGTGAGCTCTTCAAATATATACGAGTCAGTAATCTGGTCCTTTACAAAGTATTCAAAAGAACACTGAGTCAGGAAGGCTACCTGAATATCTAAGCTTCCACCAAAAGATACAAATTTTCTATATACGCTGATTCTTTCTGGTACATAATAGCCAGTATATAAAATCTGTGTAAGCATACGCTCGCACATGGAAGAAATATCCATCTGATAGCCTTCAGCCACACTAAATACCCTACGTACATTTTTAGTCATTCCCTCGTAGTAAGTTGCGAGATACTTGACTATATTTTCATCATACTTGCTCTTAAAAAATACTGTTGCTGCAAGCTTTAATAAAACAGTATCTTTAGCATGATCACCTCTAAGTATTAATCTTGAAACAAGTCTTAGCACTTCCTTGACATCTATGCCCTCGATACCATACTCAGTAAGCCATTGTAAAACCTTGTCATACATTCCTCTAAGATTCATGAACGTGATTGCATTAATACGTTCTCTGAAATCTACATCTTCAGGAAGCAGCACTTCAAGTAACGAATCAAGCTCTCTAATACGGTCATTGTCGTAATAGTAAGCCATAAGCTTTCCTAAAATCTCAAGCTTATAATCCCTATCGATAATAGGTGAATCTAAAATAGCCTGATATCTTGCTTCATTTTCCGCATCAATTTCCACTCTGGCAGAGCTATTCTCACATATGAATACGTCAAAGCCTATGTTATCTGTAACATAATCCTGGATTCTGGAAGCGATTTTACCTGGCACCATCAAGCGTTCAACATCACACTTTACCGACGTAGTGTAACGGTTTGCAAAGCTATCTTCAAAGAGGATTGAATATTCTTTGTTGTAAATCGGAGCATATACAACTCCATTTTCAACCTGATATACATTTTCAACCTCTTCTTTGAACTGATAAACCGCTATTTTCTTTATCTTTTTATCATGCACAGTGATTTTATGCATGAAAATGTATTCAGAAAGTGCCTCTGCTATTTCATCTGATATAGGCATTTCTTCAAGAGCAAAACGTACTACTATCGCAGCATCCTGATTAATATGCTTTAGTAATATCGCATCCACCGCAAATTCACGAATTCTATCCACATATGACTGATAAATCTCTGGCATTGCATCCTTATTTGCAATGACTCTGGCAAAAAGATAAGCCGCCTGTTCCCATTCAAGATTTAACTGATATGAGAAGTAAAGATAAACCATTTTAGGGATATCGTAGTCTTTGGCCAAGTCAATAGAAGCCATGTAATACTCATATAGCTTAGTTGCTCTAATCTCACCTTTCACCGCAAGTAAAAACCACTCGTAGTATTCAGGGCCATACTTTCCACCCTTAATAAGCATTTCTACTATTGGCTCAACTACTAATAAAGAAGGCTTAATTTCATAGCATTTCACCAGAATCTGATATACACCCTCGTTATAATCCTTTACATGGCCTGCAAGGTATACAAACTGAGAGAGTATATCATCTGTAATAAGCTCGTTGGCTGCCATGTATCTTAATACTCTTATTTCATACTCAGAAAGCTTTGTTAGTAGCCCTGGGTTGATCTGCAGCATATTAGCCGCTTCCACATAGAACATAGGGCTCTTGCACTGAGTAGATAGCTGTTGTTCAATAAACACCCATTTTTTAGAAGGGCTGATAACGAACTCCTCTGACATATAAAGAAGCATCCACGCCACGCGCCATTCTGAAGGATTCATCTGATATATCTTTTCAACCTCTCTAGTCATCTCATCAATATATCTTTCATCCCTATTGTATAAAGTAGTAAGGTAAAGATAGTACGCCCATCTTACCGATGAATATTCTTCACTAGCTTCAAACACATTCTGAGCCTGATCAAGCAGCCACTTAGCTTCATTGTATCTATCCTGCGACATTAAAAGCTGAGCCTTAAATAATTTGATCGTCAGATTGTCCGAATAAAGTTCCATAAGTCTTTCTACGATTCTATCCGTCTCAGCAAGCCATGTATCCTTAGAAATCTTCCTGCTACGAAAAGCTTCATAATAAACCATCATGTCATGGTTTAAATGATCAGCTTCCATATGGGTCGAAAATTCAGAATTTATAATAGTGCCTTTATTTACGCATACCATGACACTAAACTCTGTGAAGGAATTAAAGAATGTAATCCTTCCATAGTTATTACCAGCGTGAAGCTTGCTTGCGTCAATTTGAACAGCATAGCTTAAGTAATTTCCTAAGAAATCCTTGTCGTCTAGCGATATCTTAGAAAGACTCACAAATTCAGCATCTGTCTCTACATTAAGAAGAGTATAGCCCCATCCGTTTCTGGTAATATTTATATATTCTTCAACCAGTCCGTCTGGCTCCTGAAGATTAATAGTTTCCCTCTCAAGAACATATTCAACAGGATTTTTCTTGTTGATTTCAAGCAGGAATTCTTCAACATTTTGCTCGTTTCCATAGCTTCTAATCAACCCTTTATAGATTTTTTTGTACTGCTTGTCATTACCGGTAAATACATTGATAAAGTCATCTGAATAAAAGAGCCTGCAAGCCTCGTCCCAGTTTGCTTTTGCAAGGTTAGCAAAATGGAACAGATTTTTGATGCCGCCCAGAGAGCTTTCAAGATTTTTGTGCTGTATAGAAACTACATATGGAAGATAATACTCTCCCTGGTTAGAAACAATATATATTTCACCCTGTACAACATCACCTTCCTCTAATCCCTTTGAGGCAAAAGAAAACTCTATGGCGTTACTTTCACCTTCGAACTTTGGGGTCAGTATGGTCATACGGATGTCGTCAGTGCTTACAAAACCTTCAGTGTGCCTGTCATTAAGCCCACGCAACTCAAAAAACCCGGTGTACACTTCACCAGGTGACAAGGTCAGTTCGATACGGGGTACTGATATTTCTAAGCTCCCTCGTTCATAATCAAATTGTCCGTCTAAAATCTTAGCTATTGTCTGTTGCATTTAAAATGGCTAATCCGATCTCAAAATTTAAGTAATTGTCAGAAAATGGACAGAATTACCCTTATAAACATTATAAATATAAGAGCCAGGTAATTCAATCCCTGGCTCTTACTAAGACACGCAATTTTTTATTTTTCTTCTGTAAGCTTAAGCATGATTTCGTTGCTGCGCTGTACGAACTTTGTCATTTCTTCAGGTCCTAAAGGAGCCTGCTGTAGCTTGGCTAAATCATATAGCTGTTCAACAAAGATTGATACATCCTCTCCCTGATGGTTGAAGATATATTCTACTAAAGGATGGTTAGCATTAAGCACTAATGTTTCGCCTTCCTCACCGCCAAACATTGACATATCCATGCCGGGCATTGAGTACATCTTCATCATATCTTTCATACGACGAGATTCTTCTGAAAGAGTGATGATTGAAGCAATCTTTTTATTCTTAAGTTTTTCAACTGTAAGCTTGAGTTCTTTCTTCTTTAAAGTCTTTCCAAATAGTTCCTTTAAGCTTTCTGCTTCCTTAGTAAGCTCTTCTTGAACCTTCTTAGATGTTTTGTTCTTTAAAGATTCGGTTACATCAGAATCGATTCTTACAAACTTAATTCCCTGATTCTTGGCTTCAAGTTGAGAAAGGAAAGGCTGATCGATGTTGTGCTTTAATACAACTGCATCCATCTTGGCCTGCTTGAACATATTAATGTACTGACTCTGCTGCTGTTCGTCTGTTACATAATAAATGGTCTTTTCCTTGCTCTCTTCTGAAGTTTCCTCTGTTTCAGGTTCGATCACTTCAGCTTCAACCTTTTCACCATTTTCATCTACTGCGCTTTCATCAGAGTCAATTGGTTTTACTTCAAGGCACTCAGGAAGTGTCATATACTTGCCATCAAGATTCTTGAATAAGATGTAATCTGTCATCTTTTCGCAGAACTTGTCATCCTTTAAGCAACCAAACTTGATGAATGGACTGATGTCTTCCCAGTACTTTTCGTAATTTTCCTTGTCTGTCTTGCACATTCCTGAAAGCTTATCTGCAACCTTCTTAGAAATGTATTCAGAAATCTTTGTAACAAATCCATCATTTTGAAGAGCACTTCTTGAAACATTTAAAGGTAAATCAGGACAGTCAATTACACCCTTTAAAAGCATTAAGAATTCAGGAATAACTTCCTTAATGTTGTCAGCAATAAATACCTGGTTGTTATAAAGCTTAATTGTTCCCTCGATTGATTCATATTCCATGTTAATCTTAGGGAAATATAAAATACCCTTTAAATTGAAGGGATAATCCATATTTAAGTGAATCCAGAATAAAGGCTCCTTGTAATCGTGGAATACTTCACGATAGAACTTCTTGTAATCTTCATCAGAGCATTCATTAGGATGTTTAATCCATAAAGGAGTAGTTTCATTTAGTAATTCAGGTTCTTTATCCTTGTCAGCTTCTTCTTTAGGCTGCTTATCAAGATAAATTTCTGTAGGCATAAAAGAACAATATTTCTTGATTACTTCTCTTGCCTTATATTCGTTACAAAATTCAAGACAGTCATCATTTACAAATAATGTAATCTTTGTACCAACTTCTGACTTATCTCCTTCTTCCATAGAGAATTCTGTACCGCCATCGCATTCCCAGTGAACCGGCTTAGCTCCTGCTTTATATGAAAGAGTGTCGATGTGAACTTCTTTTGCCACCATAAATGCAGAATAGAAGCCTAAACCAAAGTGACCGATAATCTGATCGTCATTGGCTTTGTCCTTGTATTTGTTCATGAAATCAGTTGCACCAGAAAATGCAATCTGATTGATGTATTCTTCAACTTCATCCTCAGTCATACCTAAACCGTTATCGATGAATGTAAGTGTCTTTTCAGCCGAATTAGGAATAACTGTAATACGTCCCTTATAACCTTCAGGAAGTTCATACTCGCCCATCATGTTAAGCTTCTTAAGCTTTGTGATAGCGTCGCATCCATTTGAAATGAGTTCTCTATAGAAGATGTCGTGATCTGAATAGAGCCACTTCTTGATGATAGGAAAAATGTTTTCACTATTGATTGATAAACTACCTTGTCTTGCCATTTTAAAATGCCTTCTTTCTTAAAATAAATCTGCATCAAAAAAAGTTGATGTTTTTACTTGTGGATCATGAATCATTTTGATTGAATCATACAAGCTCTTGTTTAATATCTTAGTGATGCTCTTAAGATATAAATCGTACTGCTCGTTAAACGCCCTGGACTTTCTTTCTTTCAAAATCACAATCTTATTAGCTTGAGTTTCTAAAAGATCAAAGTCCGAAATGCATTTAATTATATAGTAGCCATCTACTGTTTCGATGACATCACTTACTTCATTTTGCGACAGTGAAAAAGCAACGTCTTCAATCTCCGGCTCAACCTCGTCTCTTCCAAAAGAACAAGTTTTGATACCACCTTCATCGTACTTGGCCTGCAATGTTTCAAAGGATTCACCCTCGGTCACAGCAAGCTCGCGCACAAGCCGTGCTTTGTCCCTAGCCTCTTTAAGGCCTCGGTCACTGTATCTAATTTTGTTACCATTAGCATCTAAGGAGTATGTTTTAATAAATATCTCCTGAATTGTAAGTGTACGAGCTTCATCATCACTTATTTCAGGGTTAACATCCTTAATAACATAGTCATAAACCTTTTCAGCCAGAGCGTACTCAGAGTAAGCGGTGAATATATCGGCCCTGGTCAGCTTAAGAGTTTCTTTCTCAACATCATTAAGCCCCTCAAAAAATTCGTCAGAGGCTTTGTTAATCTTCTCTAATTCAACTTCGTTTAATGTAAGTTCATATTCAGAAGCCATAAGGTTCATGACCTTAATCTGGGCTAGTTTAGCAAGAACCATATCCTTGACCCTATCCTCTAATGAAACATCATTGTAGGGCTGATTCCATATGCTCTCACCATAGATTTCCTCGTATTGATTCTGAACTGTTGTTAAATACAGCATCATCTGTGGAAGATATGTTGATACACCGTTTATACGCATAAGCTCGGTACGTTCAAATCCAGTCGTAAGCACGTATCGCTTACTACCACATCCTACGAGCAACATAAGTGAAAATGCAAGAAGTATCGCATATTTTTTATATTTTTTTAATCTTTCCATTTAGCTAGTAATTCACCTTGATTAGAATAATATTCTCTACCGTTAGTGATAACGTAATCCTCGTTATTTTTAACTCTTCTTATAAAATCAGCAGCGGATTCAACGGGAGTTTTAAACGCCATTCCACCCATGAATAAAGTAGTGTTATGCTGGTCAGATCCAGCTGTCATGGGAAGCTTTCTTTCTTTTGCTAAAGCTCTTGCTTTTTCGTCCCAGATTGACTTTTCACGGTTTCCATCGTGGGCATTAGACTGAGAAGCATTAATCCCTTCTAATCCATCGACAAATCCTGGATACAATCTTACCGCATCGATATACCACACATTTCTAAATGGATGTGCCTGAATAACCATACCATTTAGTGAATGTACTATATCAAGCTGTTCCTTGATTGTTGCATCCTTAATCTCAGGATGGTTTGCTATAAGTTCTGGAGTTAAACCATAGATTAAAAACTCTGTTCCATCATATGCAGCTTCATATGCAGGAAAGACCTGTAATCCTATCTCATCGCCAGTTCTTTTAGCATTTTCGTAGCCTTTAAAAAACTCATGACAAAAATCCTCCCAGGGAAGGCTTCTGTCTATAGCGCAATTTCCATACCAGTTATGATCAGTTATAAAAATACCTGAATACCCAGCTTCCTTATAGGCCCTTGCTATATCTGCGCCTAAAGAATTGCCACAGGCACTGGCTTCCTTAGTGTGAACATGTGTATCATACAAATATGGATATTCCTTCTGGATTTCTTCCCTTGTCACGATTGTTCCTTTCTTTCGTATCTTAAAAAGCTATATACAATATCAAAGCAGTACTGTTCATCAGAATCAGCTGCTATATAAAAATCTTCGTTTTCATCTAAGTTTTCAAAGAAAGCATCTGCCTGATATTCATAATCAATCTTAGTTGCATGAATAACGTTTGTATCAGGTAAGAATTCCTTAAAAAGCTTTTCACCGCTAATAATATAAATGTCGTCGGTGTTATATTTCTTTAATGCCTCTCTTAGCGCTTCAATTGTAGCATAGGTCTCAGCATTTCTAACCTTGGTCTCATATCCATCTGTAAAAATTAGATTTGTCGAGCCCACCACCGGCTGCTGCCCAGGTAAATCCTCCATGGATTTAAGGTCGTATACTACTACCTTTCCTGCAATCTCTTGCATCTTACTCTTTCGCTCAGCAGGTATGGTTGCAAAGGGGCGCCCTTTATATGAAATACCAAAATTATTGTCTATAGTTACGATTATGTTCATGAGTGTTCTTTCTGTGTATTATGTAAACTATGTTTGTGTGTTATGCAGTCTGCATTATGCGTTTTTTGCAGATTGCACTCTGTGTTTTTTGCAGATTGCATTCTGTGTTTTTTGCAGATTGTATTTCAATATGGTATGCATACTATATTGTTATTTCTATATGTTTGTTTTTATATTGCTATTTTTATATTGTCATTTTTATATTGCTATTTCTATATCTGTTATCTGTGGATGTGTTTCGTATCCTTCCAAGCTTACGTCATTTCTTGTAAATTTGTAGAAATCGGTAATTTCAGGATTAAGAGTAAACTTAGGAGCTGGTAATGGTTCTCTTGAAATAAGCTCTTTAATTAAAGGTATATGTCTATCATAAATATGAGCATCTGCGATTACATGTACAAGCTCACCCACATACATATTGCAGCTTTGTGCAAGCATATGCACAAGTACAGCATACTGAACCACATTCCAGTTATTAGCAGCAAGCACATCCTGTGAACGCTGATTCAAAATAGCGTTAAGCGTAAGCTTATCCTCATGAGGACGCTGAGTAACATTAAATGTCATGGAATAAGCACAAGGGTAAAGATTCATTTCATGAAGGTCCTCGTGTACATAAATGTTAGTCATGATGCGGCGGCTGAAAGGATTATTCTTAAGATCATAAATCACGCGATCAACCTGATCCATCATACCCTCTTTGTACTGATGCTTTACGCCAAGTTGATATCCATAAGCCTTACCAATTGATCCATTTTCATCAGCCCATTCATCCCATACGTGTGAGTGCAAATCATTGATATTATTAGACTTTTGCTGCCATATCCATAGCATCTCATCAGTAGCACTCTTTAATGCTGTTTTACGAAGTGTAATAATCGGGAATTCTTTTCTAAGATCGTAGCGGTTTACCACGCCGAACTTCTTGATAGTATATGCAGGTGTTCCATCCTGCCAGTGAGGTCTTACTTTCTCGCCCTCCGTGCTGGTTCCATTCTCTAAAATATCCTTACACATATTAATAAATGTGATATCTGCCATACTCATAATGCGTAGTCCCCCATTAGATAGATTTTTTATAGTATAGCACACTTTAGCACTCTGGAACAATTTTTACGTTTAGGCAGTTAAACCTGATTTTTGCTTCGCGCGATGGCTATTTTAGGCGATGATTGCTTTGGGGCGATGGTTGCTATATGTGATTGTTGCTTTGGGCGATGGTTGCTATATGTGATTGCTTCTTTGGGCGATGGTTGCTATATGTGATTGTTGTTTTGGGTGATGGTTGCTATACAGGATTGCTGCTTTGGGCGATGGTTGCTATACGTGATTGTTGCTTTAGGCGATGGTTATCGAAAGATTATTATTTGGTTGTCGATTCATCGTCGGGCGCCTGTTTTTCAGCCTCTGATACACTGATTTATCGTCGTATGTCCATTGATGCGGTTGCCAAAGCAAAAAAAAATGGAATTAGCGCACCGGAGCGCACACCTATTTACTGCCTATTAATAGCGCTTAAGTTTCCAAGCAGTAACAAATTGCATTTTCTTTGCACATTCGTCGAAAATCTGATATTGGATAGGCTCTAGCAAAGAATTTGTCTCGTGTAATTACTGCCCATAACACAAATTCAATCTGGAGGCAGTAAAAAATTAGCAATAGTTCTCCAATATCCATCGTTTGCTTTCTCTTCTTCATCAGGTTTACTGCTTAGCGCTATTAAATTGTGCTGATAAGCAGTAAAAATAGATGAATTTTAGGAAAATATAATCTAGCTTGCTAAAATATTACTGCCCAAGCACTATCGATTTTATACGAAGCAGTAAAATAAAATGAATTGTTACAAATCATTACTGCCTAATATACACATATACATGTTTCAGCAGTATCAAGCACTGAAAAGCCATCTATCAGCCGCTGATAGTCTTTAACGTCAAGTAGCTTTAAATCAGCCACTGGCAGTATTTAACACCAAGATGTTTTTACCCAGCCGCTGTAAATGTACGCATTGCCCGTCACAAGATAATATATAATCCATCAACGCACTTACCTGTTCAAATGACCAGCCCATAGATACGCCCTTTCACATTGCCCTTGGAATATAGGCTGGTTCTATCAAGCCTTTCCTTCGTATTTCCCTCCGACATAAGATTAGCTTCTTCAAGCCTTTCCTTCGTATTTCCCTTCAACATAAGATTAGCTTCTTCAAGCCTTTCCTTCGCTTTTCCCTTCGACATAAGATTAGCTCTTTCAAGCCTTTCCTTCGCGTTTCCCTCCGACATAAGATTAGCTCCTTCAAGCCTTTCCTTCGTTTTTCCCTTCGGCATAAGATTAGCTCTATCAAGCCTTCCCTTCGTGTTTCCCTTCAATAAAAGGACGGTTCGTTTGAACCGCCCTTTTGTATTATCCTTCGATTGCAATGTATTTCTTTTCCGGAACTGATGGATTGTTTTCCTTTTTAGGTATTTTAAGAGTTAAAATACCGTGTTTAAATTCAGCCTTGATGTCTTCCTCGGTAATCTGATTTCCTACATAGAAGCTTCTGCTGCAAGAACCTGCGTACCTTTCCTTTCGGATATACTTTCCTGTCTCTTCATTGCCCGTAGTATTATCTACACATTTTGAAGCCTCGATATTTAAATATCCGTCGGCCAGAGAAAGTTTAATCTCTTCCTTTGTAAATCCAGGCAAATCCATGCACAATTCGTAAGCATCATTTTCTTCTTTGATATCTGTACACATTACATGGTTAGCTTTTCTACCATATAGCTTCTTTTCAGCCCTCTTCATATCAGGGACATTGAAAAAAGGAAAATCATCAAAAAAGTCATCCAACAAGTTTTCTCCGTAAATACTAGGCATCAACATAAATCATTCCTCCTTTTGCTATCGGGTGTAATTTATTGCATCCGGTGAATATGTTAATAAGTATTTGGAACAACCGGTTCGGTTATGGGTTGAGTGATTGGCTAATCCAAAATCTCTTCCTTTGTTCTACCTACGTTGTAGCACCATTGTTAGCACTCGTCAACGGTGAGTGCTAACAATTTTATAATCTTTTTAGTAATTTCTTTTGTTATGGGTAACGGTATCATGAAAATCATTTTTATAACATAGCTATACCTGGCGATGTCTGGTGCAAGAAGCAGCTCTATGTTATGACCAGCAAGAAGATTGACCCTACAGCATGGCTTATGAAAAGATTATCCCTATGGCATGGCTAGATAGAAGCAGCTACTTTAGCAGCAAGAGCAGCGTTTTCAATTATCATGTTCTTTTGCGAAGCCATGCTGTCAGAGCCTAATTTTTCTTTTAGATATTTCATAAGATATTCGGTTATTGCTTTACCTTTAACGTTGTCTATCTTGCTACGTTCTATTGCTTCGTCAATAACCTGGTTCATTTTGATAGCATCAACGGCATATTCTTTGGAAATAGGATTCATCAGAAGCATGCCTGTAGTAATACCCAGCTGATTCTTTATATGATATGCTTTAGCGACTTCTTCTACTGAATCCATCTGACAGGGAAGCTTGATTCCACTTTCGATTGCCATATATGCGGGAAGTTCGCTGGTTTTATAGCCTACAACCGGAACTGATTTTGTTTCTAAATATTCCATTGTAAGATTAAGATCAAGAATGGATTTAGCGCCTGAGCATACAACGATTACATTTCTTGCAGCAATCTCTTCAAGGTCTGATGAGATGTCCATTGTAACTTCTGCACCTCTATGAACACCGCCCATTCCACCGCCAGAAACAACTGGGATATTAGCGATATCAGCGACAACCATTGTGGCAGCAAGAGTCATTACGCCATACTCACCCTTAGCAAGGATTAATGGAATCTCTCGTCTTGATGCTTTAGCCATGGTACCTCTACGCTTACCATAATCATCAAGCTCTTCATCTGTCATTCCAACCTTGATGACGCCATTCATAATTGATACATATGCAGGAGTTGCACCATTTTTTCTAACTTCTTCCATAACCTTCTTAGCGGTCTCAACATTTTCTGGGTATGGGATTCCTGCGAATGTACCACCAGTTTCAATCGCTACGACTGGTTTGTTGTTATGTAAGGATTCTAAAACTTCTTGAGAGTACTCAATATATTGATTCATTTTATACATGGCTTCCTCTTTTGTGTGTTGAATGATTCTATGTTGAATGGGGCTTTAGGACATTCCTCTGTGTTGAGCGTGGCTTACGCGGGAAGCATCCCTGTGGTGCAGCTTGCGCTAGGGTCTTACCCCTGGCGCGGCTTGCTCGAGGGCATTACCTCTGGCGCGGCTTGCTTGAGGGCCTTACCTCTGGCGCGGCTTGCTCGAGGGTCTTACCTCTGGCGTGGCTTACGCGAGGGCATCACCTCTGACTGTGTCCTTCGCAATATCCATCTTTTGGGTGTTACGCTATAGCAGGCTTTACTATGTCCATAGGATTCATGGCTCCTATAAATTCCAACTTTAGTCCTGCAGGCTGTCCAAAGACTTCTTGAAGATACCAGCATGCCTGAACTGGATGCATTTCAATCGATAATGTAGCTCCAAGCTACTTATCTTCACTTAGCAGGCTACATTTACACGAAGTTGTAATCCATTTTAAATTTATTCATTTCATAATATCATATAACATATTATTACTGCCTAAACGAAAACATATCCGAGCGAGCAGTAAGTAAATGTTTTTTTCATGGCATTTTAGGATTAGCATTAGACATTTCTCATTCTTTATCCCAATATTCAGCCCAGATTTACTGCTCCTAATGTGAATTGTCAATTTGAGCAGTAAAATAAGTAACAAAAACGCATTATGGCACTTCTTTTTTCGCGTACTTCAATCTCCTTTACTGCTTACATATATGGTTCTAGCTAGTTAGGCAGTAAAAAACTTAGTCATTTCTGCAATTAATGGGGTCAATGATTAGCTTCTTACTGCCTGGGCTATATCAATTTGCATATCAAGCAGTAATTTTCAAATGAATCAGCTATCATTTTACTGCCTGCTTTCTCAAATCAAGCTTCAAGCAGTAAAGCCCACAAGAAATCACATAAAATCAAGCTTCTGGCAATAAAGCCCACAGGAAATTGTAAATGTCAACTTCGAAATGCATTTTTGTTCCGACATGAAAATGTAGTTTTCTACCGACCTGTTTTCTGCTCATCTACATCGAGAAGCTCATTGTAATCCTTTGTTCTATATGATGGTCCAACCATCTTTACTACATGAACTTCACCATTATCCTACCCTCAGAAAAAGCCCCTTTACTGAGCGTCCAGTAAAGGGGTACATATCACAACATTCTATCCTTTCTTCTTTCCCTTCTTTTCATAAGAGGGTTCGTTGTCTGGATCCCATTTGTCGCAAAGCGAATTGACCTGGCTAGTAAATTTAGCAAGGTCTTTGTTAGCAAGGCCTCGATTCTTTTCGATGATTGCCATTAAGCGCTGGCCAGCAGCAAGAAGTCTCTGGAAGGCTTCAGATACGATTGAGATACGCTTCTTACGACGCTCAGGTTCAGCAATGTAGGCAAATTCACCTTTAGCAAGGTCGTAAACAGTTCCACTAAATGGAGCATCAGCCTTAATCTTTAGGGATTTGTTTAATAGTTCTGTAAACGCTACACAAGCTGTGTCATCTCCGTGAACTACGAAAACCTGCTTAGGCTTTTCTTCAAAAGCTGTAATCCATTCAACTAATCCGTCTCTGTCTGCATGTCCTGACAAGCCAGGAAGTGTCTTTATGGAAGCTCTTACACTTATATCTTCTCCAAAAAGCTTTACATCAGTTGCGCCTTCTAATAAGGCTCTTCCTAATGTACCCTGCGCCTGGTATCCTACAAACAATACTGTATTGTTAGGGTTCCAAAGATTATGTTTTAAATGATGCCTGATACGCCCTGCATCACACATGCCAGAGGCCGAAATAATAACCTTTGGTGTATCATCAAAGTTAATTGCCTTAGATTCTTCGCTTGTAATAGAAAGCTTAAGTCCTGGGAAAGTTAGTGGGTTTATGCCCTCTCTTACCAGTTCCATTGCTTCATCATCGAAGCATTCTAAGACATTCTTTTCAAAAATTTCGGTAGCATCAACTGCTAATGGTGAATCGATGAAAACAGGAAATTTTGTGTCACTTACCATGTTCTTTTCTTTGATAATCTTGATAAAATACAAAAGCTCCTGTGTACGGCCTACAGCAAAAGAA
The DNA here is from genome assembly GCA_045639565.1 of Lachnospiraceae bacterium. Classification (GTDB taxonomy): domain Bacteria; phylum Bacillota; class Clostridia; order Lachnospirales; family Lachnospiraceae; genus UBA1258. The sequence continues at coordinate 74,839 of JAZUDH010000110.1, forward strand.
GGGATAATCACACTTCCACCACCATTAAGTGTGCTTTCGATTACACTTGCAAAGTCCTCTATCGAGTTCACTTTAGTCTTTTCATGTAATCTGTCGCCATATGTTGACTCCATCACCACATAATCAGCTGTTATAATATATGTAGGGTCCTTAATCAAAGGCTGGTTCTTGTTGCCTATGTCCCCTGAAAAGACAATCTTCTTTGTAATATTTCCTTCAGTAAGTGTTAACTCAATGCTTGAAGAACCCATTAGATGTCCAGCATCAACAAAGTTTACCTTGATTCCTTCAGAAATCTCAAAGGGTGACTCATAGGGAATAGGAACAAGCTTATGAATAATGCCTTCAGCATCCTCCATCGTGTACACTGGTTCAACATCCTTAGATACTAAGTCCGAACGCTTAGCCTTTCTAGCTTTCCATTCAGCTTCCTGCATCTGAATATGTGCACAGTCTCTAAGCATAATTGAGCATAATTCTGAAGTGGCCTTTGTAGCATATACATTTCCTCTAAAGCCTCTTGCATAAAGCTTAGGAAGCATTCCAGAATGGTCAACATGTGCATGTGTCAAAAGAACAAAATCCAAATCAGCTTCACTGCATGGAAGTCCTTTACTTTCGTATACAATTCCACCCTGCTCCATACCATAGTCAACCAAAAATCTTTTACCAGAAGCTTCTATATAATGAGCGCTTCCAGTAACCTGATGATCAGCCCCTACAAACTGAAGAATCATATTATTACTCCTCCTAAGATTTAGAAAAATCCCACAATAAACACACCTAATACTGCACCTATTGCAACCACAATCAGACTTCTTTCAAAGAATGCGAGTAGCAATGCAATTAAGGTTCCTACAATAGCAGCAAGCATATTCTCGGTACTATAGAAAATACCAGGGAACGTAAGACTTGCAAGTACTGCGTAAGGCACGTAGTACAAAAATGATTTTATAAATTTAGACTTAATCTGCTTAGTAAAAAGGGCTATTGGTAACACTCTGGGAATATAAGTTACTAAAGCCATAATCACTATAGCGATGAAGTATCTTAATTCTGTGCTCATTCACTTACCTCCTCTTTTGCATCCTCTACCGGCTTAATAACCGCCATTATAGCTGATGCTACAACTGTGGCAATAATCATGGTAAAACCTGCTGAGATAAATGATAAAGCTGGTACATATTTTATTATACAGGTTACAGTAACCGAAATAATAATAACCCCTACAATTGACCAAGATTTTTTGCTAGGAGGAATGATAATTGCGATGAACATCGCATATAAGCCTATTCCCATTGCATCTGAAAGTCTGGGAGGCAATACACTACCTACTATAGCGCCAAGAGCAGTTCCAAGAGTCCAGCCTACGATCGGCATACTCATAAGCCCATACATATACTGTGTGGTTATTTCTTTCTTTTCAGTTGCTGCTACAGCAAAAACCTCATCAGTGATTGCATAACCAAAAATAAGTTTTTCATAAAGCTTTATGTTCTTACTAAGCTTTTGTGTTAATGAAAGACTCATTAATGAGTATCTTAAGTTTATAACCAAAACAGAAAGACCCACTTCAAAGAAAGATGCCCCGCCTAAAAATAGGCCTGTTCCAGCAAACTGTCCTGCACTGGTAAGGTTAGAAAGCGATATAAACACTACCATCCAGATAGGCACTCCACCTTCTACTGCCCATATTCCAAAAGTAAAGGATACCGCTAAGTATCCCAGTCCTATCGGTATCCCTTTTTTTAATCCATCTAAAAATTCTATACGTTTATTGTTCATGTTCTCTTTATACAACTTCATTTCCAGTAAGCCTCATAGCAAGCTCCTGAATCTGCTTTTTGTTGTATGGCTTTGTAATAAAGCAATTTACTCCATTTTCCTCTATATCTTTTGTATATTCTGGATATGAATTAGCCGATACCGCTACAATAGGTACAGTCTTAGCATCACTTCTGTCTAATTCCCTAATAGCTTTAGCTGCTTCCATTCCATTCATAACAGGCATCATCAAATCCATTAAAATCAGCCCATAATATCCAACTTCACTAGTGCTAAATTTATCTATTGCCATAGACCCGTCTTTTACAACATCCACCTCAAATCCAATATCCTTTAGCTGAACTGAAGCAATCTGAGCGTTAATAGGATTATCCTCTGCTACTAATGCTCTCTTTGGTAATACTAACTTAGCTGCTACAACATCATCTCTTGTGTCCATCCAAACTCCCTTTTGCCAGACAAAACCAATAGAATTAAATCTATTTTCTATTTATATAACGTTAGAATATACTAATCTCAAAATATAATCAATACTTTTGTACGCTGAATCGCGAAAATATTTTTCGAAAAGTTTTTCTTTTGCCCAATGAGTGCACAGAATAATTGCATAACCTGTAAAATCTCCCTAATATTCGCAGGAGTCTTTTTTAATATCAAAACCAGAATCAGCAAAGTGCATAGCATAAACTCAATCAGCGTCCTTATAAATAACGCATTTTGCGCCTAACGATTATATTTCATCCCTGCTGTAACAAGTAATGCAAGGCCTATAGCCATGCCAAGTGCCATGACTAAGAAGCTATACGAAGAATCTGTAAATCCTACTACAATTCCCGATACCATTATCCCGATTCCAATAGCTATTACTCCCAAACCTGAAATCCGGCAGAAAGCCTGCTTGTTTTCGCTAGACACTTTGTCTGTATGATAACTATGAAATAGTGATATCATTTCTTTTTTCCATATTAGTAAGCCCAAAACTATAAATGTAACTCCTATTACAGCAAGAGCTATCGCAAATCCAATCATACTTTCCTCCTTTTTCCTAATCCAAGTTTGTTATATATGATTATATCATACAAGGATTATCGCTGTTACTACAAGCTATATAAAAAAGGTCTCCTGAGTAAACATCAGAAGACCTTTTCGTTAATTATAAAGAGCAAAATTCTTCAATATTCTTTTCAACAAGTTCCAAAGAAGCTTCCCAGAATTTCTTATCTGTTAAGTCAATACCCATGAGCTTTCCAGCTTCTTCAACAGTTGATGTAGGAGTAGCCTTTAACATATTCTTGTACTTAGGCAAGAATGTATCGATTCCTTCCTCAAGATAGAGAGCATAAAGGCCAGTTGCGAATAAAAGTCCGAATGCATAAGGGAAATTGTAGAAGCTTAAGCCTGTACTATAGTAATGTCCCTTGCAACACCACATATAAGGATGCATGAAGTTTTCGTCTAATCCCTCGCCATATGCTTTTTTCTGAGCATCAAGCATAAGAGCCTTTAAATCGTCCTTCATTAAGAATTTATCTTCACACTGTTCAAATACAGCTGTTTCAAATAAGTATCTTGAATAAATATCTACGATACATTGTGTCTGTTCCTTTAAAAGTCCTTCTAATAAAGAAAGCTTTTCAGTATTAGACTTAGAATGTGCAACATGGAAATTGCATAAATGAGTCTCATTAAAGGTTGAAGCAGTTTCAGCTACCTGCATAGGGTAGTTTTGGTTAAGTGCTCGATTGCCCTGAACCTGACGGTCATGGAAAGAGTGACCAAGCTCATGTGCCAAAGTGTCAATTGAGCTAAAGCTTCCATCAAAGTTTGTGAGCACACGGCTTTCTCCAATTGATGCTGCTGAAGCATCAAAAGCACCTCCCTGCTTGCCAGGGTGAGGGAAAAAGTCAATCCATTCATTATCAAAGGCCTCTTCCATAAGTGATGAAACTTCAGGAGAGAACTGTTCAAAGGTATTAACTAATAACTGCTTAGCTTCTTCAACTGAATACTTTGTGTCATCGTTACCTAAAGGCGCGAAGATTTCGTACCAGGGGAGTGCCCCCTCATATCCTAATAATTTAGCTTTATGTGTAAAGTACTTCCTCACATTAGGTAAGTGTTCTTCAATAGCGCTCATCATAGCGTCTAAAGTAGCTCTTGTCATCTTAGACTGCTTTAATGTCTGATCAAGAGGAGATTCATAGCCGCGCTTTCTAGCTATCATATTCACCTGAAGCTTAATATTGTTAAGTGCATAAGCGATTGAATCAGCAATCTTATCGTAGCATGCAATTTCTGCATCATATGCTTTCTTACGAACATCCTTATCAGCATCGTATGCTAAATTTCTAGCTTCTGTAAGAGTAATCTGCTTTCCATCATAATCAACCTTAACAGTTGATGAAAGGAAGCCCTGCAGGTTAGACCATGCACCGCCACCAGTCATATCCATCTGGGCATAAAGCTCTTCTTCACGATCTGATAATAAATGCTCAGCCATTTCTTTGTTTCTCTTAAGGTAAGCCTTGTATTCTTCAATCAGCTTAGATTCTTTAGCGTATTCGTCAATATCAGGAATCATTGCCATAAGCTTAGATGCCTTTGTATCAGCTGCGGCACCTGAAGATACAAGTCTTCCTAAATTATTTGATTCTGCAAGCAATTCTCCATTTTCAGTATCTGTTGCCTGTCTAAGTCCTACATAGAGGAAAAGTTTGTCTGCAAGTTCATAAATATTTTCTGTTACAGTCAACATCTTTTCTGTTTCACTTACAGTAGGAACGCCACTAAGTGTAGCTACTAATTCGTCTGCTTCTTTGAGTTTAGCCTCAAGTTTTTTAACGTCTTCTTTGTACGAAGGATCATCAAGTCCCTTGTACAGCTTGTCTAAATTCCATTCTTTGTTCAATGTTTTTCTCCCTGTTTCTCTTTTAATTCTCCTATGGCAGATATCCCTAGTGAAAATTTACTACCATCATTCATTTTAACACAAAAAGGATTGTATGAATCCATATAATCAAGGTTTATCATATTCTTTTTGTTAGGCATAAAGAACACGCTATGTGTGCTTTCGACAAAGCCATATAGCTTTTCAGCTGTACCATAAACCTCTATATTTCTTCCATCCTTAAGTTTTACTATCGTTACCTCACCCTGCTGCCTTGCATACATGATTTCGTCATCAGTAACATACAAAGTTTCATACTGACCCCTAAGTTCTATTTTCTGTACATAGGTGTCCATTCTCTCCCGCACTCTTGAAATTACTTCGTGAAGGGTATTCGGTGACACAGGCTTAGGAAGATAGTCAATGTCAGTTCTTGACTGGGCATCAACCTTGTCCATAGAGGAAATAATCATAACGGAGGTTTTTCCTAAGATTCTAAGTTCGTCAATAAGTGAAAGCGTGGTATATTTTTCACTTTCTTTTATATCAACAATTATTGCATCAAACTGCATCTGGTCCGCCATAATTGACTCGGCACTTCCGTATGTAAAAATATAAAGTGCGTCGCCTTTAGCTATCCATTTATCAGCCTCACGCCCCATGAGTCTTTCAAGCTGCTTTCTGTCAGCAACGTTGTCAGCGCAAATAGCTACGTGCATGTTCCAATCCTCCTTACAATCGCCAATATTTTATAGCAAAAAAAACTGGTAGGCAACACCGATATGTACCCTTTTACCGATTAATTTGGTAAAGGAGGACACATCACACGTACCTACCAGTTTTCTTAAAGGTTTATTATTGATGTTAATTCTTTAAAACGTTTTTAGTCTTACTTTTGATGCAAATACTCTAAAGCAGTTTTGTAAGCATCTTCAGGTTTAGTCTCGATGTCTGGAATCAGCATGTTCTCGTTATTATCTGCGTCCGGACGTACGAACTTTTTGTGTGAGACTGTTGATGTAATATGCGAGTTTGAAAGGGAGTTATATAAAATATCTCCGTAGCTATTAGGTTTATTTGAGCTTGGTTCGCCGATGATTGTTCCTAATTTAGCGTCTCTTACATATACTAAAAGCATTGTAGCCGAACTGTAAGTATCTTTATCGCACAGTACAACAAGCTTAATCTTGTCATTAGCTTTGCCATCAAGTAATGGTGCACTAGCGTATGAGTCTCCAGAGCTTCTGGCGTAGGATCGCTGTGCTTTGGCCTCTTCTGAATACCTTATAAATACACCATATGAAGGGCTTCTCATTCCCATGGTTTCTAGCAATCTTTCACATGCGTTAGAGCTGCCTCCTGGATTAGAGCGTGCGTCGATTATTACTTTGTCATAGCCATTATCTATATATTTTTCTAACTGCTTACATATCTTCTTGAGTTCTTTATCATCATTACAGATGTTAAAGTCAATCACTACAACGTCTCCATCAAGAAAAATGCTATTTGGTTCTTCTGTGCTAAATCCTCTTGCTGCTTTCCTAAATGAAGCCTCGACGCTTGTGCCATCGCTATATTCAACGGTTATCTTTTCTTTAGAAGTGTCTACTCCTGCTATTTCCAAGATTCCTTTTGCACCGAATAAAGCTTCTCTGTTAGAGACTCTTGCCATCTCATTTTCAACGGGCTTGACAGCTTCGATTGCCTCGTAGATTTCATCTATCTGGACGCCGTCTATTTTAGTTATGTAAACTTTGCTGCCATTATTTTCATCAGTTATTTTATAGTAATTTCCATTTTCATAATGTACGTCAATATCAAGGAATTCATCCTCAGACCACCATATTGCAGTGTGGCCGTCTTTGAAAAAACAATAGTACTTGCTGGTTGCAATCATGAAATCTCTGACTGTCATTTCAGTCTGAGTTGAATTGATATAAGCTTCTTTGGCCTCAAAATATCCGGCCTGGTCGCTACCATCAACGAAAAAGGGATGGGCGTCCTCGATAAACTTAATCGCATCGTCTCGATCAATTGCAACCGACTCAGCACTAAGTAAAGTGTCCATGGGGAGCGGTTCTAACCACTTGGTATCGGGATTTTCAGGCTTCCATGGCTTTTTAATATATAGTAAAATACCAGTCACCATCATTAAGATTGCTCCTAATACAATGCTGACAGCTATGATTCGAAATTTTTTCTTGTTCATTAATTCACCTCACAAGTCAGCATTCTATTTGTAAGAGCCTAAGAAAAGGTTATATATACTTTTAAGATATTATTAATTTGATTACTTTCTTGATCCACTTTTCATTGATAGGCATAAAGATTCCTGCTACCGGTCCTACTACAAAAGCGCAGATAATTGTACCGATTCCCAGCACTCCGCCTAAGACTAATCCAGTCAATGCAAATGCTATGTCAACAATGACACGGATGACACTAAATTTTTTGTGTGACTTTTCGCTAATTACAAGGGCTACAAGGTCATTTGGTCCCGTTCCAGCTTCTGATTTGATTACAATTGTCATTCCAAAAGCAAGAATGCAGCAGCCTAAAATGTTAGCAATAATTTTTAACACCAAAGAATTGTTAGATGCAAAAACAGGATTCAGCAATAGACTAAAGAAGTCAATGATTGGTCCCCCGCATATCATGCATAATAGCGTGCCGATTTTAACATAAGTTTTGTCTACGAATAGTAAAACAACAACGATTATAAGACTTATCACAACGTGAACTCTTCCATGTGTGATAAAAGACGCATCAGTAAGCTTGCTTATACTTCTAAAGATTCCCTGCACGAATACGTTGAATGGATCAGACCCTAAATCCGCAAGCAGGAACAACGTAACTCCTAGGTGGGCTATTATCAGCCCACCCATGAGAATCAAAACTCTTACCAATAACTCCTGAACCTTCTTCATACACTCCTCCTCAGGGCAAAAGCGCCGTATTAATCAGCTGGCTTTACGCGGATTTTTCACTTTTTTCTTCTCAGCAGCGTATTCCCTAATTCCTTGCCTCAAAGACAGCATAGGGACAGGCCTTGATTAATCATCCACGTCCCTATGCAGCAAGGGTTGTCCCTATATAGCGAGGTCGACGTGAGCAATGGTTCCTGCAAGTCCTGTGCTTTCTTTTAGGTAGACACCGGTCTTACGAACCTCTGCGTTTAAGTTGTTATCACTATCTTTAAGGCTAAATTGAGTATCAACATTTCCTAAGAAAATAGCTCCTACATCAGCCTTCAAAAGGTCAATTAGCAGGTCCTTTCCATCTTCGTCTTTAGTCCATACTTTTAACTTGCTAAAGACGCTGTCGTTTTCATCAATCCAGCCGTTTCCGTCTTCATCATACATGGCAAGATCCTTGAAGCCATCGCCACTCTTAGTGCCAAATAACTCAGAGCCATCGTTTATGATTCCATCACCATTCTTATCAAGTGCCAGGAAGCCACTTCCCTTTCCTGCCATCGATATCTTTTCTTTTTTTCCATCAGAATCAAGATCGAAGTAAAATTTCTGATCACTTACTGACGTTACATTGCTGTCCAAATTTATAATAAGAGGATCTGTTTTTATATAGTCCTGAGTCTCAAGCATATCAATGCTCTGCATAAAGGCACGTGACATTGAAACCTCGATATTAAAATCAATGCTTCTGCCATCCGCCGTTTTCACTAAGCCTTTAGAGGCAAAAGAAGTACTTTCCTGCTCCATCATAAATCCCGATGTCGCAGTTATCTTCTGCCATGTTGTCCCAAATGGATTCGTACCTATTTCAAGTGTTCCCATCTCTAAGGATAATGACTGACTAAATGATAGTTCGAATCCTGCCGAAAGCTTAAAGGAATTGCTACGAAAATCTGCCATCCTATGGCCACCTTCGAGCTCCTTTATATCTTCTTTGGACAACTTCTTACCCTGAAGATCAGCAAGGATTTTCTGAATCATCTTAATTTTTAAATCCTTTTCATCAGGGACTCTGTACTGTTCACTGTCTCTAGCTTCCTTAAGACGTTTTAGCATGTTCTTAAGAGAGTTAAGCTCATTGTCCTTGAGCTTTTGCTTATTTTCCCGCGCCTCTTTGTCTTGGTACTCTTTGATGCTGTCCACATACGATTTGTCCTTACCATCTTTTGATAGCTCTAAAATCGCTGCGGGAGCTTTAGCATCTGCTCTTTTGTCAATGGTAATCTGCTCAACCATGGTGTATGAACTTTCCTGGTGACTAGCTTCCATCCACACATTACTACTTGCAATTTTCATTACGGACTCCTTTCCGATTGCGTTAGAAAATCCTTTTCCTAACTAGTGTTGATATGTGCCATATGAGACTATAAAGTCTGTTTTAATAAATATATCGGAAAGGTTGTGGGGAAAGTTAATAGGGACGGGGATGATGAAGCAAGGGTTGTCCCTTAGCGTCAATTGTAATGTGATTAGCAAGGTTTTATAGAATCAGGATTGCAAAACGCGTATCTCATTTTACCTATCGTTTTATTTTGTGGGTATATATTTCTTGTTTTGAATATTATACCCACACGGCCATATTATGCCTGGGTGCTGTGGGGTATATACTTCTGTTATTGAGTGCAATGCCGACATTAAGAGTCTGTTTTTACTTCTGGGGGTATATATGCTTGAAGTTACCTTTTATACCGACTTTTTTCTAGCCGACCTCGGTATAAAAAGAAAAAGCCCGTATCTGTACCGACTTTTTCTTTTTATGGGGTATATTCTATTTAAATTACGTGATTTACCGAAGGGCGCTGCGATTCTCAAGGTATTTTCTTCTACTTCTACCGCATATACCCCTTGGCCTGAAAAATACTAACTCTGCCTTCGTAGCACGTTTTTCCTACAAGGATTTTCTTGTCTCTTATAACAAATGCACCGCTTCACCATTATTCAATATCCAATTCAATAGGACAGTGGTCGGAACCTAGCACATCCGTATGAATCTTAGCATCAGTAAGCTTGCTTTCTAGGTCCTTGCTCGCAAGGAAGTAGTCAATGCGCCAACCTGTATTCTTCTCTCTTGCCTTGAAACGATATGACCACCATGAGTATATTTCGGTTTTATCAGGATAAAAATATCTAAAGGTATCGATAAAGCCTGATTCAAGAAGAGTCGTCATCTTTTCTCTTTCTTCGTCAGTAAAGCCTGCATTTCTTCTGTTAGTCTTAGGATTTTTAAGATCAATTTCCTGGTGAGCTACGTTCATATCACCACAAACTACAACTGATTTCTTATTAGCAAGATCATTAAGATACTTTCTAAAGTCGTCTTCCCAAACCATTCTATAATCTAGTCTTGCTAGTTCATCCTGCGAATTAGGAGTGTAAACTGTTACAAGATAGAAGTTGTCATATTCAAGTGTAATCACTCGGCCTTCGTGATCATGCTCTGCAATTCCTAAACCATAGCTTACTGACATAGGCTCATGCTTAGTAAAAATAGCTGTTCCTGAATAGCCTTTCTTTTCAGCATAGTTCCAATATGCGTGATAGCCTTCTTTTGCAAAATCCAGCTGACCTTCCGAAAGCTTAATTTCCTGTAAACACACAAAATCAGCGGCTTCTTTATCAAAAAAATCTTCAAAGCCCTTCTGCATACAGGCTCTTAGTCCATTCACATTCCAAGAAATAAATTTCATAATATCCTCCATATTTTAGGGACGTGGCTTTCGCATCGAAGGCTGTCCCCGCTATTCAAAGGTGGCTCCAATTCACTAGAGCCTGTCCCTTTGCATTAATCACAATTCTAGTTTACTAGTGGATCGTCCTTGAAGCAAGGGGACACCCCTCAGTGCATAAGCCCCGTCCCTATATAGCCTACACCAATGCCTATAATTGCAGATAAAAAAATGATAAAAATGGGATGTACCTTCTTAAATGCAAGTATTGTGCATAGAACTACTATTCCTAATGTTATGTAAACTTCAGCACCTGAAAATATGTTTATGCTAAATCCATCTGGTGCTAGCACAGTAATAGCAACAGAAACAATAGCTGCTCCTATAAGTCCTACCACAGAAGGTTTTAATCCGCTCATGCAACCAGCAACCGCTTTGTTTTCTTTGAATTTTTCATAAAATCCAGCCACAATTAGAATAATCACAAATGAAGGTAGGATTACGCCAAATGTAGCTAAAAGTGCGCCAAGCAAACCTCCAACTGTCATCCCTACATAGGTTGAAACGTTTACGGCAAACGGCCCAGGTGTGCTTTCGCTTACCGCGATGAAGTTTATAAGTTGTTCTTCGCTTAGCCAGTTATTTCTAAGGACCGCTTCCTGAATAAGTGGAAGCATCGCATATCCGCCGCCAAAAGTAAAGGCACCTATTTTCAAAAAAGTCAGGAAAAGCTTCAAATAAATCATTTTGCAGCCCTCCTTACTATCATTGAATTGATTAAGCCTACCAAGGCGCATCCAACTATTATGTAAACCACATTTATTTTAAACAACACGACAGCCACAAATGCTGCTGCCATCAAAAGATACTCTACTATTCCCTTAGGACACTTCTTATACATAGAAACAAGTGCCTTAATAAGCAGCGCCAGCACACCCGCTCTTATGCCAAAGAACGCGTATCGCACCGCTCTAAGTTCTGAAAATTTCTCAAGCACAAATGACAAAAGTGAAATAATCATAAACGATGGCAATACTACTCCAAGTGTTGCCATAAATGCACCCAAAAAGCCACTAACCTTGTAGCCCACAAAGGTTGCCGCATTAATCGCTATAGGTCCAGGTGTACTCTCAGCAATCGCTACAACCTCCAGTATATCCTCATCACTTATCCACTTTTTCTTCTCAGAAATTTCTCTTTGTATGATTGGAATCATCGCATATCCACCTCCGAAGGTGAATGCTCCAATCTTAAGAAATGTCGTAAATAACTCTATCTCTTTCCTCATACCTATATCCTTTATGTGGTAGAAATGATATCTTGGGGACGGGGTTAGAAATGTCATTTTGAGCCTTTCGAAACGCAATGCATACACAAAATGACATTTCTAACCCCGTCCCCAAGATGTCATTTTATCGTGTCAAATCCTTGACCCACTTATATCGCTTAAAGTGTGCCAATACCCATGGAATCTTTCCTACTTCGTCAAGGCACGTGCAGGCATACACGATAAACACCGGCCACTTAAATAAGAAAGTGCCTGCTGCCGCAAGTGGAACTGCGATTCCCCACATGGTAACTGCAAGCGAATACATATCAAATAGAGTATCGCCTCCTGCGGCGAACACACCATTAATGATTATGGTATTTACATTTCGCCCGATCATATAAAAAGACATTACCAGCATCATCTGATGTAGATAGATTCTCGCTTGATCGCTTAGTTTCACAAAATCTACCACAAATGGTGTAAGCAAAAGCATAAATAAAGCAGCTATAAATCCTATTAAAAAGGCAAGCTTAGCTATCTTGATACCATAAGCCTTACCCTCATCTAATCTGCCAGCGCCCAAGACATTCCCCACTACAATTCCAGTACCACCTGCAAGACCATCGCATACACAGCATACTAAATCTCTTATTACCGCAGTAATAGAATTGGCTGCGGCTGCATCCTCTCCCATGTGTCCCATAAATGCAGTATAGGATGTAAAGCCCACTCCCCAGAAAAGATACGCACCTAAAAGTGGCCACATACATTTTATAAAATCCTTAGTAAGCTCGCCCATATTTTTGAAAATGTAAGTTAATTTAGGGCGGATGTACCCTTCTTTTGCACTAAAAATGAAACACAATATTATTTCATAAACTCTTGCTATAAGAGTAGCGACTGCAGCGCCCTCTACTCCCATCGCGGGAAGTCCTAGCAATCCGTAAATTAGAACAGCATTCAGTACGATATTGATAATAACCGCGCTTGAGCTTATAAATGCAGTTTGAGAGACATGGTCACTTACTTTCATGATTGTAAGATAGCACTGTGAGACACCTGTAAGCAGGTATGACCAGCCTGCTATCCTAAGATAACTTGCACCGATAGTGATGAGTGATTCTTCATTGGTGAAGATGAGCATAAGCTCTCTTGGTATAAATAGGCAGCCTAAAAAGAAAAGAGCCGAAATAATCACATTGAATCTTAGAATCAAACAAAAGATTTTGCCTACAGTATCCTTATCATTTTTGCCCCAATACTGAGCACCTAGAATTGAGCCCGCCGATGCAATTGAAGAGATAAACATATTTTGCACAAACTGTATTTGAGTGGCCAAAGAAACTGCTGACATAGAATTTTGTTCTACATTACCTAACATCAGGGCATCTGATGCTGCAACTGATGCAAGCATCAGATACTGAAATGCAATTGGTAAAGTAACTTTAAATAACTTTATTAAAAACTCTTTATCACCAAATAGTGAATACGCCTTGCTTTTATTACTCATATAACTCCTTGCGCTGATAGATGGTTACGATATTTTAAAACAGCGCAAACTAAAAACTCTAATAGTTAAGAACCGTCCGTAAATTTTAGGGACAACCCTTGATGCAAAAGCCACGTCCCTATGGCGCTTTGGGAAAAATCAGTCTAGCTTCAAATAAGTCTGAATTAGCGGAGAGCTTAAGCTTTCCATTCATTAATTCCATTAAGCTTTGTACTATGGATAGGCCTAAGCCGTGACCTTCTGAATGTCTTGAGGCATCGCCTCTTACAAATCTTTCTTTTAGTTCTTCGGCTGAAACATTAATAGGCTCTTTAGATATGTTCTTAAAACTGATTTCTACCCCTGCCTCATCAAGGGTTGCATCCACATACGCTCTGCTTCCAGTCATTGAGTACCTGCATATGTTAGTAAGCAAGTTATCAAATATTCGGCTCAGGGCATTGACGTCAGCCATAATGATTAGCTCCTCGGAGGATGGTTTCTTGACTAACTGAATGCCGTTCTTTTCTAATTTATCTTCATATTCGACAACGCACTGTTCCAATATGGTCTCCACGTTGCAAGGTATCATGCTCATCTCTATGGCACCTACAGATGCTTTAGATGCTTCGATAAGTGCTTCCATCATATCCTTCATGCGAATCGACTGGCTGTGAAGATGCGCTGCGTATTCAGTAATTGTTGCATTCTCAGTCGGCTCTTTTACAATAAGATCCGAAAAATTAATGATTGATGTAAGTGGCGTTTTAATATCATGCGAGACATTAGAGATTAGTTCAGTTTTGAGTCTCTCGCTTTTTATTCTTTCGGCTACTTCAGCCTTAAGGTTCTGAGCCACCTCTTCTATATCCTCGGCAAAAGGCTTAATCGAGATAGGATAGGGTAGCTTATCCTCTTTTTTACAATCACTAACCTCTCCCATCTGCTTGACACTTTTGTGTAAGCGTCCCAGATTATACATATAAAAGAGCGAAATCAAAAGAAGCACTACTTTCTCGATTATCATCCCACGAATCAATATTTTAGAATTTTCCCCACCATAATTTTCAAGTAAGCAGAACTCTACCGCCCCTGCAAATAGGATACCAAAGCATAACTTGTATAAAGCCGATGCATGACTTATTAGAAGTAAGAAACTAAACACAGTCAGCGCGCTTGCTCCGACAAGCAAAAGAACAGTCAATACCATTCTTTCGAAAAATATGAAAAAAGCCTTAGCAATCAGAGCTTCTTCTACCGAAACCAGATGCTCTTCTCTTGAATAATATACCTTTATCAAAAGTCCCTTTTTAGACACTTCGGATACCGTGCTATCAGCTTTTCCTAACGCTGATTCTGGGTCTACTTCTACTGGATCATATTTAAACACTTTATACTCAAGCTTATGCATATTCCCAAATAATGGCCTACCTGCAATCAAAGCTACTGCATATTCAAATCCACATTCTGCAGAGTATTTATTTATAGAATCAAGTGTAGCGTTAGCAACTATAAACTCATATATTCTGTCTGCAATATACTGTTCGGGTTCAGTCTGATAGGCAACTCTCACGCCATTAAAATGACTCTCAAGCTCGCCACCTAAAGCTTTATCTAACACGATTCTTCCAAATATAAATGTAAGACTTAAACTAACCAGCATAAGCACCGTTAGGGCTAGGCTTACAAATATTCTTTTGACTGTACTCATGAAACCTCTCTTCCTACGATGCAATATCCCTGGCCCCAAACCGTTTTAAGGAATCTAGGATTAGCAGGATCTGTCTCAATTTTTTCCCGCAAGTGCCTAATATGAACTGATACAGCGCGCTCACATCCAGGCATACTCTCATTCCATATTTTTTCGTAAATATCAGTTGGAGCAAAACATTTTCCGGGATTTTTCATAAGTAATTTTAGAATTTCAAACTCTGAATATGTAAGATCAACTTCTTCCCCATTTATCGCGCATGTCTTTTCTCTATCATTAAGTTCAATTCCACCTAATAGTAAAACATCATTTTCAAGTGGCTTACTCCCTAAGCTTGTATAGCGTCTAAGCTGCGCCGATACTCTTGCCTGTACATCAATGGGATCGAATGGTTTTGTGATATAATCGTCAGCGCCTTCCTCAAAACCTGCCACCTTATCAATCTGCTCACTCTTAGCCGTAAGCAGGATAATCGGAACATTGCTAAATGTTCTGATTTTTTTCATTGCTTCATACCCGTCCATCACAGGCATCATCAAATCTAACAGTACTAAATCTATCTTTTCTTCCTTCACAATCTTTACAGCCTCTGCTCCATCACGAGCTTCGAAAAAAGAATACTCAGACTTTTTAAGATAGATTTTAAGTGCATAAAGAATATCTTCCTCATCATCGCACAAAAGAATTTGATACATACTTTCCCCTTCCCAACATATGTACTATTTCTCACTTATCAACAATATTTTGACATAAAGCATTTCTTTTAACAATAGGGGACGTGGCTTTTGCACCAATGGTTGTCCCTTTGCATCGCGTAATCTACTGCATCCCCAAAGATTCAGCCAGCATACTCCCTTCTAAACCACGTTCGCACTTCGTAGAGAAACGTAGCGGGCGTGGTTTAGAAGGGAGTATGCCGGCTGAACCTTTTTGACTTGCTATTTCTAATTGCGATGCAAAGGGACAACCCTCGATGCAAAAGCCACGTCCCTATACAACGCAAAAAAAGAGATATCCAATCGGATATCTCTTTTTATTCGAGCGCGAGACGGGGATCGAACCCGCGACCCCCACCTTGGCAAGGTGGTGCTCCACCGCTGAGCCACTCGCGCATGTCCTTAACGACTTGTTTAATATACATTACGTTAAGGCATTTGTCAACACTATTTAGCATTAATTTTTTCATGATATTATACTTACAAAACAGCCTTGACCTCAGCCATCGCCTTTTCATACACCTCGGTATTCTTATTTACATTTACATAGAATTTTCCGTCTTTATATGAAGCATATTTTAACAAAACGTCCTGAGAGTACAAGGTCTCAAAGTCTCTATTCTTTTCATACGCTTTTGTATATATATGTTCGCCATACTGCTGCCAAAGAAAAGGTACTGCCGTAAACATCTTTATCGACACTCTTTCATCCATGGAAGCTAAAAGCACCGGAAATGTTCCATAACAGCCAGATTCAATTACCACAATCTTGTCCTGCTTTATTGACTGAAGTAGTTTTTTTAGTTCATTTTTAACTTCAGGAATCTGGGTCAGGGTTTCTAAAATGTCTTTCCTGCAGTACTTAATAAATTCCTCGTAAGTCCCAATTTTTTCATCGGATGCATTAAAAATAGGATATCTAAAATCATCATCAAAGCCTTCCTCACCAGCAATACTATCTAGGAACTTTCGGCCTATCAACCAAGGATACAGGTTTTTGCATCCCTTTTCTTTGTAATGAAGATATGGCAATAATGTGTCACGAAGCAGGAATACATAGGCAGTATCCTCCTCGTATCCTACCCACTTACAAAAATCTAAAAGATCACCAATAAACGCATTGTCTGTCTTATTCAATGAGATTTTTCCTTCAGACATCATCTTTTCAAGATACGAAGATAATTCATGTTCCTCAACACCGTATTCATCAACATTTTCAATGCGTTCAGGCATCTTAAAGGGCTCCTCGCCATTATCCTTAAGTAACTTTCTAAGTCTTGTAACTAGCTTTTCTTCCTCTAATGAGTCATATAATCTATGATAGCCTTCATCCACCACATCATCTACGGCCTTCAAAAGCTGTTTTGCTTCGTATAAATCTTCTTTTGCTATACTATCTTTTTCATAATGGGCTACCTTTTCGCGATAGTAGTCCATACTAAACTGTATAAATCCCTTCATCTTATTTTCCCCTAGCGTTTCAATCAAACGCTTTACTATTTCATGTACCTGCCCCCTGCAATCCTCATTACTTAGTTATCGCTTTCTATTTTAGATAATAGCTTATCAATTTCATCCCAATTAAAGCATCTTACGAAATTGTCTCCAGGAAATGCAGCGTTCTGGTTCCAGGGCCTGTCATAAACTGCTACTTTACAGTTTTCAAAATGAGCTACATGCTCAAATGACGCAGGTGAATCTTCTATAGCAAGGTCAAAAGTCATTGCATATAGATTTGCAAGAGTCATATTGTAAGAGCAGTTCTGATTGAACTTTTCACGACCGTATTTATCTACGCAGAACATCGGTACTCGCTCAAGCCCATGTTCATCAAGCCACTGTCTTGAAGGTTCATATGAATCAAAGGGTCTACCTGTAATAACTGATACTTCGTGACCTTCGTCTACCCATTTATTTATGGTGTCGCAAGCTCCCGGAGTTTCTTCATAACTTAATAATTTTTCAGGATAATGACCTACCTGCATTAATTTCTCATATTGGTCATCATCTAAATCAAAGGTTTTCTGAAGATTAAAAAACTGAACCTGACTGTATGGCAGATCAATGTCAAACAATTCTTTAGCTATACTCGTAAATGCCTTAGCAGTCTCACATATTACGTCATCAAAATCTATATATATCTTCATCTTGCCCTCCAAAGATTCATTATGATTTTTATCATACATCATGGCATTCTTTTTGTTTTTTAAGTTTTTTTAAAATAAAAATGAAGAAGTGTACCACTACGCCGATTATTAGCAAGGCTCCGCCTATAAAATAGACATATATGCTTTCCTCCCAAACCGGAACCTTGGAAATAACTTCATCTAGCCCTATTAGTATACCATTTGAGGTTCCTTCATAAAAAAATTTATCCGCAATAAGGTCAATTACTTTGGGATCCCCAAATGCGTTATCAACGTTATTCCCGCTGGAATAGCCTGCTATATAGTGATCTTTAGCGTAGGTTATATGAATAAGTATATGATTTTCATCTTTAGTATAGAAATGATAAAGGTCATACAGATGATATTCATACGAAGACACTTGAACTTCATACTCATCGTAAGGTACTGTCACAAGATACACTGGATATCCAACCTTGTTTTCGAGTTTAGATAATCTAGCCGTGACCGCCTCGATATTTTCAAAGCATCCTAGCCTATCAATGACTACTGGTTCTTCATATGGAATCTTTCCCCTTTTAGGTACGCGTTCTTTGGCAAAAGAAAATAACACGACAGCTGCAACTATCATAACTATATACATAAATATATATTTAGCTATCGGAATTTTCGTATCTAACCCATAATCATTATATATGTAATCCAGCCTTGAGTCATAATCGCCCGCGCGATCTGAATTAAAATTTCGTTCTTCCATTTTTCTTCCAATCTTTCTGCAAAAAAATAAAGCCATATCATTGCATATACTACAATGATACAGCCTTAAAATAAATTACTTTTCTTTGCTAATAATGTCAAGAACTTTTAGATAAAGGTATCCTACAACTATTAAGAAAATGAGTAATGCTAAAATCCACCACATTGAGCCCATGAAAGGTAATTCATTAGTAAATCCAAACGCTCCTGCGGGGCTTCCCCAGTTTAAGAAGAAATATGGATAGTTAATCCCTGGTGCAAATTGCCAGTTAGCCGCATATCCGATTCCTGCATATATTGCATATATAATAGGAGGAACAATAACCCACAAGGTGTTTACTTTACTAATCTTATACTGGGTGCCTGCCACGAAGAAATCAATAATTGAAGCAATTGGCACGACTACATGAGTCAGGATGTTTTGAAAATTCCATGCCTTGATTCCCATCGTGGGCGCAAGCACGAAACAAAATACAATTCCTGTAAGCGTAATCGACACAGTCGCTACAAATCTGATTATATCCCACAAAGTCTTGGTGTTTGTGTTCTTTAGCATAAAGAACAGACCCACACAGCTTACAATAGCAAGAGCTATATTAGACTGAATTGTAAAATACATAAATACTGACCTTCCACCCATAAAGGAATTTCTGCCAGCATAGGCACTCAAAAATGTTCCTAGTATCGCACTAATTGAAACTACTAATTTAAGTATCATGGATGTGCAGTACTTTTTACGTGATATAGATTTCATATAAGCCTCCTTAGTTTTTCTTTGGCATATTAGTTATATCACATATTCGCATTTTGTCCTATTAGATTGTGTACATTTTATTCTTTTTTAATAAAACTAAGGTGTTCAATCTTTATAAATGCTAAATTTCCTTTTTTAATAATTAACCATTTATAAAAAAAATATTAAAAGTTGTGCGCAACCGGTTTTTTGAGGCTATTTCTAATTAGTCACAAATAACTGCCTCATATAATAACCGCATATCATTGTTATGCACTAATAGGTCAAAGGAGACTACCATATGAACAAAATCAGAAATAATCTTAGTGCCAAACTCATTGCTTTATTCTTAATTTTAACTGTAGGCGTAGCTTTAGTCGTAGGCTCGCTTTCAATTTCTATTTCGGGAAAAGCCCTTAAGTCAATGGTTGCAAGCGACATGATTAGCTTAACAGAACAGACCAGTTCAACTATTGAATCTTCAATGGATAACTTCTTTTCATTCCTTGAAGGTATGGCAACTAGTCCAGATGTCTACGACCCAAACCTCGATGCAGTTACGCAAAAGAAGCTTTTCATACAAATAGCTAAGAATCAGGGCTTTGGTGATATCGGATATGCTAAGGCAGATGGTCAGACATTAACCTCTAACATGGAAACTTTTGCAGATATATCACAGCGCGAATATTTCAAGATGGCTTTGGCGGGCAACAGATACTCTTCTGATCCTCTGGAAGATTCAGTAAGAGCTGGTGTTATGATTATGCTTCTTGCAGTTCCCGTTTATGAAAATGGCGATACCTCAACAGGTAACATTGTGGGTGTTTTGTATGCAAGAATGGATGGTAACTTCCTATCAGACTGTACAAAGAATATTAGATTCGGAAAAACCGGATACGTTTACATGGTAAACAAAAATGGAACAACAATAGCTCATCCTGATAGTGAAAAGGTAGTAGGTCAGGAAAATATCATTGAAACCCTCAAGGATGACAAAGCATATGCAGATGAAATAGCTATGTTAAATAAAGTACTTAGTACTGATGATGGTTTTACCACATATACATCTAATGGAAAAGATAAAAGTGTAGGCTATGCTACAACAACAGATTTTGGCTGGCATATAATCATGTGTGCTGATTCAGCTGAATTGTACAGCGGTTTAACTCAGGCCAAGTCAATCTGCGTTATTGCTATTGTACTCGCTATTGTAGTCGGTGCATTTGTAAGCTTACTCTTTGCTCGTCGTATCGCTACACCAATCAAGCAGTTGAATGCTGTTAACAGTAAGATGTCCGAAGGAAATCTTACTGTTAATACCGATAATATTAAGACTACTGGCGATGAAATAGGTCAGATGGTTAATTCAACATCTATATTCATTGAAAAACTTAAAGATGTCATTACTCAGACTAAGAATTCTAGTTCTAAGATTGATTCTATATCAGAAAACGTTAGTGACTTAATGTCTCAGTCAGTTAAAGCTGCTGAAAGTGTTTCTCACTCAATTGATGGTATAGCACAGGGAACTATTGCACAGTCTGAAGAGGTTGAGCATGCAGCTCAAGAAGTTACTAACCTTGGTACTGCAGTTGACCAGATTAATGAAGATGTTAGCAAGTTAATTGATTACACTAAAGCTGCTGACTCAGCTGAAAGTGAATCAAGCAAGGCATTAGAAGAACTTATTCTTTCTAATAATAGAACAACAGAATCTATACATAAAATTGCAGAACAAATTAATGAAACAAATGATGCTGCTAATTCTATTAGTGAAGCTGCTGAACTTATAACTGAAATAGCTAGTCAGACTAACTTACTTTCATTAAATGCTTCAATTGAAGCCGCTCGTGCCGGTGAAGCAGGCCGTGGTTTTGCTGTAGTTGCATCCGAAATTCAGCATCTTTCTGAACAAAGTAATGAAGCTGCAAGCAAGATTCAGTCAATAATCGAATCCTTAGTTGAAGGCTCTAGAGCATCCATGGACAAGATGGACGAAACTCTTGTATTAGTTAATGAACAGCAGCAAAAGCTTGAGCTTACCAAGAACGGTTCTAAGATTGTAAGCGAAAACATTGCACAGATTCATGACGGTGCAGTTAACATTGAAAGCAGCACAAGCGCATGTGCCTCTGTTAAATCAGCAGTCGAAAGCATTATTACAAATCTTTCTGCTGTATCAGAGGAAAATGCAGCTAATACCAGCGAAACAAATGGTGCAATGGAAGAATTGAATGCTAATATTATTACTATTTCAACTTACACCGAAAACTTAAATGGAATTATCAGCGAGCTTGATAAGAGCATCAGCTTCTGGAATAGCGAAGAAGCATAGGGACGTGGCTTTCGCACCGAGGATTGTCCCCATGCAACACCAAAAAAGAGATATCCATCCGGATATCTCTTTTTTAGAGCGCGAGACGGGGATCGAAGTCGAGATAGCCCGAAAAACCCAGTAAAATCAAGGAGGAAAGCACTCTATCCATGGGCTGTCCCCAAATTTGTCCCCATTATTATCATGAATCATAGTTGTAGATAAAAATATCTCTATTTGTTATAATGCTATTATAAAGCACAAAGTGCTTAGATTGCATGAACACCGAATTACGATTGTTGCATATTACATGTGGAGAAAATGATATGTGTGATACCAAAAAATATGAGCAGATTTACAAGGACATTAAAGAATTAAATGCAGAAGATACAATTCAATTGATAAACGAAACCGAAGATGAATCTGAGCGTCAGTTCTTTATGATTGTTGGCAACTATCTTTTACAGGAAAAGCAAAGACAAGTTATCGCGAGGAACCTTTTTTGATGAAAAGATATGTATTAATTGCTGGCGTGAATGGAGCAGGGAAATCTACGCTGTATCAATCTATTGACGAACTCAAGGAATTGAAAAGAATTAATACAGATGAGATTGTTCGTGAAATAGGATCTTGGAAAAATATAGCCGATGTTGTTGAAGCCGGGAAAATAGCAATTAACAGAATTGACCAGTATTTTACTGCAGGGAATTCATTTAACCAGGAAACTACTTTATGCGGAAAAAGTATCAAAAATAATATTGCAAGAGCTAAGTCACTTGGATATAAGGTTGAACTTCGCTATGTTGGAATTGAATCTGTTGAGCTTGCAAAACAACGAATTGCATATAGAGTTGCTCAAGGCGGTCACGATATACCTGCGGCAGACGTTGAAAGAAGGTATATTGATAGCCTAAAAAACTTGAAAGAACTTTGGACAGAGTTTGATGAAGTGATGCTTTATGATAATACCGATATGTTTTCCCTATTTGCAATATATCGAAACGGACAGCTCATATCAAAAGCGAACGTTATGCCCAAGTGGTTTGTTGATTTAAATATTTAGGTGTAAAAGAGAAGTCAGTGACTTCTCTTTTTATTTTATTTTTATGACATATTATGTAATCTCCATTTTGCTGATGCAGACATTATCCATTTCTTTTATGAGAATTTCCACCAACTGCGGATTTGTAATCTGTCAACCAGCGGTTTACATTGAAAAATATGATTACGAAATAGCTTCTGCCCCCACAGTATATGACCATTTTCCATTGAGCTTTTTCCGAGCGGTGCACTGACTAAAGAAATATGCACCTAACCCACTGCGCCATTTTTGTGCATCAAATGTTGTGGAATCCAAAATGAAATCATCTACTTCAGTTGTTTTTATTGAGAAAAACAATCCATCTTCCCAATAGAGATTATCTTTATCAATGTAACCCTGTTCACAGAGTTCTTCCCATGTTCCTGCTATGTACGGAAGATTATGTCTCAAAGCAAAATCACTCATCACGGATTCTTTTTCTTCCACAGTCAAGTGAGTAAGCCCGGAAAAATCAATGCCAATCTGAGATATCCCGCCATTTAAGCCCGGATCAACATTCCATAAATCTTCCAATACTTCAAGGTATAATTCACAGACATCGGTCCGAATATTTGTGGTAGCGTTTATGGGTTCGTCAACATCACCAACACTGCTATTAGGCGTTTCATTTGGCACAACTGTGCTTTCAGCGTCGTTGTCAACTGGTTCGACACGGGCTTCACTATACACCAAGGCAACCACCTTCTCGTAATCACCACTATGAGTCCTATAGTAGCGTTCTTCACCATTATGCGATACTTTTGCCAGCTTGGGCTTTTTGTATATTGTTATCCGATAGTCACTCTCTATGCATATCTCTACAGAGCCTGATGATGGCAGACTGTTAAAAGGTGAACGTCTGGTTTTCCACGATGCAAGATCAAGATATTTAGCAAATTCATTACCATTGAC
>JAZUDH010000111.1:0-8929 GCA_045639565.1 Lachnospiraceae bacterium
CGGCAAAGCTCCCTTCGAAACCACGTTCGCACTTCGTAGAGAAACGTAGGGGGCGTGCGGCCGCCTACTTTAGTTCAAACCACTACTCTAAGGTGGTGCCGCCCTCGCTAAGCTCGTGAAATACCTCGCTAAGCGCCGACGTTACCTAAGAGGTTTCGAAGGGAGCTTTGCCGGCTGAGGCTTTTGAATTTACTGTCTAAAAAGCGATGCAAAGGGACAGCCCTTGGTGCATAATCCACGTCCCTCTTCTCCAATATTGACAAGTATTTAGCAATATAAGAAAAGTGTGCTACAAAGCTGTATGTTACTATATATATGGAGGGACAGTAGAGATATTGATTAAGATTTATGATCTTACAAAAAGGCTACTGAGTTAGAGTATGAAAAAGAGAAGCTTGGCCAGATATTCTGCACTACTTTTATTCATGATGAGTTTTGTTCTTTTGACTGCATGTCAGGGTAAAAAGGCACCGGATGCAGCAGAAGGGATTGAACATACAGGTTTTTATGTTGATGGGACTACGTTAAGGGATATGAATGGTAATCCTTTTGTGATGCGTGGTATCAATATGGCACACTGCTGGTATAAAGACAAGGACACAGTTACTCTTGATGCTATTAATAGGACAAATGCTAACTGCGTACGAGTTGTGTGTGCGACTGGGGACCGTTGGGACAGGGATACTTCACGTGATCTTGATAAGATAATAGATGAGGTTAACAGGCGAGGCATGGTGGCCATTTTAGAGGTACATGACGCGACCGGTAGCAATGAGATAGAGGATTTAGAAAATATGGCACTATACTGGTGTCAGATGGCGGATATATTAAATGGAACAGAGGATAGAGTCATCATAAACATTGCTAATGAATGGTATGGTTCTTCTCTTTCGAAGGGCTGGAGAGATGGATATGTTGAAGTGATTCCCAGAATTCGAGAAGCCGGAATTAAAAATGTTTTGATGGTAGACGCTGGCGGTTGGGGTCAGAACGGCAAGTCGATCGCTAAATATGGAATGGATGTATATGAGGCTGACGAGCTTCACAACACAATGTTCTCTATACACATGTATGGAACGGCAGGTAAAAATGCCACAACGATTCGAAATAACCTAGAGGGCGTTACAGAACAGAACCTATGCGTATGCGTGGGAGAATTTGGATACACTCACAGTGATGGAGACGTTGATGAGGAGTATCTGATTGACTACTGTCAGGAAAATTCAATCGGTTACATCCCCTGGAGCTGGAAGGGAAACAGCGGTGGAGTAGAGTACCTTGATATGGCACTCGAATGGGACGGAAGTGTACTTTCAGATAACTGGGGTGCTTATGTTGTGTATGGAATTAATGGTATTTATGAAACTTCTAAGAGAGTAGATTATCTTACGGAATAAATTTGGAAACAGGGGGGAATAAAATGGCAATGAAGGAAAGACCTGAGGTTGTGAAGGTTGAAGGCGGAAAAGCCTTCGAGCACACCTTTGATAGCTTTAAGTTAAAAGTATTTGTACCGGATACAACAATTGATGGAAAGGTTAATAACTATACATTCCGTGCACCTTTATTATTAGTTTTTGAGGACAAAGAACAGGACCTGGCTTCGGCAGTTAAAATGGCTGAAACTACGGGACTAGCTAAGATTGCATCTAGCGTAGACTCATCTGTTCTTTTTGTCTATCCTACATGCGAGGGCGGTTGGAAAAACGCTCCTGCAACTCTTTATGCCGATCTTATCAGTGAAATCAAAATGAATCCTGATTATGAAGATGGTATCATTTCAATCACAGACTTTTTTACAAAAGAGTTCAAGGGTTATTTTGTGCGTGGAGCTATCTTTAGAGCAGATATTTATAGCTTTGGTGAATCTGCTGACTATGTGGCTACTAACCTACTCAAGAAACTTGATGGAGAGTATTTGTGGGGACCTGGTGAGATTACACCAGCTATGTGCTCGATGGAAGGCTTGAGCGTAGTTCCTAATGTTGAAAGAAAAGATATAGGTATCTTAAGCGTAGGTAACAGTGATGAAATAAATAAGGCCTTTGAGGGCTGTGCTAACCTTCTTGTAAAAGAAAAGGCAGAGTACGAAAAAGATTTTAAGAACTTTGTCCGCAAGTTTAAAATGTGGTGCGGCAACATGGAAATCGAACCTGATTTCGAGGCTCTTGACATGACAGAGGAGGCAGGATTTACTCTTGTAAATACTGCTCCTGACCATAGAGGAAAGTATAAAGGAACTAAGAATCACAAGGTAGGATATTTTGCATACTACAATAATGATGCATTTAAGGATGGTCCTATTCCTTTATTAATGGGCTTTCATGGCGGTGGTGATTCATCCATGTTTTTAACTTTCGTATCGGGCTGGTGGGAAATCTGCCATAAGTATGGGTTTTTGTATGTAGCAATTGATAATCACCAGGATGTATGTGCAACCGAAGCACTCGAGGTTATACGCGACATTCAGAAAAAATATAATGTAGATGAACATAGAATTTATGCTACTGGTTTTTCGATGGGTTCTGGTAAGACTTGGGATATGTTCCAGGAATACCCTGAAGTATTCGCTGGCGTAGCACCAGCCAGTGCTTTGTTCCCTGTTAAAGATAATCAGTTTGGAAAGTCACTTTCAGATGGTATAAATACTAATGTATCAGTACCTATGTTTTACTCAGGTGGTGAAAAATCTCATCTTCCAGAGCTTCCCAGCCAAGCTGAATCTGCGCTTGAAAGAGTAAAGTATCT
Source organism: Lachnospiraceae bacterium (assembly GCA_045639565.1). Taxonomy (GTDB): domain Bacteria; phylum Bacillota; class Clostridia; order Lachnospirales; family Lachnospiraceae; genus UBA1258. Next base: position 2,749 of record JAZUDH010000111.1, read on the forward strand.
TGCAATGGTTAATAAGCTTAAGACTAAATTCGATATCGATTTTGCTGATAAAGCTACCTGGGCTGATCCATTCTATGGAGTTGTAGGTGATAAAGTAGAAACAATTAAGGACGAATCTCGAGGTAGCATTCTCACTGTGCGATACTATGAAAGCGAGGATGGAGTAATCCGCACCGCTTTATCAAGCGTAAGCGAGCAGGTTCACGAATGCAGACATCACACCAACGAGACTGCTTGGAATTTCATTTCTAAGTTCACAAGATAAAATGCGTTTTTATATAAATGATTCAACGGGTAAAGCTAATTACATAGTGTGTGGACAGCTAGTAAGTGAGAGTGGCTTTGTGCATCAGAAAAGATGTTTGTCAGAAAATGTTCTTATCATGGTAAATGAAGGAACTTTGTTCATTAATACCGGTGGTATAGATTACGAGGTATCTAAGGGACAATATATTCTTTTGCGTGCAGGCGAATGGCATTATGGTGTAAAGGAATCAGAAGGGAAGCTATCGTATTACTGGATTCATTTTGAAAAGGACGAATGGGAGTATGGTTATGCTAAGAGTGCTGGCAGCATGCCTGAATATGGCTCATTTGTGGTGAATGGACGCATTCCTGTTCTTTTTCATCAACTTGCAGATATTGCATTTGAAGAGGATGTGCAGGCTAGGAAGATGTGTCATCTTGCTGTTGAGATGATTTTAATTGAACTATCACGAGAAAATTATAGTGAAGGTTCAGGCGCTCATTCTGAAATTCCTGCGGCGTTAGCAAGTGCGATTGAGTATATAAACAGAAATTATATTATGAACATCTCGGTAACGGACCTTGCTGAGAAATATGGGTATACTCCAGATTACTTTTCGACGCTCTTTAAAAAGTATATGGGAATATCTACAATTGGATTTATCAATAAAGTACGCATCAATGCGTCTAAAGCACTTCTTGCTAATTACGGGGTATCAATTCGAGAAGTGGCTTACTCTTGTGGATTTTCAGACGAAAAATATTTTATGCGGGTATTTAGACAGGTCGAAGGAATGACTCCGACAGAATATAGGAAAAATTCTAGAAAAGCATATATAAATGAAGAATAAAATACGCCAGTGGATACCCACTGGCGTACTGTCTTTATAAAGATTTTTTTGTAAAGTACATAGTGTACTTTTCGTCGATTACGTCGTAAAGAGGCTTGAAACGGAAGTTTTCAGGCTGACGAGCGGTCATGTAGGTACTCTGTTGCCAAGGGAAAGCGTCGTAGGTATGCTCCTTGAAAGGAACCATGATGCTTTCTACATTGTCACAGTAGAGGCCTTTATCTGAATCGGTGATACCTACTAAAACGATAGGACCTTCCATAACAGCTACTAAATCCGTTAGGTCATCAAGCGCTTCAAGCGAGAGCTTAGCGTCTAACATGATTTCTAATTCATCGTGAGCCCATTCTCTATCGATGAGGGCATATCCGTTATCAATCTTAGCATTAACTACTTCTTTGTTTACAAGAATACTAAATTTATCCTTAGACCATTCTGGAATACGGATGGCAATAGTTCCGTTAGCTGAATCAGCATTGATTCTAAGGAGAATATGCCATCTTGAAGTTGAAACTTCACCTGACTCATCAAAGAGTGACTGGTCTACATAGAACTTCATATCGTTATTCATGGTAATCTTAACTTCCTTGCCACCAAGAGTAGCAGTTGTGGAAGCTGGCATGAACTGATTGATGATAAGCTTGTTAGCTTCTGCATCCTCATAGAAGCACAGTGCAGGATATAAAGCCTGAGCCTGAATCATAGTACCATGGCAGCACCAGAAGTCATTTCTCTTGCTACCCCATGATTTCTTGCCACCAGCAGAGGTAGGTAAGAAGTATGTAGGCATGCCAGTGAAGCGATTCTGCTGAGCAAGGAAACCATTGTAGAGACATTTCTCAATGTAGTCAGCATATTCTTTGGCCCCAGTGAACTTATATAAGTAGTCGGCAAGACGAACCATGTTGTAAACGGTACAAAATTCCTGGCTACGATCGCCCAAATACTTGCTATATGAGTGAGGTGGAATCCAGAACTCGCCAGCATTGTTGCCAGTGGTACAGAAGCTTCCTCTGTCTGTGACAGCGCATTTCCAGAAGGCCTTAGTAACATTTAGCCATTTCTCGTCGCCAGTCACCTCGTACATTTTAGCTGCACCATGTGCCATAGGAATGCTTGAGTTTGTGTGATTGTTAGTAAGAGGATCCTTGCCATTTAAAAGGTCCTCATATAATTCATGATGAGTATAGTGCTCAGCGATAAATAAATACTTGTCATCCTTAGTGATTTCATAAGCCCATGCCCAAAGCTCAAGCATACCGCCAGATTCACCCTTGTTTTCAGCAAGGCTACCCTTGTCATCAAGGTATTTAACCCACTTTACATACCAGTCTGCGAGGTTACTTAAAAGCTTAAGCGCCTTATCACTATCTGCATAAACATAAGCGTAAAGCAGGCCCATAACTGTTTTGTGAAGAGTGTACTGAGGTGACCAGATATAGTCATCAGTTTCCATAAGCTTGAAATACTTTTCGGGGATAGAGCCTAACCATTCGCCACCGTTCTTACGCTGGCATCTTTCAAGCTCATCAATAATGGTGTCAAGCTTAGCCTTTAACTGTCTATCTCCATACGTTCTATAAAGAACAGAAGCAGTAGCCAGCCAGTGTCCTAAAAAGTGACCACGAAGCTGACTGGTAGGAGATTCCCATCCCCAGTGGAGACCTAGCGCATTAGGATCGGGCACCTGCTGTGCACCTGGCATAATAATCGCAGCCTCTAAATAAAAATTCTGAAGGAGCGCCATATTAGTAAGCTCCATCAAATATCCCTGATTAACGTCTGAGCGCTGTTTAAAGATACCAGGCTCCAGACGAGTCTTGTCATATGAAAGTGTACGTATCATATATAACCTCCTCATTGTTATAACTACATCATAATACATTCAAGGGGCTTTGTGACCACACACATCTTAAATGAGGTAGACAAAACTTGGCTGTAACTATGGGACGTGGCTTTCGCATCAAGGGGTGTCCCTGCGCTCCGGGGACGTAGCTTTTACCTCGAGGGGTGTCCCTTTTAATTGCGCTTAAAAACAGTAAATCTAAAAGGCACAGCCAGCATAGTCCCTTCTAAACCTCTTAGGTAACGTCGGCGCTTAGCGAGGTATTTCACGAGCTTAGCGAGGGCGGCACCACCTTAGAGTAGTGGTTTGAACTAAAGTAAGCGGCCGCACGCCCGCTACGTTTCTCTACGAAGTGCGAACGTGGTTTAGAAGGGACTATGCTGGCTGTGCCTTTAGGTCAAAAGTAAATTGCGCGATTTAAAGGGACAACCCTCGAGGTAAAGGCCGTGCACTTAATGCGCAGGGACACCCCTTGATGCGGAAGCCACGTCCCTATGCACTGCTCTTGCGATGTGGGGCTAGTTATAGTAAGGTATGAGAGGAGATATTTTGATGAAAAGGGAGCTATGGAATGTACTACGAAATAAATGGAACGTTAAATGAAATAGCAAGGGAGCAAATTAATCCGGACGTGCTTACGGTAGGGTTTATTACCTGTGATGAGCTTAAGGAGATTGGCGATAGGTATAGACTGGATGAAGATACGATAGTGGCAAGCCACAATGCTAATCCGCTGTTTAGAACAGATGTGGATGTGCATGATGCATATACTTTTGCAGAGCTTAGAATTGTAAATAGAGAGGGAGAGGATGACTTTATCTCTTTGTATATAATGAAAAATCTGATTCTGGTGGTAGATATTCTGGATGCGGATTCATCAACTAAGAATAGTTTGTTAAAGGCGCTTAGAAAGTATCCAGGGGTTAAGATGTGTGCTGAGAAGCTTATATGCTATTTTGTGGAAGCTTTGCTAAGTGATGGCAACAAGGTTACGGAGGCTGTGCAGGCTGAGCTTACTGAAATGGAAGAATCAATTGTGGCTGGAAGTGCTGACAAAGAGACTAATATTAGATTACTTAATACTAAAAAGAAGCTTCTTAAGTATTATAACTATTACAGTCAGATTCTAGATATAACAGAGACCCTAGAGGACAATGACAACGAAATTTTTGAAGATGACAATCTGATTTATATTACTAACCTTACAAATAAGGTTTCTAGACTAAGAGACGACATTAATTCGCTTAGTAATACAGCCGATCATCTGCAGGATGCTTATACAGCACTGCTTGATCAGCGTATGAACAATACCATGAAGATATTTACGATTATTACTACAATATTCTTCCCCCTCACAATTATTGTGGGCTGGTATGGTATGAACTTTACGCATATGCCAGAACTAACCTGGGAATATGGCTACTACTATGTAATAGGCCTTTCAGTAATTGTTATTTTGCTCCTAGTAATAATAGGAAAAAAGAAAAAGTGGTTTTGACAGCCACGTCTCCCGAAGGTGAAAAATGAAAGTATTGTTTAAAGAGGTGAACGACCCGGCATTAGAGGGTGCGACCATTATGGCACAGGCTAGAACGGGTGACATACAGCAGGCAATTGAGCTGCTAGAGGGTAATGCTAATTCAATAGCGGTTATTAAGGATGGTAAAACAGTTTTCTGTAAGCAATCAGCCATATACTACATAGAGTCAGTAGACAAAAGAACATATATCTATACTAAGGATGGATGTTTTGAGACCAAGTACAGATTATACGAACTAGAGGAGATGCTAGGAGGCTTTTTCGTAAGATGCTCTAAGGCGATGATAGTGAACCTTAGAAAGGTCAAGGCAGTTAAGTCGGATATCGGTGGAAGACTTGAGACCACACTTTTAAATGACGAAGAGATTCTTATTTCTAGAAGCTATGTAAAAGATGTTAAAAGGAGGCTGGATATATGATAGAGAAGCTTAAAGTGATACTCATGACAACCATGATGATATCCTTTGGTATCCTGGTAGGTGTAAGTGTGCAGGGAATAATCTGGCATCTAAGTGGAAAGTCTTTTTCAATGGACTGGTGTCAGCTTCTGTCAATAGTATTGACTGGTGTTGTGTGCGCGATTCCATCTGTACTTATCGTAATTGCAAGAGAATGGCCTAAAAAGAAATATATTATGATGATAGTACTGCACTGCGTTTTATTATATGCGATTGTAATGACTATAGGACATATATTTAATTGGTTTGACACAGCAGCTGGGGCAATTGCAGTTAGCATAGAGTACGTGGTTGTCTATGCATTTGTATGGCTCGCTACACTGTGGTACGGCATGTATGACCAAAAGAACATAAATAAAGCTCTCGATGAAATACGAGATGAAGAGTAAATTTTAAGAACTAAATTACTTGTGAGGCGATTTTGTATTGCTAGCTCACATAATGTAACTTAATTACTCATTTTTACCGAAAGCTTCTACTATTCGCAATAGGAGCTTTTGGTTCTCTGATGAACAAGATGAATATATTCTGACAAATATCTCAATTGCTACATCGTCGGAAATGTTAGAGACTGGCGGATCCGAACTAGCACTAAATAATACGTAAGCAGGAATATTTAACACTTCTGTTATCGATAGTAAAGAATAAAGAGATGCACAAGTGCCAGATTCTATGTTTCGAATATGACCATCCGAAATGCCTGTCTTCCTTGAAAGGTCAATCACACTCATATTAGCTAATCTTCTGAATTCTTTTATTGATTTTCCTATATTCTTGGTAATTAATCTATACTCATTATCGTTCATATAATATTTCACTCTAATAAAATATTATCTTATGATGAGAAAAGAATATATCACTGTATAGAAGGCATATATAATAAAATACGTGATACATTTTGGCTAAAATTGCTTCAAGAGTACCATATTCGTCATTTCTGAAAAGCGGTTCAATTTGAAGATATAATCGGATAAGGATAAGGGAGTATTTTTTATGAAGAAAATTATGTTTATTCATCATTTGTATAAGCGCAGAGGTAGACATTGTTGACAACGGGTGTTTAAAAAGTATAATGAATATATAACAGCCCGAAAGGATAAAAACTATGACTTTTAAATCAGAAATCAATGCAAGAGAAGAAAAATTATTAGAATTCTTGTGGGAGAAAGCTGCACCTATGACTTCGACTGAGATGATTGAAGAACTTGAGCCACAAGGATGGAAACAGATAACTTTATTAA
>JAZUDH010000112.1:0-62879 GCA_045639565.1 Lachnospiraceae bacterium
AGCTTAGCATCAATATACCACTTTTTAGGTAAAATAATTTTGAAAATATGTATTAATTCTTTCTTACATAAAAGAAAAGCCTGTTTAAACGAATCTGACTTAATTAATTCAATCTTTCCTTTTATCTTATCATATTTATCATTTGTTTTGTTATCTTTTTTAGACTTAGTACTATCATTTGCTATATCCTCACTTAGCATGTCATCTAAAAGCTCATCGCCATCTTTTAGACTATTTTCTGTGGTGCATTGAGCAAAATTTTCAAAAGAAATATCTTCATTAGAAATATCTTCAGTGCTTTGTTCACTTTTTTGTTCGATATCTTCCAATATATTAGAAGCATTGTCTTTGCCAGTTTCTTGCAAAATGTCATTTAACTTTGTGTTTCTTCGCTTTTTAGCTTTATCCTTTTTGGCTGTTTCTTTTTTGTTACTTTTGGAGGAATTGTTCTTTTGCTTCAATCCTTTATTAAATTTAAGAGTATGACCAAATATTCTTATGTTTAAAGGTTTGACAGCACCAAGGGTATATGAAACCGAAACAATATGAAATAGCCATGATCCATTTGCTAATAGATTTGTATCTTTATCAACTACATCTACCTTGGCTTTATATCGAACCGGGACAAAAAGAATGATTATTGCGCATAACAAAATAAAACCTATGATAGATAAAAATAATATACCAATAAACTTAAGAATGAATAATAGGACAGATAAGAAAATACTCATTTATTCATCCTCCTTATCTGGAGTAGAATACAAAAAATCCATATCTTCAGTTGTTAATGAATCTATTGTTAAATTGGCATCAAAATCATTAAACTTTCGAACGGATATTTCACTTAACTTTCGTATGTATTCAATTGCAGTAGCTTCTTCAAGAGTTATAGCAACAATATGAAATTGTTTCTTCCTAAAAAAGGATTGCAAAAAAATATATGAAGGATATATTTCCAAAGTATTTTTGTCGTCAAGCAATACGACAATATAGAACTTTTTAATAATTTTTCCGGTTTCAAGTTTATGAAGATATTTATCAGGTTTTCTGATTTTATCACCCAAATATAAATTCTCAATTGTTTTCATATTTTTATAATATCACGATTTATATTTTCACAAAACAAAATATTTGCTTAAAAAGTCCGATATGTTAATATATAAGAGTAAAGGGGAATAGGGTTATGAAAACAATTGCAAGAATGGCTTTAAAACCAGGAATGATACTTGGTGAAGACGTTCTAAGCTATAAGAACGATCTTCTATTTAAAAAAGATACAAAAATCAGCGATACGGACATTGCTAAATTAGCAAGATATTCTATAATGGCCGTTTCTATCAAAGAGCCTTCAGATTTCGCTACAACTCACTTTGAAAAAGTGAGAATTAGTGATGACTTTAAAGCTTTTGAAGTAATATATGAGGCTAATCTAAATCTATATAAAGATATTATTAATAATACAGTTCATAAGCATTATCCACTTAAGATAAATATTTTATTGCAGATATATAAAGACATATCTAATACATGTAAAGAAAAGCACGAAAAAATTCTTGATTATTTGTATAATATGCTTCCTTCAGAAGATGATGTAACTTATGCCCATTGTCTTAATTCTGCCTTGATTGCAGGAGTATTTGCAAAATGGCTTAACTTATCGGATGAAGAAAAAGATATATTGATATCCTGCGCTTTTTTGTATGATATAGGAAAAATCCTACTTCCTAGTGAATTAATATGGAAACCAACTAGATTAACAGAACAAGAATTTAGTCAAATAAAAAACCATACAATTGATGGATATAAGCATATAGCAGATCAGGATATTGATGAAAATATTTTTAAGGCTACATTACAGCATCACGAACGTTGTAATGGGACTGGATATCCGTCTAAGCTTAAAGAAAATCAGATTAATGTATATGCAAAATATATCAGCATAATTGATGCATATGAAGCTATGACTTCAGCCAGAATATATCGTGAATCAATGACACCATTTAAGGTAATAGATAATCTGATTAGCACAAAAGATTATTATTGTGAAAGTATCTTAAATCCTATACTTATAAAGCTTGCGGAAACTCAAATCGGTTCAACAGTAAGGTTAAATGATAGTCGAATCGGCGAGGTAGTATTGATAAATTATAATGATTTATCTCATCCAATTATAAAAATAGATGGAAAGCTTATCAATTTATCTAATAATCCTAATAACCTAGAAATAGTCGCAGCCATTTAGCTGCGACTATTTTTATTTCTCTTCTATCCATTGACCACTTTGTCGTAATTTTTTGTATTCAGAATACGCTTTTTCTAGCATTTCCCTTTCATTATCAAATTTTAATAAATAATATGCTTCATTATATTTATAAAAACCGGAATCTTCGAAAAATTCTTCCCACTGTGGCTTAGAATAAAACGCATTAGTTTTCATCAAATACCAGTGAACTGATTTTTTTATATCATCATTTCCTGCTCTGAAATTATAATGAGTCTCACCGATATATTTAATTATGCTTGCTTTAGAACCGCTCTCTTCCCTTACTTCTCTAATAGCGGTTTCTTCATGCATTTCACCAGGTTCTACTGTTCCTTTTGGCAAAACCCATCCATGAAAATGATCATAAAAATTTTTATAAAGTAATAATATTTTTCCTCTGTAAATGACAATTCCGCCACAACTGGTTGCTTCTTTCATTGCAAACCCCTCCTAGACGTTACTATTCTTCTGTTAAAAATACATTATTATCAGAAGTTTCTTTGGATCTAAAATATTCATCAAAAATCTTTTTGGCCATTGGTACTGCATGCGTTCCAGAAGTACCACAATTTTCTAAAATAATAGTAACACATATCTGTGGATCATCTACGGGAGCAAATCCTGTAAACCATGAGTGAGTGATGTTAGTAAAATCACTAAACTCAGCAGAACCTGTTTTGCCAGCCACCTGATATACGTCATTTTTGAGTTTTTTGGCAGTACCGCTATTAACGACCTCGCTCATATATTCTTTTAAAATTTGAGCCTCTTCTTTACTTAATAGAGTATCATACTTTTCGGGCTTAAAGTTAACAATATCTATAAAATTATTATTAACAACCTTAGAAATAGTATATGGCTTCATTAATACACCATCATTTGCAATAGCACTGGTAATTAAGTTTAAATGCATTGGCGTCATTAACGTATCACCTTGTCCAAATGCTGTTCTCACGACTTCTATATCGCTTTTTTCATTCTTAACATCAATACTACTAACAGAATAATTCATCATCAGGGGAAGACTTGAATTAAATAATAAATTATCTAATGTATTTTGAAATTTATTTTTATCTAAGTCTAAACCAATATTTCCAAATGAAGAGTTACATGATACAGCTAATGATTTTATTAAATTTACATTCCCATGCTTTGTGTGGTTATAGCATATGATTTTTCCATCATCAACATCTAATTCTCCTGAGCAATAATATGAATAATCATTATATGTATTTGGATTTTCCCTAATATATTCGAGTAAAGTCAAAATTTTGAAAGTCGAACCTGGAGGATATAAACCTTGAGTAGCACGATTAAATAAAACTGAACTTTCTGTGTTTTCAATCAGGTCATCCCAAATAGTATCTATATCATTAGGGTCATAATCAGGTTTAGAAACTAAAGCAAGTATCTCCCCTGTTTTGGGATTTGAAACAACAACGGCTCCGTTATATCCACCAATAGCTGTATATGCTACTTTTTGTAGATTCATATCCAAAGTAGTAATAACACTATCACCTGGATACTTTTCATTACTTAAATCCGAAGAAACTTTATCAGAAAAAGACTGGCTTGAATTAATCAGATAATAATTCGCCTGACCTTCTATTCCGGATTTACCATTGCTTGCATAACCTATTACATGAGAAAAAATGTTATGCATAGGATAAAATCTTGTTTCGTTCTTTGATGTCTTATCTATATTTGTGGTTGCCAGTAACTCATAATCTCTAGTATATATTGAGCCTCTAGTAGTCTTCTTTATCAATACTTCCTGCCTAGGATTATAAGCATTATTAATAAATTCAACCTTATGAGTACTAACATATATACATAAATATATGCTTAGAAATGCAAAGAGGCTCACAAAAATATACATTATTGCAAGCACAATTTTGTTTTGTTTTTTATAATCTGGTTTTACTGTAACACTTTTTTTATCTCGAATGACATATAGTCCTTCGATTATAAAAAATGTAAATATAGTAGCCATGATAGAACTGCCACCATAACTTACCAGTGGAAATGTGACGCCAGATAATGGAATAAATTTAGTTCCTCCACCTACTGTCATAAAGACCTGAAAAACATAAGTTAATCCAAACCCAGTTGCAATTAAACGATAAAAATTATTATTGAATTGAAATGATATATTGATAAACATTATAAAACAGCTTAGCGAAATAAGAATAAGACAAATAGCTACAATAATTCCCATTTCCTGTGCTATTGCTGAAAATATGAAGTCTGTTTCAACATATGGAATGGTTTCAGGTGTTCCTTCAAACAAACCTAAGCCAAACCAGCTTCCACTTCCTATAGCAAATAATGACTGTGTAATCTGATATCCCTCATTATCTATAACAGAAAAAGGATCTAGAAAAGCCATAACTCTTACCTTAACGTGTCTAAAGAGTTTATATGATACTATAGCAGCAGCTAAACCTGAAATGGCTCCAGCTATCAGATAAATATACTTTTTGCTTGCAATATATAGTAATAAAACATAAAGGACAAAAAGAATAAATGCAGCACCTAAGTCTCTCGATAAAAAAAGCAAAAAAACATGAATAGCTGCAAGTATAGATGTAAAAGCAATATTCTTTAATGAAGTATCTATATAGAGGGCGCCTGCAACAAATAAAACAAAACTAATTTTTACAAATTCTGAAGCCTGGAACGAAATTCCAAATACAGAAACCGAAAGTTTAGATCCATTTGTCACTGAGCCAAAGATATATACCCCAAGCAAAAGAACTATACCTAATGCACCATATAAATAAGGCCAATTAGGAATGCGCCCTATTTTTTTCATTAACAACGGAAAAAAAGATGCAATGAAGAAAGAAAGGCCCATAATAATAAGCTGTTTTATCGCAGAGCGTAAATCTAATCTTACAAGTATAATTAGTCCTATGCTTATAAGCATGCATGAATTATTAATAAGCAGTCTGTTAATTTTAGGATATATCATTGGAAGTATTTCAATAATTGACAAAACTATAACCTGAAATACTCCATAGTAAAACAAATAATCAATTTTACCTGTTTTAATGCAAATAGACAAAAACGAAAAGAAATGAAATAAAACAATAAGAACTATTTGATTTCTATATGTCAATCTTCTGGACTTTTCATCTTTATGTCTAAATACAAGAAAACATTCAAGAGTATACAAAAGAACAAATATTGAATTAAAATACTTGGAAAACTCCAATATATATTGAATCAATTAATCTACTCCTCTTTTCCAATAACCCTTAGTAAAGTTATTAGGACATTTATTACTATCACCCATAAAACAATAAAGAATATTTTTTGTTTCGATAGCATTTTCATCAGTAAATGAAATTACTTTATTTATAATTTTAGCGTTCATTACCTCATCGTGCAAGAAGGTTGGAACTGCATTATAAATTGTATTTGAACAATTATAGCAGTTTCTTGACACTGGCATATTATAGTTTTTACGATCCTTTATATAAACAAATCTTTCACCTTTATTTTTAAGGCATTGAGAAATTGTTTTCTGAATGCAGTTAGCACTCTGCATCAAAGGGACTTTACCATAAACAGTTAAAAAGCCTTCATTTCCCAAATCATTAATCTCATATTTACTAAGTTCATATGGATATACAAATCCATCATATAATGAAGACAAAAGCTCGACCGAATGTTTATTCCATTGATATACTGAAGGTCCTAAGATAATGGTCTTATCACTATAATACTCATTGAGTATATATAATTCCTCTATATTATTCACAAGAATATCAAAATTACTCTTTTCAATATATTCCTTTAGCATATCGACATCATCATTTCGAACAACAAATGGAAGATTTAATATTAAATCAGCTGATAAGCTTAAATTACAAATATATTCAAAATTATTTACAAAAAGTCCAAAATCGATAGCTATATATGCTCTATCATAATATTTAGCGCATTCATTTAACTGTTCTAAAGTAATGATTTCTATTATCGTATTATGCTTTAAAAGTTTCTTAGATTTATTTGATATTAAACTACCCTCAAAAGAAGCTTTCTTAATCTCTTTATTGTATTTTAATATGATTTCTGATTCTAATTCATTTATAGCTTTTCGTCTTAAGTTTTTTATTTCACCTACAGAAATAAAAGCATTCTTTGAAAGATTAATTTCACAATGTTCTGGTGAAAATACGGTATCGCCTAATTTAGTAAAATGCTTATGAATATCCTCCAATGACACTGGCCGATTAATGCTTTCTGATACTATATTAGTTTCACTATATACATAAATATCATTAATACTAGCAGTTGCAGAAAAAGGTTCACCAACCGTAGCATTTATATAAAACGAAACTGGCAAAGTTTTACGCTTTGTAAGTAAATCATTTTTAACAGATTCAATTAAGTCTTCAGAAGTTTTAGAATAAGCTGGATTTAAAATAGATATCATTTCTTTACCATTTCGTATAAGATAATATCCTGTTCCAATTTCGCTTCTCATATAAAAACTTTTTAATAAAGAAAGATCTTCCTTTGAAACCTTATAGTCATTAGGCGCTTTTTTATATAAATCAATATATTTTCGATACATTGATGTTACAAAAGCAGCATATTCAGGGCGTTTCATACGTCCTTCTATTTTGAAAGAGTCTACACCTGCCTCAATTAGCTTAGGTAGTATTTCAAGAGCACACTGATCCTTCATTGACAACAAATAACCAGCTTTATTATGCCCCTCAGCTGATGTTCCTTCATATTCAAGTCGACAAGGACCTGCACAACGCCCTCTGTTTCCGCTTCTGCCTCCTAGGCAAGAGGAAAATAAGCATTGTCCAGAATATGAATAGCACATAGCACCATGAATAAATGCTTCAATTTCAATATTATATTTTGAACATTCTTCTTTGATTGCTTTAACCTCAGGAAGAGTTAATTCCCTAGCAAGGACTATTCTTGTTACTCCTAAATCCTTAAAAAACTTCGCACTATATTTTGAAGTTACGAAGCTTTGTGTACTTACATGGCACTCCATATTAGGAAACGATCTATTTAATTCATAAATAAGCCCAATGTCTTGAACAATGCAGGCATCTAGGCCAGCTTCGTAAAAAGGCTTTATATAAGAAATTACATCATCCCATTCTTTTTCTTTTATAAGTGTGTTAACTGTAAGATATACTTTTACACTTAAAAGATGGGCATATTTTATTGCTTCTATTATTTCATCATCAGTAAAATTCTCTGCATATGCTCTAGCGCCATACTTTGAACCAGCAAGGTAAACAGCATCAGCACCAGAATTTACTACAGCAATAAAGGTCTCAAAATTTCCACAAGGTGATAATAGCTCCATTTTATTCCTACGTACGCATCTTTTAAATTTGGAATTTACAAAAATATGGTTAAATCCCAAGATACGATTTTATGTTGCATTAATAATGATTACATATATTTCACTTAGCATTGATTAAAAAAAGGCTGTAAAAAACAGCCTTTTAATTCATTTTAAGTTCAGTTTCTAATCTAATAACTTTTTTGTTTGTTTCATCCAAATCTTTACGGGCAGACTTTAAATTTTTCTCAGAATTATCAAGTTTAATCTGAGAAGCAATTAACTCATGCTTTAAATCATAAAGATCTTTTTCTTTGGCCGCAATTTCTTCTTCAAGCAATGCAATTTGCTTTTTTGCCTTAAAATAATCATCAGCTATATTAAGCTGAAGTAAAACATTCTGAGTATCAACAGGTGATCTACGGAAGCTTTCAACTCTCGTAAACTCAGCAACTTTACTATTAATATAGGCAGCAACTTTTTGCAGATACTCTTCACTCTCATATCCACTAAGTCGTAATACCTTGCCCCCAATTATAACTTCTGTATCTGTTTTACCGGCCATAAGCCCCCCTATTTTGGTTTACAAAACTATAAAACAATTATAATAAAGTCAATTTGGAATTTCAACACCCAAATGCTTATACGCAAGTTCTGTTACTGTTCGTCCCCTAGGAGTTCTTGTCAAAAATCCATTTTTAATTAAATAAGGTTCATATACTTCTTCGATTGTGCCAGAGTCCTCTCCTATGGTAGCTGCAAGATTATCTAGTCCTACCGGCCCACCTTTATATAATTCAATCATAGTAAGTAATATATTTCTATCTATATGATCAAGGCCCATCTTATCAACATCCATAAGATCAAGTGCAACCCTTGCAACATCACCAGTAATTTCACCATTATATCTAACTTCGGCAAAATCTCTAACACGTTTAAGCATTCTATTAGCTAAACGTGGAGTTCCACGACTACGCCTTGCAATTTCGGCGGCTCCTTCAGAGTCAATTTTAACATTTAGCTTTACGGCTGAATGCTTAACAATTGTCGCAAGTTCATCTACATTATAAAATTCAAGTCTTTCAATAACACCAAATCTATCTCTTAAAGGAGCAGATAATAATCCGGCTCTTGTTGTAGCACCTACTAAAGTGAATTTGGGTAAATCCAAGCGAATAGATTTTGCAGTAGCACCTTTTCCTATCATAATATCAATAGAAAAATCTTCCATTGCAGGATATAACACTTCTTCAATCTGCTTAGTAAGTCGATGTATTTCATCGATAAATAGTATATCGCCTTCCTGTAATCCACTCAAAATGGATGCCATATCACCAGGCTTTTCGATTGCTGGTCCAGAAGTGATTTTTATATTGACCCCCATTTCATTAGCAATAATCTGAGATAAAGTTGTTTTTCCTAATCCCGGAGGTCCGTAAAGCAAAACATGGTCTAAAGAATCATTTCTTTTTTTGGCAGCTTCAATGCATACCTTCATGATGCTTTTTACTTTTTCTTGTCCTATATATTCACTTAAAAATTGAGGTCTAAGAGAACCCTCTATTTTCTTATCTTCTTCTGTAATTTCAGTTTTGATTACTTTATTCAAAAGAATAACCTCCGATTAAAACATATATTTTAAAGCTAATTTTAGAATTTGATTAGCATCAAGCTCATCTAGATGCTCAATTTTATTAACAGAGGCTTCTGCTATTTTTTTGTCATAACCTAATGCAATTAATGCATCAATTGCATCTTTTGCATCAGATGAAAGCTTTTCACTAACTATACCATCAAGCTTAAGCTTAAGTATTTCACCATCGTTAACTTTATCTTTTAAATCAAGAATAATTCTTTCAGCTATCTTTTTTCCAATTGTAGGAGCTTTCGATAACTTTCCGGCATCCTCGGTCATTATATAATACTTTATTTCTGCAGGTGAATATGTCCCTAAAATATTGAGAGCAGCTTTAGGTCCCACTCCATTTACTGTAATAAGTAAGTTAAATAAAGATAAAGCTTCTTCTGAATTAAAACCAAATAAAGAAATATCATCTTCCCTGACATTCATATATGTAAATAGCTTAACCTCACTACCTATGAAAGGTAACTCCTCTCTTGTTGATTCTGAGACAATAACGTTGATACCAAAACCATTTACTTCGACAATCACTTTACCAGGCATAGAATATTCAAGAATACCCTTAACATAACCAATCATATATACTCCTAATATATTTTTTTGATATAATATATAAAAAATATAGCATAGCCAAACATATGTTTCAACACTTAAGGAGTTAATATGCGATTAATCTTTATACGTCATGGTGATCCAGATTATTCAATTGATAATCTCACAGAAAAAGGGAAACGTGAAGCCACCTTATTAAATAAGCGTGTATCAAAATGGGATAATATAACAGAGTATTTTGTGTCTCCTCTTGGTCGGGCTAAGGCTACATGCGAATATGCATTAAACGGTACTGGTAGAAATGCAATCACCAAAGATTGGCTTCAGGAATTTGTTGAATTTATTCCTAGTCGAGGTTGCAAGCATGTACCATGGGATTTTATGCCTGATGAATGGACAAAGGATCCAATCTTTATGGATTTAAATCATTGGACCGAAAGTAAAATATATAAAGATATACCGCTAAAAGATCATGTAGACAGTGTCATCTTTGAATTCGACAAACTCCTATCAGAATACGGATATGAAAGAAAAGGCAATATGTATATTACAGCCAAAGAACAGGATGATACTACTCTTGTTTTCTTCTGCCATTTAGGGATAAGTTGTTTATTACTTTCGCATCTTACAAATATCGCCCCTACTATGCTTTGGCATTCATTTTATGTTGCTCCTACGTCTTTAACAATCGGAGCCTTTGAAGAAAGAGAACCTCACAAAGCATCATTTAGAATACAAGTAATGGGAGATACAAATCATTTACACGATGGTTTTGAGCCGGTCTCCAAATCAGGCTATTTTACAACTACATTTTCAGATTAATAAAGAAGGAATGGTCATCCCATTCCTTCTTTTAAACTATTTGTTATTTATATAATTTAATAGACCTTCTGATTTAATAATTTTTTGCATGAACTCAGGAAAAGCCTGACCTTTAAATGAAAGATTTTTTGTGTGATCAATAATAACACCAGTGTCAAAATTAATTTCCACATCATCTCCTGCCTCGATAGCTTTAGCTGCCTCAGCGCATTCAATGATTGGAAGTCCTATATTAATTGAATTTCTGTAAAAGATTCTTGCAAATGTTTCTGCAATAACACAACTTATTCCAGAAGCCTTTATTGCAATTGGCGCATGTTCCCTCGATGAACCACATCCAAAGTTTTTGTTAGCGACAATAATGTCACCTTTTGAAACACTGTTTACAAAATCTTTATCTATATCTTCCATACAATGCGTAGCTAATTCACTAGGATCTGATGAATTTAAATATCTTGCAGGAATAATTACGTCTGTGTCTACATTGTCACCGTATTTAAAAACGTTTCCTCTTGCTTCCATTCTGCTCCTCCTTAATCTCGTGGTGCACTTATATATCCATCAATAGCGCTTTTAGCTGCTACTGCAGGACTAGCTAAATATATTTCGCTGCTAATATGTCCCATTCTACCAACAAAGTTTCTGTTTGTAGTTGATACACAACGTTCATTGGCAGCAAGTACACCCATATATCCTCCTAAACATGGACCACATGTAGGCGTACTAACAATACCTCCAGCTTCAATAAAGGTTTTTATCAACCCTTCTTCCATAGCTTGCAAATATATTTTCTGCGTAGCAGGAATTACAATAAGACGCATACCATCAGCAACAAAATTACCCTCAAGAATCTTAGCAGCAATTCTTAAATCATCAATTCGACCATTAGTGCACGATCCAATAACTACCTGATCTATCATAATTTTCTCTGATATTTCATCAATTGTTTTAGTATTTTCTGGTAAATGAGGAAATGCAATTGTAGGTCTAAGAGTAGACAAATCAATAGTATACTCCTCATCATATACAGCATCCTCATCTGCTTCGTAGATTTTATATTCTCGCTTAGAATGCTCTTTCATATAGTCAATAGCAACATCATCAACTGGGAAAATACCATTTTTCGCGCCAGCCTCAATAGCCATATTGGCAATGGTAAATCTATCATCCATTGTAAGATTTTTAATTCCTTCACCTACAAATTCCATAGATTTATATAAAGCACCATCTACACCAATTTTACCTATTATATGTAAAATGACATCTTTGCCACTTACCCATTTTGATGGTTTTCCTATGATATTGAATTTTATAGCAGCAGGAACCTTAAACCACGCTTTTCCAGTTGCCATGCCTGCAGCCATATCTGTACTACCTACACCTGTAGAAAATGCACCTAATGCACCATATGTACATGTATGTGAATCAGCTCCAATTATAACATCACCTGCAACCGTTAAACCTTGCTCAGGTAATAAAGCGTGTTCAATACCCATCTTACCTACTTCGAAGTAATTAGTAATATTATTTTTAATAGCAAATTCTCTTACACACTTACAATGTTCAGCTGACTTAATATCTTTATTAGGCACGAAATGATCTGGAACAAGCGCAATTTTGTCTTTATCAAAGACGCCTTGAAGATTCAATTTGTCCATTTCCTTAATTGCAACCGGACTAGTAATATCATTTCCGAGAACTAAATCAAGATCAGCTTCAATTAACTGTCCAGCTTTTACAATATCAAGTCCAGAATGAGCAGCTAATATTTTCTGTGTCATTGTCATTCCCATAGTTCATTTCCCTTTCGTTATTTAACGTATTAAACTGTAAAGTCTTATTTTTAGGGAGCTAAAATAGCTCCCTAAAAAATTAGTTATTAATAAGCTTATCTTCTTCGTTATTCCAGCTATAAAGCTTTCTAACTTCTTCACCAACTTTTTCAGATGGATGTTCAGCATGAAGTTTTCTCATTGCCTGGAAATGAACCTGCTTACCAGCAGGAGACATATCAAGTAAGAAATCTTTAGCAAAAGTACCATCCTGAATATCAGAAAGAATTTTCTTCATAGCTTTCTTTGTATCTTCTGTAATAATCTTAGGACCTGTTATATAATCACCATATTCTGCTGTATTAGAAATAGAATATCTCATTCCGGCAAAACCTGACTGATAAATAAGATCTACGATTAACTTCATTTCATGTATACATTCAAAATATGCATTTCTAGGATCGTATCCAGCTTCAACCAAAGTTTCAAAACCAGCCTGCATTAATGCACAAACACCACCGCAAAGAACAGCCTGCTCACCAAATAAGTCAGTTTCTGTTTCTGTTCTAAATGTTGTTTCAAGTACGCCAGCTCTTGCACCACCAATACCAAGAGCATATGCAAGTGCTAATTCCTGAGCTTTACCAGTTGCATCCTGATGAACAGCTACTAAACAAGGAACACCCTTTCCAGCCTGATACTCAGAACGTACTGTATGACCAGGTCCCTTAGGAGCAATCATTGTAACATCGACATCCTTAGGAGGATTAATACAACCAAAATGAATATTAAAACCATGAGCAAACATCAACATGTTTCCAGCTTCAAGGTTAGGTTCAATATCTTTCTTATATAAATCAGCCTGCTTTTCATCATTAATTAGTATCATAATGATATCAGCTTTCTTAGCTGCTTCATCTGCAGTATAAACTTCAAATCCCTGAGCTACTGCCTTATCCCAAGATTTAGAGCCTTTGTAAAGACCAATAATAACATGACATCCAGAATCCTTTAAGTTAAGTGCATGTGCATGTCCCTGGCTACCATAGCCAATAATTGCAATTGTTTTTCCCTCAAGTAATGATAAGTTACAGTCATTCTGATAAAAAATATTTGCCATTTCAACATTCTCCTTTTATATAATACCTTATTGGTAATTTTTCTAATCTAAATAGGTAACATTTTCAATACCACGTCCCAAACCAGCAATTCCGGTTCTGGCAAGTTCAAGTATTTCATAGCCATCTAATAAGGCAATGAATGCATCTATTTTATCCTGATTACCTGTCATTTCGATAATTAAGCTTTCATTAGATACATCAATAATTTTTGCTCTAAATATATCAGCAACTGACAAAACACCCTGACGTTTACTAGCATCTACTCGAACCTTTATCAATGCCAGTTCTCTATAAACACTAATTTCAGGCTTTAAGACTTTAACGTCTCTTACATCAATAAGCTTAGCAACTTGCTTTTCAATCTGATCTAAAATATCTTCATCGCCATTTGTGACAATTGTAATTCTAGTATATCTAGGATCTGCTGTAACACCAGCTGTAATACTTTCAATATTATATCCTCTTCTTGAAAATAAACCTGAAATACGGCTTAAAACACCAGACGTATTATCAACAAGAAGCTGAATCACTCTTCTATTCATACGTAATCTCCAATCATCAATTAATTGATATATTAACTATTTAAAGTGAAAAAGTCAACAGAAAACACTTTAATTCTCTAAATCATTACATTTGGGAAGTGCTAAAGTGCCAGTTCTCGCAACCTCAACGACACTTATACCAGAAAGCAATGCCATTAACTGTTTTATCTTATCAGGTGTATTACAAGCCTGAATAATCATATGTGACTTAGACATGTCAACTATATCGGCTTTGACGATGTCACAGATTTCCATAATATCCTTACGATTATTTTTGTTATACTTAACCTTAACGAGCATCAATTCTCTAGAAACAGATATTTCTTCATCAAAAGTTTTTACCTTTATAACATCAAGTTTCTTATTTAACTGTTTTTCAATCTGTTCAAGTGTTCTTTCATCTCCCGAACTAACAATGGTCATATTAGAAATCTGCGGATCAAATGTTTCACCAACAGCAAGAGAATCAATGTTAAAGCATCTTCTTGCAAAGAGTCCTGATACTTTACTAAGTACACCTGATCTATTTTCAACTAATACAGAATAAATTTTTTTCATAAGTTATCCCTTTACAATATCCATTGGATCAATTAAAACTTCTAAAATACAAGAATTAGAAGATTCAAACAAACGCTTAACGCCATCATTAATCTCTGAATTATTAGTTACCCTTATATAGTCCATATCATAGCTTTCACTAAGTTTTGATAAAACAGGATAATCATTTAATTCAACAACGGAATAGTTATCTTTATATGTAAAATGTTGATACTCCCTTACCATACCAAGATAATTATTTTTCATTACAACAATTTTCACAGGTAAATTTAACTGCTTAATTGTAGCAAGCTCCATCATAGACATTTGAAATGAACCATCACCGCACACAGCTATTACCTGTCTGGAAGGATCGGCAAGTTTAGCTCCCATTGCGGCTGGTATTGAATACCCCATGGTTCCCATTCCACCAGATGTTAAAAACATACCTGATTTCACTTCGTGATAGGTACAAGACCATATTTGATTCTGGCCTACATCAGCAACATATATTCCATTATCTTCCATAGCATCTGAAATTGCCTTAATGAACGCTTCTGGATCGGTAAACATCGGATTAGGATTACGTCTCTTAGCCATAGATTCCTTATACGAATCAAGCGTTTTTATCCAATCCTTTGTATCAGTTGTAAATTCTGCGTTTAACATCTGTGAAATAATGTTTTTAGCATCTCCTACAATAGGAATTGTGGGACCACAGTTTTTTCCGATTTCAGCAGGATCAACATCAATGTGAATAAGAACTTTATTATTCGTAATAACATCAGGCTGATTGACTGCTCTGTCAGCGACACGTGCTCCTACCATGATAAGTAAATCCGACTCATTCATTGCTCTATTTGCATAAGCCTTTCCGTTATTACCAACCATACCGTAATATAATGGATGTTTACTAGGCATAGCGCCAATTCCCATCATTGTTGAAACTATAGGAATATTATATTTTTCAACCAATTCTCTAAGTTCTTTCGTAGCCCCTGATAATATTACACCACCACCAGCACAAATAACTGGTCTCTTAGCTTTTTGCAGTTCATTGATCATCTTCTTTATCTGGGCAAAATTACCTACTACGGTAGGCTTATATGTACGCATAGATACTTCTTCAGGAATCTTAAATTTTTTAATTTCTGCATTTTGAATATCGAAAGGAACATCGACAAGAACAGGACCTTTTCTACCGGTTCTAGCAACGTGAAAAGCTTCCTTCATTACTCTTGGAATATCATTAACGTCCTTAACCAAATAACTATATTTTACAAAAGATTCTACAGCGCCTGTTATATCAGCTTCCTGAAATACATCAGAACCCAAAAGCTGTGAATTTACTTGACCAGTAATACACACTAAAGGAATACTATCTGCAAATGCAGTAGCAATTCCTGTTATTAGGTTGGTAGCACCAGGACCAGAAGTAACTGCACATACTCCAACTTCTCCAGTAACTCTTGCTAGACCACTAGCTGCATGAGCAGCATTTTGCTCAGTTCTGACTAGTACTGATTTAATGTCAGACGATAAAATTGAATTGTAAAAGGGACAGATAGCCACCCCAGGATAACCAAATACATATTTTACGTTTTCATTAATTAACGACTTTACTATTGCATCAGCACCATTCATAAAAACACTTCCTTATAATTATATTTTTGTACTGTCACATTTTAACACACTAAAGTACAATAGTGCAACAATTACTGTTACACATTTGATTTTATTCTTCTATTATGATATTTTAAAGATGTATATTTGAGGTTTTGGAGGATAATAATGAAAAAGAAAATTATATATTTTCTATTCTTTGTACTGTTACTTTCTTTAGCTGGCTGTGGCAAAAAGGGAACAGATGCTAAGGAATTACAAAATTATAAGAAAGCCATGTCGCAGTTTTGCGATAATTTACTTATAATAGACGGAGAAATAAAACTAATTAATCCTGAAAGTCAAGATTCAATCGATAAGCTATTTGATGAATATGATAAATTGGAAGAGGAATTTAAATCACTATCTGAGATAGCTATTCCAAAAGAATATGCAATTACAGAGTCATTAGTGTCAGAAGCTTATGATTATATGGTTCAAGCCAACGATTATATGCATCAGTCATTTTCAGAGACTTCATATAATCCATACACATTAGAAGCTGCTAATGAATGCTTTAAGCGTGCTAATAAACGTGTGCAATATATCATTAGTATTTTACATGGCGAGCTTCCTCAGGATGATAATATTACATACAAGTAAAAATTAGTTTTTCATTTATTTATATTGCATATTAAAAAAAGCCTCTGTTTTTCAACAGAGGCTTTAATTATACATGATATAAACTAGAACTTGCCAGCTGTAGCAGCTTCTTCAACAGCAACAGCAACAGAAACTGTCATACCTACCATAGGGTTGTTACCAGCACCGATAAGACCCATCATTTCTACGTGAGCAGGAACTGATGAAGAACCAGCGAACTGAGCATCAGAGTGCATACGACCCATAGTATCTGTCATACCATATGAAGCAGGACCAGCAGCCATGTTATCAGGATGAAGTGTACGACCTGTACCACCACCTGATGCAACTGAGAAATACTTCTTACCCTGTTCGATACATTCCTTCTTGTATGTACCTGCAACAGGATGCTGGAATCTAGTAGGGTTAGTAGAGTTACCTGTAATAGAAACATCTACTCCTTCCTTGTGCATAATTGCTACACCTTCACAAACATCGTTTGCACCGTAGCAGTTAACCTTTGCACGAAGACCTTCTGAGTATGATTTTCTAAATACTTCCTTTACAGTATTTGTATAAGGATCGTATTCTGTTTCAACAAATGTAAATCCGTTAATACGTGAGATAACCTGAGCAGCATCTTTTCCAAGACCGTTAAGGATAACTCTAAGTGGTTTCTTACGAACCTTGTTAGCCTTTTCAGCGATACCAATAGCACCTTCAGCAGCTGCGAATGATTCGTGACCAGCAAGGAAACAGAAACATTCTGTTTCTTCTTCAAGAAGCATCTTACCAAGGTTACCATGTCCTAAACCAACCTTACGTGTATCTGCAACTGATCCAGGAATACAGAAAGCCTGAAGTCCTTCACCGATTGCTGCAGCAGCTTCAGAAGCCTTACGGCAACCTTTCTTAATAGCAATAGCAGCACCTACTGTGTAAGCCCACTTTGCATTTTCAAAACAAATAGGCTGAATCTTTTCAACCATGTGATAAACATCAAGACCAGCGTCTTTAGTAATCTTTTCAGCTTCTTCAATAGAAGCGATACCATAGCTATTTAAAGCTGCGTTGATCTGATTAATTCTTCTTTCGTATGATTCAAATAAAGCCATCTTCTTTCGTCCTCCTTATTCTACTCTAGGATCGATAATCTTGACAGCATCAGCTACACGACCATACTGGCCTTTAGCCTTTTCGTATGCAGTTGTAGGATCATCGCCCTTCTTGATAAAGTCAGTCATCTTTCCAAGGCTTACGAACTGGTAACCAATAATCTGGTCATCTGCATCAAGTGCAATACCTGTTACATAACCTTCAGCCATTTCAAGATAACGAGGACCTTTCTTAAGTGTACCATACATAGTACCAACCTGGCTTCTAAGACCCTTTCCAAGGTCTTCAAGACCTGCACCGATAGGAAGTCCATCTTCAGAGAATGCAGACTGTGTTCTACCGTAAACGATCTGGAGGAATAACTCTCTCATTGCTGTATTGATAGCGTCACAAACAAGGTCTGTGTTTAATGCTTCAAGAACTGTACGGCCAGGTAAAATTTCAGCTGCCATAGCTGCTGAGTGTGTCATACCTGAACATCCAATTGTCTCAACTAATGCTTCCTGGATAATGCCTTCTTTAACATTAAGAGTAAGCTTACATGCTCCCTGCTGAGGTGCACACCAGCCAATACCGTGTGTTAAACCGGAAATATCTTTTACTTCTTTAGCCTTAACCCACTTAGCTTCTTCTGGTATAGGTGCACAACCGTGATTTACGCCCTGTGCAACTGTACACATTTTTTCAACTTCATGTGAATAAATCATTTGATTTCTCCTTTCAAATGTATAATTATCGCAAACCCTATTGTTGCATAATTAACAATAAAAAGCAAGATGCCACAAATACTAATTTGCTTGATTTTATGGCATTTTAATAATTATTTTTGGCGATGATTGTCCCATCATTTTTATGAATAGTTTTTTCAGGAATAACTCCTCTCACGCAGGATGAAGGATATATATTTGATTCCTTACAAATCACAGTTCCTGGATTTAATACACTATTACATCCAACTTCAACATTATCACCAAGCATTGCTCCAAACTTTTTTAATCCAGTCTCTATATTATCGCCTTCATTGTGGACAACTACTAATTTTTTGTCACTCTTAACATTCGATGTAATAGAGCCTGCTCCCATATGAGATTTATAACCTAAAATCGAATCACCTACATAATTATAATGAGGAACCTGTACATTATTGAATAAAATTACATTTTTAAGTTCTGTTGAATTACCTACAACACATTTATTTCCAACTAAAGCATTACCTCTAATAAATGCGCCAGGTCTTACTTCAGTCTCGGCCCCTATTATAGTAGGTCCAGCAATATAATTATTAGGATAGATAATTGCGCTTTTATGAATCCACACATTTTCAGATACTTCATCATATTCTTCTTTTGATAAAGTAGGACCTATCTTTAAAATGAAGTCTTTAATCTTTGGAAGAGCCTCCCAAGGATAAGTTAGATTTTCAAGTAAAGACTTCGCAATAGTTTCGTCTAAAGAAAATAAATCATTAATTTTAATATTCGCCATAATAAACCTCTCTAATCAAAATTAAATGAGACAGTAAAGTCATCAGCAAGAACAAGTTTTGCATCAAAAAGCGTTCCTTTTTTACTGGTAAATCCAGTTAGAGTATCTGTTTTTTTGTTAGTTAATAATGCTATAAACTCTTCCTTTTCAAGCATACGACCAGCTATTTTACCAATATAAAATGAACAACTGCCTTCATCTTTAGAATAATGCTCGCAATGATATCCAAATTTATTTTTAATAATAGAACCTTCACACTTTGGACACTTTATGTTTTCAAGTATTTCATTATCATCTTCGAATATAAACTTAATACCGATTACAACACCCGATTCATCTTTATTCAAACCAAGTTTTGCATTAAATTTTGAACCATTCTTAGATTTAAATCCAGCTATTTCTGTAGTTATTCCATTTGTAAGTAATTCTTTAACACTGGCTTCTTTAATTTTAACTCCTGCTACAGAACCAACATTAAACTTACAACTATCCGGATTATCCTTGCTGTAATTACTACAACCATAACCAAAGGATGTTTTTATAATATCTCCACCACAAATCGGGCATTTCACATCCTTAATTATTTTAGCTTCAACATTTTCAAAATCAAAGGCAACTTCGCTTTTTCCAAATTCATTTTTTCTTAGCACAAGGCAAGCATCAAATGTCTTTCCAGATTTCCCTTTAAAACCTCTTATTGTTTTGGTCGCATTATTAGTCAGCAATTCTATTACATTACTATTGGATAATTGCTTTCCTGCAATTTTTCCAATAAAAAATTTGCAGCTTTCAGGATTACCTGAATCATAATTAGAACAGCCAAAATTACCAGCCTTAATCTGAATTTTACCACCGCAATCAGGGCATACAACCCCTTCAAGAGTATCTGGTTCAATACCCTCAAAGTCAAATTCAATATTAAGTTTTCCGTCTTCAGTTTTTTTCATAACCAGCTTAGCATTGAAATTTTTCTTTTGCTTAGACTTAAATCCAGAAATAATGTCAGTTTTTCCATTATTTACTAAATTTGTCAAAATCTCTTTGCTAATTTTTTTCCCAGCAATTTCAGACAAACTAAAATAGCAATTATTTGCGTCTTCAATTCGCCTACTGCAAGAAAAACCGTAGTTTGTCTCAACAATATCAGCACCACATACTGGACATTTAACGCCTTCTACAATTTCAGCTGGTACTTCTGAAAAGTCAAAAGAAACAGTAAAATGCTTTTCTTCATTCTCACTTAATACTAAAGCTGCTTTGAAAGGTTTCCCACTCTTTGCGACAAAGCCGTCAATTATTCTTGTCTTCTTATTTTCTATTAATTCTTTAAAATCACTCTCTGAAACAGTAATTCCAGCAATTTGACCCACATTAAAAGAACAAGGCTTTTCTTTATTAAAATAATTACTACAACCATAGCCAAAAGAGGTAGTCGTAAGTTCACCACCACACTCTGGACACTTAAGTCCTAACGGTTTCCTTGTAGCAATTCCTTTAGAATCTTTTCCAGTAAATCTATTTATATTAGAAGCAATTTGTCCAGTTAAATCATAAGAAATCATCTTATTAGTTTCTCTTCTAATATAATCCTCTAGCTTACTCCTATATTCAATTACATCAACAGTTCCATTGATGATTCCTTCAAGACCAGTTTCCCAGTTAGCAGTCATCTCTGGATTAAGCAACGTAGGAACAGAGAGCTTAACTACTTCATAAATCATCTCACCAAGATTTTCAGGTGTAATAATCTGAGTTTTATTATTTTGATTAAGATATTTTATTCTTACCAGCTTATCAAGTATTTCACCTCTGGTTGCAGAAGTTCCGATACCGGATTTTTTTATCTGTTCACGTAATTCTTCATCCTCAATAAGATTACCTGCATTTTCCATTGCAAGAATCAGACTACCTGATGTGTATCTTTTAGGTGGTGAAGTTTTTCCCTCTTTTATTTCATATCCATTTGAAGATATAGTATCGCCTACCTTGAAAGCTTCAATAAACTTTAATAGCTCTTCTTTACAAGAAACATCATCTTCATCTTTATCCTGTTGCTCAATATCACGTCCGCTAACTAATAAATATCCTTTATTTATCAATAATTTGGATGAAGCAAAAAAAGGTTCATCATCTACACTTAATTCTACCTTAATGTTTTTATATTCTGCAGGCGGATAAAAAATAGCCAAAAATCTTCTGACAATGAGGTCATATACTTTTCTATGAAGTTCAGGCAATGAACTGATTGCACTTGTCTGCCCAGTAGGAATAATAGCGTAATGGTCGGTTACCTTTTTGTCATCAGTATAACTAGTTTTTTCAATTCCAAAATATTTTTTGCCATCTATTATTTCTTTAACAATTGCAGCAGTAGGTTCATAATTTTTCAACCCATAAATATTTTTAGATATTTCTTTTGCCACAGCTGTAGTCAGAACTCTAGCATCAGTTCTAGGATAAGTAGTAAGCTTCTTTTCATATAGTTCCTGAATTACATCTAGAGTCTGAGCAGGACTAATCTTAAAAATTTTAGAACATTCCGACTGAAGTTCAGCAAGGTTAAAAAGTAAAGGAGCTCTTTTTTTTGTAATATTTGTTTCAATATTATCAACTATAGCATCCTTACCATTTAGGCTATCGATTAGCTTAAGAGCATCTGATTCTTTCTTAAAACCATTTTCCTTATATAAAACTGGTGAATCAATATATTTAGATTTTTTAGAAGCTTTCCACTCTGCTAGTATATTTTGACTTGCAAAAGAACCTACAACCCTGTAAAACGGTGTTTCGACAAAATCTCTTATTTCTCTTTCTCTATTTACAACCATTCCTAAAACGCAAGTCATAACACGACCAATAGCTATAGCTGTATAACTTGATGTAGCTGCCGCATCATTGATCATCTTGCCGTATTTAACTGATAAAGCACGTGAAAAGTTAATACCAAGACTATAGTCTTCGATTGTACGCATTATTCCAGATTTTCCCAATCTGTCATACTCAGACATGGGCTTGGCCTCATTGATACCTCTCTTGATTTCATCATCAGTCTGAGAATCAATCCAGACACGAAGTTCTGTCATTCCATCACGTACTCCACCGTAATTTCGTATGTTTTCTTCGATGGTCTGACCTTCTTTTCCAGAGTCACCTGCCCAATAAACGACATCGATGTCTTCTCGATGTAATAAAGAATTTACAATATTATATTGTTCTTTAGAATTTTCAATTACATTATATTTATATTCAGTTGGTAAAAATGGCAAATCTTCAAGTTTCCATCTTTTATATTTTTCATCATATATTTCCGGATAAGACATCTCAACAAGATGACCATAACACCATGAAATGACATAAGAATCGTTTTCAATATAACCATTCTTATTTCCTGATACGTTTAAAACCCTGGCAAAATCTCTTGCAACCGAAGGTTTTTCTGTAATTATAAGCTTTTTAGACACTAAAATTTCCTTCCTATAAACCTATCAAAGGTTATTATTAAAATTAAATCCTATCTAGTAGGTATAGGTTTAGATTGTCTTTAATCTTAGCTTCCAAGCTGATTTTTTCATCAAATCTATTTCCTGCAAATAAGTAAATGTATGTAGGTACTATCTTAGCCTTATTTGAAGTATAAATCAACCATTCATAATCTTCATATGTAAGCATAGCTTTGTCGTAGACGCAAATACCCACAATATACTGGCCGTCATCGGATTCTCCGACAATGTCAATGTTTCCTTGCTTACCAACCCATGTTCCAAATCTTTCAATACGAATAGGAAGACGTTTTTTGTCATTTAAAAACTGCAAGTGTTCTAAACAAACATCTTTATAATATTTTGAAACATATGTCTTTAATGTAGGAGCGACATATAACATATAGAACTCTTCAGGCGAAAGAAAATCAACAAAGCTTGAATACTTATATAAATATGAATAATAAAAATCAATCAAATTATGAGCAATATCATATATTCCTTTTTGAACATTATCTCTTCCTTCTGTATCAACAGAAAAAACCTTACTAACTAGTTCAAGTTCCATTAAGTTTTTCAAATATACGCTAATTTTTGCTCTCGAAAAGTCAGTATGCTCATATAAATCGTTTAACTTTCTTTTGCCTTCTGCAATTGCTAAAAGAATAGTATTATATACATTCATTTCGCGAAGATTTAATGATACGATTTCTTCGGCTACATTGTGTAGCGCACCATTCTTAGAGATAATATTACGAATAATATTATCTTTAACAGAAATCTTTTCATCAAACATTTTCCAAAGTCCAGGAAAGCCACCAAGAATTGACCATACTGTTAAACACTCTTCATTGGTATACATTGTAAAATAATCTCTAAGATTACGAAATTTAAGCTGCTTTATCTTTAAAAAACCAGATAATTCATATGCAGCCTCACCTATTTTTGAAACTAATGTGTTTTCAACAAATCCTACTGCTGAAGAAACTAATATAACCATATATTCCTGATTGTTCCAGGATGAATGAATGAAAGAAATAAGTTCTTCCATGAAAGTATCGCTATTTTTTATTATATTTTGAAATTCATCAATTACGATAACCTTCTTTTGGGTCTTGCCTTTTTGAAGACATTCGAATACATCTTTATATTCAGGATACTTTAAAGTCTTTATTCCTAAATTAGCAAGCCATAACCCCATTTTATATTTTTGTTCTTTTTCAGAACAAGAATCTGCATGATAATAAAATCCAGGCTTGTCAAGCATGAATTCTTTTAATAACGAAGTCTTTCCTACATATTTTTCGCCATACATAACTAAAATCTGGCTCTTCTCCCTGTCATAATATGTAGCTAACTGATTGATTTCCTCATTTCTTCCGATTAACATCTTAGCCCCTATAAATTATATTTCTCTAAGTAGCAATTCTTCAATTTTATCAGGTCCTAATGGTCTACCAAGATAAAATCCTTGTATCAGATCACATGATATTTCCTTTAAATAGTCAAGCTGTTCTTTTGTTTCTACTCCCTCAGCTACGGTTTTAAAGCCTAGCTTTTTAGACATTGTAACTATCGCTTCTGTAATAACTCTTGAAGCGGCATCAAAAGAAACATTATCAATAAACGTCTTATCGATTTTTAAAGTATCAATAGGTAATCCCTTCAAATATGATAAAGACGAAAATCCAGTTCCAAAATCATCTAACGAAACCTTTATTCCATAGTCCTTCAACTCATACATTTTATTAGTAATTGAACTCAAATCATCAATTAAAACAGATTCAGTAATTTCAAGTTCTAGCATATTGGGATTCATCCCATATTTTTCAATTGTAGCAAGTATTTTAGGGACAAAATCAGACCTATTATACTGAATAGAAGAAATATTAATCGACAAGATCATGTCATAATCAAACTTCTTTTTCCAGTCCATATATTGTCTAATACATTCATCTAAAACAAAATCGCCTATAGATATAATATATCCATTCTTTTCTGCAATAGGAATAAAAATACCTGGATTAATTAGATTTCCATCATAATCACGCCATCTGATTAGTGCTTCAACACCTCTAAGCCTATTTGTTTCGGAATAATATTGAGGCTGGTAATTCATATAAAGCTTATTATCGTTTATAGCGTCCTTTAATTTGTTCTCAATTTCGACGTCACGTAAAAAATCTTTAATAATCGCTGAATCATAATAACTAATCTGGTCTTTACCTTTATCCTTGGCTTTTAACATTACAACTTCAGCACAATTTATGAGCGCTAGCGGATTATCTGTTGCCTCTGGATATTCAGCAACACCAACTGTCACAGTAATTAATATTTCTGTTCCATCTGTTAATTTAATAGGCTTACTTAAAAATTCTGTAATGGACCTATATATTGACTCGACACTTCTGTTCCCGCATGGATCATAAATGGCTATACAGTATATGTCTCCATCAAATCTGGATGCAATAACGTTTTCATTTGTCAATGTATTTATAAATAGACCTAAATCCTGAATTATTTCATCCCCAATAATAAGTCCTCTGGAATCGCTGATTTTATGAAAATCGTCAATATCAACCAGCAAAACACTTACTATTTCTTTTCTGTCTATTGCTTTTTCGACAAAAGCTTTAAGCTTTGAAATAAAATAATTTCTGTTATATAGATTAGTGAGGTTATCATAGTATGCTAAAAAAGCAAGCTCTTCTCTTTTAGTATGTGGTCTTGTAATATCTCCAATAGTAATGATTTTTTCGACAGGATTTTTGTATTCATCATAAAAAACATGAGCTTCGAAAATATACCAAACTTTAGAATTTTTGTTTCTTACTTCTATACTTTTATATTCAAGACCTGTTTTTTCAACATAAAAAAGATTTCTAAGTTCATCTCTATCTTCCTCATGGAACATTTCAATGAACTTAAAAATATCAGACATATCGTTTATACGAATGTCAAAGAAATCTTTCCATCTTCCGAAAGTCTTCACCGTATTATTTGTACAGTCAACATACATATTAATACGTGAAGAACTTTCTAAGACTAGATTATAGATACGTTCGTTTTCACCTAATTTTTCATTAAGTGCTGTTAAGAGATCCACCTGATAACGTAAATCATCCATAGTGAAATCCTTCTCCTGTTCCCCCGACCCCCATCGGATTATTTCTTAGTAATATATCCCTGAGCTTTTAATAACTCAGCACATAATACAGCTCCGCCAGCAGCACCACGAACTGTGTTATGAGATAGTCCCACAAACTTATAATCATAAACGGTATCTTCACGAAGACGACCGATTGATACTCCCATACCCTTTTCGTAATCGACATCAAGTTTTACCTGAGGACGATTATCTTCTTCTAAATACTGAATGAAGTTCTTAGGAGCACTAGGAAGATTAAGTTCCTGAGGCGCACCCTTAGCTTCACGTAATTTAGCAATAAGCTGTTCTTTTGTAGGTTTCTTTTTAAATTTTACAAAAACGGCAGCAGTATGTCCATTAAGAACTGGAACTCTGATGCACTGAGAAGTAATAACAAGACCAGTCTTCTTGACAATTTCGCCATTTTCAAGAGTTCCTAATACTCTCAGAGGTTCCTGCTCGCTTTTTTCTTCTTCTCCACCTATATATGGTATAACATTTTCTACCATTTCTGGCCAGTCTTTAAATGTCTTACCAGCACCAGAAATAGCCTGATAAGTTGTTGCTACTACTTCATAAGGCTCAAATTCAGACCATGCCCATAATGCAGGAGTATAGCTTTGAATTGAACAGTTAGGCTTTACTGCTATGAATCCTTTTTTAGTACCTAAGCGTTTCTTCTGTTCTTCAATCAAACCTGTATGAGCTGAATTGATTTCAGGAACAATCATAGGTACATCCTTAGTCCATCTATGAGCAGAATTATTAGAAACGACAGGAGTTTCTGTTTTAGCATATTCTTCTTCAATAGCTTTAATTTCTTCTTTAGTCATGTCAACTGCACTAAAAACAAAATCAACATCCTTTACAACATTTGCAACATCTGTAACGTCTCTAACAACAATTTTTTTAACTGCTTCAGGCATAGGTGTTGTCATTTTCCAACGATCACCTACAGCATCTTCATATGTCTTTCCGGCAGATCTAGGGCTTGCAGCAATTGTAGTAACTTCAAACCAGGGATGATTTTCGAGCAAAGAAATAAATCTTTGACCTACCATACCAGTTCCACCTAAAATACCAACTTTTAATTTGTCACTCATGTTTTTTCTCCTTATAATACACTTTATATTTATTCGTTTTCTTTCCAGTCAAGTTCTAAATACTTATCATAAATATCAATTACAGTATTCATTGCATCTGGTCCGGGTGCTCCAATTGTTAATCGCTTTGAAACACAGGTCTCTAGTGAAATTGCATCATAGATATCACTATCAAACAAATCACTGAACTGCTTAAGCTCCTCTAATGAAAGATTATCTATGCTTGAATCTTTTTCAAGACATGCTAAAACTATCTCACCTATTACTTTGTGCGCATCTCTAAATGGCATGCCTTTCTTAACAAGATAATCAGCAGCGTCGGTTGCATTAGTAAATCCTTTCATAGCACTATCTGCCATAACCTCATTGTTAAATTTAGTAGTTGCTAACATTCCAGTAAAAAGCTCAATGCAATCTTTAACTGTATCCATTGCATCAAAAGCCATCTCTTTATCTTCTTGCATATCTTTATTATAAGCTAGTGGCAAGCCTTTCATGGTAGTTAATAAAGAAACCAAGGCACCATATACTCGACCCGTTTTACCACGAACTAACTCGGCTATATCAGGATTCTTTTTCTGTGGCATAATTGATGAACCAGTTGAAAATGAATCGTCTAGCTCAATAAATTTATATTCATTCGAATTCCATATAATAATTTCTTCGCTAAACCTGCTTAAATGCATAGCAATTATGCTCAGGGCTGATAAAAATTCAAGAAGATAATCCCTGTCAGCCACAGAATCTATACTATTGAGTGTAGGACCATAAAAACCTAATAATCCGGCTGAATATTCTCTATCTAATGGATATGTTGTGCCAGCCAAAGCACCTGCTCCTAAAGGACAATAGTTCATTCTATGAAAGATATCCTTTAATCTTTCTCTGTCACGTCTAAACATTTCAAAATAAGCGCCCATATGATGTGCCAAAGTAATAGGCTGAGCCTTTTGAAGATGAGTGAAGCCTGGCATATAAGTTTTTGTATTTTCCTTCATTATGGTAAAAATAACATGTAACAACTGTTTCAATGCTTCATCGACATATAATACCTGTAATCTAGTATAAAGTCGCATGTCTAAGGCAACCTGATCATTACGGCTACGACCAGTATGAAGCTTTTTACCAGTATCACCTATGCGATCAATAAGTTTAGCTTCCATAAAACTATGAATGTCTTCATATTCATTTGTTATTAAAAGCTTACCATCTAATACATCATTCTTAATTGAAATAAGCCCTTCAATAATACTAGTAGCTTCCTCTTTTGTAAGTATGGATACCTTTGCAAGCATAGTTGCATGAGCAACAGAACCTTCACAATCCTGTTCAATTAGACGTTTATCAAAATTAATGGATGCATTAAAATCATAAACCTGCTGATCCGTTTCTTTAGTAAAACGGCCTCCCCATAATTGAGCCATAACTATTCTCCATTTCCTAAATTTAAATTTAATTTTATCATAGCAAATTTACATATTCAACTCGATTTTCCATAAGATTATGCATAAATATGCATTCAAATTTATAAAAAAAGACGAGAAAAACTAATTTTCTCGTCCCAAGCTCCCAATCGGATTCGAACCGACGACCCACGCATTACGAATGCGTTGCTCTACCAGCTGAGCCATGGAAGCACATGCAAAAATAATTATAATTTCAATGAACATAATTTGCAAGAATTGTTCACAAAAAATTTATACTACCTATATCAAAATAGTGTTATTATATCTTTGATAATAATTTGGAGGCTTCCTATGGAAAACGAAAACAAATATATATATGATTCAATTACAAAATATGCTGATGAAGTATTAAATGGAATCGACCCACAAAAAGTACAAATTTCATTTCAGCTTGAAAAATTAAAACCTAAAATGCTTGAACTTGCAAATGAATTAAACACAACACCCGAAGATATATTTATTAAATATATGGATGCAGCAAGTGGCGTTTCCGTTGACAACGAAAAGAAATTCCAAAGCACTATGGGAAATATGAATTCTTATGGTGATCCAATGTGGTTAGAAAAATATTAAAATTTTGGCACGAGCTTTCGCCCGTGCCACTTTTATTTTACAACTCTTACTCTAAATACTCCGTCGATTTTTAAAAGCCTTTCAACTACTTCATCAGAAGCGCTCTTTTCAATATCAAGCATTGTATAAGCAACTTCTCCTCTTGATTTATTTATAAGATCACTAATATTAATTCCTGCCTCACCAAATACAGATGTAAACTGTGCAATCATATTAGCTATATTTTTATGGAAAACTGCAACTCTTCCAACGTTTGTGCAAACTCCCATGTCAACATTAGGATAATTTACTGAATTTACAATGTTACCATTTTCAAGGTAGTTTTTCATCTCTTCAACAGCCATCTTAGCACAATTATCTTCTGACTCTTCAGTAGATGCTCCTATATGAGGAGTTACGATACAGCCTTTAGCTCCAACTGTTATATTATTAGGGAAGTCTGAAATATACTTTCCGATTTTGCCTACAGCTAAGGCCTCAACCATTGCTTCTTCATCAACAAGAAGATCTCTTGCAAAATTTAATACAACAGTAGTAGGCTTCATCATTCTAATAGCTTCAGAATTAATCATTTTTTTAGTACTGTCTAAAAGAGGAACATGAATAGTAATATAATCACATTCTCTATAAATATCATTAACATCAGTCACGTGCTTTACTAGCCTGTTAAGACTCCATGCAGCATTAATAGAAATATAAGGATCATATCCATAGACTTCCATGCCCAAAGAAATCGCAGCATTAGCAACCTGAGCACCAATTGCGCCTAAACCAATTACACCTAATTTCTTGCCACTTATCTCTGTACCAGCAAAATTTTTCTTGGCTTTTTCAGCATCCTTGGCAATTGTAGGATTGTCTTTATTGTCAAGACACCATTCAATAGAGCCTACGATATCTCTTGCTGCATATAACATACCAGCAAAAACCAGTTCTTTAACACCATTTGCATTAGCACCAGGAGTATTAAACACAACAACTCCTTTTTCTGCCAAAACATCAAGAGGAATATTATTTACTCCTGCTCCAGCTCTTGCTACACATAATAGCTTGTCAGAAAAATCCATATCATGCATTACAGCACTTCTTACTAAGATACCTTCAGCAGAATTTACATCCTCAGTCTTGGCATATGTATCAGTAAAC
The DNA here is from genome assembly GCA_045639565.1 of Lachnospiraceae bacterium. Classification (GTDB taxonomy): domain Bacteria; phylum Bacillota; class Clostridia; order Lachnospirales; family Lachnospiraceae; genus UBA1258. The sequence continues at coordinate 30,338 of JAZUDH010000112.1, forward strand.
TCTCTTAATCCAACAGGAGAAATTGCATTTAAACAAGTATAATTAAACATTAGGCATTCTCCTTTTCAAATTTCTTCATAAATTCAACCAAAGCCTGCACTCCTTCGATAGGCATAGCGTTATAGATTGAAGCACGCATACCACCTACAGTTCTATGGCCTTTTAAATTTGTAAATCCATGAGCAGTTGCTTCTTTTACAAATTTAGCATCAAGTTCTTCGTTGCCAGTAACAAAAGGAACATTCATAAGCGAACGATCTTCTTTCCTTACTGTACCTTTAAAGAGTTTTGATTCATCTAAATAATCATATAAAACCTTAGCCTTAGCTTCATTTATCTCCTTCATTTTCTCTAAGCCGCCCATTTTCTTGATCCACTTAAATACTTTTCCACATATATAAATTCCGTATGCAGGAGGAGTATTATATAAAGAATCATTGTCTGCATGAATCTTATATTTCATCATTGTAGGAGTACCAGGTAAAACATCATCAGTAATCAAATCCTCACGTATAATTACAATAACTACACCTGCTGGTCCGATATTCTTTTGAACTCCACCATAAATAACGCCATATTTTGTAACGTCAACAGGCTCTGATAAAAAACATGAAGAAACATCAGCTACTAAAGTTTTACCCTTTGTGTTAGGTAAAGTTTTAAACTTAGTTCCATAAATTGTATTGTTTTCACATATATATACGTAATCAGCATCTTCAGATATAGGTAAATCACTACAATCAGGTATATACGAAAATGTCTTGTCCTCACTTGATGCAATTTTATTAGCTTTTCCGTAAAGCTGTGCTTCCTGGTAGGCTTTTTTAGCCCACTGTCCAGTTACAATGTAATCGCCAACTTTGTTTTTCATAAGATTCATAGGAATCATGGCAAACTGTAAGCTAGCTCCACCTTGTAAGAATAAAACCTTATAATTGTCAGGTATATTCATAAGATCTCTAAGATCTTTTTCAGCCTCTTTAATGATGTTATCATAAGTCTTCGAGCGATGACTCATCTCCATAACGCTCATACCACTTCCCTGGTAATCAAGCATTTCATCAGCTGCTTCTTTTAAAACTTCTTCAGGCAAAACAGCAGGGCCTGCTGAAAAATTGTAAACTCGAGACATGTCTCTTCTCCCTTTCGTAATGTTTTATTTGTATACAATAACCGGAATACCTACACTAATCTGTTCATATAATGAAGCTGCATCCTCTGTTATCATATTTATACACCCATGTGAACCATATCTTTTATATCGGTCACCACCAAACTTAGCTTGCCATTTGGCATCATGGAGACCTATGGCTTTATAAATTGCCATCCAGTAATCAACTTTAGAACGATAATTTTCACCAACTAATACAGCATTTCTGGCTTTTTTATATACGTAACACATCATAGGCGGCGTAGCATTTTCAGCATTGGGATAACCAGATACTATATCTGTATCCATTAATATAACCCCATCTTTTATATAAAAAAGCTTTTGATTTGTTAAATCTATCTCTATAAATTCTGGACCTATATCATTTAAGCCTCTAACATAGCCTTGATGTAAGTAGCTTGGAATGTGTTTTTCTATTGTATTATTTTTAATTGCATTAATAAGATATTCTTCTTCGGCCACCTTATTAATCTCAGTTCCATATGTCGATAAATTTAAATGTTTCAATTCACCCCTAAAAGTAATATAATCTCGAGGTTGTTTATATGTGTAATAAGCATCGCAAATATCGTCAACAAACTGTTTAATCTTTTCTTCGTTTACTTTAAAGTTCTCTTCTTCTCTAACAAATTCCCCATTCTCAACTACAAGGAAATCACTTAAAACTTTTCCATCGATAGGAATAAGTTCACTACCCATATCGTAAACAATTTTAGTTTCAAGATACTTTGATAAATCATCCCAAAGCCTTAGTGTTTCTATTTCCTGCAAAGAATTATCTCTATAATAAAACAAATCCTTTTGCACTTCAACGTTTTCTTTTGTTATCACTTTACTTTCAAAAAGTGGAAGGATAGACTCAATGTCAATACTTTTTTCAAAAGTATTGACAAGTTCGTAGCCATCTTGTCCGTATACTATTTTAATTTCATAATCTTTCTTAGGATCATATTCACGAACCAAAGAAAGATTAGAAACCTCATAGACTAATTTATCATGATCATACGATACATCAGGCTTAACATATTTATTAACATATACATTGGCAATATTTAAAAACCAAAGAAAAGGATTCTGCTTTTCATAAAGCAAATTTAATGATTTTTCATAATCTACCTTGTAATCTATAGCATTTAAATCAATAAATTCATCTTCAGAATAATCAGAGCTTACTTTTATTTGTCCAATGTCTTCTCGTTTAATTAGTTCCGAATTAACTTCCCCTATCGTCTTTCCGGTACAATAAACGCCATTAATGTATGTGCCGTAAGTAAATCCTTCACGATATGAAAATGCAACAACAAAATAGAACGCTATTGTTAACCCTACTATTGAAGATAGAAGAATAACTAAATAATTAGTAATTCTCTTTTTCATAGCCTATTTACTTTTTGTTGTAGTCCTTTTCATCAAAAACATCGCTTAATGGTTTACCACCAGGAACCATTGGAAATACTTTATCATCTTCATGTATAATGCATTCAATTACTGCTGGTCTATTATTCTTAATTGCTTTCTCTAGAGCAATTGCAAACTCTTCTTTTTCCTTTACCAAATATGCATCACAGCCTAGACCTTCAGATACTTTACAAAAATCAACATTGTCATCTAAAACAGTCTGTGAATATCTTCCCTCATAAAATAAAGTCTGCCACTGTCTAACCATTCCTAAAACATGGTTATTAATAACAACCTGTATAATTGGTATGTTAAATCTTGATGCAGTAGCAAGTTCGTTTAAGTTCATACGGAAACATCCATCGCCTGCAATATTGATACATATTTTATCAGGATTTCCTACTTTAGCTCCTATACAAGCCCCAAGTCCGTATCCCATAGTACCTAACCCACCGGAAGAAAGGAATGTTCTGGGTTTAGTATATTTATAATATTGCGAAGCCCACATTTGATGCTGACCTACGTCAGTAGTTATAATAGCATCACCATTTGTAACTCTATCGATTTCCTCAATAACAAATGGACAGGTAAGCTTAGAATGATCATATCCAAGCGGATATTTTTCCTTTAAATCCTTAATGTAGTCCATCCATTCTTTATGATTTTGTTTCGAAAGCTTTGAATTTACAGCAACTAATGCGCCTTTTAAATCACCTACAACAGATGCACTTGTTTTAATATTTTTATTAATTTCTGCGGCATCAATATCAAAATGAATGACTTTAGCATTTTTAGCAAACGACTTTACATTTCCTACTACTCTATCAGAAAATCTTGCGCCTAGAGCAATAAGTAAATCGCAATTCGAAGCTCCTAAATTAGAAGCTTTTGTACCATGCATGCCAATCATTCCGGTATATCTTTCTGAATATGCATCAAATGCGCCTTTAGCCATCAAAGTATCGCAAACTGGAGCATCAATCAATTCAGCAAATTCAGCAACTTCTTCACATGCTCCGCTTTGAATAGCACCACCACCCAAATAAATAAACGGTTTTTTAGATTTATTTATTATATTTATTACATTTTCAATATCATCTGCATTAAATTTGTTCTTCCTTACAATAGGATTAGCTACTTTTGGAGTGTATTCACAAATTGCAGCAGTAACGTCTTTTGTAATATCAACTAATACAGGGCCAGGTCTTCCGGATTTAGCAATATCAAAAGCAGTTCTAATAGTATCCGCAAGCTCATTTACATCTTTAACAATGTAACCATGTTTTGTAATCGGCATTGTAACGCCTGCAATATCAACTTCCTGAAATGAATCTTTTCCCAGCCAAGGAAGCACAACATTAGCAGTAATAGCGACCATAGGAACTGAATCCATATATGCTGTAGCTATACCAGTTACTAAATTTGTAGCACCAGGACCACTTGTTGCCATACATACGCCTACTTTTCCAGTAGATCTAGCGTAACCATCAGCAGCATGTGACGCGCCTTGTTCATGTGATGTTAAAATGTGTCTTATTTCGCTATGTTTATATAAAGCATCATATATGTTTAATATAGAACCACCAGGATAACCAAATACGGTATCAACTCCCTGTTCCTTTAAACATTCAACAACGATTTCTGCACCATTTAGTTGCATGTAAAAATCCTCCAATTATGCATTTTTCCCAGGAACTTTTAAAACAGCACCAGTTGAAGCACTAGTAACAAGTTCTCTATATCTTAATAGATAGCCTGACTTAATATCCGTTTCTTTAGGAACAAAACCAACTTTTCTTGATTCTAATTCAGAATCAGATACTAAAAGTTCAATTTTATTATTTGGAATATCGATATGAATCATATCTCCTTCTTTAACAAATGCAATAGGACCTCCCATTGCTGCTTCGGGTGATACATGTCCTATTGATGCACCTCTTGAAGCACCAGAAAAGCGCCCATCAGTTATAAGTGCTACTGAGGAACCTAGACCCATACCAGCAATGGCTGAAGTTGGATTAAGCATTTCCCTCATGCCAGGGCCACCTTTAGGACCTTCATATCTAATAACAACTACGTCACCAGCTACAATTTTTCCGCCTTTTATTGCACTAATAGCATCTTCTTCTGAGTCAAATACTCTTGCAGGACCAGTATGTTCCATCATTTCAGGAACAACTGCAGAACGCTTTACAACAGAACCATCTGGAGCTAAATTTCCTTTAAGTACTGCGATACCACCAGTTTTAGAATAAGGATTATCAACAGGTCTGATTACTTCAGGATTAAGATTAACGCATCCTGAAATATTTTCTTTAACAGTCTTTCCAGTTGCAGTAATGATATCTGTATATAATAAACCTAACTTATCTAATTCATTCATAACAGCATAGACACCGCCTGCCTCATTTAAATCTTCCATATAAGTAGGACCAGCAGGAGCTAAGTGACAAAGATTAGGTGTTTTAGCAGATAATTCATTAGCAATTTCAAGATTTAATGTTACACCTGCTTCGTGAGCAATTGCTGGTAAATGAAGCATTGAATTTGTAGAACAACCAAGAGCCATATCTACAGTAAGAGCGTTCATAAATGCTTTTTCTGTCATAATATCTCTAGGTTTAATATCCTTTTCTATAAGTTCCATTATCTTCATACCTGCATGCTTAGCAAGACGAATTCTTTCACTATATACCGCAGGAACTGTTCCGTTACCTTTAAGTCCCATACCGATAGCTTCAGTTAAGCAGTTCATAGAATTAGCTGTATACATTCCAGAACACGAGCCACAAGTAGGACATACTTTTTCTTCGAATTCTGATAACTCTTCCATAGTCATTTTATTAGCAGCAACTGCTCCTACTGCCTCAAACATCGAAGACAAGCTTCTTTTTTGTCCATTAACATGTCCTGCTAGCATAGGACCACCTGATACAAAAACTGTAGGAATATTAAGTCTAGCAGCAGCCATTAATAAACCGGGAACATTCTTATCACAGTTTGGAACCATTACAAGACCGTCAAATTGGTGTGCAATAGCCATACATTCAGTTGAATCAGCAATAAGATCTCTTGTAACCAGGGAATATTTCATTCCCTTATGTCCCATTGCAATTCCATCACAAACTGCTATTGCAGGAAAAACTACTGGCATTCCTCCCGCCATAGCAACTCCCATTTTTACAGCATCAACAATTTTATCAAGATTCATATGACCAGGTACTATTTCATTATATGACGAAACAATTCCTATCATAGGACGCTTTCTTTCTTCTTCAGTGTAACCTAAAGCATTAAATAAACTACGATGTGGTGCCTGCTGGTTACCACACTTTACATTATCACTATTCATACTATCTCCTTATTTTATATAATCAGCTATTAATTTACCCATTTGAGAACAACTAACTCTTTTAGTACCTTCTGTATATATATCGCCAGTTCTATAGTCATCATCAAGAACTGCTTCAACTGCTTTTTCTATTGCATCCGCTTCTTTTTGAAGGTCAAGCGAGAATCTAAGCATCATAGCTGCACTTAAAATCGTTGCAATAGGATTAGCTAAATCTTTACCAGCAATATCTGGAGCTGATCCGTGACTAGGCTCATATAATCCAAATTTAGTCTCGTTTAGTGAAGCACTTGCTAGCATTCCAATTGATCCTGTAATCATACTTGCTTCATCCGATAAAATATCACCAAACATATTCTCGGTTAAGATAACATCAAATTGAGCGGGGTCTTTTACTAATTGCATAGCACAATTATCTACTAGCATATGCTCAAGTGTAACATCCTTATAATCTTTATGAACTTCGTTGACGACTGTTCTCCAAAGTCTAGATGAATCTAAGACATTTGCTTTATCAACACTAGTAACCTTTTTGTTCCTTTTACTAGCAATTTCAAATGCTTTAATCGCAATTCTTCTAATTTCTTCTTCGTTGTAAGTAAGTGTATCAGTGGCTACTCTAATACCGTCTTTAACTACTGTTGACCTATCCCCAAAATACAAACCACCAGTTAACTCTCTTACAATAATTAAATCAAAGCCTTTGCTACTTGTTTCGGATTTTAAAACACAGGCATCTGATAATTTTTTATATAATAAAGCAGGTCTAAGATTTGCAAATAGCCCTAATTCTTTTCTTAATTTAAGAAGACCGGCTTCTGGTCGTTTAGAAGGTTCGAGCTTATACCAAGGAGATGTATTCGTATCTCCTCCAATAGATCCCATCAAAACAGCATCTGCTGCTTTTGCATCTAAAATTGCTTCGTCAGTAAGTGGAATACCATGAACATCAATCGATGCTCCTCCCATGAGAATATCCTTGAAAACAAATTCATGATCATAAACCTTTGCAACTTTTTCCAAAACCAATTTAGCCATTGCTACAATTTCTGGACCTATTCCATCACCTGGGATACATGTAATATTGAATTTCATACTTTCCTCTAACACTTCCTCATTTTAATATTTTAACGCACTAACGTATGAAAATTATAATATTACATATTTATAAAAAATACAACTATAAAATTATACAGATGAAACGATTTATATATAAAAGAATACCCTCACATATAAATGCGAGGGCAATAGACTAAATAACTTAAGCTTCAGACTTTTCAACCTGAGCAATTGCACTTTTCTGCATAGGGATACGACAGTTTTTGTTATTACCAAATTCAACAATTACTGTATCATCATTAATATCAATAACAACTCCATAGAATCCACCATTTGTTAAAACAGCATCACCAATTTCGAGTGCTGAAAGCATTGCACTAATTTTTTTCTGTTCCTTTTTCTGAGGTCTGATAATAACAAAATAAAAGAAAATAGCAAGAATAACCATAGGAATTATCATGCTAAGAAGCGCACCAGCTGTGCTAGGCTGTTCAGCCGCAGTTAACAATATAGACATAAATTAATCCTCCATTTTTTAAATCCTTACATTAATATACAAAAAAAGAAAGGTTATTACAAGTAAATTATTTATCGTTTTCAGCCTGCATACCATCTAACTTTTGTTTCTTATAGCTTCTAAAACAATCATTGTCTAAAGCATTTCTAATTTCTGACATCATTGTATTATAAAAATACAGGTTATGAAGTACACATAATCTCATACCAAGCATTTCTTTGGCCTTTAATAAATGTCTTATATAAGCTCTAGAATAGTTCTTACAGGCAGGACACTGACAGCCTTCTTCGATTGGTCTCATATCTTTTTCGTACTTGGCGTTAAAAAGATTAAGCTTACCATTATTAGTATAAACATGACCATGTCTACCATTTCTAGAAGGATATACGCAATCAAAGAAATCAATTCCTCGCTCAACACCTTCTAAAATATTAGCGGGAGTTCCAACACCCATAAGGTATGTTGGTTTGTTCTTAGGAAGGTAAGGAACAGTCTTTTCGATAATGTCATACATCTGCTCATGGGTTTCACCTACCGCAAGACCGCCAATTGCATATCCTGGAAGGTCAAAATCAGATATTATCTTAGCATGCTCTTGCCTTATATCGCCAAATATAGCACCTTGATTAATTCCAAACAAAAGCTGTTCTTTATTTACAGTATCTTCAAGTGAATTGAGCCTTGCCATTTCCTTCTTACATCTTTCAAGCCATCTTGTAGTTCTTGCAACACTAGCCTGAACATAAGAACGCTCTGCAACACTTGAAGGGCATTCATCAAATGCCATCGCAATTGTAGAACCTAAGTTAGACTGAATCTGCATGCTTTCTTCAGGTCCCATAAAAATAATTCTACCATCTACATGAGAATGAAATGTGACACCTTCTTCTTTAATCTTACGTAGTCCAGCCAAAGAAAATACCTGAAATCCACCAGAGTCAGTAAGAATAGGTTTGTCCCAATTCATAAATTTATGAAGGCCACCTAACTCTTTTATAAGTTTATCTCCTGGACGTACATGAAGGTGATATGTATTGGATAATTCAACCTGTGTACCAATTTCTTTTAAATCTGTAGTAGCAACTGCACCTTTAATGGCAGCAGCAGTTCCTACGTTCATAAAAACTGGTGTTTGAATATCTCCATGAACAGTATGAAAAATACCACGTTTTGCTTCCCCATCCTGCTTCAAAATTTCATAACTTGCCATAAAAACTCCTAACTAATTCGATCTGACAATATACTTATCAGTAATATCGCTAAACTTATTTAAATCAATAGGCTTAGAAATATGGTCATTCATACCTGCATTTCGTGACTTAATAATATCCTCTGGAAATGTATTTGCACTCATTGCTATAATAGGAATCTCCTTAAGATATTTACGTTTCGATTTTCTAATAAGTCTTGTCGCTTCGTAGCCATTTAGCACCGGCATTTGAATGTCCATAAAAACAATACTATAATATCCATCGTCAGATTTTTCAAGTATATCTACTGCTTCTTGACCGTTAGATGCAATAGATGTTTTAAATCCTTTCATCTCAGCAATTGCTTGTGCAAAAATTGCATTAATTTCAACGTCCTCAACAATTAATGCATTTAATCCCTGCTGATTCTTTTTAATTCTAATTTTCTTAGATATTTTTCTAGATTCAAGCGAGTCTAAAATAAGTCTTGTAACATTCTCTTTGTAACATGGAATCGAAATAAAACCATCAATCTTATTAGATTTAGCTATTTCAGTGGTGCTATTAGCATCCTCATATGATATATCAAATATTATAGGCTTTCTACCCACTTTTTTTCTTAGGTCAGTCAATACCTTAATTTCATCGTCAAGAGGAAGAACTAATGAAACAGCTATTACAGCATATTCATTATCTAAAATCACCTCATCATTTTCGTCAAAAGCAGTATACACATTCATGTTACCTTCAGCGAAAATATCTCTAAGCATATCTCGCAATCCCTGATCTGGAGAGATAATCATTACGTTCTTACCATCAATTTCATCAATTCCTTGTAATGAACTAGTAATGTCATCTGAAAAGCTTAATGAAACAATAAACTTTGTTCCGATTCCGAGCTCAGAATCTACACTTATAATACCACCTAATGCATCAACAATAGACTTAGTAATAGTCATACCTAAGCCAGTACCTTCCTTGCCGATTGCCTCCTGACCACGTTCAAAAGGAACAAAAAGCTTATCTAAAGTATCCGTACTCATTCCTATGCCATGATCTTCAACAATGAAATCATAATAAAATTCATTATCCTTTTTATTATTTAGTTCTTTGAGTGTTACATCAACCGAACCGCCTTCTTTACTATATTTAATTGCATTAGAGATAATATTAGTAAAAACCTGTTCAAGTCGATTTTCATCTGAAATGATGAAGTCATGTTCAACACTTGAAGTATCAACATTTAGTGTAATGTTATATTCTTTTGTTTTTCTTTCAAGCATTAATAAAGTATTCTGTAAAACATTAGTAATTCTAATACGCTTCTGAGTAAAATTAAATCTTCCACTCTCAATTCTTGTAACATCTAATATATCATTTAATAAAGCTAATAGATGTTCTGATGAATTAGAAATAGTAGAAAGACATTCTCTTACCTTGTCTTCGTCATCAATATTAATCTGAGCTAATGCAGTCATTCCTACTATCGCATTCATAGGAGTTCTTAAATCGTGAGAAATTTGAGAAAGGAATGTATTTTTACTATCTCCAAGTGATTTAGCAGTATCTAACGCTACCTGTAAAGTTTTTCGCTTCTCTTCTTCTTCAATCTTAGCTGAGCTTATGTCTTTTACAAGCAAAAGTACTCTTCTATCAATTGCTGGAACAGGTTGTGCTGTAACACCTAGATATGAATAAGAATCATCATCAATCTTACATCGAATTTCACGATATTCTGTTTTCTTAGATTCAATAAGATTCATAAGTGATTCATCTGAAAACATTTGCTTAAAGCTTTCAATGTCTTCTTCATGAATCTTTAGAGCAAACAAGTTAAAATCTGCATCATATTCCTGATGCTTTATAATATGTTCGCCTTTTTCATCTTTTTCTATTTGATAGTAAAAGTAATCTCTTTGTCCATTATCTAGTAAAACTATTTCTACAACGAAAAGGTTTGTTGATAAAATGGTTTTATAATATTTGGCGTTGGCCTCAGCTAATGCTTTTTCTTTCTCAGCATTTCTGGTTCTAAGTGTAAGAACAACAAATATGGTCACTATAGTAATGGAACCCCAAAGAATAGTCCACAAAATCCAGTTATGCTCTTTTAAATAATCATAAATAGAGAACGTTGCAGCATATTTAGACATCTCATTATTTATTATCTCTTGAACCTTACTATCAGGAATATAATTAGATGCCTTTGAAATAATATTTGCAAGCAAAAGATCATCAGTATCACATACGCCAATACACATCTTGATATATTCATTAGGAATAGTGTCTACTGCAAGATTAGAGTATTTAGGCACACTCTTAGAAACAGTCATCATATGAGATGGCATAATCGCATAGTCAATCTTACCAGCCATTAAATCATCAAGCATATCATTAACCTTACTATAATATGCCATTCCATCAAAATCGTTTTTACTCATATCAAGATAAGACAAATTGTTTCCGCGATTGATTGTATAAATACCAGCTTTATTGTTAATAACATCTCTTCCATTAACAAATACTTTACTGATAGGAATTGTCAAATAAGAATTTGTTAGTCTTATATCGTGAGCCTTGGCAAGATCAAAATCATAACGTTCATTTAGGCAAACGGCTGCACTATTTGAATAAACTCCATATTGATATTCGTTAACTGATGATTTACCTATAATCTTAATGTTTAATCCAGTAATATCATTTATTAACTTAATATATTCTGGAATAATACCTGAATATCTATTTGAATCATTTAAATAAATGTATGGTTCAAAATTGACATAGGCGATAGCATAAACTGAATCTGAATGATGCTTATCAATGTATTCACGTTCTTCTCTTGTAAAGAGCATCGTATCTTTTTTGTCAAATTTGAAATATTTTTTAGATAAATCAGAATAACAGGTGGGATCATATTGACGGATTTTGCTTATTGCATCATTTATCTTACCCATAAGTTCTTTATCTTCTGCTCTAGTGGCAACATACAAATAGCTTTCGCCAAAGGTTGCTTTTACTATTTCAGAATCAGGATCTATATTTCTAAAACTTGTTGATAAAAAAGCATCTATTCCAGCATGATTTTCAAATATATCTTCGACAAAAGAAGGTTCTAACATTACAGGCTGATATTTAATTTTATTAGCCTGAGCAAAAGAAACAAATTCGTCAAAAACAGGTGAGCCTTTATAATATCCTACGTGGAGATATGGCCATTTTGAATATTGAGATTCTGTAAAATCACTTTCCTTGTCCTGCCTTATAGTAAGCATGGAAGGAGCGCTACCTATGTCATATTCAGAAAGAATTATCTCTTCATTATATTCAAAGGAATCGAAAAAAAGACTATTACTAATGAATACATCATATTCATTATTTAATAAACGTTCATAAATACCATAAGGATAATTCGTCTCATCAACTTCAACATACTCAATCTCATAATCAGTGAACTGTTTTATTCTGTTTATAATATCATTGCCATAGCCGGTTATTTTACCATTTGTATTTTCGAACAGTCCGCTTTGATTAAAAAAACCGACACGAACAACATTATTATTCGTGCCGTCAGGTAATACTCCTGTCGCATGGGCAGGAGTAAAAGAAATCATATAAATAAAAACAAATATAGCTACACTAAAAAATAGTTTAAAACGTCTCATAGCTCCCCTTAATCAAGACCGTCTATAAATTCCTCAAGTGTTAATTCATTTTCCATTATGTAAGTTGCGGCTTCAATGCCAACATATCTAAAATGCCATGGTTCATATTCAATTCCAGTAATTTTTTCTTTACCTCTTGGGTATCGTAAAATAAAACCATACTCAGCACAGTGGTTTTTAAGCCACTTACCTGCAACTGTATCTCCAAATTCATAATCAAGTACTGCGTGATAATCAGTTACAATATCAAACGCTAAACCCAATTGATGTTCACTGGCTCCAGGTACAATTACTTTAGTTGATGTAAGCCTATACGCATCCATATATGAATAACCATTAGCTACATAAGCATCAACACGTCTGTTAAACAAAACCTCCTGCAACTGATAATCACGATAAGGCGAACAAACTATAAGATTTACTTTATCTTTAGAAGCTGCGTTTAACATATTCGTGAGTATATCAAGCACTCTTTTGTCACACTTCATGTTACCCTTTATGGTAGCAAGCTCCATTTCATAATCTTCAGGTACTGGATGAGTCTTATTTACTAAAATAAGATTCCAAGCATTCTTATCAAATCCTGATGTTTCTGTTTTGGGAATAGAATCAGCAAGCTCATATTCGTTTAAAAAATCTTCCAAAGTAAACGTATCAATATTATCAGTACTTTCAAGGGATTTTTCAAACTCTTCTGAAATAAGATTTAAAGACACAATTTCGTCATCTAAATTATCAACTAAAGTAACCTGTATTTCATAGCTTTCATTTTCTTCTAAGCTGACATTTTCAACAGCATTAACTGATGCCAAATAAACATCAGAACTCAAATCATCAATTCCAGAAAAACTGGTATTGATGAAAAAGAAAATAGTAAGCAGTGAAATAGTAAGGTACTTCATCTGATTATTTTTAAAATATGAAACTATATAATAAAAAATGTAGAACACGCCTAGCATAATATATGCAAAGGGCTTAAATAAGATGTTCTTTTGCGATATCCTGGCAGCAGAAAATACTGCCTTTTCCTTAATACTTCTCTCCAAGGTTGTTTACCAAGCTTTCCGTAGTATGCCCCCATACCAATTTAAATATACCACAACAATTTTGAGAAATAAACATAGATTCTGATTATTTTAATAGTGCCAATTCGAAAAATCTATCAAGCGTAGCTTTTAAATTCTGATCATCTATTAAACCTTGTTCATTCTTAATTTTTACAAGCTCATAATTAGGAATATTATCTCTTCCCTTTACAAGATTATCATTCTTATTTGCAAATAAATCTATGAAAAGGAACATAGAAAAATTAAGCTGAAAGTTTAAATAGCTTTTATATTTTCCTATATCATCATTAATAAGTAATAAAATCCTGCAACCTAGTCTGTTAAGTGACAAATCATCACCTTCTGTGCGAAGTTCAAAACCCGAAAAATCTAAGCTGATTATCGTATCAGGAAATGCTTTTTCGATTTCAAAATATAGTGAATGCAATGGTACATTCTTAGAAAAATCTATATAAACAAGCTCATGTTTAGAAAGACTATTACTAATGCAATCAAGCAATTCTTTTTGTTCAGGATGTTTTTTTATATTATATAACAAGCATATTTTCATTAATTACCCCACTTTAGCAATAGACAAAATTTTAGAAATCATTTTCTCATAAGAATAATTATCTCTTACTTTTATATATCCATTTTGAGATATTTTCTTTCTTAAGTCATCATGCTTTATATAAAATGCAGCTTTTTCATATGCATCCTCAATTGATTCATACATAACAACTTCTTTTTCATTTTCAAAGAATTCAGCAAGCTCAATCTGATAATTTGATAGAACGAAGCCATTAGCTCCCATAATGTCAAATAGTCTTAAAGATATCCCACTTTGTATAATTTTAAGAGACATATTTAGATTGATTTTACTACACTTAAAAACTTTAGGCATCTGAACTAAATAACCGCACGATCCTTTAAAGTTAAGCTTAGGAAGCATTGATGCATCTTCCTTAGTAAACAAATTACCTTTAAAATGATTGCTAAGTAAAGATAATAACAATAATCGTTCTTCTCTTGTAACCTGTGCTGCTATCGCATAAGACAATGCTTCTTTAGTAAATGACAGTTTCGAATCTAGATACTTGGCTTTTATATAATCATTAACATGATCAATAAAAGTCTGGTTAAGTGCGTTATCAACAATATAAGCTCCATAAAGAGATGACTGTACTTTTTTTATTCCATCGATATATCCTTTACTAAATTCATCCATTAAATTAAGATAGCCTGTCAAGGGAGACTCATACAATTTGCCTACAAAAGAAAAGTCACAGCCATATTCAGCCATATCTTCTTTAGTAGGTACTATACTGTCTAAACGTTTAGTATTTACTGCTAAGGGAACATGATAAACGGACTTAAAGCCTTTTCTTAAATAATTTTCAGTTTGAATTCGGTCAAACAAGAAAACATAATTTGTTTCTAAACCAAGTGTATCTTCAATGTTATATACATTTAATGGATTATCATAGCTCCAAGAAATATATTTAATATTCTTTTGATTACAGCATGATGCTATAATTGGAAAATAATTTACGCTGAATACAAAATCATATTTTTCAGAGGATAAATATTTAAGAAACATGTATTCAAAGAATTCATCTTCATTCTTGTTATTAAAATGATACGAATATAGTTTATAATCTATATTAAGATTCCTAAAGGCGCTTAATATATCAAGCATTGTATACGCACCAAAGTCTAAAACAAGTGCTTTCATAAGGTTTCTCCCAAATTAAGAATTTATATTTATTTTATCGGAATAAATTATTACATTCTTTATTAAATTCACTTAAAGTGATATACTTTTTAAAAAATAAGGCTAAATTTCCTTTGGAGGAATAATAATGGCAAAATATGTTGCATATGTATCAAGTTATACAAAAGGTGATAAATACGGAATTTCGATTTATGATGTAGATTTGAAAAAAGGTCGTTTTAAAGAAAAGGATCGAGTTGTTGTTTCAAACTCATCCTATATCACTATATCTCATAATAGGCAATTTTTATATTCAATTACCGATCTTGGAATTGAATCATATAAAGTTCTAGAAAATGGCCTCTTAGAAAAAATTAATTTCAAATCTATTAATGGCATGCGAGGATGTTATCTTTCCACTTCCTATGATGACAGATTTATTTTTGTTGCCGGATATCATGATGGAAAAATAACCGTTCTTAAATTAAAGGATAATGGTAGCGTCGGTGATATTACCGAAGAAATATATCTTACAGGTATGGGAATGGTTTCAGACAGAAACTTTTCTCCTCATGTTAACTGTGTAAAAATGACAAGAGATAATGAATATCTTTTAGCAGCAGATTTAGGCATGGATCATGTAAATGTATATCAGCTAAATAAAGCAAACGGCAAGTTAAAGTTGGTAGATATTATTCGTTCTGAAATGGATTCTGCTCCTAGACATATCAAATTTAGCAAAACTGGCGACTACTTATACATCGTGCATGAGTTAAAACATAATATAGATGTATACAAATACAAAAATAATGGACCAGGAAATCCTGACTTTGAAAAAATACAAACAATCTCAACACTAAATGACTATCACTCATCCAATGCTGCAGCTTCCGCTTTAGAGATTTCAGAAGATTTTAAATATCTTACTTCTTCTAATGCCGGAGATAACAGCGTAGTTGTATTTAAAATATTACAAGACGGAACTTTAGATAAGCTTTTCTGCCTTCCTATAAGTGGTGACTATCCAAAAGATGCTGCTCTATTCCCTGATGATAAACACTTAGTATCATTAAATCACGCATCTAATACATTAACTTTCTTTAATGTAAATATGGACACTAAGACACTTATTATGAATGGTCCAGAAATGAAAATAGAAAAGCCAAATTGTATTATATTTCATAAATTAGCATAAAAAAAGCGGACAAATGTCCGCTTTTTTTAATTACTAGCTTTTACTTTGATCCATAGTTCTGAAAGTTTTTTTCTAATGATTTCATTATCATGAAATACTTCATCTTTCTCAAATTTAGTTCTAGGAATATATGCTTCATTAGCAGCATAAGTTCCAGCATCACTAACCATTTCATCATATACAGAAGAAACAACAGAAGTATAGCCAACAGCTTCTGTCTGTAGTAATGCAATTTCATCACTTATTACAAAATCGATAAATTTATACGCCAAGTCAACATTGCTAGCATTCTTAGGTATAACCATAGCATCAACCCATACATTAGTTCCACAATTAGGAGTATAGTAACCCATATCTTCGTTCTCACTTAAAACATACGCAGCATCCCCACTATACATGATAGCTAATGATTTACGTCCCTGAGCCATATTATCTATAACTTCATCTGTTACATAAATAGGATTCATTGTTTTATTAAGTTCAACAAGCCAGTCAAAAGCGTCCATAATCTCATCTTCATTTTCGGTATTCATTGAATAACCTAAAGATTTGAGCGCAATCATAAAACTGTCACGTTCACTATCATACATGTAAATATCGCCAGCAAATGATTTGTCTCTAAGAATTCCAAAACCTTTATCTTCAAGTTCTGAAAGTGAAACAAAATTTTTGTTATAAACAATACCAACAGTTCCCCAAAAATAAGGTACTGAATAACTATTGTCAGGATCAAAGCTATTATAAGGAGCTTCTTTCAGCGATGTAGTTATATTTTTAAAATTTTGAAGCTTGTTTAAATCAATCTTTTGTAAATAATCTTCTTTCAATAATCTTTCTACCATATAATCTGAAGGAATCAACAAATCATATGTGTCGCCAGCACTAATTTTTGTATACATCATTTCGTTAGAATCAAATAATTCTACTTCAACCTTGCAGTCATAAAGCTTTTCAAAATTAGGAATAAGTTCTTCACTCATATATTCACCAGGAAGATAAATTTTAAGTGTTTCCTTGTTTCCACATCCAGATAATGCAAACATAAATGCAAATAATAATGATGCGATAAATAATCTGCCTACTTTTTTCACGTTTTAATATTCTCCTTTACTTCTTAATCTTCTTATCTTTTAAAGAAGGAACTATATTAGCAAGTAATAATGTAACTGAAATTATTACAACAATCAATGTTGATAATGCATTAATCGAAGGATTTATTCTGCGAGCTTCTGTGTAAACTAATATAGAAATATTGCTTACTCCATTACCCGTAACAAAATATGAAATAACAAAATCATCAAAAGACATTGTAAATGCTATAAGCGCACCAGATATAATTCCAGGCATACATTCAGGAACAATAACCTTAATTAATGCCTGCCATGGAGTTGCACCTAAATCCATTGCAGCCTCCGCAAGATTAGGATTTAGTGAACGAAGCTTAGGCATGATACTTAGTATTACATACGGAATACAAAACATAATATGAGCAAGCAACATCGTAACAAGCCCTTTTCCTATATGAAGAGCACTAAAAAGCATTAATAAGCCAATCGCTGTAACAATTTCAGGATTCATAATAGGAAGTTGATTAACCTGTTCAACTACATTTTTCATTATCTTTCTAGATTTAGAAAGACCAATAGCCGTAATTGTTCCGACAATAGTTGAAACAATTGTTGCAATAACGGCTACTAAAATAGTATAGAAAAGAGCTTCCATCATTGAATTTGTTTCAAACATCTTTTCATACCATTTCAAAGAAAAACCAGTAAATTTCGTGAGTGACTTACTAGAGTTAAATGAAAAAATAATAGTATAAAGAATAGGTGCATAAAGGAAAATAACAATAAACGCCATAAAGACAGACCTTAGCGGCTTTTTCTTACGCATTAGTTGTTGCCTCCTTCCAAGCTTTCGCTTCTATCTATTTTTTTAGTAATATACATAGAAACCATTATAATAATCGCCATTATAAATGATACTGCACTACCAAAGTTCCAATCTCCAGCTGTTAAAAATTGAGATTCAATAAGCGTACCAACCATTACATAATTTCCACCACCTAGCATCCTAGGTATGAAGAAGCTTGAAACTGCTGGTAAAAATACCAGGGTAATACCAGAAATGACTCCTGGCATCGATAGTGGCAAAGTAATTTTAAGGAAAGTATGCGTTGGATTAGCACCTAAATCTCCTGCGGCTTCAACCAGACTATAATCCATTTTAGTAAGTGAAGTATAAATCTGCAAAACCATGAAGGGCAAAAAATTATAAACCATTCCAAGAATTACAGCAAAATCTGTATACATAAATGAAATCTGTCTTACACCAAAAAGAGCTAAAAATGAATTAATTATTCCATCATCCTGCAATATTCCGGTCCATGCATAAGTTCTTACAAGCATATTAATCCAGGTAGGAAAGGTTATGATAATAACCCATTTCATCTTAACTCTTTCAGTATACTTAGCAATATAATATGCACAAGGATAACCTAACAAAAGGCAAAAAACAGTTGTTTCTATAGCAATTCGAAGAGATCTTAATAAAACTTCTAAAAATGTTTTATCTGTCAAAAATCGCTTAAAATTTGTAAGAGAAAACACTACCTTCATTACTGAATTTCCTTCTTTAGTAAAAGCATAAAAAAGGATAAGTAACATCGGCACCAAAATCATGACTGTTGCCCATACCAAATAAGGATAAACCATTTTACGAAACTGTTTCATATATAGGCCTCCTTAAAATAGCATTTTCTTCATGATATGAAGATCTTCTGGAGCAAATTTTAATCCCACAGAGTCACCAACCTTCGTTTCGTCCGTAGTATCAACCTTATATTCATAACCTTCAGTTCTAAACGTAACATTATAAACACCAGGTTCTAAAGTAGCAGGATCAAAATCATAGATAACATCAGTAATAGTAACGCTTGAACCATCTTCAAGACTCCAAGCTGAAGCATTTGCCCATGTTTTTAAATCTGTACCAAGTGCGATTGATTCCTGGATTTCATCAACATTTTTAAAGAAATTAACTGCGAATATTTCCTCTTCATACTCTTTGTTAACAACTCTGTTTTCTGGCTCAACTATCATATCAACCGTAACCTGCGTACCTTCATATGTTTTAAAGGTAACAGGGTAAACACCGTACTCAGGCTTAAAATCATATTCAACACTATGAATAGATAATCTTTCTTCTGTGTCAGTTTTCCAGGCTTGAGCATCAGCTCTTGCTATAATAAACTCATCAGATAATGATTCAATATCGCCCAAATCAATATAAAAATCGTTAGCACTCATCATCTGCATAGCCTCTTCATTAACGACAGGCTTGTCATCAGAAACATTCATTTTAACTGTAATAGAGGTACCTGACTTAGTTTCAACAATAGTTTCATAATGAACTCCTTTAAAAAGAACAGATTTTACAATTCCTTTTAATCTTCCACGTCCAGGAGAAACAATATCTAAGTCTTCTGGTCTTATAACAACATCAACTGGTTCATTAGGACCAAAACCAGCATCTACGCATTCAAAGGTTTTATCTTCAAAAATGACTTTGTGATCTTCAACCATAACGCCATCAACTATGTTACTTTCCCCAATAAACTGAGCAACGTATTTATTTACTGGTTCATTATAGATATCTTCAGGTGTTCCTATCTGTTGAATTTCTCCAGCCTTCATAACAACAATCTTATCAGACATTGTTAATGCTTCTTCTTGATCATGAGTAACGTAAATAAAGGTAATACCTACTTCACGTTGTATTTTTTTAAGTTCATGCTGCATTTCTTTACGAAGCTTAAGATCAAGTGCACCTAAAGGTTCATCTAATAATAGAACCTTAGGCTCATTAACTAAAGCTCTCGCTATCGCTACACGTTGCTGCTGACCACCTGACATCTCATTAACACTTCTGTTACCATATTCTTCAAGGCCTACAAGTTTAAGCATTCGCGAAACCTTCTGAGCAATAATATCCTTAGGCTCCTTTTTTATTTTTAGTCCAAATGCGATGTTATCATATACATTCATATGAGGGAAAAGGGCATACTTTTGAAAAACAGTATTTAAATCCCTTTTATATGGAGGCAGATTAGAGATATCTTGATCATCGAAAATAACTGTACCTTCAGTTGGATCTAAAAAACCACCAAGAATTCTAAGCAATGTAGTCTTACCACATCCTGAAGGTCCAAGCAAAGTTACAAATTCATTTTCATAAATATCAAGATTAATTCCCTTTAAAACTAATTGACCATCAAATTCTTTTACAATGTTTTGAAACTGAATTAATTTTTTCATTTTATCCTCCAAAATAAAAGGCATCCCATGAGGATGCCTTAAAATGTTCTATCTGATTCTTTCAGGAAAGCCGACCTTCTTTTGAACCTTTCGAAGTGTCTTATTAGCATAATAATTAGCTTTTTCAGCATTATTCTTGATAACCCCATCAAGATAAGCTTTATCCTTTTCTAATTCATAGAACCTTGTCTGTAATGGTGTAAGTATATCTGCTACAGATTCACCAACAGCAAGTTTGAAATCCCCATATCCCTTACCTTCAAATTCTTTAACAATTTCATCAGTAGTCTTTCCAGAACATGCTGAATATATTTCAATTAGATTCTTAATACCAGGTTGCTCATCACGATATAAAACCTGACCCTCAGAATCAGTAACTGCTCTTTTGAACTTTCTAATTATCGTATCTTTATCATCCATTAAATAGATACTTGCATTAGGATTTTCGTCAGACTTACTCATCTTCTTAGTAGGTTCTTGTAAGCTATTAATTTTAGCGCCAACCTTTCCAATGTAAGGTTCAGGAACAACAAAAACATCACCATAAATAGCATTGAACCTTTGAGCTAAATCTCTAGTAAGTTCAAGATGCTGTAACTGGTCTTTACCAACCGGTACAACATCTGTCTGATATAGCAAAATATCAGCAGCCATTAATACAGGATATGTAAATAATCCAGCATTAATATTGTCAGCGTGTTTAGCAGACTTATCTTTAAACTGGGTCATTCTATTAAGTTCACCCATATAAGTAAAGCAATTTAATATCCATGCAAGTTCTGCATGACCACTAACATGCGACTGATAATAAATACAATTCTTCTCAGGATCGAGACCTGCAGCTATATATAATGCCAGAAGCTTTCTTGCTCTACTTCTAAGTTCAGCCGGATCTTGTCTAACAGTTATTGAATGAAGATCAACAACCGAAAAGAAGCACTCATATTCATCAGAAAGAGTAAGCCAGTTTCTAAGCGCTCCCATGTAATTTCCCAAAGTAAGGTTACCAGTGGACTGCATGCCGCTAAATAAAACCTTTTTACCATCTATCATATGTAATTCCTCCTAACAATATAGTCAAAATAATACTCTATTCTAGTAACGCGGTCAAGTTTATCATGACTTTTTTGAAGAAGCAAATATAGATATAGTACGTCCTGACAAAACAATATACTCCTCTTTAACAGGTATATGTTTAGTGTAGTCAAAAGAAGTGTCTGATGAATCACTTGAATTAACAAGAACCCATTCATATCCGTTCTTTAACTTAGGAAGCCAAAAGCTTTTCTCTTCCCAGTGTAGATTATATGCAATATATAATGATTCACCATTTTGTCCAGTATACTGTCTAGCATAATCACCGCCTAGTAAAAGCGAAAATTCTCGCGAAGCAGGCTGTTTATTAATCTTCCATGCTTCATCAGAATGAAATGATATATCTGGCATCTTACAGGCTAAATAATCGAATCCTTTTAATTCAAAAGGTTGATGTAAAATAATATTACACTTTCTAAACTCAATAAGATTCATTAGATATTTATAAATCCCTTTACTCATTCTGTCAGTGTTATATGTAACCCATCCTATATCATTGTCCTGACAATAAGGATTATTATTACCACTATTTGAATTTAAGTACTCATCTCCTGCGACAATCATTGGAGAACCCTGACACAAAAAAACTAGTAAAAGCGCATTTTTTATCTGTTTAAGTCTAAGTCTTGAAATACTTTTTTTATTAGTAGGTCCTTCCTGCCCACAGTTCCAACTATAATTATAATCGGTTCCGTCAGTATTATCTTCATTATTAGCCTCATTATGCTTTCTTTCATAAGAAACCAAATCATTTAAAGTAAATCCATCAAAATCTGTAATATTTCGAATAACAGCATAGCCAGAATGATTTTCTTTTATTGCTTCACTCATCTTTCCTACGCAGTCTTCATCGCCTTTTAATAGTTTTCTTGCTAAGTTTCTAAAATCCCTGTCAATTATTGCAATGTTTTTATAAGAAACATTTTTTAGATTCTTGATTTCATCAAAGGCTTTTTCAAAGATTAGCTTTGTATTTTTTAAAAAAGGATCATTTACAAAGCACGAATAATCAGTAGTTCCAAATATTCTAAAACCGTCAACATGATATTCAAAAATCCAGTACCTCAATATACTAGATATATCCTCATATTTTAAACCACAAAAATCAAAAGTTAAAATTACTTCAAGCCCGCGTCTATGAAATTCATAAACCATACTCTTAAATTCATAAGAAGCATCTTCACAAGCTGAATATGAAGATTTAGGAGCATAGTAATAACCCTTACCAAAGCCCCAATAGTTTATAGGCAGTTCATTATTCTTATCTTTATAGCTAAGAGAATTAGCACATAATGCTCTTTCATGCTCAATTCTTTCATAAACCGGCATAAATATAACTGATGTAACACCAAGTTTACTTAGTGTTCTAGCTTTTAAAGATGCCGCTTTAAATGTTCCCTTATTATCTTTTATTGAAGCATCATTCATAGTAAGTCCACGAAGATGACACATATAAAAAACTGCTTCGGAATAAGGGATCAATAATGGTTTGTCTTTTTCATAGCCCTTAGGGTTGATGGATGAATTTATAACAGAAAATAATTTATTATCATCGAGTACCTTGCCAAACTCTTCATTACCAATAATACCTTTTGAATTTGGATCAATAAAGTCTTTAGAATCAGCATAAAAGCGATATGATTTATTAGATAGAGACAATTTATTGATAAAGCAACTTACAACTTCACCAATAAACAAATCTCTAGGAAAAGATATTGTTTCAATCAACGAGCCATTTAAATCATATATATGTAATCCTGCTTCATTTTTGAAAGGAAGGAAAGCTCCTACGTATACTCCATTCTGTGTTTCCATAACTTTGTAACCGTAGAACTCACATTTCCTGATTATATATGACATATAATGATTACCCCTCTCCGCCTTTTTATCTAATTTTATCATAAACAAAAGATTATGCTACTTGTCTTTATCAATTTCTTATTCTAAAATGAAGAAAAAAAGTAAAGGAGCAAAAAATGAGCGATCTTAATCCCAACGATTTTGAAAAAGAACTTGATGAAGAAATGACAGTAACTCTTCAACTTGATGAAGGACCTGTTGTATGTACTATACTTACAATCTTAACTGTTAATGATAAAGATTATATTGCTCTTCAGCCACTTGATGAAGAAGGAAACCCTGTCGAGGATGATGTATGGTTTTATGGCTATAGTGAAAATCCTGATGATCCCAATGAAGAGCCTGAATTATCATATATTGAAGATGATGAAGAACTTGAAGCTGTATTTGACAAATTCGATGAATGGTTAGATGAACTAGAATTTGATGAAGAATAATCTAAAAGATTGTTTATGAACCTTGAGGGAAGTGTTACTGCACTTTCCTCATTTTTTACTGTATAAATAAACAGCTCTTTTTTAGCTCTAGTCATTGCTACATAAAATAGCCTTCTTTCCTCATATACGTCCATTGATGCGAATCCACCCCTTCCAGGTATTTTTCCTTCAACAACATCTGGAATCAAACACACATCAAACTCCAATCCTTTAGAAGCATGAAAAGTCATTATTCTTATTCCATCATTATTAGTGATAATATTCTCTTTTTCATTATTTCTCATTTTTTCTAAGTTTACTTTAAATTCGTTAAGATCTAAGCACTCACGTGAAGCAAGCCTAATACGCTCAAATATTATACTTGCCTCTTTTAAATCCGATATTAATTCTTTATCCATCATATATTCTTTTATTCTTATAATATTCTCAAGATATAATGCAAAAGAAAAAGGAACGCTTTTTTTCAACGCATTTATATGTTTTCTAAATACTAAAAATTCATTATAACAATATTTGCCTTTAAGCATTCTATCAATATCTTCAAGACTAGTTTTATCCGAAATAATATTTGTAGGAATATATCGGTTTGGTAAATTTATAATTTTTATAAGAGAAAAATTGTTCGAAGCGGTTACATAGTCAAGATAATAAATATAAGCATCTATTATTTTATTGTTATATGATTTTAATTTTTCATCTTTGTCATTAAGTATTAGCTGTCTAAATCTATGTACATCTTTATTTGTTCTAGCTAGTATCGCTATATCAGTATATTTTACCTTTAGCACTTCTAAGTCTTCTAGCATTTTTTTGTTTATATCTGAGTACTCTTTACAGCATACAATATTAAAACCAGACTTTTCTGAACTATCAAAGGGGACAATATCTGTTTCTTTAATTCGATCAGGATTATCCTTTATAACTATATCTGATGCACGCACAATAGAGCTTTTAGACCTATAGTTGATATTCAAATTAATGACATTAGCACCTTTAAAGTCTTTTATAAAACGCTGCATTATTTTTCCATCAGCCCCTCTAAAGCCATAGATTGATTGATCGTCGTCACCTACTACGAATAAATTTCCATTAGTTATCATTTTTATAACTTCATATTGGTATTCATTTATATCTTGAAATTCATCTACAAGTATATGATCA
Source organism: Lachnospiraceae bacterium (assembly GCA_045639565.1). Lineage (GTDB taxonomy): Bacteria > Bacillota > Clostridia > Lachnospirales > Lachnospiraceae > UBA1258. The sequence continues at coordinate 55,511 of JAZUDH010000112.1, forward strand.
AACATATTAATGATTTGATTTCTGACTGTATCGCTTGTTTTAATCATTTCATAGGTTTTTATCAAAATATCATCATAATCCATTAATCCTAAATTAGTTAATGTATCATTATACAATTCAATAATTGGGATAAGATCATTTATTTCATATAGATTATCGTGACATATTCTAGACTTATAAAAAGATATTTTAGAAGAAACATATTCATAATCATAATTATCACCAACTATCTTTTCGATAATTTCATAACGTGATTTTTCGTCAATAATATTAGCAGCTTTTCCATTATACATGCGTAAAAGCTTATAATATACAGCATGAAAGGTTCCAAAATTAACATCGTTGTTCCCTTTAATTAATGAATTGAAACGAGATTTCATTTCGACCGATGCGGCCTTCGAAAAAGTGATAACTAAAATTTTAGATGGAAGAACATTCTGTTCTTCTATTAGATACTTTATGTGATGTGTTAATACTTTAGTTTTACCGGACCCTGGTCCTGCAACAATTAATGCAGGACCATTTCCGATATTTACAGCTTTTTGCTGATTATTATCTAGCAAGAGCATCCTTTAATAATCTGATGCCTTCTTTTAATCTTGAAATAGATTCTTCTTTACCTAATACTTCAAGAATTTCTGTAGCACCAGCAGGTGTCATCTGTTTACCTGAAAGAGCAGTACGAATAGGCCACATCACATACCCATTCTTAACCTGCTTTCCTTCAATGTATCCACAAAGTAAGCTATATAAAGAATCATTTGTATAATCATCAAAAGCTTCAAGCATAGGAAGAGTTTCCTCTAACACTTCAAGAGAAGACTCAAGTGTAGTCTTCATCTTCTTATGCTCATACATTGAGATATCGTATTCTGGAAGTGCTTCAAAGAAATCAATATGATCCTTTATATCAGGGAACACTTCAATACGAGTCTTAGTCATCATAGCAATTTTCTTTTTATCAAGGTCCTTGCTAATAACCTCATTTACAATAGGCATAGCAATTTCTAAGAATGCTTCGTCATCCATTCTCTTAATATATTCACTATTCATCCACTTAAGCTTCTGAATATCAAATACTGAAGGAGACTTATTAATCTTTTTATAGTCAAAAGCCTTCACAAGTTCGTCTAAAGTAAAGAATTCGTTATTGTCCTCTGGTGACCAACCTAATAGAGCTATATAATTCATAACAGCTTCTGTTAAGAATCCTTGTTCGATTAAATCTTCGAAAGAACTGTGTCCGCTCCTCTTTGAAAGCTTTTTATGATTCTCGTCTGTAATAAGTCCTAAATGAACATACTTAGGTGATTCCCAACCAAATGCATCATATAATCTTTGATACTTAGGTGATGATGAAATATATTCATTTCCTCTTACTACATGAGAAATCTGCATCAAATGATCATCAATAACATTAGCAAAATTATATGTAGGGAATCCATCTGACTTAATTAATATCATATCGTCAAGTTCAGAGTTATCCACTGTAATATCTCCATAAAGTTCATCATGGAAAGTGGTGGTTCCCTCATTAGGAACATTTTGTCTTATAACATAAGGCTTACCAGCTTTTAAGTTAGCTTCAACCTCTTCTTTTGACAAGTTCAAACAATGTTTGTCATATACAACTATTTCTTTACCATCTACTACCTGCTTAAGGCTATCAAGTCTTTCTTTATCGCAAAAGCAATAATATGCTGCACCCTTTTCAACAAGCTGCTTAGCATACTCAAGATAAATTCCACTTGCTGTTCTTTCGCTCTGAACATAAGGTCCAAAGCCTTTATCCTTATCTGGTCCTTCATCATGCTTAAGACCAGTTTTTTCAAGAGTTCTGTATATAATATCAATAGCGCCTTCTACGAAACGTTCCTGATCAGTATCCTCTATTCTTAATATAAAATCGCCACCTTCATGTTTGGCAATAAGGTACTCATATAAAGCAGTACGTAAATTGCCTACATGCATTCTCCCGGTAGGGCTGGGAGCAAATCTTGTTCTGATTTTATCCATCTTAAACATTTCTCCTATCTTATTTTATCTTTAGGTAATAATTTGCATAATACACGATTTAACCACATCATATCAATAGGTTTTGCAATATATTCATCAAATCCTTCTGAAATAAACTTCTCGCGAACTCCACTGGCAACATTAGCAGTCAGCACTACGATTGGTACTTTTCGCATATATTCACTGTCTTCAGCTCTAATTAAATTAAGTGTGTCAACGCCATCGAGTTCAGGCATCATATGATCAATAAACAGTATATCATAATCCCTTGTTGTCTTTAAAATATCTAATGCTTCCTTGCCACTTGATGCAACATCAACAGAAATACCAAATGTTCTAAGTAAGCCTTTTGCAACCTTTAGATTAACCTGATTATCATCTACAAGTAAGACCTTAGCATCAGGAGCCTGAATTCTTTCTACATTATTTAATTCTATATCCTTATTATACGCCTTGTAAGTATCATCATCTGATATTTTCTGAAGTATGCTAAAAGTAAAATTAGATCCTACTCCATATGTACTTTCAACACGAATGCTTCCACCCATCATATTGAGTAGTTCTTTACATATAACTAATCCTAGACCAGGGCCTTCACTTTTTTTGGCCTTTCTTGAATTAATCTGTTGAAAACTATTAAATAGTTTGGAAAGCTCTTCCTTTCTAATTCCTATACCACTATCTAGGACTGACACATCTAAACTTGCAAAGCCTTCGCTAACCGTTCCAATTATCTTGACAATTATATACCCTTTATCAGTATACCTGATAGCATTACTTAATAAATTAAACAAAATCTGCCTAATTCTTATTTCATCACCTACAAGAATATCAGGAAGATCATTTTGAATGTCAACACGTATTTCTAAATTTTTATCTTCCATACGCATCTTCATCATATTTACTGTATCATATACCAGTTTTCTAAGGGAGTATGTTACCGGGATAATCTCAAGCTTGCCATCTTCCATCTTGCTATAATCAATAATATCATTGACAATAGCAATCAAAACCTTACTAGCCTTTTGAATATTCTCTGTGCTTTCTCTAACAGCTGGTGAAATTGATGAATCTCTTAAAATAAGTTCAGCAAGTCCATATATAGCATTCATAGGAGTTCGAATCTCATGGGACATATTAGAAACGAATGTCATTTTAGATTCATTAGCTCTTTCAGCTTCTTCTGTCTTTTGCTGCATCAGGAAAATTGAATCCTTAGATTTTTTGACAATAAGATAAACATTTATTACTGCGAAAACATAAATCAACACTAAAAAGAAATATAAAAATAAATTTGGGAAGTAAAGCAATATCTTATCAGAAAAAACTATACCATAAATGATTAAAGCCAGGGTAGATACTGTTCCACAGATAATAACATCCAAGGTTTCAGTAAAATTAGCACATGATATAGCTATGAGAATAAAGATTAATGGTGATAATCCTATATTGTCGATAAGCATTCCAGAAACTGTAGTATATGAAATTAGTGAAAAAAGCATTACACCTAGAATTATTTTCTCATTCTTTACTAAAAAACATATAACTACAGTAATAGTATAAACTAATGTAGAAAAAAAGAGAATCATTCTGCCTGTCGATGAGTCGAACTGATAAAAAGCATAAAAAATGCTTGCTACAATATATATAAAGTACTCTATAAGACATTTTCTTAACGTCTTGTCATATCCAAGCATATGTCCCCCTACATTCCTTATCTTGTAGTACTGCCAAATCCACCATTTCTAACAGAAGAAACATTATCATCATCAGTGATACCGTATTGCATAAAAATACCCTGAGCAAATCCAGTATTCTTTTTCATTTCAACTGTTTTGCCTTCATTCGAATCATTTGTTATCTTTATAAAAATATGGCCTTCATTATCTGAATCATAATAGTCAGCGTCAATAACTCCTACTGTATTATTAAGCTGTAAACGAAATTTAAAGCCCAAACCAGATCTAGGATAAATCATAAACACATAATCTTCTCGCATAGCTACCCTTATTCCAGTAGGAATTTTTACTGTTTCGCCAGGCTTTAATGTAAAATCTATTGGCATATAAATATCATACCCCGCACTTTTTGATGTAGCACGTTTGGGCAATTCTATTGAATTATATATTAAAATAGCATCCTCCCTAGACACTAAAGGGAATGTATCGATAAAATCATCAACAAATCTATCAACACTAACTTTTTCAAAATGAGCAACTCGTTCCATTATATTCTCCGCATGTTAAAGGTTTAGTTTTTATTGAACCACTGTAATAGTCCCCACAGTGTAACACTGGTTGTGTATGGTCACTTTGTAATAATGATTTTTGAACATCAATTACTCTTTGATTAGAGCTTCCCTTCCACATAAGTGTAACATCAAGCTTATCTTCTTCAAATTCACCATCAACCAAAACATCTATATCTTTCATAATAGGATAATGATAAATGTTTTCCCATAAATCACCTGTATACAACCAAATTGTTTTATTAGGATACTTTTCTTTAATCTTTCTAGCCAAATTTCTTACTTCTATTCTGTTAGCGTGATGTAATGGATCGCCACCTGAAAATGTAATTCCAGAAATATAAGGTTTATCAAGCTGATCATATATCTCATTTAATGCATCATCATCGAATAACAAACCACCTTCCGGATCCCAGGTAAAAGGATTCTGACAGTTTTTACAATGATGAGAGCAACCTGCTACCCATAATACAACACGAAGCCCATCACCATTCTTCATGTCGTCTTTAGTAATATTATGATATCGCATATTACATAGACTTCCTTTCTGCGATTTCAGCCATTTTGGCATCATTAAGTCTAGTGTCTCCATGTACACGAGAATATGATAAATAGCCATTCATACGATCAATTTTAGTAAGGTTACGACTTCCACACTTAGGACAGACATCCATCTCAAGTTCCTGATGACCACAGTCATCACAATAAGCAAGTGAAAGATTCACACCTTCATAAAATCCCATATCCATGGCTCTGTGAATCAATGTTTTAACTGCTTCGATATTATAATCAATTGGGTATTTAACATATTGAATCTTTCCACCGTTAGCTAAATCCCAAAATCTATTTTCCAAATCTTGCTTCTGAATGGGAGTAATATCCTCAGATACATGGCAGTGGAAAGAGTTTGAAACATATTCTCTATCGCTTACGCCTTCAATAATTCCATATTTCTTTCTAAACTGCTGAACCTGCAAACCGCATAAACTTTCTGCCGGAGTCCCGTAGATAGCATACAGATTGCCGTCTTCTTCCTTAAACTGGTTTACCTTTTTGTTAATATATTCAAGAACATCAATAGCAAACTGTCCGTCTTCCGCAAGTGACTTGCCATTGTATAATCTCTGCAATTCATTAAATGCCGTAATTCCGAATGATGCGGTCGCGTATTTAAGCAACGGCTTGATCTTATCGGTAAGCTTAAGATGTCCCTGATAGAATCCGCCCTCGCAATATGCAAGAGGATTGGTCGATGCACGCATCTCGCCGAGATATGCATATGTTCTTATATGAAGTCCTCTTATCAGATTAAGATAATAATCCAAAACTTCATAAAAATCTCTGCTTTCCTGGCGTGCTTTTGCCAATATCATCGGAAGATGAAGAGAAACAGCACCTATATTAAATCTCCCGACAAAAACAGGCTGATCATCATCATCCGCAGGATGCATTCCGCCCTTTTCATACCAAGGAGACAGAAAAGCCCTGCAGCCCATAGGCGAAATGATCTTACCGTATTGTTTATACATTGAGGCAATATATCCTTTGCCTGTCAACGAAAGCCAGTCCGGATACATAGTCTTGGACGAACACCTTATTCCCGCCTCAAATACATCTTCAAGTTCTTTACCCGGGCCATGCAGATTTTCGTCATACAAAAAAACGATCTTAGGGAATAATACAGGTTTTTTGCATTCTTCTTTACCGTGTCCCTTACGTCTTACATCAAGCAACGCAATAGTAGCCATTCTGGCAAATCTGCCGGTTCCGGTACCTGCAGTGACTGTAATGAACGGATAATCTCCTCTTGATGATGCGACTGTATTAAATTTATACTCCCAGCCTTGGAATCCCTGTTCAAAGTCTCTTCTTATATCGTTGATGGTCTCTTCCTGTGCGCGTTCTTCGGAAATACCAAGATTCTCATATTTCTTCATGTATTTTTTGTATGATTTTTCTGCGTAAGGCTCCAGTATCAGATCAACAGACGGAACAGTAAACCCGCCATACTGCTGGGACGCTGCCGACAGAACGATATCGCCTATAACATCAAACGCAACATCCAGCGTTTTAGGCTCGTTATACCAGATGTTTCCCATTTCAAATCCGCCGCGCAGGACATTCTCAACATCGAACAAACAGCAGTTCATTGTATCACGTCTTGCAGACATATCATGAACATAAATATAACCGTCTCTGCACGCCTGTATCTCTTCTGTCGTCATGAAGAATTTCTGGTACAATTCTTTATTAAGCTGGTTAAAAATCAGGCTTCTCTTTGTGGATACAAGAGCACTGTCCGTATTGGCATTTTCTTTATCTCCGATATACATAATAGACTGACTCTTCTTATATACATCATCAAGCATCCGGACAAAATCCTGCTTATAGTTACGATAATCGCGATAACTTTTAGCAACGATCGGTTTGACTTCTTCCAAAGCGCTTTCAACTATATTGTGCATAACCGGTATAGGAATTTCATCGACATCAAGATCACTCACACGGTTTACAACGCTCTGGCATATATACCTTTTCTCTTCCTCAGTAAACTTCGTAAGTGCACGATAGGCAGATTTACCTACTGCATCAATAACCTTCTGAACATTAAAATCTTCTCTTGTTCCGTCCTTTTTGATCATTTTTATAGGACGATCCGGTTTATACATTGAAGAATAATCGATCTTGGGTTCATTTGAAGTCAAATTGTCTGTTGCCATTACACAGGCCTCCGTTTCCAAAACTATATATAGCGCTCTGCTTTTAAATCTATCACCATATAATGTGTGCGTCAACCCAATAAATAGACAAATAAGTCGCCATTCACAAATAAGAATATATTTATAAAGTTTTTTTCAATTATAGTATTACGATATAAAAGATGTTATTATCATTTTAATAACCAACATCATTATATATGTATAGGAGAGTTAATATGCCGCTTACAGGAGCATTTCGCGCTGTTCAAAAGAATGGCAGAGTATATTATCGTTCAAGTTTCACTTACAAAAGTAAGCATATCAGCCTCGGCAGTTATTTAACTGAAGTTGAGGCTCATGAAGCATATCTTGTAGCCAAGGAACTCATACGTAACCCGCATTTATC
>JAZUDH010000113.1:0-51908 GCA_045639565.1 Lachnospiraceae bacterium
AAGGAAGGTTTACTTCCTCCTGATGAACCATTAGCATCTTGACCTAATTCACAAAATCAATAATTTCAAACAAGTTGCCTGATTTAGACAGCTTATTAAAGTGCGCCAGTTTACGGCTTTCCTCTACTTTCTTTCACACTATTCTCCTATCCAAATACAAATAAAGTATCTAATGATCTTAAGGCTTTAAAATCGCCCTTCATTTTTATTTCTCCAGCCATAAATGCTCTTTGAAAAGTCATGTTTCCTTTTACAATTGCGCGAAGTTTCTCGGCTGCAATTTCAAGTTCTACATCAACTTTATCCTGTTCTTTGTACATTACTTTTAGGTCATGACCTTCAACAGAAACATAAAGCGGTGACTTCTTTTCATCTATCTTGAAAAGATATGTTGCATCAGTTCCAGGCTCTGGTCTAAATGCCACTTCAAAATCCTTGATAAATTCGGTAGTATCATCCTTTTCACCTGTGCCCATCAGATTCCTAAACATACTTGCCAGTTCAATAATGTCCTCCTTTTGCTTCTGCACATAGGCATCATCAGAGGCATACTTAGAAAGCTGTTCAGATTCCTGAGGAGTAAGATCCGCATTTTTGGTCATGTTAACTTTCTGCTTAACAGCCTGGTTACTTGCAGGGAGGCTTGGAACCTTTTGATTAATTGTGCGATACATATTCTCAGCTTTTCTTTCAATTAGCCTCGAATAATCATCGCTATTTTCTAAAATAGCGACATCTTCAATATAACCACAGATTCCGCTACACGGCATTCCGCCTAATATTTCCCATGCAGTCGCAAGATTGAGCTTTCCTTCTCGTTCACCATACGTTGTAGCCATTACAATTGGGCACATATATATCTTAGAAATCTTTTCTTTATCTCCATACAACCAGCATGCATCCAGAAAAGACTGCATGTAGCCACCAATCCCGTACCACTCAACAGTCGTGGCAAGAATTACTCCATCCGCCGTTTTCATGGTTTGAGGAAGTGTAGTAATGGTATTCTTTAATTCATGAAGATTATATCTTTCAACAGTGACATGTAACTCTTCTAAAACACTCTGCATTTTATTGATGACATATAATGTTGGATCATCAATAAGCCCACGGCCACCATAGTAAATATTAATTTTCATTAGTTCTCCCCTTTGATTTATTCATAATCACGTTCATAAGTAATGTGATAAAAAAGCCACTTGCAAAACCTACAACATGAGCAGCATCTGCGATATTTTTCTGGAAAAATCCAGACAAAAGCATATATATAATTCCGAGCGCCATCCATAGGCCTGACGCATATATATTTTTGATTCTCTTGCATACCAATAGTGCAATGTAAGAGCCCACCATACCTAATACAGCTCCGCTCGCACCGTAGAACATCACACTCTCACCTTGTAAGTATGTAACAACCATCTCGCCTATATTACCGAGCAATCCTGATAAAAAATAGCATATTACAAAATTGCCTGACTTCAGTACTTTTTCAGAATTGAACGCTACCACGCCCAATAAAAGCATATTACTAAAAAGATGGTAAACATCTTCATGAATAAAAAGTGATGTAAAAAGTCTGTAATAACCTAGTGGATTATGTATTTCAGTAGATAATCCAGCTCCTAATCTGTATAACAAATCTCCTGTGAAGTACGAGGCCAAAAACACTAACGTATTAAGTAAAATGAGAACTAGCGCAGCTTTGGGTATCTGATTTTTAGTACTAGGTTCTGCAGTAATCTTTCCATACTCATTTTCAAAATAGCTTTTTTCTATAACCTTATCTGCCTCTTCGTCCGAAACATCTTTTGCACCCTCAAGTACATGCCTAAGTCCAAAGAATTCTTCAATCTGTGTCTCCTCGACTACTGGAACATTATTCTTGTCATCAAAAATCCACACGAATTTGTTATCAGTCATTACCTGCCTGGCCACAGCCATCTGCTCAAGATAATCTTCCTTATCAGGATCAACTGACAAAACCAGAAAAGACTTTGTATCTCCTCCCAGCCTCTTTATCTGCTCATCAAAAGACTGCTTTAATGACCTATACTCTTCTTCTTTGTACCTAGAAGCCATTCCACATAAAACGTATATAAGGCTCATTCCCACATTTGTATAGAAAACAAGAAATGGATTATCATCTCCTGAAGCGATCATTTCTTTATATCCATTTTTAAGTAGCTGATATATTTCTTTTTTAGTCATGTTTATATTGTAGCACAAAAGTTATGTTAAAATATAGCAAAAGAAGGCGCCTATGTTAAAAAGAACCATTGCATATGAAATTACAACTGAATATAAAGGGATAAAAGTATCTAGATTTCTAAAAGAAATGGGATATCCTGAAAAAATACTCACTATCCTTAGAAAAGTAGATGGAAATCTCACTATTAATGGAAAGAATATTCACATGAATTATGAGTTATTAACATCTAATTCAAAAGAAACATTGGTTATCCACATTTATGAAGAAGAATCGTCTGAAAATATTGTCCCGGTAAATATACCCATAGACATTATATATGAAGATGAAGACATTCTAGTTATAAATAAACCCGCATCCATGCCTATCCATCCTTCTTTAAATAATTATGACAATACTTTAGCTAACGCTGTAGCATACTACTTTATGATGAAGGATGAACCTTTTATTTTTCGATGTATCAATAGGCTTGATAAGGATACTACAGGGCTTACTGTTCTAGCTAAGCATTATCTAGCGGCAGGTATTTTGTCCCAAAATATGCAGACGCGCAACATAAAGCGTGAGTATACAGCTATTGTTGAGGGACATTTTGATAAGGAATATGGAAGGATAGATTTTCCAATAGGAAGGGAAAATGCTTCATTGATTACCAGAACTATAGATTTCAAACATGGGGAGACAGCAATAACCAACTATCAGGTACTAGACTATATTGAAAGAAAGAATCTCTCTTTAGTGAAGCTAAATTTAGAAACTGGAAGAACACACCAGATAAGAGTTCACATGAAAGCCATAGGTCATCCGCTTGTAGGCGATTACTTATATAATCCTGACAGCAAACTACTAAATAGACAGGCCCTTCACGCAGGGTATATAGAGTTTTGCCATCCCATCACCAAAGAGATAATATCTCTATCTGCTCCTTTTCCTGATGATTTCTTATCTATTGTATCTAATGAAACAAGCCCGTAGTTTCCCACGGGCTATTTTTTTCATATATTTTTATATCATTCTATGTAATTGTTTTTGATTTATTTATTTTCTTCACATGGCATATCGCCTACTATCTATTTGTTATCCCTCTATTTAGTTTTTATCTCCTAGGAAATCATATATATGTAATAACACATTACAAATAATGAATAATTAATAATGGGAAGACCAGGAAATCATCTTACCTTTTTGGTGAATAAACAGTGACACATATACAATTTTTATCGCAATGATTTGATTATAAAAAAGTTCGATATAAATTAATCCCGATTATAACAATCCCTATCAAGCATAACCCATAAGCACATGTCTCAATTAGTGAAGGAATATAAATTTTTCTCTTTTCATCATTATAAATGACCTCTTCCTGAGATTCATTTTCAGGACATATCATTTCTTCTGATTTCAATTCTTTTTGAATAGTTTCATATATGATTGAGTATTTTACTACCGATGTTTCTACTTTATTATAAATATCAAAAATAGTATCAACCAACTGCTCATCCGAATTATCAATTCTTGTCATGATAAATTGAAGCAATTTTTTTATATCATCTGTTTCTTCACTTTTTCTAGGAATACAGATAAATTCATATTCCCCTGTTCGCATATTTCTATATATATATTCTGGATCTAAAATAATATTTTCTTCATCAATTAATAATTCTTTTAATGCTTCTGACAATCTCCATATACTTCGAAATATGTCTTTGATATCTTCTCTATCAACTATCTTTTTTATCATATGATTAAATAAAGACTCTCTATCCGTTACGTCATAAAATATTTCTTTATGCCCATCAACTTCTCTTGATTCTTGTTGAATTAGATTCTTTATTTCATTGCTTTCAAGCATTTTGGCTCTATAATCATTTTGTGGTTCCAATTCTTCTCCATCTATATAAAGGTGAATCCTATTCATCTCATATACTGTTCTATTTGTCATCTTTATTCTTTACCTCACTCACAATGTCATCTGTCATTCTCATTATTTCAATAGGAGATATTATTGAAATATTCCGCTTAAGGACAATACTTCTTTCATGCCCTTTCCATATAGGTATCTCCCAATCACATTTCATTGTAATCTCATAATGAACGCCTTCTTCCTTAACATATATACTTGGGCTGGAAACGCCTAAATATGGTCGTTTATCTGTTATAGTCTGACACTTTTTATCAAAATCCTCTAAAGATATTTGAAGATTAGCTACTAATGAATTCATATCCTGATACATTAATGATCTGTTGTAGGCAAATATAACTAGATAACTACCAATAAATGCTAAGAAAATCAAAGTCGGTACTAATATAGCTGCCTCTACTGTAAATTGTGCTTTCAATTTCCTTGTCATATTATTCCTATCCCCAAAACACCAATTAGTAAAAATGGAACAAAAGGCACTACTGCTCCTCTTCCTGCTTTTTTTACCACCATAAGGCCAATGGAATAAAAGCCTGCGATCATCAAAGCTAAGAAAAGAATCTTTGTCGAACTAGCTAATCCCACAATATTTCCAATAGCCAGCATAACTAGTCCATCACCATATCCAATTGCTTCATGTGTAACCCATGCGCAAGCTATTAGAAATAGTCCAGGAACTATACACAAGAATAGTCTTGGGATTTTATCAGTTTGTAAAATCAGATTTATTATCAGACCTGCGCAAAGTCCAGCACTCGTAATTAAAACACTTACACTTTTTTCCTTTATATCCTGAACGCATGCTGGTATCAATATTATGACAAGAAGAATCCATTGCCATAAATAATAATTACTTACTTGTTCTTGCAAAATTTGCATAACCTTCGCTCCTTGGCTTCATGTATCGGGACCTCATAAACAGTAATCCTTAGTTCAGGACAATTCATATCGCAATGATATCTAGTTCCAAACGGAGTATAGTACACCTCTCCACTCTGACTCTTTTTATTGCATTTGCCGCATGAATAGTACTTTCCCCCATTTCTGTTTCGCATTCCATCTATAGCATCTATACTGGTTTTTTCAATAACTGATTTAAGTGCTTTACAGTCTTGACTAGTATGATACACTTCTGAATTTTGCGTTATAAACACGGTCTTATCTTCAATGTCTTCTTTTATTGGTTCATATCCTGTGTAAACCTTTGAATAAAAAGAATTAGTCAGGTATATTCCATTCACACCAGGAATATCAATATATGGCCTTACATAATAACTGACCTTTAGTGATATATCATTGTAATCACCGTCTACACATTCTATTACTGTTAAATGCTCTAATTTATCACCAATACTAGTATTTTGAACTTTTTCTTTTAGATAGCCTTCTGAAAAAAGAATAGAGGTAAATATTGTAGCCATTTTTTTCTTATTTTCTTCTGTAAATCCGTTATCTATTAAGTAAGCATACGGATATGAATAGGTTACTAATTGAGTTCCTACATCATTAACTACACCCCCTACGATTGCATGGATTGTATATAAGTCAATAATCCATATTATGAACATAAGAAATATGGCTATGTAAGGAAGGATTAATAGTGCTTCAACAGTAGCACTTCCTTTTTTTGTACTTTTACAGAAAAGAGGATTAGAGATATCCTTTTCAAGGGTGTCATTTAATCCGTTTTTAATCGTTCGGGAGAGAAGATTTTTCGATACATTGTTATTAGTTAATTTCTTGAAAAGAATATCTCTAATCCTCCTTTCTGTTTTATTTTTCTATATCCTTCATTCTAGTTAACTTATATGTCTTGCCTGAACCATTTACAAAATCTCCAGTAAACTTATATGCATCAAAACAGTAATCGAGTCTAAAGAATTCATTTCCAGATAATAGACTTACATTTACTTCTACAACGTTCATAAATCTCGTCACAAGTTCATCGCTTTTCGTAAAATATAAAAATAACCGTAAATAGTCTTCATAAGTTACCTCGTTTTGACTATCACTTACATTATTTCCTTTAAAATTTAGAAAACTAGTTCTCCATTCGTTTGTTTCTTTAATGAACGGTACTGACTTTCCATTTGTAAGTTCCTTTAAATCGCTAACACTTTCTATATAGCTTAAGATCATTATGATGACTGCCTTAATTGCCTCAGATGCTTCTGGAGCTCCAACCAGAGTTGCTATTACTTTAGATACAGTATCTATTTCATGAATCTTTTTAGAATCGTTAATAAGTGTATAAAGATTACACGATTCTCGAATAAGCAGTATCTTGTTCAAAACTGATTCAAGATTCTCTAAGTCGCTTTCTCTTCCAGATACTAAATATTCAATTTCATACTTTAGTCCAGCCTCATTTTCTTTTGAAATATAGTTTTCACAGTGTTGCATGAGATACTCTCTAAACAATATCTTATCTATGTAATTTTCTCTTATATCAGATTTGATATTTCCAGTGTTCTTCTCTCTATTAGAAATAAGAAATTCTTCGTCGATGTGAACTCTAGATAACTCGGTTATCGAGTTAAAGACTACTCTTAGCGTCAAAAATAACGATGGTTCTTCTTCTTTTGTTATTATGCTGTTTGATATACTCTTGATCGATTTAAGTTCAAAACTTGATTCATCGTCTAAGTTATCTATTTGTTTTTTGGAATCTTCATACTCCACTCCGTAATTAAAGAGTTGAGTTTCAGCTTTTTCATAATCAGAAATTATTTCATATATCTTCTCAACATAAGCTATCTTTGTTTTATATCGCATATAATCACAAGCTTGCTTCCTAATCGCTGCGCCATTATCATCGCTTGCAAATCGAACTCCATCAGTCTCTATTCCAATGCATTTTAGTCTAAGCAGATCCTTACCTATAATAGGCAACCCAGCTTCGTCAAAATTCTTGTTCATAAATTGCATCAGGTGTTCTTCTGGCAAAATCATTGATTCAGCTTTATAAGAATAACCAGCATCTACAAATGCTAAATTATATATACCCCATAACTCCTTTTGATATTCACCATATATAGAATTTATAGATATGCTTGCCGATTCTTCAATTCGTGCCCTCGAGGCCACGTCCCTAACCCCGCTTAACGACACTAATATCAGCGACATGCATAATGAGATAGCTATTGTAAAAAAGATGGTAACATAGCCCTTCATTATAGCGAACTCGTTTGGGCTGTTATTTTTTCAAACAGTGAGTTAACTATTTTGGTAATCTCTTTCTTGAAAATTACTACAAGAGCAACTAGCACAACGATGATTAATATAACCTCAACCGTGCCCATACCTTCTTCTTCTTTCCATAATTCCTTTAATCCTTTCAACTCCATGTTGTACCTCCTTTCTCAAATAGACCAAAATGCGGGAACCATAATAATTACTATGGTATCCGTCAAAAGAATCATCATTGGAAACAGTAATTTCGTTCCTATTTTTTCTCCCTGCTTTTTGGCTCTGTTTTTTTTATCAACAAAGGCATTTCGCACTTCGTTATCAAGTAATTCACTTAGTCTTGTACTTCCCTTCTTTAAGTTCTGTGAAAGAAGAGCGGTAAACCTGACTATTTCAGATTGTTTAATCCGTTCGCCGAATCTTACGTATGCTACGCTTTCAGGTACTCCATTGTTAAGTTCATTCAGAGTTATAGTCATTTCACGGTAAAGCGGATGTTCTTCCTGTTTATTTTCTTTAGCATCTTGGCACATCTTTGTCCAAACGTTTCGTATGCTCATGCCTGATGCCACATATAATGATATTTTTTGTAACATCGTTGGGTATTCATTCATTATTTCTTCAAGTTCTTTTTCCTCGCTCTTTCTTTTGTCATTTCTAAATGCCAGATGCAATATCAATACTGCTGTGGGCCCTATCAAAAGATATATATATTTCTTTTTTTCTCCACTTTTGTAGTATCTTACTTCTTTCCCATTCACGTCTGTAGGTAGGTCTATAAATCTGTGATCTTCCGAATTAATCATGGCATCAATTCTTGCATTAATCTCATCAACTACTTTTTCTTCTTCTTTTTCTTTTTTTATTCTATTTACTACATCTTCACCAGGTTCGACGTGAATGGGTATGCTTAAATCATAAGAGTATGATTTATAGCTGATATATAAGTCTATCGATGTGTCAAATTCTTCAGCACATATTATTTCTCCTGAATTAGAAATAAATGTACTATCATTGACAAACCACATGAAATCAAATGGCAACTCCTCATATTGAGTGAACAAATTAAGGTTATTCTTAATATGTTCTGTTTCATTACTTTCTCCTAGCATCTCATCAATCATTTTGGGAATATATTCCTCAACTAGGCTTATAAATTGTGTCTCGCTTATATCAGGCTTACTAATCAACAATTCATAGTTTTCATGAATAAAATCTTCTGTTTCTATATCGATATTCAGATATGTATCCTCATTAGGTGATATTTCTATTTTTCCTCCACTTATCAAGCTTTTTCCTTCGCCTGACAATGCAAAGGCTAAAATAAACAATATCAATATTGCTGCCGAAATAAGAATCTCCTTCTTTTTATCATTCAAAATCTAACCCTTGTTATCCTTTCTGATACTGTAACGGCTGAAAGATATATCAGCAGACAAACTGTCATAAATATCCTTCCTCGTATGTCTTCATACAAGAGATCGAAATATCCACGAGAGGTTAATTGCAGATATATCAATATAAAAAATGGTACAGCTTCCATAATCCGTAGCTCCAATTTCTTCCCTGTTAAGCTTATTCTGATTTCGTTGTCGACCCGAATCCTTTCACGAATTCTATCAGCTGTCTCTGCAAGTACCTCTGTGATATTTCCTCCATTCCTCTTAGCGCATCCTAAAACATCTGCGAAAAGATTTATCTCTTCTAAGTTACTACGCTTAGCTAAATCTGAAATCAGCTCTTCTATGTTTTTCTTCATTTTTAAGCCATTTCTGATTATATCTATCTCATAAGCCATCAAAGATTTATTTCCGTAAAACATTACCATGTCCTTTTTGGCTTCAAGGAATGCATTTTCTATTGAATATCCGGCTTTAACTGATGAGCTAACACTGTATAAGCACTCCGAAAACTCATCTAATAATTTATTTTTTCGCCTTTCTATCAAGTAATTTCGATAAGGCTTTACGCATACTATTACTAGCGGTGCCATTATCACAAATGCTATTACTGATCTGTAGAATAGTATCGATATAATCGCTACTAATGCCATATATGCAATTACTCCTACAGCAAATTCTCCAAATGAAAACCTGTATTTTCCATATTCCATTTTTTAGCTTCCATTCTTCACTAACTTTTCATCATGCATAAGTCTTCCTACCTTAACCAGTCTGTTGTTGTCATAGGAATAAATTGTATTTAGAACTATTTCTCCATTTTTTACTCCTTCAACTTCGCTTATCTGCAAAACTTTTCTTGATCTGTCTCTTAACCGTCCTAGGTGAACAAATATGTCGATTCCACTTGCAATCTGATTACGAATTGCAGCCACGGGAATATCCATTCCCATCAGCACCATAGTTTCTAACCTCGAAATCATATCTTTTGTTGAGTTAGCATGTCCCGTTGACAGTGACCCATCATGTCCTGTATTCATAGCTTGAAGCATATCCAGAGCTTCAGGGCCTCTAACCTCTCCTACGATTATGCGTTCTGGGCGCATTCGAAGTGAGGTTTTTATTAGATCTCTTATGGTAATGGGTTCACAGTTTTCGAAGTTCTTATTTCGTGTCTCTAGAGTTACCAGATTTTGTGCCGAAATTAATCTAAGTTCTGCACTGTCTTCGATTGTGATAATTCGTTCATCAGGTGGAATATATTGTGATAATGCATTCAAAAATGTTGTTTTTCCTGAACCTGTTCCACCTGAAATGAATATATTGTATTTTGCTTTAACAAGTTCTTTCAATTCGCTTGAAGCTTCTTTACTGATTGAGCCAATTTCCTCTAAAAAATCCATTGTAATTGGATTTTTGGGAAATCTTCTAATCGTTACTATCGGCCCATTTAGTGCAATCGGAGGAAGAACAATACTTACTCTTTCACCGGTATCTGGTAGTCTAGCATCCACGATAGGATTCGCTTCATTTACCGTCCTATTGCATGCTGATACCATTTGCTGGATTATATCTCTGAGCTTATTCTCGGAGTCAAATCTTTTCCCTGTCTTTATGAGAGTTCCATTTTTTTCAATGAACATGGCATCTTTACCATTAATCATTATTTCTGTTACCTCATCATCCTCAAGGTACTCTTGTAATGCATCATATTTCAGCAATGAATTGAAAGCTTCTTGCCTTATTTTTAATGTCTCCTCTAAACTCCAGTTCCATCTTTCAGGTATAGAAACCATTACATCATCAATCAATGAATAGATTTCTTCATCACCCACTGTAGACTTATAATCTAGTCTATCTCTGACTTCAGTACATATTTGTTCTTTGGCCAGTTCACACGAATTGTTCATGCTCTTTGTTTTCTTCGTTAATGATTCTCTTAACATAGTTTGTAAGCTCCGAATATGGCAGCATTTCAAAATCTGCTGGTATTTCTTTGAATCTAGGAATGTAAATAGATTCTGTTTTGGAAATTACATTTAGATAATTCTTTTCTCTAAGCAACATCTGATATTGTGCGATTTTAGCTTGTGCCATCCGCTCATTATCAATAATCGTATATATTTTGTCGCATCGATCTAAAATATCTAATAACCCATTAACCTGCTCAGACAAATCCATTATTAGCACTTCGTAGTCAGTTTTAGTTGCTATAGCATCCAGTAGTCGGTTCCACTGAGATGGACTAATATTTGATAAATTAGTAAAAGCTTTTGTTGGTGAAATGTATCTAAGATCACCAATCTTTTCAGAAATTGAATCAACCCTTAATCCAAAAGACGAGTTGTTGCATTCTGCAAAGTATAAAGCATCCATCAAATCTGCCTTGTATGTCTTTCCACTCATTAAATCAAACCCTGAAAATCCTTCGAAATTTAAATATAGAGTTTTCTTTTCTTTGGAAAGAATCTGGCCTAACGTAATGCAAAATGTTGTCTGGAAGCATCTCTTAATAGGAGTATAGACTCCTACAATGTCCATCTTACTTTCTAAGTAACTATTTTCCTTGCTTTCTTCGGTAATATCGGATATTATCTCGACGACAGCTGCAACTATACTTTTTGCAGGCGAGTACTTATATATGATATTCCTTGTGAGTTCAACTGGTTTCTCGCTGGATAGATAAATATAGCCTTTTATTGAATTGCTATTTTCAATATCACCCTTTATCGATGTAAGTAATACATCGGCCTCATTTTCCTTTAGATATTCGACTAAACTCTTTTTTGTTGTAAAAAGTGATGTTTCAAACATCCCGGAACAGTTTTCGTTCATGTACTCTTGAAGGCGTCTTGAATAATCCTTTTCTGTGTCACATATTAATATTTTTCTTTTTTTCTGCATTTTAGAGTCCCCCCCATGTTGCTTGCATTAACAGATATCCCTCTAAAAGTATTCCTGAAATTAATACAGGAATCGAGAGATGAATAGAATATTCTTTTTTGTCGGCAGAACTGATTTCTCTTGGAATATAGCTTTTTAATTCACCACTGTTCCTGAAATCAATTAAATAGTTCCATAGGTAATTAATCCGCGAATAAAAATTCCTGTGGCGGATCATTTGAATTAATGACTGGATTAATGCAATCACTAACGTCACTAAAATGAAGATAAGCGGCCTCTTATATCCGAGGCTCATTACAACAAATAGTTTCAAATCTCCAGCGCCTATAGCACCGACAGAAAAGAAAACAAATAGAAAAATAGAAAGTATAAAAATACATATCAGCTGTTTCAGCACATCGCTTAGTATTTCGAAGGCATCCTGCTTTGTCTCTAAAACGCTATATGTGACTACTTGAATTGTAAGAAGTTCAATTAACAATTTATTAGGAATAATATGTTTTCGTACATCCCACAATACAATCAAGACTAATGTTGCCATCAGGAGTGACTTAAGAAAAAATACATCTTGATCACCACCTATCGTAGCTGTCGTCTATAGTTGTGATTATAATAACAAAATTTTGCTTGTAAACCCTTTTGCTAATATTTGCTAAATTTTGTGAAACCTTAACAATATCATCCGTGCGTATGACAAAAAAAATAAAGAAAACCCTTGAAAATCAAGCATTTTTACGTGTCAAAAGCCTGTTTTCAAGAGTTCTGTTATTACTTATGTTTAGTGTAATGTCTCAAAAAGCACCTTTACAAAGAAAATTCCTAGCACAAAAATCATGACTGGTTTAACTGCAATGACCCCTTTTTTGTCAAAAATTTTGCTTCCCAAATAGTTCCCAAATATGCTAAACAGACCTGCCGTCAGACCTAAAGGTATGATTGCTTTTTGGTTAATTAAGAACACAACTAAGGCTGAAATATTACTTGAAAAATTTATTGCTTTGGCTACTCCATTAGCATTTTTTAGGTTCATATGAGCTATAGCTGTCAAAAAAAGAATTAAAAATGTCCCTGTTCCCGGTCCATAAAATCCATCATATGCCCCTATCACAATTGCCACAAGCATAGATAACAGTATCGTTTTTATCTCTGGAAGAGGTTCTCTCTCCACATCAAGAGTCTTTTTTCCCAACACAAAAATTGCGGTTATTGGGAGCAAAAAAAGCATGATAATTTTTAAAATATCATCTGCTATCAAAAGCGACAATTTGGCTCCTATATTAGATCCTACAAATGCAGAAATAGCGCAGAAAATCGCCTGTTTCCAGGGGATATACCCATTTTTTCCATATCTGAATACGGTAATAGAGGTACCCATTGAAGAACTTAATTTGTTTGTTGCAATTGCGTTATGTGCAGGCACTCCTGCAATCATATATGCAGGAAGAGAGATAAGTCCTCCTCCACCCGCTATCGAGTCTACAAAGCCTGCCAAAAAAACTAGCGGACATATAATCAAAAACTGAATCAGCATACTAAACCTCTTAAAAATAATTTTTTACATAATAGCTAATATAGTAACCCATAGCATCGAATACAGGTTGCCCTAATATCGTAGCGATAATAAAAAATAACATAACCGCAATTATTATTCCTGATGCCCAAATCATCTCTAATCTTGTAGGATTATACTTTTTGAATAAAGTAAGTGCCACTATCAAAAGAGCATATCCCATCACTGTTCCAAGTGTGTTGTTTATAAGATCATCGAATTCAAAATAACCTAGTTTAAAGAAAAACTGCGTAATTTCAATTGCAAAAGAACAGACTAATCCAGCCACAAAAACATTAAAGAGTTTTCTCATTTTAGGAAATGCAATAGGTAACAAAATACCTAGCGGAAAAAACACATATATGTTCGCAACTAAATAGAACCATGATTGCTTATCCTTTTTCTCCCATGCTGCCCGTACGGTCCAAAAAAGTGCTAATTTACTGCGATATTCGTCTATTGCTTCTCGCCCAGATATTGTCAATCTTATGATAAAAAAGAACCATATTCCTAACAATAACAGCGAAATAATTTTACTTAAATATTTTTTTCTTTTGTTCATGAATTCCTCTCTCATAGCGCTTTCTACACTATAGCATTTAGTCAGATAATATGCAAAGAGCTCACGCACATATGCGTGAGCTCTCTAATTCATAATATTAAGGTATTAAGCTAAATATCCTCTACTCAAATCTCTACTTAATACATTTTCCACCATTCTGTTTTTGTTGTATACAAATCCTGAATATACATCTTCAACGTTTTCCATTACTGGATCAGAGGAATCCTTCTTACTTAAATCTTCATAAGCTTTTCCTAATTTCTCGAAAATTCCCAGAACATGGTTTAACGACAAACTATCGAAATCCATATATGCTTTAGTCAGCTGCTGCTTTAAAAAAATGTATAATCGCATAAGTGTCATTCCTAGCTCAGTTGACGTATTTACTGAATTCATTAATTCTTTTAATGTACTTCTCACACGTCCTAGCTCTAGCCTATATAGCATCTTGTCATCAATTTCTAAGGCCATAAGCGCTGAATTACAATACTCAATAGCTATATCATACAGTATTGCAATCATTTCTGTCTTGTTAGCCTTGGTTATTCTTACTGTGAAGTCCTGAATCCTTTCGTTTGTCATCTTTCTCTACTTCCCTCGCTAGTTCTGTAACAACTGTAAGACCTGAGAAGGTCTTTCATTGGCTTGAGCCAACATACTTGTTCCTGCTTGTACTAAAACTTGATTTGTTGAATATTTTGTCATTTCCTCGGCCATATCCACGTCCATAATACGTGAATAGGCTCCAGTCATGTTCTCCTCAGAAATATCAAGAGTATTAATTGTGTGCTCTAATCTGTTCTGGTAGGCACCCAGTCTACTTCTTGCCTTGTTGACATATGCCAAGGTTTCATTCATTTGATCTAGGAATTCGTGTGCTTTTTCTTCAGTTGTAACATCCTTACCTTCAAGACCTAACGATCTAAGGCTAATTGTTGCTATTCTGACACCCAGCTCCTGACCTTCATTTGTTCCAATCTGAACATTTAACGCACCTAATCCTGTAATATCAAGGTTAAGCGCACCTGAATATGTATTCTTTAACTGCAATTCCATTTCAAAACCATTTGGACCAGTAATTATGAGTTTATCCTGATCGACTTTAGCCTGTGCTCCTGTAGGGAACCCATCACCATATGAAATGTTATTTAATGTGTATTCACCTTGCCCATTATCAGAGACATCAAGATTTGTAAGAGAATATTCTCCTGCTCTAACGTCATCACTATAAGTAGTGACCTTAACATCGAGAGTATCTGTATAGCCTTTTACATCAAAATCTCCATTTAATAAAATCTCACCGTTGTACATTGTAGTATCAGCTACTCGTACAATTTCCTCTTTGAGCTGTTTGATTTCAGCATTAATCATGGCTCTGTCATTGTCATCACTTGTGCCATTACATGCTTTTACAGCAAGTTCACTCATACGCTGAACCATAGCCTCAATTTCAGTCATAGCTCCTTCAGCAATTTCAATAACAGAAACACCATCATTAGAATTCTGGTTAGCCTGCTCTAAACTTCTAATTTGCGCATTCATACGCTTTGCCATTGCAATTCCTGAAGCATTATCTTTAGCATGATTTATTTTAAGACCGCTAGATAATCTTTCAATTGATTCACTTAATGCATTATCATTGGCTGTTAGTGAATTATGAGCTATCATAGCTGAAATATTGTAGTTAATTCTCATTGTCTATCCCTTTCAATGCCTTTAAAAACTGCTTAGCAATTTTATAAAGCTCCTCAGTATCAATTAAGTCATCATTATCCCTCATGGGAATTTTTGAAAGCTTAATATCTGTTTCAGGCTTAGCAGAAGCTACTACTAAAACTCTGTTACCTAGTTTATCGGCAACCTTCTCAAGTTTTTTAATAGCTTGGTTATTGTTTGTTGTAATATATCCTTCTGTCTCTTTATTTTTATGGGTAAATCTAGCTCCAACTCGTCCCAAACTCTCTGTTTCAAACGTAATAACCACATTTGGTTCGTCTTTGGAGTTATGCACAACCTTAATGTTAATGCTGGTTATTTCTCCACCGATATCCACAGGAACTTCATACGTTTCGCTATTGGCAAGCGCCTTTGCAGTGGATAACTCTAAATTTATCAATCTAAGTGCTTTTACATCAATGTAGCTGTCTTGATTAATAGTTTCATCCACTATTACCTCTTTTGCCTTACTAATCATTTCCTCATAAGCTAAATTAGCTTCCTCTTTTGTCTCTAATGAATCTTCTATAGTCTCCAGCTTTTTAGATAATTCATTATCATCCGATTCAAGCACCCTCTTAAAGGCTGAGCCTCTTTGCTTCATAAGTCCATGCATTGCTTCAAGGTTTTCAACAGTCACAGATATTTTATTCATCAACAACTCATTTACAACCTCTTCAGGTGCCTTCAATGCCTCTTTTAACTCAATATAGTGTTCCTTGGACCAAATTTCCTCTAGCCTTTTATCTTCTGCTTCCTCTTCAAGCTTTTTGTATAATTCTGATAGTGCCATCTCATCAGTAAATTCAATGGTTGAAAGCTTTTCGGGTGCAATTTCATTTCTAATATCTGACACTAAAAATCCATATGATTTATCAATCTTTACATCCATGCCTGTATGCTTTGAAGTCTGCATTGCACTCTTCAAATTTGCTATAGTAAGTTCTCTGTCTGCATTTAACACGCTTCCAATTGCAGCTAAATCTGTTTTTTCAAGCTGATATAAAAACCTATATACTTCAATGTATTCTTTTCTTTCGTATTCTGTTATTTCACCATTTTTATCAAGTTTAAATAAAAATTTAGAGTACTTTTCAATTTCCTCCTTTGATTCGTCTTCTTTAGAATCTAGATATTCATTCAATTCCTGAACACTCATTTCAATAGGGCTGCTGCCCTTTTTTATTATTGAAAGTGTATCCTGTGGTGTAAGCCTATTTATCACACTTTGAAGCTTTCTGTCAGCTTCTCTGATTTCTTCAACAGATTCTCTTGTAATCGCCATAGAATTGTATCCTAATATTCTGACAGCACGACGGTTCTCTTCTGTAGGTGCATATCCAATATCCTTTAAAATATCATCTACATTTCTAAAGGCTTTTTTTATAGAATCCCCTAAGTCTTTTCTTACTTCAGTTCCTACCTGCTCATATTTTGCTTCAGCGTCTTTGTATTTTAGCTTGGCATTATTTCCTAATTCTTTTATCTTAAGCAATGTAATGTCATCGATTTTTGTGGCAAAAGAAGAAATAAAGGAAACAGGTGCACTCTTTATCTCCTCGATTGTGTCAGATACTTCATTCATTGCCTTAATAGCCTTAAATTCAAATGAGCTTTCTATTTTTTTTAGTTCATCGACATATTCTTCAAGATTTGTAATGTCAATACTTACTCCACTTTTTAAAAGCATCAAATTAGCTTCGCTAGTCATCATTAACCGTGTTTCTGCTAAAACTCTTGCCTTTGTAGCCTGATCCTTGTTTATAATCTCATCTAGTTTGGTAGTAAGTTCAATGGCCTCTTTGAATATATTATTATCCTTTGTCACTTCTGCATTTTTAGGCTCATATCCCTTATTAATCGAACTTAATACAGCTTTGACAAATTTTTCATCTGTCATAGGCAGAGATACACTATTTACCTTCTTAAGTCTCTCGATATTATCAGAAGACACCATTATCGAGTTTTTAACTAACCACATACCACTTTCTACATTTTCATTGCTAATATCTATGTCAATATTCTCAAGTAGCTTTATAACTTCTTCTTTTAGCTCACTATCACTTTCCTTTGTAGCTTTTCTTACTAAATATCCCTTTGCTTCTACGTTGAAGTAGCTAGACCCTTGCTCTGGTGTATTATCTAACGCACTGTGCTTAGCTAGATATAAGTTATCTATTGTAATTGGTTTGTCATTTGTCATAAAGAATAACTTCATACCTTCGCTCATTGAGGTAACATCGCTTATCTTCTCATACTCCTCTTTTATGGCATCAGCCATAT
Organism: Lachnospiraceae bacterium; assembly: GCA_045639565.1. Taxonomy (GTDB): domain Bacteria; phylum Bacillota; class Clostridia; order Lachnospirales; family Lachnospiraceae; genus UBA1258. Next base: position 17,731 of record JAZUDH010000113.1, read on the forward strand.
CTTTATCTATTTCAACATCATATTCTTTAATAATCATGCTGTTGTCTAAAGAAAGGCGTCCTGTTAGCTTTTTTATCGTTTCTGAATCAAGAGTATCAGTAAAACCTTCAACAGATTCTCCACCCATTGCAACATACAATTTTATTCTATCAAGGATAGTTACTGTATCTTCGACATCCATTGAAAGTGGATTTTCACCCTCTCTTACCATTTTGTTATAATCTTCGCTAGACATAGTATTAGAGGCCACAGTCATAGCATTCTGAGTAACACTTACATCAATTGACCCGATTTGATTCTTAAACTCCTCAATAGATTTCATACGACCTTCATATGTCATATTTTCGCTTCGTTTATCTATTTTAGTATTAGAGACATTACTATTCTTAACATCACTCATACTTTTACTTTTATTAGTACTTGTCATATTAAATTCAGTTAATGCTTTAGTGTCAAAATTAATCTTCATAAATGCTCCCACAAGCGTAAAATAAAAAAGGTGAGCGATAATCTCGCTCACCTAGTATTTCGGAAATAATATTCAATTTCTTTAGTTAGAACTCCATCACCAAAGATGTATATGGAGGAAGATCAAAAGTAATTGAATATTCCTTATAATCGCAATAATCCTTAACTGATTCAATAGTTTTTGGAATGTCGTTTCCGCTTCCACCAAACCTCTTTTCATCACTGTTTAGGATTACTTTATACTTTCCTTCTTTAGGAACTCCTAGTTTATAGTTCTCCCATTTCATGGGAGTCATGTTGTTAATAAAGAGTAGACACTTACTATCTTCTTCTGTCTTACGAATAAAGGAATATGTACTTCTGTCTTTATCGTCAGCATTAATCCATTCAAAACCCTTCCAACTATTGTCATCTGTATACATACAAGGGTATTTTCTGTATAGTTCTAAAAGCTTTGATACATATTCTTTTAGTCCACTATTCAAAGGGTTCTCAAGTAAGAACCAGTCCAGTTCTCTCTCTTCACTCCATTCTCTTTCCTGGCCAAAATCCTGTCCCATAAATAGAAGTTTCTTACCAGAATGTCCAAACATAAATGTATATCCACATCGCAAATTAGCGTACTTATCTACCTTATATCCTGGCATCTTTTCCACCATTGAACATTTGAGATGTACAACTTCATCATGCGATAATGGCAGAATATAGTTTTCATATTCATTATAGCTCATGGCAAAAGTCATACTATAATGGTTATCCCTTCTAAACAATGGATCTAACTTCATGTATTCACAAAAATCATGCATCCAACCCATATTCCATTTAAATGAGAAACCTAGCCCATCTTCTTCCACTGCACCTGTTACCTTAGGCCATGCTGTTGATTCCTCTGCAATCGTCATAAATCCTGGATATGTCTTATGAACAATAGAGTTTAGATGCTTAAAGAACTCGATTGCATCTAAATTTTTATTTCCACCAAACTTATTAGGTAACCACTGGCCTTCTTTCTTTCCATAGTCAAGATAAAGCATAGAAGCAACTGCATCAACACGAATACCATCAATATGGTACTTTTCAATCCAATAAAATACGTTTGCTATCAGGAAATTCTTTATTTCATTCTTTTCATAATTAAATATCTTTGTTCCCCATTCAGGATGCTCCCCTAGTCTGGGGTCTGGATGTTCAAATACTGCTTCTCCATCAAAGTTTGCAAGTCCGTGGTCATCTGTAGCAAAATGAGCAGGTACCCAGTCAAGAATTACTCCAATTCCATTTTTATGAAGGGTATCAACTAAATACATAAAATCTTTAGGCTCACCATATCTGCTTGTGGGCGCATAATACCCAGTAACCTGATATCCCCACGAACCGTCGAAAGGATGCTCAGCAATTCCCATCAATTCAATATGGGTATATTTCATTTCTTTGCAGTACTCAACAATCTTATCAGCAAACTCTCTATAAGAATAATAACCACCATCTTCTTTTCCAGGGTGCTTCATAAAAGAGCCAATCTGGCATTCATAAATAGCAAGTGGAGATTTGAAAACATCCTTTTTTTCCCTATCATTTACCCACTTACTGTCTGACCACTTATAGCCATCTAGATTAGTTATTCTTGACGCAGTATTAGGTCTTTTTTCGGCAAAGTTTGCAAATGGATCGGCTTTGTAGAGAGTTTGTCCATTAGAAGCCTTAATAAAAAACTTATACAAATCATATTCTTTGGCTCCTTCAACAAAAGTAGCCCAAATACCACCAGGTCCTAACTTAGTAAGTGAATTATTCCACTCATTCCAGCTATTGAAATCTCCTATAACACTTACGTACTCAGCATGAGGTGCATAAACAGCGAAGTACACGCCATTTTTACCATCCTTTTCACAAAGATGAGCACCTAGCTTTTTATAAATTTCATAGTGAGTACCCTGTGCAAATAAATACTCATCTGTTTCCGTAATTTGAATAGAACTCATTCCCCGCTTGCTCCTTGATTTTATTCAAAGTCTTTTTCTTTTAACACAACCATATCGTTATCATCATAACGCTTTCCTACTAAAACCTCGAAGAAATGTCCTACATTTTTCTTGGCTGCCTTCTCAATTGCATCCTCTATCATTGACTTAATCTCAGATATTGTTACGCTGTGAGAATTAGTCTGTCTTTCATCTATCTTTCTGTGTAGAGCAAGAAGACCCATTTCATCTATGCCATATTCTCTTGCATAGGCATAGTCTATAGCATATTCTACCAGCTCGTCATCACTCAAAGCTTCAATATCAATGTTTACATTAAAGTGCTCAACCAGCTCTGGATTAGCCATAATGAATCTATGCTTTAATCTATGTGGTGCAGTAAATACTATCAGCATCTTCTTCTTTGGTTCTGTTATCACCTGAGTTAATCCAGCCAAGGTCTCTGCTCTTAACTCATGAGCGTCCTGAATAATTAAAGCACCATTATCAAGTGAGCTCAATGTTACTATAGGATCTTTGGCGTTAAGCGTACTAGCTTTAATCTTAGCCACTTTTCCGGTTATCAATCCTTGTTCAGCAAATTCCGTAATAAGCAACTTACCTAACTCGATAGCACTGTCTATATCTTCACTTCCTATAATCACATTATTCTTATCTGCATCTACGGATATAGTATTTAACGCATTAAGAATCTGTTCACGCCCATTTTCTGTCTGAATAAAGTCTTCAAAGCGTTCTCTTTGAAGATCAGTAAATCCATCTTCAGTAACTTCTTCAGAAGTATATTGTTCTTCTTTAGTCACCGATTCTTTAGCTTCTTCCTCACCTTCAAGTCCCGTTATAGTCTTTGATTCTGTAGTTGCTTCTAACTCATCTGACTCATCAGTCTCTATAGTAGTATCCTGTTCACCTGCTTCGTCAATTTCAACACTTTCTTCAGTTTCCAGTGTTTCCATAACATCTGGCATTTCTACTGCATCAGAAGTTTCATTCGTCTTGGTTTCTTCTACAGATTCTGCTATTGTAGCAATCTCCTCATCTGCTTCGGATTCAGCTACTAATTCTTCAACAATATTCGCTTCGGGTTTTGATACACTTAGCATCTCATCTGTTGCTTTATTATCTAAAAATGCCTTCTCTGCCAATTCTCTTGCTTCGCTTGCAGCAGCAAAGGCTTCAAGGTAAGCATCCGTCTCAGGTATTACACCTGTATTATCATAGTCTTCTGGCTCAGGATTGTTTGATTCAACCTTATATTCAGTTTCAATTTGCTTTTCTATGTAAGGAGTTCTGTCAAAGCTCAACTCTTCTAAGGAGGGTTCCTCTTTGTCCTTTTCATCTGGATCATCAATATATATTTCTTCATACTGACAATTCATTTTTTCTTCTGCTTCCCTAACATCATCAACTGTAATATTTAGTTTGTCAGCATTTTCTTCAGCAAGAAGAGACTTCTGTTCTTCAATCGTAAGCTCAACTGTCGGAGATGAACTAACAGAAACCTCCAGCTCCTCAAGCAGACCTTTTTTGGCAGATTCATCAAAGTTTCTAAATATATCATTAGCCTGACTTTGAACCCGCTTTCTAACATCATCCTGCCACTTTTGATCGCTTTCTTTCTTCATGCGCTCCCACTCAGCAAGAACGTCTTCTATACTTATTTGTCCAGTAATCTGCTTTTCTATCATTTCCTGCTCAGGGATGTTCATGCTGATCTGTCCATCACCCTCTAACGAAACCATGTCATCATAGTTAGGGAATTTTATAGCAGCAGAATTTTTATCTCCAATGCTTATTTCATGCATATCAAAAGAATTAGTCTTTACTGGCTCGATTACTCTTCCCTTAAAATTAGGGTTTGTGATTAATGGCTCAAGACGCATTCTTTCGAACTTAATTTCAGTAGTATCCTGCGATACTTCAGACTGTTTTTCTATTGCAGCATTTACGGCCTTTGTATCTATGACTTTTGTATTGTCTTCTACTTCTTCTACAGCCTCACTCTTAATTGGTCCTACAGAAGAAAGATTAATTGTAACTTCACTAGCTTCTGTAACTTCCTGTAACTGTTCGTAAATTGGAGTCTGTACGTATGTGTTTTCTGCAAACTCTGGTTGATTTATATCATTCGTAATATCTGATACTACAGCTTCCTCAACCTTGCTATCATCAAATAATACTTCTTTGAGGCTATTTGCAAGATCTTTCTCAAGATCAAGTGCATTATAGTTACTCATATCAGTATTCTCATACACAATATCGGGTTCTGCTGGACCAGTAAGTCTTCTGTATAAATAGTCCTGCTCACTAGAGAGTGGCTCATGTAAAGCCTTGAGTTCAAGTGCCTTTATTACATAAGTACCCTCACCAAAATAAAGAACGAGCTGGTTGCATTCTTCAACACATTTTTCACTGTAACCTGCCATATGGTAAAGATATGCAAGCTCGTACATCCATTTCTCTTTGCATTCTCTTCGCTGAAGTTCCTCTAACACAGCAATTCTTTCATCGATTCCTACTCCTTCAGCGGTGTAGAGCTTGTATCTCAAAATATACTTTTTACTATCCTGAGAAGCTACCTGAGCATATTCTTTAAAATACTCGATAGCATTAACAACATCACCCAACTTAATTGAAAGCTCGCAAAGAGAGTAAAGAATGGCTCTTCCACCAGGATTTTTCTGATATGCAAGCTCTAAGACATCCCTACTATCTTCATATCTTTTGCATGCTTTATATAAATCGCTGACTGTGCATAACATCATAGTGTTCTTTACATTCTTCCAGTCAATGGTATCTGCGATATCTACTGCTTCTTTATATCTTTTCTCCTGAATTAGCGCCTTGATGCTGTCAGCACGGAGCTTATATTCGAATCTATCCACCTTATTCACCCTTTTCTTATTCCTTAGGTATTACTCATTTTTATGATTATACAGTACGCCTATCCTATTTAAGAATACCACACGATATATGTGAAGTCAAAAAATACCGCTACCAAATCTTGTTATTTTTAGAGTTTTTCACAGGCTTGTAAACGCACAAAAAAAGAGCCTGTTTAGGCTCTAACGTATCCAAAATTTGCAATAAAAAAGCCGTGAGCCTGCACTAAGCTAAGCTTACGACTAATTTGAAAGTGCGCGATCAGGGGCTCGAACCCTGGACACCCTGATTAAGAGTCAGGTGCTCTACCAACTGAGCTAATCGCGCGTCTCATTCACAACGCTTGATTAATATACCATAGGGCATTGTGAATTGCAACCCCTTTTTTAAAATTTTTTAAAAAATTTTTTAGGTGTAAATTTTTAGGGTAGATTTCCAACCTCAAACCAATCAACTATCGTCTCTTCATCTTTCCACCGTGCCACATAATGTTCAAATTGTTGCTCAGTAACCTCTTCACAACTTATATAAAAGTTTCCACCTTCTGCTGCAGCTAAAACACTTTCACTATAATCTTTCTCACTAAATGATTCAATTACTCTAAAATCATAATAGTCTGCACCATCATATCCTTCTATAGTTCCATCATTATACAGCAAATCTATGCTTCGATAAGTAACTGAATATCCATATACTTCATTGTTTATCACATGAAATATAATGTAATATCCGTCACCGCCTTGATAAACGTAATATATCAGCTCATTTACCTCATCATGATCCAAATCTAGTGCTGTACATTTATTCCAGCAAATATCATACTCTGAAAAAACATAGCTGCCATCCTCTGCCAAATCAGCGAAATAATCATATGAAAAATCTTCGATATTCGTTTGAATTGTACCACGTGTAACATGATTTTCACCATCATATACCTCAGCAATATAGAATACATAATTAAAAATCCTGTCTTCAAAAAAAACAGCTTTTATTTCTGACGGTATATCTATATCATCCGGAAAATATATACTCAAATTATCTGAAGCGTCTAAATCCTCTTCGAATTTATCAACAGTTTCTACAGTTATATTTTTTTCACTTTCATTTTTACTAGATACTTCACCAATTGCATCGACTTCGTTCGTAAAACTATCCGCGGCACATGCGGATAAAGTCACCAGTAATGTCACTAACAATATTATTCTCTTCAAGTCTATTTCCTCTACTTCAACGCATCATATATTGCTTGCGCATTATCCCTACGCGCACTTATACCCCCATTAGTTCCTTCTATATATATTCGAAATGCATCACATGTATCTTGGACAGATGTTTTATCTAAAACACATTTTTCCCACAAATTACTATAATAGTAGCTTCCTCCTACAGCAGCTGTCATTTCTTGCCTAAAAAAAGCAAACTGTGCGTTAATATTAGAAACAGCTAATCCTAACTCATTAGCTTTATTAAGCAACCCTTTTTTTCGCCCCTCGCTTTTCCATTGAATTAGTCCATATGCAATATTATCATTATATTGATATGAGTAATTCGAATTATGGTCGCCCGAATAATAATAATCTTGTGCATTATCAGATGAAAATCTTGATTCAAGCATCATATTACCCATTATACCAGAGCTTTGTTCTGCAGTTAATCCCATACCAACTCGCAAAAAGGCCCATGTCCGAGATAAATTATCTGTTTCTGTATAATCCAAATTATATGTATTTTTTAAACTTTTCATACCCTGACTGGTATAAGCATTGGAATATATAGTATACACTTGTGTAAGTCTGTTTTTTGTTTCGGTTGTTAATGAACCTTGTGTTTCGGAAACACCATATACTTTTTGAAAAAGGGATATAGCCTTACGTGAAACCGAACTAGTAATGTTCCCATCTATAGGACCATTATAAAACCCCAATGCGTTTAAACTCGTCTGTATTTTATGGTTTTCATAAGTATCATTATTGGCCGCCTTCTGTATAACGGTTCCATCTTCTGTTCCATTACTAAAATTTGATGAAGCATCAGCTCTCCGTTATTCTGAAAAGCTAAAGGAACGATATTCAAAAACCGACTATTATACCTCAATAGAAGTATGGTTTATCTCTTCAAAATCTTCCGCTGACAATTTTGACGACGCATACATTATATATACCTATCTATTAAAGGAGACAAATCTATGAAAACTATTTTAGCATGCATTGTTCTTGCTTCTACATTAAGCTTCTCATTTCTAAACCACGAAACCACAGCTAATGTACACAATTTAAACTACCCAACTTCTTCCATACACCTCAATAATTTAGAAATCATTTCTATTAAAGAGCTGTCTTCTTGTATAGATATTAATGAACTATATCAGGGAGTAAAAGAAGTTTTAGAAGTAACTTATAATGGTCGAGTTGTTCCTCCAACCGAGTATAAATATGATGCTGTTAGAAACGGTAAAAAATATTCTGGTGTTTTAGCACTTAAATCTTATAAATGGAAAGACGGAAAGACAATAGCAACATATTCAGGCACCTTATCTCCGGTTGAATAGATTGCTTTTAATCTATGGACTCAAACCCCAATCACCACCTAACTTAAAATGGTTGCTTTACAACAACACCTATTACTCATTGATTTAAACACCATTACTTATGAGTTGTACAAGTTTATTTTACTAAAATAAAGAGGTCACCTCAATATGTGAGTGCCTCTTTATTTATGATGATATTTTATCTTAATAGCATTCTGTCATTATCAAGATTGTGCCCTGCGGACTTTTTAAACTGATCTAACAAATCCTGAACGGTTAACCCTTTTCTATCATCCCCAGAAACATCAAATACTATTCGTCCACTGTTCATCATAAGGGTTCTGTTTCCAAGATTAAGCGCTGACTCCATATTATGAGTTACCATCATACAGGTAATCTTTTCATCTCTTACGATATCTTCTGTAAGTTTTAAAACCTTTTCTGCTGTAGCAGGATCCAAAGCTGCTGTATGCTCATCAAGAAGTAAAAGCTTAGGCGGATTTATTGTAGCCATAAGTAAGGTTAGAGCCTGACGCTGACCACCAGACAACAAGCCTACTGGCTGCTTCATGCGATCTTCAAGTCCCATGTTTAAAAGCGATAATCTTTCTCTAAAGCTTTTTCTTTCATTCTTGGTAATCTTGCTTAACCAGCCACCACCACCTGCTGCAAGAGCAAGATTTTCTTCAATCGTCATTCCAGGCGCACTTCCTAACATAGGATCTTGGAATAATCTTCCTATATTCTTAGCTCTTTTGTGCTCTGGCATAAGTGTTATATCTGTATCATCAAGTACTATCTTGCCAGAATCAGTAAGAAAATATCCACTTATTGCATTAAACAATGTTGATTTACCTGCACCGTTTGATCCAATTATAGTAATAAAATCTCCGTTGTTTACTTCAAGGGACAAATTATCAAGAGCAACTTTGGCATTGTTTGTACCAGAGTTAAAGGTTTTACTAATATTCTTAATGCTTAACATGATTACGCCTCCTTCCCTTTCTTTAAATCAAGTTTTCTAGCAAGTAAGGGGAATTTACTGCGTAAGTAAGGGCCTGAAATTGCAATAATAACAATAATAGACGAAACAAGCTTAAGCATTGAAGCTGGCATGTTAAATCTTAATGCAACTGTATATACAAGTCTAAAGATAATCGATCCTAATACAACACCAATTGCTCTTTTAGTAATTGAGCCCTTGCCCATAAATGCATTACCGATTAGTAATGACGCAAGAGCAATTGTAACCATTCCTGAACCAATATCTATATTTACAGACTTTTGCGACTGAGCAAGTAAACAACCAGACAAGCCTGTAAATGCGTTAGCAACACATAAACCTACAATAGTAGTAAATACGGGATTAATTGAAGAAGACTTTACCATAGCAGGGTTATTTCCTGTTGCTCTTATTGCAAGGCCAAGTCTCGTCCTCAAGAACAAAGAAAGAAATACAACAACCAGCACAACAGCCACAAGTATAACCACCAATTCATATTGATCCTTTAAGAATGTATTGGCAAGAAGCTTTTGTACCAAAGTAAAGATTGTTTCTGTTTTATTCATATTAAGCAGGGATTTATTGCCCATTACCGCAATATTTATTGAATAAAGACCGGTGTTTACTATAATACCAGCAAGCAATGAATCAATCCCCATCTTAGTCTGTAAAAATGCTGTAATAAAACCTGATAAAACACCTGCAAACATTGCAGCAAATATAGCAAGCACAGGATGCCCTGCTATCGCTACAACTGCGCCGACGGCTGCTCCTAATGTGAAGCAGCCGTCTGTTGATAAATCGCAGACATTTAACATTGAATAACTTAAGAATAATGCTAGAACAGTTAACGAACTAATAAGTCCTAACTCTAACGCTGTCCCCCCAAGAGACAACGCAATGTTTAAAAAATCAGACATGTAACCACCTAAATACCATTATTTGAAACTTTCAGCTGTTGTAATCTTTTCAACCTTTGTGCAGTATGGAGCAAATGCCTTAGCTACAGTATCAAAATCAAGACCTAAAGTAGCACATGTTTCTGTGTTTACCGTAGCAGTACCATTGTCAAAAGTCTTAACAGGTGTCTCAGCAGGATTCTTTCCATTAACAAGTATATCATATACCATATTAGCTGTTTCAACACCTAAATTAGCATAATCAACACCATATCCTAAGAAAGCTCCATTTAAGGCAAAAGAATCTGCACCTGTATAATGAGGAATGCCTGCATTTGCAAGAGTTTCATAAATAGATAATTCGGCCTGCATGATTGTATTATCTGAAGGAGTGAAGATTGCTTCTACTTTATCAGCTACTAATTCTGTTACTGCAAGCTGTACTTCTGAAACATTTGTACCTGTTCTTTCGATTACTTCTATTCCCTTAGAATTTAAGAATTCCTTGGCCTGAGCAATAGCTGTTGTAGAAGAATCCTGTCCTACATCGTATAATAAACCTACTTTTGCGATATCAGGCTTTGCAGCAAGTACTAAATTCATGATTGCATTTGTATCAAGATAATCCGATGTACCTGTAACGTTACTTCCTGGCTTTTCCATCGATTCAACAACACCACATGCTAAAGGATCTGATACTGCAGCAAATACGACAGGAGTCTTGCTCTTTTCAGTTGCTGACTGCATTGACATCGCTACTGGTGTAGCAACACCTACCATAAGATCAACCTTATTTGCTTCAAAGTTAGCAATAATCTGAGCCATAACATTAGCATCTGCATTACAATTATCATATTTTATTTCAAATTTAACGTTATTCTGTGTTCCGAGTGCATTTAACTGGCTTTCAATGTTTTCACAAATCTGATTGAGCGATGCATCATCAACGTAATTACATACGCCTACTTTGTATGTCCTTACTCCATCCTGTGCATCCTGGCTCTTTCCACATGCTGCCATTGAAAGTGTCATTGCTCCTGCAAGTGCTAATCCTACTAATTTTTTGATTCTCATTTTTGTTTCCTCCGTGATTTAAAATGTTAATTGAGAGATATTTCAAATCTGGAGCAATAAAAAAAGCCCCAAGCATTTGAATTAAATGCTGGGACAGGTAATCTTTCCTGCGGTGCCACCCGGCTTGATGCAAAAAATGCATCCTCTCATGCATACTATCATATGCGGAACTTTGATTACGGAGGTTCGGCTCCGTCTCACATACTAAAGATTTCTCTTGTTCTGATCACCCTCTGAAGTCCATTCGGTTAAATATTCTAATGCTGCAATCACACCACCTGCAACTCTCTGTATCAAGAAGTGACTTAACTTACTTACTCTTCATCAACGGTTTAATGATGTTTTACCATAGTAAAGTATTATAGTCAATACTGTTTTCAAAATAATATTAAAAGGCTCCGAAGTTATATAACTTCGAAGCCCAATTTGCAAAATTAACAGTTAATTTCGTGAATCCATCCATCAGGAGCCTTAATCTTACCCATCTGAATACCTGTGAGAGTATCATAAAGTTTCTTAGTAACAGGACCCATATCTGTCATACCGCTAGGAAGACAGATTTCATTACCATGATCAACAATCTTTCCTACAGGAGAAATAACTGCTGCTGTACCACATAAACCACATTCAGCCATATCCTTTACTTCGTCAAAGAATACTTCTCTTTCCTCTACTTCAAGTCCTAAATATTCTTTAGCCACTATCATAAGTGAACGACGTGTGATTGATGGCAAAATAGTTGAAGACTTAGGAGTAACAACCTTTCCATCCTTTGTGACAAATAAGAAGTTAGCTCCACCTGTTTCCTCAACCTTAGTACGTGTAGCAGAATCAAGGTACATATTTTCGTCAAATCCTTGCTCATGAGCATCAACAATTGCATATAAACTCATTGCATAGTTAAGTCCAGCCTTGATATGTCCAGTTCCATGAGGTGCTGCACGGTCATAATCACAAACTCTAATAGTAAGTGGTTTAACACCACCCTTAAAGTAAGGACCTACTGGTGTACAAAACATTCTAAACTGATATTCTTCTGCTGGCTTAACACCAATAACTGGCGAACTACCAAACATATAGGGTCTAATATATAATGATGCTCCTGAACCAAAAGGAGGAACATATTTTGCATTAGCTGCTACAACCTGGTCTACAGCTTCAAGGAATTTTTCTTTAGGTAATACTGGCATCTGAAGACGCTTACAGCTATCAATCATTCTATCTGCATTTAAGTCAGGACGGAATGTTACAATCTTTCCGTCTTCTGTAGTATATGCTTTTAATCCTTCAAAACAGGTCTGGGCATACTGTAAAACACCAGCACATTCGCTAATTACCACATTAGCATCCTCTGTTAAGACACCTTCATCCCATGCTCCATTTTTGAAGTTAGTAACGTATCTTTTGTCGGTTTTTACATATCCAAAACCGATATTTGACCAATCAATATTTGCTTTTTCCATTTTGGATTTCTCTCCCTTCGCTATTTTAAAATCCTTTAGCAGTTTAAAATGCTAAATTGTTTGTGACTATTATGATACCTAAGCTTTCAAAAGTCAATTCTTATTTTCAAGTAGTAGATCACTTAATTTAGCAAACTGTTCTAATGACAATTGCTCACCTCTAATCGTAAGAGATAGTCCCATAGTCTCAATCGCGTTAACAATTATTTCTTTAGTTACGCCATTTAGTCCTGCATTGGTTAACCCATTGACTAATGTCTTACGTCGTTGATTAAAAGCTGCTCTTATTACCGTAAACATGAACTGATCATTCTTTACTTCAACCGGATTGTTTTCGTGGCATGTGAGCTTTATGACAGCACTGTCAACATTAGGTCTGGGCATAAAACAACTGGCGGGCACTATCATAATTACCTTAGGATCCGCATAGTATTGTACAGCCAAAGAAAGTGCACCATACTCTTTACTACCTGGCCCCTCTTGCATACGTTCGGCCACTTCTTTTTGAACCATTACTGTAATACTCGCAAGTGGAACATGACTTTCAAAAAGACCCATAATAATGGGAGTAGTAATATAGTACGGAAGATTAGCCACTACTTTGATGGGCTTTCCATCATTGTATTCTTCACAAAGCTTATTAATATCTACTTTCAATATATCTTCATTAATTATGATCTTATTGTCATATTCTGATAGAGTATCATTAAGAATAGGCAACAAAGTCTTATCAATTTCGACAGCAATCACAAATCTTGCATTCTCACATAAATACTGTGTCATGGTTCCAATGCCTGGTCCGATTTCTAATACACAATCTTCCTTTGTGATTTCCGATCCCCTTACGATACCTTCAAGAATATTAGAATCAATCAAGAAGTTTTGTCCGAACTGCTTTTTAAAATTAAAACCAAACTTTTCAAGCACAGCTTTGGTATTTGATGGATTTCCTAAATAAGCCATATCTACATCCTTTACAAAATATTGAATAATCGCATTGCATTTTGATAAGTAATATCTTCTATCTCGCTTACTTTCATACCACGTAAGCTCGCAATCTCCTCAACCACATATGAAAGAAGAGACGAATCATTTCTTTTTCCACGATGAGGAGTGGGTGCCATATATGGACAATCTGTCTCAATTAGCAGCTTATCCAAAGGAATAGCCTCTGTCACTTCCTTTAATTTCTTTCCATTTTTAAAAGTAACTACTCCACCAACGCCTATATAAAAACCCATTTTTGTGTACAAAAGAGCCATCTCTTTAGAGCCCGAATAGCAATGAATTACACCTCGTTTATTAGGCATATGAGCCTTAATAGTATCCATTGTCTCTTCAGCTGCATCTCTTGAATGAATAATGACGGGAAGGTCATATTTATTAGCAAGCTCAAGCTGGTAAATGAATATATCCCGCTGAAGCTCACGTGAGGGCTCATCATAATGATAATCCAATCCTATTTCACCAATAGCAACAGGATGATTTTCCTCAATATGCTTTTCCAAAATCGCTCTTCTTTCAAGGGTTAATTCCTCTCCATTTTCTGGATGAATTCCGTATGCAGAATATATAAAATCATACTTCTCGCACAGCTTTTTGATTCTATCTAATGAATTCCACGACGCCGCGCATGCAATAACCTTATCTACATTTTTGTTTTTTAAGCTTGTCAAAAGAACATCTCTGTCCTCGTCAAAGGCTTCATCATCGTAATGTGAGTGTGAGTCAAAAATCATTTTATTCTCCAAGTGTGAAGCTTTATTCACACGTTTCCTTACTAATCATTAGGATTATAACACAAAAAACGGTCAGTACAAATTTGTACTGAGCGTTCAATATGCATGAATGCTATTTATTTTTCTTTCTTTTTAATTGAAAGTACCTTGTTTGTAATAATACCAAGGATAAGTGCACAGGCAACTTCTGTAAGTGTTACAGCTCCGAATGAAACTGTAAGTCCACCAATACCACCAATTAAGATAACAGATACTGTGAAGAGGTTAACATTGTCATTAAGGTCAACACCCTGTAACATCTTAAGTCCAGAAACAGCGATAAATCCATAAAGGGCTACACATACACCACCCATTACGCAGCTAGGAATTGTTGCAAGTAATGTTACGAAAGGAGCAAAGAATGAAGCAATGATTGCAAGAATTGCTGTAGCTAAAATTGTTACAACTGATGCGTTTCCTGAAATAGCTACACATCCAACTGATTCACCATATGTTGTGTTAGGACATCCACCAAAGAATGCACCACACATAGAACCTACACCATCACCAAGAAGAGTTCTATGAAGACCAGGATCTTCTAATAGATCGTGCTCAATAATTGAAGATAAGTTCTTATGATCAGCGATATGTTCAGCAAAAACTACAAATGCTACAGGAACGTATGCAACTGCGATTGTACCAACATAAGCAGCATTAAGCTCTCCAAATCCCTTGAATGCTGTTAAGAATGTAAAGCTTGGAACCCACTGCATCGAAGCAAACTTAGAGAAGTCTACTACCTGTAAGCTTTCGCCACCACAAAGAGTAATAATTGTTGCTACTAAATAACCAGCTGCAATGCCTACGATGAAAGGAATCATCTTAAGCATTTTCTTACCAAATACTGAACAAGCCATTGTAACAAATAATGTTACAAGACCACAGATAAGTCCGATGTATACATTAGGACCACTCATTAAGTCACCAACAGCATTTCCTGCAAGTGATAGTCCGATAATTGCGACTGTGGGACCGATAACTACTGCAGGCATAAGCTTGTTAACCCAAGCTACACCACAAAGCTTTACGATAATTGCTAAAACTACATATACAAGACCAGCAAAGATTGCACCAAGAATCATACCAAGATAGCCAAGCTGCATTGATGTTGCACCTGCAAAAGCTGCAAACATTGAACCAATAAATGCGAAAGAAGAACCTAAGAATACAGGGCTCTTAAATTTAGTAAATGCAAGATAAACTAATGTACCAACACCTGCTCCAAATAAAGCTGCTGATGTTGACATCTCGTTTCCTACGATTGCGGGAACCGCGATTGTTGCTGCTAAAATAGCAAGCATCTGCTGGAAAGCGAATACTAAAGTCTGACCGAATTTAGGCTTATCGCTTACGTTGTAGATCATTTTCATGTCTTTTCTCTCCTCCATATACTGTACACACAGATATAATTTTATATGTTAAACGAGTTCTCCTCGTATTAACCAAATAATATTATAGACAAATAATCTTCTAACTCGCTTATTTACTTTTCTCGTCTAGTTAGTCGTTTAAATAGATTTATTCGATTAACTAGCATTAACCCTATACTATGATGATTGAAAATGTCCGAGGCAGTATTCTCATGCCTTACATATTTAATCAATTTGTCACTGATAAAAACATTTTTTCCTAGTAAATCACCTATGATTCCTATCCACTGATCATGCATTTCTATATCAAGCGGGATGGGTACAATAGCATCTTTTAGTGCTGCATCAAAAGCCATACAGCACCCTATATATGTATTCTTTACGAAGTTTTTTACTGCTCCAGGACCAGACTTCCTAAAATCATAAAATGATTCCTCTAAAATATTACCATCCTCAGATACAATTTGACAATCATGAACTACAACTGGAGCCTTAGTTTTTTCAAATGTTTCTACTACTTTTTGAACTTTATCTGGCTCCCATATATCATCCTGATCACTTAAGAAAATATACCTTCCTCCGGTGTTCATTATAGCATTCTCAAAATTTTTTTTGATGCCTAGCATAGGCCCCTCAACTACAATAATCCTGCTATCATGGAAAGACTCAATAATCTCTAAGGTTCTGTCTGTTGAACCATCATCCGATATCACAAGCTCATCTTGTGGTTCAAGATTAGTAAGAATTGAACTAATCTGTTCTTTTATATGCTTTTCCCCATTATAAGTAGCCATAGCTACAGAAATCATACAATCCCGCATCTTTATCCTTTAAATAGTGATCCCAAAACTCCGCGCCCTAAAGTTGATCCGATATTTCCACCTAATCGTTTTCCAAAGGATCCACCTACAGTTCCGCCAATAGTTTTTCCAATTTCTCTTCCTACAGTACTTCCTGTAGTTTTAACCACATTTTTGACAACGTTCGAAGTCGCTTTCTTCCTTGCCTCAATCTCTTTTTGTTTCTGTTGAGTAAGAGTGAGCTGTTCAGCCTCTTTAATAGCTGTCTCTTGAATCTGAGCAGATCGTCTAGCTAAAAACTCGTACGCAGATTCACCATCAACTGCATCAGCATACTTAGCATATAAAAGTGAACCATTTATAATCGACTGCCTCTCATTTTCAGGTAAAGATCCCATTAAACTTTCCGGAGGCAATATTTTAGTTTTTTTAACAATAGTCGGAACCCCATTTTCATCAAGTGTTGACACAATAGCTTCACCGGTTCCTAATTCCTGAATTGCAGTGTATGTATCAAACTCTGGATTCACTCTAAAACCTTGTGCGGCTGCTTTCACACCCTTTTGCTCATTTGGAGTATATGCATGAAGCGCATGCTGAACCTTGTTAGATAGCTGGGCCAAAACACCGTCTGGAATATCTTTAGGGTTCTGTGTAATAAAGTATAAACCCACACCTTTTGATCGAATCAGTTTTACTACCTGCTCAATCTTTTCAAGCAACACTTTGTTAGCTGAATCAAAAAGCATGTGAGCCTCGTCGAAAAAGAACACAATTCTAGGTTTATCTAAATCACCTACTTCAGGTAATATTTCAAAAAGCTCTGAAATCATCCAAAGCATAAACATGGAATACATTCTGGGATTAAGAGCGAGCTTCTGGCAATCAAGAATTTGAATCATACCCTTTCCTTCAGAACTAGTACACATCCAGTCAGCTACGTTTAATGCTGGTTCACCAAAGAACATCTCTGCCCCTTCAGATTCTATTGCAACTACAGCTCTTGTAATCGCAGCTAAACTTGCTGATGCTATATTTCCATACTGAACACTGTATTCTTTAGACTTTTCACCCACATATTGGATCATAGCCTTCAAATCCTTTGTATCAGTAAGCAACAAGCCTTCATCATCTGCAATTTTGAAAATTATAGTGAGAATATCTGACTGAATATCATTAAGACCCATAATGCTTGATAAAAGAAGCGGTCCCATTTCAGAAATGGTAGTTCTAAGTGAAATCCCCTTTTCCTGATATATGTCCCATATGTTAACAGGAAAAGCTTTATAATCAAAACCAGAATCTAATAAACCAAGACTTTCTAGTCTTGAAGTAACCTTTTCATTACTTGAGCCAGCCTTCGAAAGAGAAGCTAAATCTCCTTTAACATCGGCTAAAAAAACAGGCACTCCCATATCAGAGAAAGATTCAGCCATTACTTTTAATGTTGTAGTTTTACCTGTACCAGTTGCCCCAGCAATCAGTCCATGTCTATTAGCCATTCGAGGGAAAAGAACTATTTCCTCATCCCCTGACTTTCCTAATAAAATCTTTCCATCCTTAACCATTAGTTTCTCCCCTTTTATGATAATTCAGTCTGCTCGTTTTCAAATTCTTTAAGTCTTATTTCATAAGCCTTCATAGCTTCTTCTTCAAAACTAAGCTTGGGATTAGTGATTCCAAACTTCACTAATATGCTTTTAGTTAATATAGGATTAAGCGGTAACAGTGGTCCTAAAAGATATGTCGCCATAAAGTTTTTATCCATAAATCCTTCAAAATCTTCACCAGGAGCAAGTCCATCTCCTCGTATCACTTTTATAAACTGATGCTTATTAGTATCACCATAGCTATGTGTAAACTGTGATTTGTTTCCTACTATCTTTATACCTTCAAATTCTCCTAAGAATAAAGAATTGTATCTGGCAAACATTTTTCTCTTTGCTACATAAGGATAGAGAGAAAGACCTTCAATGGTTCTTCCATTCTCGCATTCTATTCTTTCTTCAAAAACTTCAATCGCATTTCCCGTGATAAAGAAGATAATCCCACGCTCAATAAGCTCTTTTATTCTCTCTTTATACTGCATCAACCTATTAATCACTAATTCCTGAGAATGCTCTGTCATAGGTCCTAAATAGACAAAAGAAGGGATATTTTTTACAAAAAAGGGCTCTTTATTAAGCTCATCTTTAACAACTTCACATTCAATGGCATTTTCTACTACACATTTTTCCAAATACTTAACATTAAAGGGGTCTCCATATAGGTTGGAAACCTCTGGAAAAAGATACTCTATTATTATCTTATTCACGAGCACCAACCTCCTTTAAAATATTTGCTTTTGCGTCCATGGCCATCTGAATTTTATATACTTGATGAAGAATGAACACCTTGTCAGTTCCATCAAGCTTCAAAAGCTTATATGCCTCATCTTCCTTTTCACAAGTATATATTTTATCAGCAGAAACTCCTGCTAGAAGTAGCCTAAGTCTGTAATCTTCGGCTCTTCTTCCTCCTATTACAACTCTTACTACATCCTTGTTATTAAGTCTTTCAAAGTCTGCATCATAAGCCCATGTAATATTTTCAGATGTTTTCATATGTGTGACATCATCGTCAGGAAATAGTAACACTTCCTTAATTCCTGCTTCATTTACAGCATAATCGAATACGCAGGAGCAGGCTATAGGATTATGACCCTTAGCTAAATGAGTTATTACTTCCAGTCCATTGACCTTGGCTTCAGAATATCTGCTTTCTACAATCGCACCTTTTTCAAGGCCTCTTTTTATAGAATCCACGCTCAACCCAAGCTCAGTTAATACACTGATTACTGTAACCTGATTATAAATATTAAAAATACTATTACTTATCAGCTTAAAGTTTTCATTCTGTCCATTAAGAATAATTGAAAGATTATTATCCTCTAAATCAACCTTGGCTAGATAATTGGCCATGGGTGATTCATAATCTCCATTTGGACATTCAAAGCTTCCTATATGATGGTATCTGGAATATCTTACTTTCAGCTTTTCACCGCATATCGGACAGATCTGGCAATCATTAATGATATTATCACAAGCTTCCTTGTCCGTAGCTAATTTATCAATTGAAAAATATACTCTTTCATTTTCTAAAGCAAGTCTTGATGATATAGGATCATCTGCATTTAAAATCATCTTTGTTGTTTTAGGAACTGAGGAATTAATTATGTCTGAAATATACTCTGGGTGTGCATTTCTAGTGATTGAATCTCTGAAAAGATTAGTACAAACAATATAGTCTGGTTCAGTAGGTGGGTAAATCTTTTTAGAACTTCTTTCATCTACCTCTAAAATACCAATCTTACACTTACTATTTCCTAAAGCATTTGAATACTTCATAAGTGCAGTAGCGATTCCTGAGTTAGTGTTTGAACCGGCATGGTTATTCATAACAGAATAACCTTCTCCAGTAAGAATATCAGACAACAAGTTACAAACGGTAGTTTTTCCATTTGTTCCTGTTACAGCGACTACCTTTTCAGGTTTACCTACTTTAAATAAATAGTCTGGACATATTTTAATTGCAAGGTCTCCAGGGAAATATGTAGCATTCTTTCCCAATGCTCTAAGCATTGCATAGGATAACTTTCCTACAAAGTGACCTAAATAAAATCTAAAACCTCTAGCTGCCATAATGGCCTCCAATAATTAATTCTCCATTGCCTCTTTAAATACAGGTAATAATCCTTCATTTTTATCTCTGTGAGGTGGCAATCCGTATATATCATGTCCTGGAAATTCATTAGCTTCTATAAAGCATATATCATTTTCCCTGACACATACATCCCAGCCTACATAGCCAACTCTTGGTTCTACTTTGGCTGCACTCTCACAGAATTTAACGACTTCGTTCCACCTAGGAATGGTAATTCCTACGATAGGCATTCCTGTAAGTGGATGCTTATCATATAGTTCCCCGCTTTTTTTCAGTGCCTTAAACTTTATCTTTCCATCGCTAATATCGATAGGGGCTGCAAGTCCTTCATGATTGAAATTATCAACATGATAATGCATATTTCCTATTCTTAAAAACGAAACAACCACTTTTCCGTTTAGTGTGACTACTCTTAATGTATTTATTGAATCTGGATGAAGAGCCTTTAATTCCTTGCACTGATCTACTCTTTCTTCAAGCAAAAGCTGATCATTCACAATCAGCTTTTTAAATACTTCCTTTAAATCCTCTCCATCAACCTGATATAATTCAACACCCTTTCCACACTGAAGTCCAATAGGTTTAGCAATAAACTCTTTGTGTTTTCCACAGAATGTTTCAAATTCATCATAGCTATCCACAGACAACTTAATCCAGTCTCTTCCTAAATAGTCATTAAACATTTCATTAAACTTTGTTTTATCATGAAAAGACTTCATAACTTCTGGGTCATTGTATTTTTTGATAATAGAATTATTAATACCCCTTGTAATAACAGTCCCTCTTTCCTTAGAGTTCATGTTATACATTTCGAAAAGTTTGTAATCCATGTAACCAGCCTGATATTTGAGCCCACAATGAACTATATCAAAAAACAGACCCGCCTTGCTCTTGCCAGTTTTTTCATGAACCTCATTTACTGTATTAAATAAGCCATCAAAGCTCATATTCATTATTCTTTTTGTTAAATACTTTATTTTTCCCATATTTACCTCACTTGGCACTAGTTTATCACACTAGGAGTGCATATGCACGAAGGATTTCTCCTACGCTCCATGCCTGCGAATAACATCCTCTGCTGATATGCGGAGCATCTCCATCAAAAATCTCTGCTATTCCTCCAATACAGCCATCATCTAAATGATGTTTCATAGGTTCTAATAGTTGCATGGCAATTTCTTTGGCCTCCAGTGAATAATCATTGACCTTTAAATATCCTTCAATAAATCCTCCCATTGGAAATGCCCATGCCGTGCCCTGGTGATAAGCATAGTCCCTATCAACAAGCTCTCCCTTATACACGCCATGATATTCTTTATCATCTACTGGCAAAGTTCTAAGTCCATAGTCCGTATACAACTTAGTCATAACGGTTTCTATCACTTTCTTTTCTTTATCCCTATCAAGCATTGTATATGGTAATGAAACAGCCCATACCTGGTTTGGTCTTATCTTGTCGTTGTCTTTTTTGGTAATACCATCACGTTGCACTTCATCAACTACGTCATATAAACAACCAGCTTTTTCGTTATAAAATCTTTTGGCAAAAGAACAAGAAACCTGATTTTCTAAATTTTTTAATCTATCAGCATACTCAGATTCGTCATATTTTCTTGCAAGCTTCTCAAGAACACACAAAGCATTAAACCATAATGCATTTATTTCCACTGGTTTTCCATGTCTAGGAGTAACTACGTATCCATTGATTCGCACATCCATCCAAGTTACTTGATCAAGATCAGACCCAGCCATTATCAAGCCATCCTCGTCCATTTTAATTGAAAAATCTGTTCCGTTTTCATAATGATACTGAATGCTTTTAAGTGTGGGATATATGCACTCTTTTACCCATTCGTATGCTTCATCACTGCCTACATACTTTAAATACATATCGATGCAGTAAAAGTACCAAAGAGAGGCATCAGCTGTATTGTATAAAGGCTCCATACCTTCATCTGGAAACATATTGGGTATGATTCCATTTTTTTCATATTTAGCGAACGTGGCAAGTATACTTTTAGCATCATCATATCTTTTCGTACATAATGTAAGCCCAGTTAATGCTATCATCGTGTCTCTTCCCCAGTCTGTAAACCACGGAAGCCCAGCGAGTATAGTTTTACCATCTGTAGACTCTCTTCTTACAATAAAATTGTCTGCTGCCACAACTAAAGAGTTTGAAAAAGCATCGTTAAATCCGGCCTTTTGCACCAGTTCTTTTCCTCGTATTCTAGCTTTGTCTATGGTAGCAAATGCATCTGTATTGTACTCGTCTTCAATTGAGCACACCAAGCTAATCTTTCTGGTGCTTCCTTTGGGAACCTCTAGTTCTACATGTATGGGAGTGTATCCTGTATCGCTAGAAGACATCCCTGTATCAATTTCTGTCTGCAGTTCTATATCCTCATCATATTTATTTGTCGAATTGACAAAGTTACCCTCGCTTTTATAAAATCTGATTCTAATTTCTTTATTTTTGTCAGGAATAAGTATAAGTTCCTCCTCCTGTAGTTTTGTTTCAAAAACTAAATCATCTGTAGTACTTCCCAAATTATGATCTCTAAAATTAAATGATGGCGTTAACTTTAGTATTGCGTCATCGCCTAAATTCTTTATCACATAGCTCATAGCTACTGTGTTTTTATTCCATTCATATGCAATTTCTTTTTGTATTGAAACTCCTTTTACAAAGTATGCAAAAGAAGGGATTACGTCAAAACTAAATCCTGTTTGGAAGAAAAGACCTTCCTGATAGGCACCTCCTGCTCTTTGAACACTGGATAGATTATAGCTTTTTCCTTGAATAATAACCTGCTCGTCTATTCTATTTAAACATACAAATCTATTAGTGGGTGCATGTAAAGAAGCAATTAGCAGCCCATGGTGCTTTCTGGTATTTGCACCTATTACAGAACTTCCAGCATAGCTTCCTAATCCATTTGTTATTACCCATTCTTTTTTTATCCCATCTTGAAAAGTTTTATATAGTTCTCTTCCATATCTTCTAGAATATAACTCTGACATAAATAAATCTCCCTAAGATTTTTCTATATGTTAACACAATTTAAGATATTGAAACATAAAAATACACCGGCCTAAACCAGTGTATTTTTATTCTGTAAATCTATTAAAACCTTCTACACAACGCTTTATCTCTGACTGAACATACACAATCCTGAATGGTTTCAAGATGTAATTGTGTATTCCCATTCCTCTAAATAGGCTAATTGTTTCTTTATCACTATACGATCCCAGTATAATAACCGGAACCTTTTTACTGACCTTAGAATTGAGTTCCTTCATTCTCTCTATATTTTCAAGATTTCTATCGTCAACATCGACTATTATCAAATCAGGATATCCATATTTTTTAATATAGCCTTCTGCTGATGTATCCGAAACTATCTGTTGAAACTCATATAGATACTCTAACTTTTTTGATAGATTATGATACGTATTTCCAATTGAATCCAATACCATTATTTTGTACTTTTTAATAGGCTTGGTCATTTTACTACGCTGAAGCTCATCTTCATATATATTAAGCATCTCGCGCTCAGAAGGACGCGTAATTACATAATGTGCATTTTCTGGAAGGCTTAAATCTATTTCTTTTAAGTCAGTTGTTCTGATGATTGGTCGTTGATTATGTTCTCCTGAATTCTCAATTACTATTCCTTCAATATTTTTATCTATTCTGATAAGCGTTCCTTTTGGATATATGGGAACATACTTTAAAAATGCATTTACAACTTCTGGATCATACAATGTACCCCTTGCCCCTTGCAATATTTCCAAAGAAGCAAAGGCAGTATATGGATCTTTGTACGGACGCCTTGATGTTAAGGCATCATATGCGTCAGCAACGTGAATAATCCTTGCAATTGGTAAAATATTATCCCTAGATAAGCCATTAGGATACCCACTTCCATCATAATTTTCATGGTGAGATAGTACTGCATGTTTAACCTTTGAGCTTATATCCATTCTGTCACTAATAATATCATATGACATTGTAGGATGTGTTTTTATTAAAGCAAACTCCTCAGGAGTTAATCTTGTCGGCTTATTTAGTATTTCTTCTGGGATATCTAATTTACCCAAATCATGGAGAAGACCTGCTAATACAATGTCTTCAATATCTTCAACTGGAAGATTCATGCCAAAGCCAATTGTACAGGCGAGAACAGCTACATTAACAGAATGAGCATACGTATAATTGTCGAATGATTTTAAATCAATCATATCTAAAGATATCTTGTCTGCGTTAAGCATGACATCTACAATTTTTTTAGATATTTTTTTGCATTCATCTATGTTCTTTTTTCTTACTACCTCATATCCTTCTGATCTTAAGGCTATAGGAATAATGGGTTCTATCTCAATTCCTTTTGAAAATTCATCATCTATGTACACACCTAATATACCCATTTCAGTTAATCTTGAAATGAATTCATTAGTAAGTTCTGTATTCTTAGATATCAAAAGTCTTCCGATTTCGTCTAATAAATCGGATCCTAATATCATTCCTTCCTTAACTTTTGTAATTGGAACATAACGCATAATAATACCCTAATAGTAGTGCATAATATAACTTACTCTCATTAATATTATTATAATAATGGCATTAATATGACATTAAAAATGGCACCTCTTTCGAGGTGCCGTAATTATATTACATATTTTTTACTGAACTAACTAATCCAGCAAGACTCTGAATTTCACTAGGAACAATAATCTTAGTAGCTTGTCCATCAGCTGCCTTTTCAAATGCTTCGAATGATTTAAGTTTAACAATCTGTTCTGTTGTAAGACCAGCTGCTTTTAACTTTTCAATCGCATCTGCTTCAGCCTGCTGTAACTGTCTGATACCATCTGCTTCAGCTAATTTATGAAGTCTGATTGATTCAGCATGACCTTCTGCTTCTTTTACAAGCTCAATCTTTTGAGCTTCTGCTCTTAATACAGCTGATTCTTTTTCACCTTCAGCTTTCAAGATAGCACTCTTCTTTTCACCTTCGGCAATAAGAATCTGCTCACGTCTTTCACGTTCAGCCTTCATCTGCTTTTCCATTGCTTCTCTTATTGCTGTAGGAGGCATAATGTTCTTAACCTCAACTCGTCCAACCTTGATACCCCATGGATCTGTTGCTTCATCAAGTACTGCCTGCATCTTAGTATTAATAATTTCACGTGATGTTAATGTTTCATCAAGTTCAAGTTCACCGATAATGTTACGAAGTGTTGTAGCAGTTAAACTCTCTAATGCTACTACAGCATTTTCAACACCATATGTGAAAAGCTTAGGATCATAAATCTTGTAGAACACTACTGTGTCAATCTGCATTGTAACGTTATCCTTAGTGATAACTGGCTGAGGAGGGAAGTCAGCAATCTGTTCTTTTAAGCTAGCTCTCTTTCTAACCTTGTCTACAAGTGGGATAATGAAATTGATACCAGCTTGTTTTGTACTGCTGTACTTACCTAATCGCTCTATTACGTATGCATGCTCCTGTGGAACAATTTTGATGCAAGAAATAATAATTAATAAAACGACAGCTGCAATAACGAAATATAAAACCTCCATTTAAATACTCTCCTTCTCGTTTAGTTGTTCTGTTATTTGATACTTTGATTTTACCTTATTTTATTAATTATTAATATATCTTTTATGGAAAAATAGAAGACTATAATTCCTCTAATCTAATACCTTCACGAACCTTTTGTAATGAAATACCTTTTTCTCTCGCAATGCTTGCTAAATCTTCATATTCATACTTTGCTCGTTTTACTCCATATCCTGAAACTGTTTTCTTCCTGATGGGACCATATTGTGTATTAACCGTTTCTATTTTTCTATCTAATATATATCGGTTACACTCTTTTTCTCGTATTCCAATGGTAGAAGAATGTTTAAAAATGTTTTCAATAATAGCCTCTTTATGTTCATCATCTGCAATAACAGTGATTAAATGACCAGGTCTTGATTTCTTCATTGTAACTGGAATTACAAATGCATCTCTTGCACCATTATCCATCAAAATTTCTAATAAAAACCCGATTTCTTCAGAAGTCATATCATCAACATTAAAATCTATTTCGTATATAATATCCTTACTATCTGCTGTTTCACCTACAAATACTCTTATACAATTTGCAACTTCAAAATCCTTTTTGCCCATTCCATAACCAGTACTCTTTATCTTCATTACAGGCATATCCCCAAATTCATCAACAAAATGTTTTATGAGTACGGCACCTGTTGGAGTACATAGTTCACCCTGAATTTTTCCTCCGTAAATTGGAATATCTTTAAGCAAATATGCAGTTGCTGGAGCAGGTACCGGAAGTATTCCATGTGCACATTTTACTTTTCCTGCCCCTACATGCACACTTGAAGCATAAATTATGTCTGCTCCCACCATCTCCATAAGTACACAGGCCAAAGAAATATCTACAATAGCGTCTACTGCTCCTACCTCATGCAGATGAATTTCAGACACTTCGATTCCATGCACATGTGATTCTGCTTCTGCTAACTCTTTATATATATCCTTAACTTCATTTTTAACTTTAGTCGAAATGTTCAATCGATCAATTGTATCGTTTATTTCTTTTATATTATGATGGTGATGTTCATGATGATTGCCGTGGTCATGATGATGTTCATGGCTACCATGGTCGTGAAGATGCTCATGCTCGTCATGTTCATGATGATGTTCATGGTCATCTAAAGATTCTTCTAAGACACCATTTATAAATACATCAATATGGCTTCCACTTATTCCACATTTTTTGGCGTCCTTTATCTCAACAGCTACTTCGTCAATTCCTAAGTTCTTAATTATCTTTATAAAATCATTTTTTTGCTCATCGCTTAAAGAATCATAAAGGGCTGCTGCCAGCATATCTCCAGCTGCACCCATTCCTAAATCTAAATATAAAGTCTTCATCTTATTGCTCCTTCCTTCCCCTATTAATTGCATTAACTAAAATTGGGATAATAATAATTTGGGAAATAATACCTGGAATTGCTTTCACAATTGCTGATGTAATAAAAACCTGCCAGGTAAAAGGACTTTCAAGCAATCCTGCCGCATAGATAATGGCTTTTACTATACCGTAAACTATTCGACCACCTATCATTGATGTAACTAGTGATACATATATAGCCCACATTTTCTTAGGAAGAGCTTTATACACAATTGAAATGATAACCGCATATGCTGCTAACTCAAATGCCATTACTACTCCTTCAGGAAAAATAACTGGCATCGAAAACAAAAATCCTCTTAATAATGGAGTAATAAATCCTACAACTAATCCATACTGCCATCCACAGAAAATACCACATAACATTATAGGAATGTGCATAGGGCACAATCGTTTTCCGATTTCTGGAATATTTGCAGTAATGAAGGGTAGTATTAATCCTATGGCAACAAACATTCCTGCTAATACCATTTTTTTTGTACTGTTTTTCATTATGTCTCCTTTTTTGCGCCCTGATATAATTTTAACATATTTTTTTCTTTCAAATTATTAAAAAACTCTAATTTTAATAAACCACTAATTCTTGTGTAATAATTAACAGCTATACTCTATATATAGATAAATAAAACATTGCTCTCTAATTACCTAAAAGAAGCATCGTGTGAAGAAATTCACAGATGCTTCTTTCCCTTTGTATTTAATTCAATAATAGATTTATTTGCCTTCTGTAGACTCATTGCTCTCAAGCATGAACATAATCATAACGGGCAAAGTAACGATATTAATTACTATATATCTCATCCAGGCGACTGGTCCTAAGAAGCAAGTTAGTAGATACATAAATGGAATAGATATTAAGCCTAACTGCTTCCATTTTTTCTGATATATAAGATAAAGGAATCCGAAAAGGAAGGTCCATGTATATGTTGTTGTTCTCCAAAACCATCCTAAAATAGGAACTTCAAATCTACCATATCCTTTGTAGTAGAAGGAATCAAAAAAGCTACTTCCAAATGGTAGATGATTATCTAGTTCCACTTCGGGGTACCCATCTCCTACGGATTTAACATAGAGTGCAGGTGAACCTAACATATAATATGGATAGTCATCGGGATACCAATATCCTAAGGTTAATGCAGCTACTGATTCAACCAAATCTCCAGGATATTTTAATGCCATCTTGACAATGAATTTATAATAATTTTTTTTATTGTTTTTCAGCATATTTTCATTTGCTGATCCCTTTACTTCGTCTGATATAAATGGTGAATATCCTGTTGTTCTTACATCCTGAATATATAATAGAATTTCTTCCCATTCTTTTTCCGACAAAACATCTCCATGATTAACTTCAATTCTTGCTAAGAACATTAATGGTACCGACTGACTTTCTCTTTCAGAATCGACTTCCCTTATATTCCATGTATTCATGGCTACTTTTGTGTAGGTTTTATTTCCACATATAATTAGTGCAAATGCAACAGCAAATAATACACGCTGACGCCAGTTTTTCTGTACTATAATCATAATGATTCCTGCTACAATGCAAGCATATATCACATTGTTACGGAATAAACTAGCAATAACCATACTAATTGAAAAACACACTGTAAGTACTATTTTGGTTTTCCACTTTTCGCATTCCGTTATTTTCCACAGAAACGTAATTGCAATGAGTGTAAAGGCTGCGGTATATACTCCTTTGACAGTAGAAATAGCATAATATGGAAGAGATATATTTAAAATAAACAAAGCATACAAAGTAACCCTGAATGCCTTAACTTTTATTCTTTTTCTACATTCAGTTAGGAAAAACGCTATGGAAAATGATAAAACAAACATCTGGAGTAATGAATACAAAAAGACACCAACATTTACGTTTCCATGCTTGTATCCGTATTCATATAGTTTTCCTAATAATATAGTATGTGCAATTGTATGGTGCGTATTCATATTTCCCCTCATATAACTACGAACCTGGTCACCTGCATCATACACAAAATTTCCTGGATACCAATACAAAAGCAATGGTACAAATGAAAGAAAGAATATAATCCATGTAATCAAAAAAAATAGTATTAGATGTCTCCTACTAACTAATACGTTATCATTACCATTATTTTTTTCAGATAGTCTTTTACTAAATGAGTTAAAGATTCCGCAAATCAATGAAAATAATGGTATATAAAAAATAGATAGTCCTAGAATTCCCAAAATTGAAGCGATTACTTTTGGTGTGCTATCAAAAATATGAGCAGTTCCATTGAACATCATATTTCCCCACACAAATGTTATGCTGATGAATATACCTAATAAAACAGAGAGGAGAACTCTTCCCTTGTCTTTCCAAGATTTCTCTTTAATAGTTTTATATAGTAAAAACCAGCAAGCTACAAAGTAAAGCAATGAAGTTGGATTATAACCCCAAAACCTGGTTCCTATGTAAGTGTATGCTGTATCACCAAGAGTTTTCGCATATCCAAAAGCAACATTATTAAGGTATGCAAGAATTGTTATTATTGAATATGTGAAATATTTATTATTAGTAAGACCCTTAAATTCTATTTTCTTCATTCCCATTCTCTCTCCATCATTTAAAATATATCCATCAATTTATTTTATTTCTCGTCTACAACCTGGAATATGAGGAACTTTAAATAATAGCTTTCGTCAGCAGCCCAAAGAATAGGATGATCCCAGCTTTGGGTTCTAAATTCAATCTGGCGCAATCTTTTGTGAACCGCTTTAGCCGCCTGCGATACTGTCTGTATAAAAAGATCCTGTGTCATAAAGTGTGAACATGAGCAGGTTGCAAAATATCCTCCATCCTTCACAAGCTTTAGTCCTTTCATATTGATCTCTCGATAACCCTTAATTGCATTTTTAGTAGCTTCTCTTGATTTAGTAAATGCCGGAGGATCAAGTATTACAACATCATACTTTTCTCCTGCTTCGTATAGCTTTGGCAATTCATCTAGTACATCTGCAGCTCTAAACTTTACTGTATCAGCTAATCCGTTTCTTCTTGCATTTTCCGTAGCCTGAGAAACGGCATATTCTGAAATATCAAGTCCTAAAACATCGCTTGCGCCTGCTATACCAGCATTTAATGCAAAGGTTCCCATATGAGTAAAGCAATCAAGCACTTTCTTTCCCTTACATAATCTTTGAATAGCTAATCGGTTATACTTTTGATCAAGAAAAAATCCAGTTTTCTGACCATTTACAACATCAACTAAATACTTAACGCCATTTTCAACAATTTCGACATTAGTATCAAATTCATCCCCGATAAATCCCTTATATGGTTCAAGTCCTTCTTTTTTACGAACAGGAGCATCTGATCTTTCATATATACCTCTAATTACTACTCCGTCCTCTTTCAATATTTCGAGCAAACATTCTAAAATAATTGGTTTCAATAAATCAATACCCAGAGCTAATGATTCAACGACCAAGATATCGCTATATTTATCTACAACTAACCCTGGAAGCCAGTCTGCCTCACCAAAGATTATTCTACAGCAGTTTAAATCTTTTTCAGGCATTGTAGTTTTACGATATTCCCATGCGTTTTTAACTCGCATATATAGAAAATCTCTATCTATAGGCTGATTAGCTTTTCTTGTCAGCATTCGTATTCTGATTTTAGAATTCTGATTAATAAAACCGGCTCCCATTGGATATCCATCAAAATCATGCACCATTACTACTTCACCATTTTTAAAAGTTCCAGTAATAGTGTCAATTTCATTATCAAAAATCCAGGCACCGCCTGATTTTATTGTTCGACCTTCACCCTTCTTTAATGTAACGATTACGTTCTTTACTAAATTTTCCATCTATTATTCCTTACATAAAGCTTTCTTTCCTACTATTATATATTTTTTTTGAAAATAAAAAAGACCAGTATATATATGATTTCTCATATATATACCAGTCCTTTGTTACACTTTAGTTATTTTTCAGTCTGCAAACGCTAACTATACATTATGCCCGAGCATTATAGTTATTGTATGCTGTACAAATTAAGTTAGTATTCTTGATAATAATGTGTGTTGCAAAAAGAGCACCAAATCCACATAAGAATGAACCTAATAACATCCAAAGTAAAACTGTTGTTCCGTTTTCAGGGAATTCCATTCCGTATCTTCTTGCATTAACCTGTAAACGATTACCAAGCTTGTAATACCAAACAAAACCATAAATACCGCAAGTTACTAATGAAAGAATGATAAGTGCAACTAATCCAGGAGTATGATCTCCGTCTCCATCGCATGCTACATTTACATCTTCAGCTAATTTGTAGATAAAAATGTATGAGTAGATTCCGCAAGTTACAATGTTTAATAGAATAAGCTTAAGTAAGCCTCTATTTGTATCTAATGGAACAAACACTCTTGTTGTTGTGCTTCCACCATTAGCAGCCTGTTCTGCATTAAACTGAGCCTGCGCTTCTTTCTTAGCATCTGCATGTGCCTTTAAATTAGCTGCTTCTTCTGTAGCATCGTTATATACATTTAAAAGACTTTCGGTTACAACATCCTTAATATTAGCTGTATCAAGATTTTCAAATACTGAAACACCAAATGCCTTAAACAATCCAAACATAACGGCTACTGAAACTACTACCAATCCTACAAGTTCACTAAAGCCTCTCCAAGGATTTACATATTGAGTTTTCAAAATAGTTGAAAGAATACAAGCGACTAATTTAACAAGAACACCAAAAATACCAAGCGATGCAAGTGATATTAAGAAATCATCAGCCTTTTCTTTTTCCCATCTCACTACCATTACAGCAAATAAAATAGCAATTCCACCTGCCGCTGCACCAGTTCCAGCTTTTAAGACGTTAGCAATTAGTCTAAATATCTTAAGCGAAAATACATTACCTACAGCTCCAAATACTCCGCCGAAAAAGTTTCTGCAGAAAATAAAGAAAAACATAACACCAAATACAACAGCAACGAGCTGGATTACTGTTTTAGGTGTGTCATTAGAATCGAAAATTTTTCTCTTAGCCTTAGGTTCAAAAGCTTCTTCCTTCACTTCCTCGCTGGCTTTTTCTTCTCCTACAGTTTCATTTACTTCTTCTGTAGTCTCTGCTGTTTGTTCTTCTGTCTTAACTTCATCAGCAGGTGCCGCTGTTAAAATTTTCTCTCCACAGTTAGGACAGAATTTTGCTTCGTCTGATAATTGATTACCACATTTTGAGCAAAACATTTTTACTCCTCCTTATACCCAATGATAAAATTTTAAAAATATATTATTCTTTGGCTCAAATACTACGATTGAATCATCTGGATTAATCATTCTAGCCAAATAAATAATCAAAAATAATGAAATACAAATGCCTATTCCAATCTTATATATTTTAGAATTAATCTTCTTTTTAAAGATAATCCACAACAAAGCTATTGGAACCAGCCAAAATAAGGGATGATAATAAAAGGCACTTACAAAATCTAAGTGAAGAACACTATTCCAGGCTCTAGTCATACCACATCCTGCACAGGATATTCCTGTTAAAAATTTTATGGGACAGCCTATTCCTGTAATATTGAATATAGCATACACAAGTATTATTGCGGCAAAAGAAACTATAATGTCTTTCTTTTGCTTAATCTTATCTTTCATTCCCCTATAATATCCTTCTGTCTATAAAGCAAAATACCTTAAAGATTTTATCACATATATTATTTTTCTTAAAGTGATTATATCACGTCATCTTTTTCAAATCATTTTCTGAAATAGCAATTTAAACCTTTGCAATTTTTCGGTAATAGTGAGTTAATATTATATAGATAAAGAAGGAGGTAGATTATGGCTACTATTATTAGTTCATCTGAATTTGATGAAAAAGTACTTAAAGCAGACAAACCTGTACTCGTTGATTTCTTTGCAACCTGGTGTGGTCCTTGTAAAAGATTGGGGCCTGTTTTAGATGAAATAGCTGAAGGTAGTTCCAGCTTTTATGTTTATAAAATTGATGTAGATGATTCTGGGGATATTGCTGAAAAATACAATGTAATGTCCGTTCCTACAATGGTTGTTTTTAAGAATGGTGAGCAAACAGGAAAGCTTGTAGGTTTACACACCAAAGAAGAAATAATTAATACTATCGAAAAGTAAAAAAATACCCCGCCTGTAAACAGACGGGGTAAATTTATGTCTTGTAAGTGAATTACTTATTGATATTAATATTTAATCCGCGAACTTCAACTGCTCCTAAAACTGCATTTTCATTTACTGTTGCTTCTAATAATGCTTCTGCTCTAATATATATTTAGGGATTTTGATAAAATCCTTATGAAGACCACAGTTTTGCTTATACTCCTTATTCCACTCTTTTAAAGAATTGCGATTAGGATATCTCAATATTATTTTCAGCTTGTCGTTTAAAATCTTCACTGAGTTCATTGTGTAGCATAGTAAAAAATTCAGAATATCTGATTCCTCCATTAGTGTCAAAACGAACTGCTTTTACATACATTGACAACGAAATTTTTTGATTATTCCATTCAATGCACTCTTGGTTATGACTTAATATATCTTCGCACACTGTCTTAGCATAATTTTCGTCATTTGAATTTGTAAGAATAACAAATTCATCTCCGCCTATTCTAAATACAATATCTTCCTCCCCGGCAGCATTTTCCATACGCTTCATTGCTGTTATAATAGCCAAATCTCCCGCTTTATACGAAATCTCATTTATAGGAATCAAATGCTTAATATCACCTAATATTAGGTAGCATCCTTTTCTTTCTTTAATGCAGTCATATAATTCGCTAATATCAATCTTTTTTCTATCTTTCATACAATCTTCCTCCATTAGTTCCATATCAAGCTTATATCCGGGGAACAACTCATAATTTGAGGGATTTTTTCTAAATTCTGAAGGCAATACTTGCCATATACTGTAAAAAGCCCTCGAAAACGCTTCATTACTTCCATATCCATATTGAAGACCTATTTCCAACACTGTTTTTTCAGGATGTGCCGTCAGTTCCATTGCGGCCTTACTAATTCTTCTTCGGATAATATAATCCCTGATTGTCATGTTATTAATAAATTTGAAAAGCTTTTCGATAGTAGATTTTGAGCAATACAAATGATTAGCTATATCTTCTGTATTTATAGATTCTGTCAGATTATTATCTATATATTCCAATGCATCAATAAGAATCTGTATATTCTCCATGCTCTTCATCCCTTCTATCATGATATCAT
>JAZUDH010000114.1:0-3948 GCA_045639565.1 Lachnospiraceae bacterium
CAAACTGCTCCAGCTGTCTGTTTGCTATGCAAACAAACAGAATCGATACACCGATTTTAACACGTTTTTTAAGCCTCTCCAAGGCACATTTTTAGGTTTTCATTCCTCAAAATCGTCATAGAGGCCATTTTTCAAGGTTCGGGTGGAACTTAGTTTTTCATTTGACCAAAAATAAAAAGCCATCCTATCTTACTAAGTATTTAGCAGATAAGATGACCTTATTCATATTTCCGGGATGGTCCATATTCCTCTTGCACCAAAAGGTGTAAGCAAGGTGTAAAACAAGCCTTACATACACAGGAAACCGCGTATTCATGACAATGGGGAGGACCGCTGCATAGCAGGGGAGGGACCCCATTGTATAAGCCATTCTTGGCACCATTCACAAATTCTGCCGTGGCATACGAAAAGCACGCGAATACTCATAATCTTCCTCCTTTGACTGCCGTAATATACCGTGAAATGCCGTATTTCATCTCCTGCTTCCCCTCAGTAACCTTTGTATAATTGATTAGTCGCATAATTAATTATACCCAAAAATCGCTTAAACCTCACGGACTAAGCGATTTTTCTTTAAGGGAGTTTTTTTACAGCCCCCATTTTTATTAACACGTTTATGTGAGCCAAAGGAACCATGTGCGTGGCAATAGGACCGTCCCCACTAATACCTTCTTGACTAGTACAAGCGAATACTTTAATCTATAAGAAAAATCTGGTTGCAGACAGATTGAAATAGGGAGAGAAACCTGATGATTAAGCTACTAAAAAATGATAAAAATTCAAAGCTATATGCAATTATGTTCATGATGCTGTGTGCAGTATATCTGGTGGTTACTGTGTTGTTTAGATATGAGGATACAGTTTCTTTTACTGCCTGGTCAGTTAACTTCTGGGATTGTCTGTTTTCTAAGGGTGGATTATCCAGCTATTATGCATACTCGATGGAAAATATACGAGGAGCTTATCATGATGCGCCCCAAGGCAGCTGGCTTACGTTCTTTCCCTGGATACTTTGGAATTTCCCGGTCTGGCTGCTTAATTTACAACCTGTCGATGTTACAGGAACAATATATGTGATTTGGGCAAAAATCTTATTACTTATATGCATTTTTGTAATGTGTAGATTTATTTACAAGATTGTTTTGAAGATTACAGAAGATAACAATAAGGCGATTCTGGCAGCACTATTTAACCTTGCTAGTCTTGAGATATTAGATAGCGCAGCATATGCGGGGCAGGATGAAGTAATATACCTTACGATATTTCTGGGATACCTGAGTTTTCGCATGGACGGAAAGCGTTTAGCGGCACTGATAGCGGCAGTAGTATCAATCACATTGTGTCCTATCATGATCATTCCTTATATTATTGGCGAATTGTGCTTAACTGGCAATATTTTTCAATTGATCATTAATTGCGTTATTGCGGTTATACCTTCAGGTATTTTTGAAGCGGCTTACAGAAAAGATGTTCATTATGCTGAACTTAAGGACTTTAATACAATTGGCATTTTTCAAATCATGATGAATACATTCTCTATCGAAACAGGTTTTGGCAAGGTATGCATACCTGCAGTGCTTCTGGTTGTAATTGCAGGCTACTGTTTCATTAGAAATACAAGTGGTGAAAATGGAAAGGACAAAGCTATATTTACAATACAGGCTTTGGCATTATCTTTTCTTTGTTTAAGCTTTGGAATGTACGCTATTTTTTACAGATACTGTCTTTATGTGCCGTTCTTTGTGTTACTTGTTTTTACCAAAAAGCTGAATATAAAAGTAAACATGCTTCTGCTTATGGCTGTGGGAGCTGCCAGGTTTTTGGTTTCACTAGTGAATGATTATAATTTCAACACCAGATACATGAATGTTACAGCTGCAAGATTGCTTGGAAATTCAGCAGAAAAAGGACACCTTGTAAATTCGATGGGCTTGGGCTTCGATACTTCACTATATATGCTGAGAGCCATTTCGTGGGGGCTTGTCCTTTTACTATTGTGGCTTTGTATTTTCTGTAAAGAAGAAAAAAAAGAAATCAGTTTATCAGAAAAAACGATAGTTCTGATGCAGACCATTATTCCAGTGGCTGTATTGGTGTGGTGGTGTATTTTCTGTATAATGTGATACGAATTGAGGGATAGAGCATTTTACTCATGTGCGATTATTGTGGACAAAGACAAACTGATAAGCCTAGAACGAATGCTAATAGCGTATATGATGCTCCACCAAGAACTGACCAAAAACGGAAATTTGAATTTTTTATAAATCATCGATCTTTTGAGGGGGAGCTGCTTAGCTCCCCTTTCGCACAGTAAAGGTTATCATTGTATCTCTGCATTTAAAGTCCTCTTTCCGTGTCAAAATAGAATCGGAATTCTATTGACGCGCTTTTATATATTCTTTGTACCTTCTTAAAAAAGTGGATTTGCTTATTTCAAGAAGTCTGGCAGCCTCTGCGCTATTTATTTTCTTGTTTTGATAATCCAAAAAAATCTAAATGGACGTACCATAAAGCGAGCCAAAGGAACCATGTGCGTGGCAATAGGACCGTCCCCACTAATACCTATCATCATTTTTATTTGTCCCAGGTGTGTGAACATGTAAATCCCATCTTCTCCATTCTGATCCCTTCTCAAACATATTTTTCTCCTTTTAGTGTTTTCTTCTATAAATTAATAACAGTTATTCAAAATCCGCTTATACTTTACTTCTTTATTCATCGCTGATAAAAATCAACTTTTGAATATCACTTAAGAATAACCCACTTTCCTACTTTATTTCCCCCTTGACGTTCGATAATTTTCTTCTCTTTTAATGCAGCAAGTATTTTCCTTACATATCCGTCAGAATATCCGCTAACTTCAACTAATTCCTTTATCGTTATGCTAGAATTTTGACTTATATAATCTATTACCCTCTGTTCTGCATCATTAATATTCACTTTATTCTGAATTTCTGCTCCCGAAGCGTTCTTTTTTTCATAATTAAACGGAATCGTGACATTAACAAAATTTTCCATTATATCAAAAGCCTGTTTTCCATAATTGCTTATAATAAGCGGAATACCATGTCCGGTCTGCTCCACATATCCTAACTGACCAAATATCTTTTGTAATTTAGAGTTTACCGGTTTACTGATTCCTTTGTAGAATTCCTCTTTGTTTAGGTCTACCGGAAGTCCTCCAGTAGATATAATCTCTATCCTGTCAGAAAAGATATAAACTGCGGGAGGATACCCCTTGTCCCATTTTGTATGAATACATGCATTTTGCCAAGCTTCTTTGAAGCTTGCCATATCAAATAATTTTTCTTCCTGTCTTCTATGGCTTCCCATCGTAACCATGGTGTCATTAATAGATTCCATGTAGTCTATGACTTTATCGATAGCCGTAACAAGACAGGTTCCTCCATATTCATTTCTTTTTACAAGCTCGGTCTTGTCTTTTCCCGCAAAAGTAACCACCTTGATTGAAATATCATTTTCATCAGCAAGCAGGAATGCCATTAAATTATATTTTCCGTCACCATTTTTAAGGCCTGCATTTTCCTCAAATGTTGCCTGATCAACTGTCAGCCCCGCTGTTACATACGCAATCTTCAGCTTATTAAAGGTAAGATTCTGTACTGGTGCAACTGCCAAAGTCAATACATCCGATGAAGTCTGTCTATCCATTAATTCTTTTAATGCGATAGGGCTTAATTCTCTATCTTCGTCCGCCGAACGCATATAATAGCGTCCGTATGCCGAATATGGCTTTTCAGATCCCCGAACTTCAATCCTTATCACATCTTTATCATCCATCAACTTATGTTCTATAGTTGGAATGATCTGCGGCTTAATAAAGTTTGCTATCGCCTGAGATATCTCTCTAAGGGTTCTGTCGCCCATTTGTTGTCCAACAACATCACCATTGTCCTTAACGCCGAAATAGAGCACTCCATACCCATT
>JAZUDH010000115.1:0-12042 GCA_045639565.1 Lachnospiraceae bacterium
GATTATGATGTTATCTATTCATATATGAAATATACCAATGTTGGCTCTTATAGTACAGCTATTGCCAATGGAATGAAAAAGGTTAAAGAATACCCTGATCCTAAAAATACAATTTCCTATGCTTATGCTATTACAAGAGATGAATGGAAGAGTATTAGGAATGATTTGTAAATTGTATTTTTATTGTATTAGGAATTGTACTTATCATTGAAGGATTACTTTGTTTCTTTGGGGCTGATTTTGGTTGTGGTTTAGTAAATGATATAAAGAATAATCAGTTTAAAACAAATGGCTCATATGCATTTGTAAGAAATCCATGCTACGCAGTTTACTTTCTTGGAAGTACTAGTGCGATTCTTATAGCGCATAACCCAGTATTATTTGTTTTGCCTATTTTCTATTGGTTAGAGATGACGATTGTTCTTAAGAATACAGAAGAAAAATGGCTTAAGGAATTATATGGTCAGGAATATATAGATTATTGTATAAGGGTGAATCGATGTATCCCTTGGTTTCCAAAGAAGTGATGCTGAAAAATCCTATTCTCCGGTCGAGTGGGATAAGGTTGAATAGATAGCATGGGGTGGAGATATGATCCTATTTTTATAAATGAAAAGTATACTTTGCAGTGGCATATAGAAGCCTTTAAACTATGGCTAAGACCTTGGCTGGATAGATGGACAAATGTCTTTCTTGTTATGATTTTAATTGTGTGATAATTTAATTTTTTTGTTAAGGAGAATGTGATGAATTATATTTTTGGAAAGCCTGTAAAAAAAATAATACATGGTGGAGATTATAACCCGGAACAGTGGTTGCAGTATCCTGAGATTCTTAAAAAGGATATTGAGTACATGAAAGAGGCTGGGGTTAATGAAGCAACTCTAGGCGTATTTTCTTGGGCAGTGTATGAGCCGAAGGAAGGAGAATTTCATTTTGAATGGCTCAAGGATATAATGGATAATTTATATGAGAATGGTATATATACTATTCTTGCTACACCATCTGGGGCTAGGCCAGTTTGGTTGGACAAAAAGTATCCTGAGGTTATGCGTGTAGATGGAATGGGCAATAGAAACAGGCATGGGTTTAGACATAATCACTGCTTGTCATCGCCAGTATTTCAAGAAAAAATAAGTATTATAGATAGAAAGCTTGCTGAGACAGTGGGGAATCATCCGGGACTATTGATGTGGCATATATCAAATGAGTTTGGGGGCGAATGCTACTGTGATCTTTGCAAGAAAAAGTTTCAGAATTATTTAAGAAAACGTTTCGACAATGATATTGAAAAGCTAAATCATAATCTATGGACTACATTTTGGAGTGCAAGATATGGCTCTTTTGATGAGATAGATCCCCCTTATGAAAATGGTCAGACTGCGGTTTTAGGACTTAACCTTCTGTGGAAGAGATTTACCACACAGAATTTCTGCGATTATATTTCGGTTGAAATTGATACCATAAAAAAATATTCTGAAAATAAAAATGTTCCATTTACAACTAATTTTATGAAACGTTTTTGGGATATTGATTATAGAGAGCTTGCTAAGAAGATAGATGTTATTTCTTGGGATAGCTATCCTGCTTTTCATAATGATAAGGAAACCTATGCAGATACTATGATTGAAAGTGCATTTGATCATGCTATTATGAGAGGACTTAAAAAAGATAAACCATTTATGCTTATGGAAAGTGCACCAGGTCAGGTAAACTGGATGGAATATAACAAGTTAAAAAGACCAGGAGTACATAAGCAGTTTGCTGTTCAGGCAGTTGCCTGTGGTTCTGATACTGTTTTGTATTTTCAGTGGAGAAAATCAAGAGGTGCAGCAGAACAATTTCATGGCGCAGTTATAGATCACGTTGGAACTAATGATACCCGTGTTTTTAAAGAAGTGGCTGATACAGGAAATACTTTGGCGAAGCTAGCTGAAGTAGAGGGCACAACCATGAAAAATGAAGTGGCAATTATTTTTGAGTGGGATAGCTGGTGGGCTGTTGAAGGTGCCAGTGGTTTTGGTAGATATACTAAACAGTATGATGTTACATGCATGAATTATTGGAAGTCGTTGATGAGTTTAGGTATCGAAGCAGATGTGATTTCTACAAATGGTGTATCTAATGAATATAAAGTTATTATTGCTCCTATGTTATATGTGCTTAATAAAGGAGTAGCTAAAAAGCTAAAAAGCTTTGTGGAAAATGGCGGCACTTTAATTGGAACATATATAACTGGATATGTTGATAGTAATTGTTTGTGCTTCCAGGGAGGTTTTCCAGGAGATGGATTAAAGGAGCTTTTTGGTGTAACCAGCGAGGAAATAGATACGCTTTATCCTAAGGATAGCAATAAGATAAAATCAACAATTAGTAGTTTAGATTGGGATGTAAAGGATTATGCAGAGATTCTTAGAGTAGCTGATGCCGAGGTGCTTGGTTCATATGTGGATGATTTTTATAAAGACACGCCAGCTATAACTATTAAGAACACTGGTCTTGGAATGGCATACTATCAGGCTGCTAGAATGGATAATGCTTCAATAAAAGATTTTCTTGAAGCTGTACTTAAGGATATAGGAATAGCATATAAGGAGCTTCCTTACGGCGTTGAAAAGCATACAAGATATTCAGATAATTATAGCTATGAGTTTTATCTTAATACATCTGAAAATATAGCACAAATTGATGAAATATATGGTGAGGATGTTATTAATGGGAATAATATCGAGGGAGTAATTAGAATTAATCCTAAGGAATTATTTGTTATTAAGAAAAGAATAAGTATGTAGGATGACAAAGACTATAGTTTATGTACTATTCTTCTATAAAACATATTGAATTAATTAGAGGCGTAGTGGAGTAACAAGAATAATGATTAGAGTACTGTTCGTTTGCTGGGGCATTTGTTTCTCACAAGTCGCAAATGTGCGATGTTTACGGCATATTACGGCATTACGTGATAGACTAACATCACTTTAACTACCGAAGTACTACGAATGGGAAAAGGTAAAATGCGAAGAAATGCCCATTTTACGGGCTTTGTAAGGAGTTGGGAGTATGATAAGAGTATTATTTATCTGCCATGGTACTATACTACCACTTTTATCAAAACCACTGAAAACAAAGACTTTGCAGTAACCAACAAACAATTCTGTACACGAGTTGTACAAGCTGAAAGTTAGTCCAGAGTGATAACTGCCGTTTTATAACGGCAGTTTTTTATTGTCTCTGAAAACATTCTAAACTCTCATCTCAAGATGACCTATGATCCTATTCTCCTATCATTTCCTTGGGGATCATGCCAAGTAGACAGAATATTCGAGTTAAGCTTTTGCATTTTCTTGATCTCTCTTGATGCTTTATATATATCTGTTTCCAAATACAGTTGCGGCATCTTTGAATTACTTACAGCAGACTTATTAACCATCACCAAAGAATTCTTGTTAGCATCCTTGATATACCTTTTATAATTCCCGTATAAAGAAGGGCACTCGTTCTTGAGCAAGGAAGGAATACTTGGATAGACCTTTTTATTTATGATATCAGTAGCGCTATAACCTGTAATTTTCATATCAATCGGATTTAGATAAATATGGTTAAAGAAGTCCAAATCAATTATGCATCCGTGAATTCTGCCTTCCCCTCCAATCTTGCGAACCTCAGCAGCTATTTGTTCTTGTACTTTTGTATACGCATCTAGCGGAGACTTTATAGAAGATATAACTTGATCCATATTGTCGTAATAGTAGTTAATATCTTTTCTGTCTAGTTTTTTCATAGCACCGCCATTTAAAATGCATAATGATCCATTACGGGCTTCATGCACAAAACAATAATATCCATTCTTCTTCAGCATATACAGAATATTCACAGGTCTTTTGAATGAGATCATTATATTTTTTCCGCGATAAAAATCTTGATAATCAGACCCGGAAATTTTGTAAATCCCATCAGAATAATCCGAAAAACAATCATATTCCGGATCAATGTCAAACCATTTCAAATATGGTGAACTGTTACCGTAACCAATTTGATTATCCGAATAAACCCGTATATCTCCGTCATCATAAAAGTAGTTTTTATGCGTATGACCACTCACATAGACATATCCATTTTGATATTCAAGACTTTGACGCCAACAATCCATTGGCATATGCGTAGCAACTACCACCTTTCTCTCTGGAACAGCAGCAGTAATCTTATTGTATAGTTCACAGAATTTGAGAGTTTCACCTTGCTCTTCAAGTCTGTGTATAGTATCTCTGTATATACCATTATCTGCATTAAACTCGTGGTTAAACCCAGAAAATGCTAAACCTCCAAACATTATCAGACGAGCCTTGCTAAGGATTTTTCGTATCATCTTCGGCGAATACTCTTGCAATGCTGCTTCTGAAATGTAGTTTATAGTAGAATTATGATCTTTATACAGTATTTCATTTTGCAAAAGATACATACCATTCTGTGAAAGCAAAGATCTATATTTATCAACTATAGAATCAAAAGACAGAGCCGGAAAACTCCACAAGTCATGATTCCCAAGTACGAAAATCACATTGGGTTTCTTCCATTTACATCGGTCGATTTCTCTGCGCAAAAAACGAATGAAACTTTCATATATACTAAAGTCAGAAGATACATCTCCAACAATGATCACGGTATCTTCAATGCCTGATACTATTGTTTCGGCGGTAGATTTTAATATGCGAATGATATCGCTTTTTGTTCTAGCATTCTTATTCTGCAGCTTATGCATCAAATGCAAATCTGATATGTAATGAATTCGTTCCTTATCGTAATCAGCAAAGAACTCGTCCAGCTCATCCGTATCGTCAGAACTCCTAGTAGAACGCAAAACCAATTCGGTGCTCTTTTCATTTTTGCACACTATATCAAACGATTTGAATACATTCTCATCAAAATGTATTTTTGCGTACTCAATACCAAGATTTTCATACGCCTCACTAGTTAACTCCGCATTGGCGAGATTTAGATTCGAGGTATCTCTGATATTCTCAATGCCATCACAAAAAACAAGATTAGCGTTGGAAAGATCCCCCTTCAAAAAAGCAACAAAATCAAAGAAATGGTCAAATGAGTGTTTGTAGTGTTTGATGATCGTACCATTCGAATCACACCATGCCTGTAGTACTTCAAACCTACCTTTGTCAGTGTATTTTTTCTTGATCTTCATCGATAATTCATCATATGCCTGGGCTGGCAAAACCGTTGCTCTATTCCGTCGACACGCAGAAAAATCATAGCGCAAATCAAGATTACCGGATAAATCAGTATTACTAAGATCACCATTACGGTAATCTACAAAATCCTCGAATTTTTCAAAGAATCGATATGTCGCAATTTCAAACGAGCCTTGCGCGATGCCTGCTTGTCTATCTTTGAATCTATAAATCTTCTGTTCACAATAATAATGTATTCTTACATCAAAGAACGCTTTTGTAATGCATTCGCTTTTGCCGAGTTTCAAGGCCACTGCAAATTCTTTGAGTCGCTTCTTTTCTTTGTACCCACTACGATAGTTGTATCCATAATTATATTTACTAATAACTCTTTCTGGATCAAAAATCGTACACAATTCTCTAACAATACCTAACGTACAGTTATCGTCTGAAACCAGCTGCATCAAAGCATCAAATTTCTTATCGTCTTTAGTTGCTTCTTCAACGAAAATCCAGAGCATAAAATCACGGTATATTTTATTTTCAGGCCAAGGAACATCCGATAAGGTGTCATGCAAGCTGGAATTTTCATATTTTTTCATGAACTTCGCTAATTCGACACTAGAAGAGCAACTACGACATTTTTCTATCCATTTCTGACAGCTTTTATGTGTTTTCTCTCCGTTTTTATATAACATCATCTCCTCTTCTGAAGGCGATAAAGTATAGTCATCGATAGTATAGTTGATGAACGATAGATTTTTAGGAATTCGTGATAAATCAATGTCTCTATTTACATTGGATAGATCGCACTGATAATAACAGGCATTTTCATATATGCTTCCATCTAAATAATCGTAGAAATCTTCAAACGCATCAAAATACTGGGCTGATCCTCTCCACACCTCCAAGTAAGTACGGCCATCGACATCCAATACGTCCTCATAAACAAAGAACTTATTCCAAATCACGTCAAAACCTATACTATTGATATTCCTCATTCCCAGCTGGCGTTCAGTGCGGATGATATCCATATCATCTTCGTACTTCTCAGGAAGCATACTATGATACATTCTATTACCAGAATTGGTATCATTAAGACGTAAAATAATGTCTTTCTTTTCCTTATTCATAGAGCGATGCCAAGGGATTTTTCCCCGATACAATTTTGTCCCGAAGTATTTCCTTTTTCAGTTTTTCCCATAGGTCTGATATATCCAAATCTTCCTGTTGAACATCCATTTTTGTAGCAAATATATACTGTTTTCCGCTTAACCATTGCAAGACTTCGACTAACATTTCTCTCCTAAGGTCGATTACTAGTTTATTAATAATTGAAGAGTCTGATGTATCACAGAATTGTCTCCATTTCTCAGGATCGTATCTTACTAGCATGCTAAAAATATAATAGCAATAATATAACAAAACAATTTTACTAATCTTATGATACCCATCAGCATCCTTCATTCCGCAAGTAAGATAATAGTTACCATAAACATCCATATAAGTCGAATTCTCAAAATCTTTCTGAGAACAAGCTTCAGATAAGAACACGTTAGTTGACGTACCCATCGTTGAAATCAACAAACCATTTGATGAAGGAAGCGTAAAATCGATGTGCTTAGTTCGTTCTGTTTGA
Source organism: Lachnospiraceae bacterium (assembly GCA_045639565.1). Classification (GTDB taxonomy): domain Bacteria; phylum Bacillota; class Clostridia; order Lachnospirales; family Lachnospiraceae; genus UBA1258. Next base: position 6,823 of record JAZUDH010000115.1, read on the forward strand.
TAAATCAATTTATAATACTCATTATTAGATACGTGCTTTTGCATGAGATAAACATTTGGTTCCTCAAGGTACCTAAGTGCATATACATTGCAAAGCTCTGGCAATTGAGCAAAGATATCCTTAGCTATTAATGTATCTTCCTTACTTATATGATCACCTGTAACTTTAACTAGGTTCACAAATGTTCCATTAGAATCTACTTTCGCACATGTTGCACCAAGTTCAGGTAGAGAATCATTTCCTTTGAATGATAATCCGTGCGCATTAGCGATTGATTCATTCGGACGATTTATATAAAAAATCGCTTTCGAGAAATTTAGGATTGAATAGAAAAGTGTGAGCGGGGCAGCAAGTATACTATCATCAGTTTCCTCATAGAACTTTATGCCTTGAGAAATATACGATTTAATTTTCGGCGGGACATTTTTCTGTTTAGTTTCGGAAAGCCCAGGATAATTGTTTAGAATAACCTTTTTAATATGTGATGTATCCATGTAGAGTGATAAAAGGGTTTTACACTCATTTTCTATATTGTTAGTAATAATGACTGCCATATTCGTACTCCCATATCATCAATCATCAATCATTTTCTTATACATCTTCATAAGTTCGGCAACTATCTCCGATTCTTCCATATTAGGGGAGAATCCGTATGCTTTCATAACAGCCTTGTCGTTTGCCTCATGAGCCTTGCGAAGTTCAAACGGCATAATTAGAGGATCGTATAGATCAGCCAAACTACTATCAGGGTATAATGCTCTCGCATCCAGTATTGCTTGAGCTGTTTTTTCTATAATAACCTTCATATCGTCAGAAGGGGTTGGCCAAGGAAAATTGTTGTAAACAATATCTTTGGAGTATCGATAATCGCTTTTTAGTCTTCCTGCAACAGCACGCATCCATGCCATATGAACAGAAGAAGTAAGAATTCCAAAGAGATAAATGCTTACATCCGGAATAATGAAAACGAGATCACTTGGAATAACATCGCCATTCATCAAACCGCAAGGTATATACTCCCTACGTTCAGAAGATACTTTAGGCATAATTATATATTGCTCTGGATTATGAGTTTCTCTGAACAACATTGGAGTATCTGCTAGTTTTTGCCTACCCTGATCAGGACTGTTAAGTCTATCTTGTTTACATAACTCAATGCGTTTCATTACTTCTGGCATTTTTCTTAATTCAGCAGGACTGACGCCTACTAACCACAAACAATAACGATCTATATTATTAATATATTCCGTAGATCCCTTGAATCTCTTTATATACTTGACCGCATTGGGTTCTCTCTTGATAAAGTCATCGTAATCTTCCTTTTCAATTATCAAGTGACCACCATCAGCTGGTCGATTACCTGTTGTCATTTGGGGAACAACACATATAGGAGTTGAACGGCTTTCTATAAAAATGTTCGGCGCATCTACCAAATATGGGTTGATATTCCTAACTTCTTTGGTTAACTCATCATCGAATATACACCTAGTTTTATTATTTTCAGCAATACTAAAACCGACAATTACGCAATGTACATGTGCTTTCAAACTCGCTTCGCTATCCCAGCGGAAAGTACGATAGGCAAAATCAATATGGATACCGAATCTATCAAATAATGGTTTCCATGCACCAGCAACCTGTTCCCCTTGTGTGATACTGTTGGTTGAAACAAATGCAGTTCGGATACTTGTACCCTGCATAAACTGTGACGCTTTATAGTACCAAGCGGAAACGCAATCAATTTTCCCAGCAGTTTTATATGGTTTACCGTTTTCATCGACATAGATAGACAACATGTCCGCTTTTTGTTCTTCGCTTTGCAGAGAATAACCAACAAAGGGTGGATTACCCATTATATATGAACAATCTGAAGAAGCGATTACGTTTTCCCAATCGACCTGTAATGCATTTCCCTCGATTATATTTACATACGACTTCAAAGGAAGAAAATTAATGTTGTGATATACAATCGCTTCTGTCTCTTTCAACATCTGGCTCTCGGCTATCCACAAAGCCGCTTTGGATACTGCAACCGCGAAGTCATTGATCTCGATACCATAGAACTGAGAAAGGTTAACTTTGATAATACTGTTGTCAGAGCCGATGTCTCCTAAAGCAATCTGATTATCTTGAACAGTCTTATCGAGTTCAATGATATTCTTAATGATCTCATTCTCGATTCTTCGGATAGAAAGATATGTCTCCGTCAGGAAGTTACCAGAACCGCAAGCAGGATCCAAAAACCTAAGTTTGCAGAGTTTTGCCTGAAAGTCGATGAGTTTCTGACGTTTAACATTCGGCTGCTTTGATTCGCATATTGTTCGGTATTCATTTTTTATGTCATCAAGGAAAAGTGGATCTATAACCTTGTGAATGTTCTCGATTGAAGTATAGTGCATGCCACCTTTACGTCTTGTTTCCTGATTGAGAGTACTCTCGAACACTGCTCCGAAAATTGTAGGTGATATCTCAGCCCAGTTGAAATCTGATGCTTCCGTTAATAACACTTGTGTCTTTTCGTCTATTTGCGGAATGATTATGTTGTGATCTGCAAACAAACCACCATTAACATAAGGAAATGCGAGTAACTCCGGTTCTTCGGTTCTATCACGTTCTTCTTCCTTGGTATCAAGAATGCGGAACAGGTCTTTAAGACCATTGCGAAGGTGTTTAGGGTTGAATGATGCGACATAATCACGGAACTGATATTTTCCGAAGAGTTCAGCATCTTCAGCATAATAGCAGAAGACGAGACGTACGCAGAAAAGATTAAGGCTTCTGTATTCTTCTTCAGTAGGCTCACCAGGATAAAGAGCTAGAAGTGCATCGTACACTTTGCCTATACGATCACCAGCTTCCTGAGATACCTTCAACTCACGGCGGATCTGCTCAACCTGAGGATCGAAGAGAAACTGAAGCATCGGGTATTCTTTGTCAAGATTCTTAAGACAAATCTTTATAATATCGTCTTCCGGTCTTCTCTTCTCCATATCGAAGACCCATATTTCTTCGAAGTTCGAAATAACAATCCATCTGGCTTTCTCACTTCGAGGAAGACCATTATCGTACATCTTGGCTTGTTCATAGGGAGTCATGCCGTTATGGCCAGCTTGAGGTTTATCTAGAGCGATGCCAAGACTCTTCTGCTCAATGATGATATTAGTTTCGGGGATATAAGCATCGATTCTTTTTGTATTGCCATCGGGACCGATAACCTTCTTCTGAAAGTCAATACGATCAGTAACATCAGACTGCTCAAAGACATTCTGGAATAAGTCTATCCAATAGGAACGGTCGTCTTCGTCTTCCTTACCGCGCCCGGACCACTTATCAATAAACTTCTTCAAACCTTGTTTATTAACTGAGATCGCCATAGATGAACTCCTAACTACTTATCCAGTCGTAACAAATCTAAATCGCGACAATTTATACAAAGAAATTATAACATTCAAAAGTTTGCAATTATTATGTTTCAGGCGATATTCACGAAATGTTGAAAAACGTCTTGTTACAAAATAGAACATATTTTCTCGATGGTCGTTAGAAGTTATGATGTAACACAATATGCAAACATTCGTTTGCGTGAACCTTGAAGACCTATATTGGCAAACAAGTGAGTGACCAACACAAACTAGGGAGAGAATCATAGCAGCGCAGCAAGAATAATAGCGCAAATTAACTCTGGTTAATCGTAAAGGCACCAACAGGTTTGAGGCAGGCGTAATCCGCCGGGTATCCGATACACCAACTCGATTCAAAGGTATGGATAAGAAGGAATTTAAAGAACTGGCAGAAAAGAAAGAAGCCCTAGGATTAAAGATGGGCTGAATGTAATAAGGTTGCTCCCAACGGTGGTGGATTGACCGTACTGGAGTTGGTTGAGAAGTATATAAAGACAAAGATCGGTGTCAGACCAACTACCAAAAAGGGATACGGAACCGTGGTCAACATATTGAAGAAGGATCCGTTCGGAAAAGTAAGGATCGATAAGGTCAGGATCTCTGATGCTAAGTTGTGGCTGATTAAGCTCCAACAAAAGGACGGCAGAAGTTACAGTTCGATCCATTCCATAAGGGGAGTTCTTCGACCGGCATTCCAACAGGCAGTAGATGATGATCTCATAAGGAAGAATCCTTTTCAATTCCAACTTGTTGAAGTCACCCTAAATGACAGCATAAGGCGAGAAGCTATAAGTCATGAGGATGAGCGTAAATACCTGGAATTTGTTAAAACGGATCCTCACTACTGTCAGTATTACGAAGGATTTTACATCCTGTTCAAGACCGGTATGAGGATTTCCGAGTTCTGCGGATTAACGATCAAGGACATCGACTTCAAAGAGCATGTGATCAATATAGATCATCAGCTCATGAAAGACGGATCCCGAGGATACTACATCCAGAAGACAAGACCGACAGCGGAACCAGAGTTTTACCTATGACGCCGGAGGTCGAAGCGTGCTTCAGGAAGATCATCGAGAACAGACCTACTCCGATGACTGAACCGGTAATTGAAGGCAGGATGGGATTTCTGTACTTAGACAAAAACGGAAATCCAATGTATTCGCTTCATAGGGAGAAATACTTCAAATTCGCTATTGATAAGCATAACAAAATCTACAAGTATCAGCTTCCAAAGATAACACCTCACATCTGTCGCCATACATACTGTACAAATATGGCAATGGCCGGAACACCGCCCAAGATCCTGCAGTATCTGATGGGACACTCCGAGATAGGTGTGACAATGAACACTTATACTCATGTCGGACTTGAAGATGCCAAGGCGATTGTATCGAGGTTAAAGATCGGATAAAACCTGCTAAGCCCTGAAAATGCTCATGTACAACTTTTTAATTCTGTACACGATTCCGTACAAAATCAGTGAGAAAACATGCTTTGATATGCTACGAAAAGAAAGTATGTTCTATTCGTAGGTAATCGCGAAACCCTTTAATATCAAGGCTTTTCTCAGCATAACGGGGCAAAAACGACTATGATAAAAGTGCTATTTATATGCCACGGCATTATTTGCCACGAACCTTGAAACACCAATAAAATAAGGCTTTTCCAGGCTCTTACATGTGATTTTATACCGAATTTATACCGATACATTGCACTCAAAATCGAAGGCTACCTTAGGTGCAATAATATAATATATAAACGATTCATACAAACATTTCTTCTCCCTAGAATGTATAATGTTTGTGCGGTTGAATTT
>JAZUDH010000116.1:0-2101 GCA_045639565.1 Lachnospiraceae bacterium
TCTAAGTTTCACAATGTGCTGCAAAGATAAACAAATAATTCGACACTTCCAAAGAAATGCCGAATTATTTTATAGAATATCAAAATTTATTATATATTTAACATTTGATATTGTGTAGAATATCTAAACTCGCTACATTCGAAGTGGGAATCTTACTACTTTGTGATGTGTCACAACTTAAACGGAATCAAAAGAAATTTGTGAGGGAGTTGAAAACATCATTTGATTAGTTTCTCCTTTACAAGATACTCTATTGCTGCGATGATGGCATCTTCTGGATCAGAAACTCTCAGATTCTTTATTTCATGGATAATTGTGCTATCCCAATAAATGCAAACAATACCTTCTCTTGATGTATCAGTATTAAGATGTATTCCCTTCTCTCGCCACAGCCAGAGCCAGACTTCAAGGTAGTAAATTTCCTCTTGGGCAGGATAACCTACACTTAGTAGATAATCCTTTATTTCTTTTGTTATTTCTTTCATATTATTCTTCTTTTATAAATTTGGTTTATCAACTATTTTTGGTTTTTGCGGAACACTATTAATGCTATCCAATACATGCATCTTATCATATCCGTTGTATCGTACATTTGTGATATAATAATTGCAAAATCTTACCTCACTGAAAGGATGCTTAATCATCTCAATGATTAATTGCCATGCTTTCAAATGTTCGTTCTCAAAATTTGCAGTTTGTTCTTTTGTCATATCAAATCATTTTTTTGATTATTTCAACTTCAATTGGTTCATCTTCCCACTTGAGATTTGGAAATAGTGATGAATCTATCTCCATTATAGGTGTGATTACTCCATTATTAACCCATAATCCTATACATTTATAATGCTTTATTGGTTTACTTTCAAACAGAAATAATCTACCTGATTTTTCTCTTGCTACCCACATATCAAATCTTTTTAACTTGTTTATAATCTACATCCTAAAACGACTTGCAGATAGAATAATTCTGGAGAGTATAACACCCCATGATACCATATCATTTCATGACTGCCATTATCCATAATCACTCTCCTTTCTTTTCGTATTTATCACAAATAAGATGACTCATAATCACTCCGAACATAACTCCAATGGCAGAACTGAGTCCAAAATATTTAATGGACAATATACCAAAGATGCCATAAATAACATTAACTGAAATTCGGAATACTGCAAGTCTCATATCAAATCTTCGTTAGGTTTATACTGGGCATTGCTTAAATTCGGACAAAAGATTCATTACAGCCTTAAAAGATTCTTTGTGGCTTATAGGGTTGATGTTCCCATTGACAACAAGTTGAGCAAGTGCATTGTAGGCTATACCTGCGTATTCGTCTGCAATCTCTTTACTCATCTTATTTTCGTCCTCCAAATTCAGCTTTGGTTTACTCATTTCTTCCCAACAAGCCTTATATCCGTCTGCATAACAATCAGCAAAGTTTTCGGCATAGTCTATCGGTTCAAAGCCATACTTCTCACATTCTTCCATTGCATACTTGCAGGACTTATGATATTCCAATTCGTGCAAATCTTTTTTTTTCATGTCAAATCCTCGTTAGGTATTAGTAATAGTGTGCAATGTAGCACCTCCTCGATAGCCTTGATGGTGCTTAGTTTGAAATCGGTCTTGCCATTCTCAAGGTGCGAGATTGTCTGGCTTGACATTCCAGTAGCCTCTGCGAGTTGGAGTGCGCTCATGCCACGCAATGCACGAATAGCCTTTATACGTCTTCCAATTCTAAGTTCGATGGATACTGGTTGACTCAGTTCTTCGAAGTCTACGATCTGCTTTCCCATATAAAATAAATTTGGTAGTTAATTAATACACTGCAAAGATAGCAATAATATTAAAAACTACCAAATTTTAATTGTTAAATTTTGTGATACATTTTCATTTTCCTTTGATTTATTGAACTGTGTCACAAATGAAAGTAGTCGCATTCGAAGTGGGAATCGTACCACTTTAAGCGCGTAACTCATTGGTTTAAAGCAAGTTAGCAATATTGAAGAGAATAATTAGTTATTCTTTAGACAATCTAATCTTACCGCCACAATGAGGGCAAATGATGACATTTTCGTCTTTGCCACTAAACAAATCTCG
>JAZUDH010000117.1:0-50222 GCA_045639565.1 Lachnospiraceae bacterium
ATGGTGATTTAGACTGGCAGGATAAAAAAGACGTCCCAACCACCATCCCCAAGATATCATTTTATATATTGTGCGCGCTCGCCGCCAATGAATTTTAAACGGGTTTTAGCGCATACTACGTGTGCGTTTCCGAGTTTGTCTGTTGATAAGCGAAGCGGAACTGCGACGTCTTTAAGATGCATTCCGATAAGTGTATCGCCGATGTCAATACCACCCTCGGCCTTAATGTGCTCAACAGCAACGGGAGAGTCCATGTATTTGTAGGCCATAGTCGCGAAGGACCCGCCGGCTTTAGGCTGGGGAACTACGTTTACCATTTCATAGCCTCGTGAAATCGCTACAGACTCTTCGAGAATCAGGGCTCTGTTTAAGTGCTCGCAACACTGAGCTGCGATATGGATTCCGTGCTCAGACGCTGCCTGGTAGATTCCCTGGAATAATTCATCAGCTATCTCGGGTTTAGAATTTTTACCTATCGTACTTCCATATACTTCGCTTGTGGAACAGCCTATTACCAGGAGCTGCCCTTTTTTCATTTCTGACTTTTCTAAAAATTCTTTGGTCAATGCGTATGCTTCATCTTTAATCATTTTGTAAATTCCTCTTCCAAGCTGGCATTTAGTTTTATGCCTAAATCATTAAATGTTTTGTCGAGAGCTCTCATCGTCTCAACCATGTCCTCGTAATTAGCGTTGTTTCCCATATGGCCGATTCTTATTATTTTGCCTTTAAATACGTCAAAAGAACCTGAAATCATTATGCCATATTTCTTACGCATGGTGTCTATTATATCAACGTCGGTTATCCCTTTTGGCACTTCAAACGCAGTTACTGTATTCGAAAATCCGTTTCGTAAGAACAGCTTTAATCCAGCAGCCTGAACAGCTTTTCTGGCAGCTTTTGCAAGTTTTGCGTGTCTATCGTATATTTCTATGTCATTTTCGATACGATCAATTGCAACGCTCAAGCCATTTATGTCGCTAATCGGCATTGTGTATGGAAACCATTTCTCCTCATAGTAGCCAAAGAAAACTTTGAGATTAGCGTAGAAAGCAGGAATGGGAGAGCTTCTTTTTTGAATCTTTTCTTTGGCCGCATCGCTAAGCACATTGATTGTAAGACCTGGTGGTGCGGAGATGACTTTTTGTGAGCCTCCACATAAAATATCAATATTATCAAGAGATATTCTTTCGCCAAAAAGGGTCGAAACCGCGTCTACGATAGTATAAATGCCATATTCCTTTAATAACTTTGTGATGGCGTCGACGTTGTTTAGCATGCCGCTTGGAGTGTCTCCGTGAACCAAGGTGGCTACTGAAAAATCGTGGTGGCTGGTTAGATAATCCTTAAGCGAAGCTATATCAATAGTTTCATGATAGTCGGTTGTATATAAAGTGGGGATGCCGCCGTACATTGCGACAAAATCGGCAAAGCCTTTTCCAAATATCCCATTGTCAAGCACTAATACCTTTTCGCCTGGCTCAATTAATGAAGCGCAGGCTGCTTCGAGACCTAAGATTCCCTCGCCGCCCAGGATAAAGGTTTCATTTTCTGTATTTAATAACCTGCTTATTTTTAGGCATAGCTGTCTGTATTCTTCAACAAAAGACAGGTCAACATCAGGATTTTTAAATCTCAATGCTCTTGCTGCTAGCACATCGTCGCTTACCTGAGTGGGGCCTGGAGTCATTAGTTTGTACATATTAATAGTCCTCCGCATTAGATAAGATTTACTTTAATTGCTATTTTTCTAAGCTGTCCTACGATTAAAACTGTGGCAATGCCTGCAACAGTAACCTGAACAATGTTTCCTGGAATAGATGCAAATGGAACCAGCCAGTTATGATACAGAATTACTTCGGCAAAATAATAGCCTACGATTTTGATTGCACATGCTGAAATGATTGATGTAATGTACCAAAAAAGATTTTGATGATTATCTTTTTCTGTTATTTTACCTACTGTAAATCCCATTAAACCTACTATGACAAAAGTAAATGGAGCCCAAAGTGTCCAGCCTGAGAGTAGATCAAATAGACCCATGCCAATAGCACCTGCTATAGCACCGGATTTTTTACCAAATATTATTGCTACTATAAATAAAGGGATGTTTCCTAGATGAATAAGTCCGCCATTTCCACCAAAGGGTAGTCTGATGTTTACAAAGGCGGTGAAGACTAAAATCAATGCTGTAAATACTGCGGTTATTGCAAGGTCTTTGATTCCTGATGATGTTTTCTTAGTAATTGATTGTCCTTTTGCTGTTTCCATATTATTATCTCTCCTTATCAATTTGACTACTTGTGATTCGTTGTGCTAATGATAATGGAGAACTGACTATATAGAAATGGCCAGAATAATATTATCGTATAAGACCAGATTGTCCGTTTCTCACAAAAAGTGATAGTTTGGGGACGGGGGAGGAGATATCATTTTGGCTCATGCGGTCAAAATGATATCTCACCCCCCGTCCCCCAGCTATCACTTTTTTGATATCTCAACCCCCGTCCCTCAGCTATCAAAAAATATTATTTTATAAACTCATCCACCTTCTTTTCGCTATCTAGTCTCAACGAAACGACGGTGTTTATAATCATGTACTCGACGCAGTCTTTAAGAATTTCTTCCTCAAACCTAGGCTTCATGGATTCGGGATACTTGTGGACTAGGAAATGAAGGTTGTAAGAATTGTCCTTACGTGAGACAAAAGCACTGACGTACAAGCCGTTTGTCAGTGCGGTAAATACGTCGTCGTCATCAATTCGCATATCAAGTCCATAGCTTTGGGATACGATATGGTATGAGCCGTTTCCCATTTTTTTATATGTGCGGTCAGCAATCTCGGCGATAGAAAAGCCGCCTTTTTGTCTTGCGACAGCTGCCATGAAATCTAAATCAAGTTTATTATCGAGTATGTAATTTAAAATATCTCTAGGAGTGTTCATATGTAAGTTTCCTTTATTAAGTAATTAACATTTTGTCATGGGGATTGTTAGTTTAGAAAAGCATATACTACCTCCTTACATACGTCAAATTATGTCATTAATTCGTGAAAATGGATAAAAAGAAGGTTAAAAAATTAACGAATTTATGATTTTTTTAATATTCTTACTTAAAAAGTTATGCTAAAATGACTATGGTGCGTAAAATTTGCATCGATTGGTGTGTGAGGTAAAGGGATATGAAAATTGCCGTATTAATCAGTAGCCTAATCTTTGATAGCCAGAAAGCTTTCATGAAGGGTATTGAGAGACGAGTTAGAGATTATAAGGATGTATGTCATGTATTTGGCTGCAATGTAAATATTGAAGAGAGTGACAGATACAATAAGGGAGAGTATGCAATTTATTCACTTCCTGATTTAAGCACCTACGATGGAATTGTATATGTCAAGAACACTTTCCAATTCGAGCTTGGTGACACATCAATGGACGAACGTATCAAGGCAAGCGGTGTCCCTTGCGTATGTATTGACTCTCCATCTGACGATTATATTAATATTTTGTCTAAAGAAGGCGAGATCATGGAAACAATCGTTGACCATTTAGTTGAGGTTCACGGTTGCAAGAAGATTGGGTTCGTAGGTGGAATAGCAGGCACTGAAGACACAGCACTTAGATTTGAAGGTCTGTGCAAGGCATTAAATAAGCATGGTCTTTCTTTTGACAAAAAGTATAGATTTGATGGAAACTATCAGTTTTTCAGCGGTGTCGAAGCTGCCGATTACTTTATGAGTCTTGAGGATGGACTTCCTGATGCAATCGCCTCAGCTAATGATGAAATGGCTATAGGAATGGCTGTTGAATTTAAAAAGCGTGGTGTCAAGGTTCCTAAGAACTTAAAGATTACGGGTGTGGATTTTGATTCTATTTCAAGAATTTATTATCCCAGACTTACAACAGTTAAGCGTCAGCAGTATCAGAAGGGTGTTGCTGCAATAACCACTCTTCATGAAATTGAAAACCATACTAAGGGCGAAAGAATAGTAATGGACGTTCAACTAACCTGTGGAGAAACATGTGGGTGTAAACCGGAGCTTCCCGCAATGGACCCTAACGTTACAAACGCATTAGCTACCGATAAATATGTAGCTATCGAACTTGAACAGTTTTCAAAGCGTATGTCTGCAGAGACTATGGATGTAATCGACTACAAGACCTTAGTAGATAAGATTAAAGCTTACACAGTTAAGATGAATCCTGAAGAGCTTTATCTATGTATCAATACTTATTCACACAAGAAGATTGATTACGAAGATTATCTAGCTTCTTTGGCAAGATATCTTGATAAAAATCTTAGTACTGAATATACAGATGAAATCATTTCTTCCATTGAATGCATCGATGGAAAGATTGTTGATGATGGTGAAAACAGAACATTTAGTAAAAAAGACCTTATGCCGCCTATAGCAAATGGTGGTAGAGAAGGTTCAACCTACTATTTCTTCCCTGTTCACTACTTAAATAGAAACTATGGATATGTGATTGCTGGCCGTGCTGGCGATCTTGTTAGAAATGATTTTGTTACAAACTGGATAGCAGCAACAAGCATTTCACTTGAAAATGTTCGTAAGAAAACTATGCTAGTTGACCTTATTGATACTCTTGATGATATGTGGACAAATGACACCCTTACAGGTATCAATAACAGAGCTGGTTTTAATATCAGCGCAGAAAAGATTGTAGCTGACAGTATAGATAACAAAAAGTCGGTTGGTATTGTATTTATGGATGCTGATGGACTTAAAAAAATAAATGATGAATATGGACATGAGGCTGGAGATAATTTAATCAAAGGAGTCGCCAAGGTTCTTTCAGATGTTTCTAAGGATTCATCTGTGTTTATGCGATACGGCGGCGATGAATTTGTAGTTTTACTCCCTGATTGTGATGACAAGAAAGCTAAGAACTATATTGAAGACTTTAAAAAGGCTTTAAAGAAATATAGTGAAGATATGGGCACACCCTATTCGTATGATGCTTCAGTTGGATACGCAATAGGTGTATTAGAAGAAAAGAGCGATGTTGATTCACTTATCAGAAAAGCTGATTTTGCCATGTATGAGCAAAAGAAAGCCTTACGGGCCTAACTCATATACCAGATTCATCGGAAATGGAGAAATAGAGTGAAAAGATATTGGAAGTACATTAAACCATACCTTGGTGCATTTATCATCACTCCTGTTTTAATGATGGTTGAAGTTTTGGGAGAAATAATTCTCCCCAAGCTTATGGCTATTATTATTAATGAAGGAGTTGGTTCAAGAAACATTTCTCTTATCATTGAAGTAGGCTTACTGATGATAGGAACAGCACTCCTGATGGCTGCAGGGGGTGTTAGCGCTGCATATTTTGGAGCCAAGGCATCACTTAACTTTGCAGCTGATATGCGTAGAGACGCATTTAAAAATGTTCAAAGTTTTTCTTTTGCTGATATAGACAAATTCAGCACCGGGTCAATCGTTACCCGTCTTACAAACGATATTACTCAGGTTCAGTCCATGGTTAACATGCTACTTAGAATGACACTTAGAGCCCCTGGTATGCTTATCGGTGCGGTTATTATGGCATTCTTATTAAATGCACGTTTAGCTTTGGTTATCGTAGTCGTTATTCCTGTTTTGCTTGGTACAATTGCGGTTGTAATAAGCTTTGCATTCCCAAGGTTTAAAGCATTACAAAGTAAAATCGACAAGATGAATTCAACAACCCGTGAAGCGTTGACTAACGTTCGTGTTATTAAGTCATTTGTAAGAGGTGATTTCGAGCAGGTTAAGTTCGAGGATGCTAACAAAGATTTGCAGGAAACTGCACTTAAAGCTTTCAAGGTAATGATTACAACCATGCCTCTTATGGGCCTTTTCATGAATATAACCACACTCGCTGTAGTATGGTTTGGTGGAAAGCAGATTGTAGTAGGCGACATGCTTGTAGGCGATCTTACAGCATTTATTACTTATGTAACACAGATTTTGATGGCATTAATCTTCTCTTCAATGCTTATTTTACAAAGCTCACGTGCAATTGCATCTGCAAATCGTATCAACGAGATTCTTGACTGCAAGAGCCAGATTAGCGATGAAAATGCAAGAGAACCAGAAAAGAAGGTTACTAAAGGCCAGGTGGAATTTAAGAATGTATCCTTTAGATATTACAAGGAAACTGGTGAACCAGTACTAAACAATATTTCGCTAACCATAAATGGCGGTGAAACAGTAGGTATTATTGGTTCGACAGGTTCTGGTAAAACCTCACTTGTACAGATGATTCCCAGACTTTACGACGTGGATGAAGGCGAGGTACTGGTTGACGGTACAAACGTAAAAGATTACTCACTTACTAACCTTCGTGATGGTGTTGCGATGGTACTGCAAAAGAACGTGCTATTCTCAGGATCAATCATCGAAAACCTTCAGTGGGGTGATTCTGATGCAAGCCTTGAAGAAATCAGAGAAGTTGCTAAGATGGCCCAGGCCGATGGTTTTGTTTCTTCATTTACTGAAGGCTATGAAACCGACCTTGATCAGGGTGGTGTAAACGTATCCGGTGGACAAAAGCAGAGACTTTGCATTGCAAGGGCAATGCTTAAAAAGCCTAAGATTTTAATCTTAGACGACTCGACAAGTGCAGTAGACACAGCTACAGAAAGATATATTAGAGAAAATCTTAAATCATATATGCCTGAAGCGACAAAGATTATAATCGCTCAGCGTATTTCATCTGTAATAGAAGCGGACAAGATTGTCGTTATCGATGACGGTCAGGTTGTAGGCTTAGGTAAGCATGAAGAACTTATTGAAAATTGTGAGACTTACCAGGAAATCTACTACTCACAGATGGACAAAAAGGAGGTAAATGCATAATGACTAACGAAACACGTGCACGCCTCGAAGCTAAATATACTAAAAAGAATGAAAAATACGTACAGGAAATGGAAATACCAGGACGTAAAGGACACCAGGGTGGCGGACGTCCAGGCGGCCCAGGCAGAATGGGCGGAGGCAAGCCTAAAAATGCCAAGGCAACATTTACAAGACTTTTGTCTTATTTAAAGGATGATAAGTGGAAGATAGTATTTGTATTATTTATCATGCTTCTTTCATCAGCTTCCACAATTGTAGGAACTTATATTTTAAGACCGGTTATTAATAACTTGGGTGACGAAACACTTACTGCAGCTGAAAAGCTTGCAGGATTAGGATCTGGTATCCTTTATATGGCTGTGATTTATTCAATCTCGGTTGTATGCCAGTATTTACAGGCAAGAATCATGATAGGAGTATCACAGCATGCTCTTGCTAAGATTCGTAAGGAACTATTTGAAAAGGTAAGCAAGCTTCCATTAAAGTACTATGATTCTAATAATTCAGGTGACATCATGTCACGTTTTACCAACGACGTCGATGCACTTGGAAATATGCTTAATAACTCGTTGATTTCAATGTTTACTGGTACAATCACTCTTATTGGTACATTGTCATTAATGTTCTACACAAATGTATGGCTTACAGTTATTACACTTATAACAACACCTTTATTTGTCTTTGCGGCTCAGTCCATTGTTAAACGTAGCCGTAGATACTACAAACAGCAGCAGGCAGCTCTTGGTATTCTAAACGGATATGTAGAGGAAACTGTCAGCGGACAGAAGGTAGTTAAGGTATTTAATCACGAAGATGAAGCCAATGATGAATTTGAGTACTTAAATGAAGACTTACGTAGTAAGCAGTTAAAGGCTCAGTTCTTTGGCGGTATTATGGGACCTGTAATGGGTAACTTAAGCCAGGTAAGCTATTCGCTTACAGCCATGATTGGAGGTGTGCTCTGCGTTGTAGGAGGCTTTGATATTGGTGGCCTTACTATTTTTGTAAACTACTCAAGACAGTTCTCTCGTCCTATTAACGAGCTTTCAATGCAGGTCAATGAAATCTTCTCAGCTTTAGCTGGTGCTGAAAGAGTATTTGAGGTAATGGATACTGACCCTGAAACACCTGATGCACCTGATGCAATTGCTCCTGAAAAGCTTGAAGGTCATGTAGTTCTTGATCATGTAGTATTTGGTTACAATGAAGACAAGATTATTTTAAATGATGTTTCTTTATACGCTAAGCCAGGTCAGAAGATTGCATTAGTTGGTTCGACCGGTGCTGGAAAAACTACTATTACAAACCTTATTACAAGATTCTACGATATCAATTCGGGAAGCATTACAATTGATGGCGTAGACATCAGAAACTATAAACGTGATTACTTAAGACAAAACATTGCCATGGTTTTACAGGATACTCACCTGTTTAGTGGTACTGTAAGAGAAAACATTAGATATGGTAGATTAGATGCAACAGATGAAGAAGTTATAGCAGCAGCTAAGCTTGCAAGTGCTCACTCTTTCATCATGCGTCTTGAAAATGGATACGATACCTTACTTGAAGGCGACGGTGTTAATTTAAGTCAGGGCCAGAGACAGTTATTAAATATTGCAAGAGCTGCTATTTCTAAAGCTCCTATATTAATACTTGACGAAGCAACAAGTTCAGTAGATACTCGTACCGAAAGACATATTGAACATGGTATGGACAGACTTATGGCTAACCGTACCACTATAGTAATTGCTCACAGACTTTCAACAGTAAGAAATGCTAACGCTATCATCGTATTAGAGAATGGTCAGATTATCGAACGTGGTGATCATGAGGAACTCTTAAAGATGCAGGGTCGTTACTACGAGCTTTATACAGGAAAGAAAGAATTAGATTAATGAAAAAAGCACTTATAGCAATGAGCGGTGGCGTTGATTCAAGCGTCGCTGCCAAGCTTATGAAAAATGAAGGATATGATTGCATAGGGGTCACCATGAAGCTTCATGATAATGGTGATTTAGATCTTGATGCTACTAATACCTGCTGCTCACTTAGTGATGTCGAGGATGCTAGAAATGTAGCGTCTAAGCTAGGCATGCCCTACTATGTTCTCAATTTCCAGGATGATTTCAAAGAAAAGGTTATTGACCAGTTTGTAAATGCATATAAGTGTGGCAGAACTCCCAATCCTTGCATAAACTGCAATCAGCACATGAAATTTGCTAAACTCTTTGATTATGCTAAAAGTATGGATTGCGATTATATTGTGACAGGACATTATGTTAGAATAGACGAGGCTGATGGAAAGTATAGACTCCTAAAGGCACTTGATGACACTAAGGATCAAAGCTATGTTCTATACGGCATGACTCAGGAACAGCTTGCACATACTAAATTTCCCTTAGGAAATCTTAGAAAAACTGAGACAAGAGCTCTTGCTGAGGATGGCGGGCTTATTAATGCAGACAAGCCAGACAGTCAGGATATATGCTTTGTACCAGATGGTGATTACGCAAGAGTAATAGCAAAGTACTCAGGAACCAGTGATATTCCTGGAGACTTTGTAGATACAGAAGGCAACGTGTTAGGACAGCACAAGGGCATTACACATTATACAGTGGGCCAAAGAAAAGGTTTAGGCCTTCCTATGAAACACCCTGTATATGTCAAGAAAATTGATCCCTCAAGTAATCGTGTCATATTAAGTACTAACGAGGAACTTTTTGAAACCACATTAACAGCTTCCGATGTTAATTGGATAAGCGGAGAGGTTCCTACCGGTCCTATCCACGTTAGTGCTAAGATTCGATATAGACATAAAGAACAGCCCTGTACAGTTATTCCTGTTTCAGATGATAAAATACAAGTTGTATTTGATGAGCCACAAAGGGCCATAACCCCCGGCCAGGCTGTAGTTCTATACGATGGTGAAGTAGTTTTAGGTGGTGGAACCATAGACTAATACAGAAAAGATTATTGACTTTAAAAGTCAATGTTCTCTATATAATTTCTTTTGCAACCGAAAGGAGAGACAAAATGGGTGGAATAATGGGTGTTGCCCACAAAGAGGATTGTGTATTTGATTTATTTTTCGGAGTTGACTATCATTCACATCTTGGAACAAGAAGAGGTGGTATGTGTGTCTATGACGTAGAGAAAGGTTTTGAACGTTCAATCCATAATATTGAAAACGCTCCTTTTAGAACTAAGTTCGATAAAGACATGCAGAGCATGAAGGGCTATTTAGGAATTGGATGTATTTCAGATTACGAGCCTCAGCCACTAATGGTACGTTCACACCATGGTACTTACGCACTTACAACAGTAAGTAAGATTAACAACGTTGACGAATTAACTGAAGAAATATTCAATACTGGACATTCGCATTTCTTAGAGATGAGCGGTGGCGACATCAACCCTACTGAGTTAGTTGCAGCGCTTATTAATCAGAAAGAAAATCTTATCGATGGTATCGATTATGCTCTCGAAAAGGTTGACGGATCATTAACTCTTCTTTTGCTTAACAAGGAAGGAATCTACTGCGCAAGAGACAAGCAGGGACGTACACCAGTTGTAATCGGCAAGAAGGATGGTGCTTTCTGCGCAAGCTTTGAAAACTTTGCATATAGAAATTTAGGTTATCAGGACTACAAGGAATTAGGACCTGGTGAAATCTGTGTAATCACCCCTGACAAGTGCCTGACATTAAAGCATCCTCAGAAGGATATGAAGATTTGTACATTCCTTTGGATTTACTACGGATATCCTTCAAGCTCATATGAAGGCTTAAGTGTAGAACAGATGAGATATAACTGTGGCGCTAAGATGGCTAAGCGTGATAATGTTCAGCCCGATATCGTAGCTGGTGTTCCTGATTCAGGTACAGCTCACGCTGTTGGGTATGCTAATGAATCAGGCATTCCATTTTCACGTCCATTTATTAAATATACTCCTACCTGGCCTCGTTCGTTTATGCCTACAATTCAGAGCCAGCGTAACTTAATTGCTAAGATGAAGATTTTAGCTGTTGAAGAGCTTATCAAGGACAAGAAATTATTATTAATTGATGACTCAATTGTACGTGGTACTCAGCTTAGAGAAACCACAGAATATCTATTTGCCAGTGGAGCCAAGGAAGTTCATATCAGACCTGCATGTCCTCCGCTTTTATATGGCTGTAAGTACCTTAATTTCTCGCGTTCCCAGTCTGAAATGGACCTTATCACAAGAAGAGTTATCGACAGACTTGAAAATGGAAATGTAACAGAAGAGATTTTGAAAGAATATGCTGATCCGGATTCAGCTAAGTACGAAAAGATGGTAGATGAAATTTGTAAAGAGCTTCATTTCACATCACTTCGTTTCAATCGTCTTGATGATATGCTTGATGCATGTACAGGCGTTGACAAGAAGAATTTATGTACTTACTGCTGGAATGGTGAGGAATAAATTGTAAATATCAAAAGTGAAATGTAGGTAGATATGAATATTTTATCTTTAGAACATTTAACTAAATCTTTTACAGGGCGCATGGTCTTAGACGATGCGTCTTTTTTCCTGCACGAAAATGAAAAAGTAGGATTTATAGGAATCAACGGTACAGGAAAATCTACCATCCTTAAGATTATCGCAGGAATTGAGGAGCCTGATGGTGGAACGGTTACTATGGCTTCTAATCTTGTTGTGAGATTTTTGCCACAAAATCCTTCTTTTGACCCGGAAAAAACTGCTCTAGAAAGCGTACTAAGCCAGGTTCATGCAGATGAGGATTTGTGGGACGCAGAAGTTAATGCCAAGGCTATGATGACTAAGCTTGGAATCTTAGACTTCAATGAAAAGACCGGACACTTATCAGGAGGACAGCGCAAGCGACTTGCTCTAGTTGCGGTGCTTGTCGCTAAATCCGACGTGCTAGTCTTAGATGAGCCTACGAACCATTTGGACTCAGAAATGTCTACTTTTCTTGAAAACTATCTAAAGAATTATCGTGGCAGCATAGTGCTTGTTACCCATGATAGATATTTTCTTGATAGCGTTACAAACCGAATTGTTGAGCTTGATAAGGGAAAGCTTTATTCATACGATGAAAACTATTCCGGGTATCTGATTAGAAAAGCTGAGCGTGAAGATATTATGATGGCCGCTGAAAGAAAGCGCCAGAGTATTTTGCGTAAGGAAATAGCCTGGATACAGCGTGGTGCAAGAGCGAGATCTACTAAGCAAAAGGCACATATCCAACGCTACGAAGCGTTAAGAGATGCTGACGCACCAGTATTTGATTCGCATGTTGAGTTAAGTTCAGTCTCAAGCCGTCTAGGAAAGACAACTGTTGAACTTAAAAATATTAGTAAAGCTTATGACAACAAGGTGTTGATAAATGACTTTACATATATATTTGGTCGTACTGACAGAGTAGGATTTATAGGAAAGAATGGCGCTGGGAAGACCACCCTTATGAAAATGATAATAGGAGAGGTCACTCCTGACAGTGGTGAAATCGTAATAGGACAGACTGTTAAAATCGGATATTACTCTCAGGAAATTGCTAATGATCCAGCATCAGGAATCGCCTATATGGATCCTAACAAGCGTGTTATCGACTATATCAGAGACACTGCTGAAATCGTTGTGACTCCTGATGGAACTGTTACCGCTTCTAATATGCTTGAGAGATTCTTATTCCCGGGTGAACAGCAGTACAGTCCTATTTCGAAGCTTTCTGGTGGCGAGAAGAGAAGACTTAACCTGTTACGAGTTTTAATGGAAGCTCCTAATGTATTAATCCTTGACGAGCCTACCAATGATTTAGATATTGCTACTTTACAGATTCTTGAGGATTACCTTGATACCTTCGCAGGAATCGTTATCACTGTATCCCATGATCGTTACTTCCTTGATCGTGTGGTTACAAGAATTTTTAGCTTTGATGGTGATGGAGTTATTACTCAGCATGAAGGCGGCTATACTGATTATGAACTCCGAGTTCTAGCTGATGACGCTGATTCGAAGGCTCCTGAAACTAGTAAGGCCTCTGGAAACAGCACTGGCGCCGAAGACTACAAGGCTCAAAAAGCTCAGAATAAAAAGCTTAAGATGACTTACAGTGAGCAAAAAGAATTCGAGACCATCGATGATGATATCGCAAAGCTTGAAGCAAAGCTTGAATCCCTCGAAGCTGATATGGCAGCTAACGCTACTAATTCAGTAAAGCTTCGTGAACTTATGGAAGAGCAGGAAGCAACCCAGACTAAACTTGATGAAAAGATGGAACGCTGGATGTACTTAAATGAGCTTCATGACCAGATTGAAGCCCAGAATAAATAGAAATATAGACACAACCTCTGTCTGGCTAGACAGGGTTGTGTTTTTTTCTAGCTCCGCCTCGCACTAGCCTGGCTTGTGCTTTTTTTGCCAGGCTCGCCGCGCACTGACCTGGCTTGTGCTTTTTTGCCAGGCTTGCCGCGCTCGCTTGGAGCAAGCTTTTGGTTCAACACCGGCGTGCTCGCTTGGAGCAAGCCTTTGGCTCAACACCGACGTGCTCGCCTGGAGCAAGCCTAGATTCTCAGTGATTACTGCCTCAAGAAAAGAAAATGAAAGCGAAGCGGTAGTGGAGAGCAGTTGACGGGAGATATAGGACTATTCTATTCGTGTAGTAGAGGGATAATAGGCGAGAATTACTGCCTAACGTAGTAGTTTTGGAAAATGGGTAGTAATATGAAATACATAGAAGGCGCAATGCGTTACGATATGCGACATTTTTGCACTAAATGAAGGGCTCATTACTGCTGTATAGTAAGAAATCTAGTAGTAAAGCAGTAAAAAATGCGACGTATTTGCGAGAACATTATCGGAGTTACTGCTGGTATGATGCAGGATAAGAGGGCAGCAGTAAGATTTTTTACTAAGTGTCAAAAAGAGGAAGAAATTTACTGCTTTAAAGAATGATATGCTACTACAGGCAGTAAACGAGGATAGATAAGAACGAGAAGTTAACCATAAACGCGCAATTATGTTAACTAAAATTACAAAAGAACAATTATGTTACTGCCCGGAAGAGGAAAAATCATTATGAGCGGTAAATTGCCACCACCCCCGAAAAAAGGCGGGATGTGGATTTTGAATCAGGCGGGGCGTGAATTCTAAACCAGAGTAGGACGTGGATTCTGAATCAGGTAGGATGTGAATTCTAAACCAGGGTAGGACGTGAATTCTAAAAAGGCACAATGTGAATTCTGAATCAAGGGCCGTCCTTCTGCATCAATCTTAAAAATAAAGCACAAAGGCGTAGCTAGTAAAGCCTCTTCGAAACCTCTTAGGTAACGTCGGCGCTTAGCGAGGTATTCCACGAGCTTAGCGAGGGCGGCACCACCTTAGAGTAGAGGTTTGAACTAAAGTAAGTGGCCGCACGCCCGCTACGTTTCTCTACGAAGTGCGAACGTGGTTTCGAAGGGGCTTTACTAGCTACGCCTTTGTGAGAACATGGTATATACGGTGCAGAGGGACAGCCCTTGATGCAGGAGCTACGTCCCCATGAAATTTAGCGAGGGCGACACCACATTAGTGTAGTGGTTTGAACTAAAGTAAGTGGCCGCACGCCCGCTACGTTTCTCTACGAAGTGCGAACGTGGTTTCGAAGGGGCTTTACTAGCTACGCCTTTGTGAGAACATGGTATATATGATGCAGAGGGACAGCCCTTGATGCAGGAGCTGCGTACCCATGAAATTTCTATATGATGCAGGAGCTACGTACCCATGAAATTTCCCTATGAAATTTCTGTTGACAAGCTGTCCGCCATTGGTGTACTATCTCACCATAGAATAAAGGTAATGAGAAAGAGGAGTACATTTTGAAAGCCGTCAGAGAGAGCTTCGTAGTGGTGTGAGAAGCTTCGGTGGAAGATTTGGAAGGTAGCTTTTGAACTGGTCGGGTGAAATTAAGTAATCTGGCACGTGAGACTCACGTTACAGGGTCAGCTCTGATAGGAGTGGATGAGGTATGAAGTGCAAGCTTCATATGAACAAAGGTGGTACCGCGATTAACGCCCTTTGCTAACGAAAGTTGGTGAAGGGCTTTTTTGATTATGTGGACCGTGCTCCGTTAGGATCGTAAAGCGTGTGCAACAATAGACCACGCGCTATACGGGTACGCGTCGAATTTGAAATACGTGGAAAAGCACCCCATTACCCAAAATAGAAAGGAAATGGAAACCATGAAGAAAGAACTTGAAAAAAACTATAATCCCAAGGACATGGAAGCTAGAATCTACCAGAACTGGTTAGATAAGAATTATTTCCATGCAACAGTAGATCGCTCTAAAAAGCCTTTTACTATTGTGATGCCACCCCCTAACATTACAGGACAGCTTCACATGGGACATGCACTTGATAATACAATGCAGGATATCTTAACAAGATTTAAGAGAATGCAGGGTTACAACGCACTTTGGATGCCTGGTACAGACCACGCTTCAATTGCTACAGAAGCTAAGGTTGTAGAAAAGCTTAAGGAAGAAGGCTTATCTAAAGAAGAATTAGGCCGTGAAAAATTCCTTGAAAGAGTATGGGACTGGAAGAACGAGTACGGCGGACGTATCGTTTCACAGCTTAAGAAGATGGGTTCATCATGTGACTGGGAACGCGAACGTTTCACGATGGATGATGGGTGTAATCAGGCTGTTAAAGAAGTATTCGTTAAGATGTATAACGATGGAAAGATCTATAAGGGATCACGTATCATTAACTGGTGTCCTGTTTGTAATACTTCAATTTCTGATGCTGAAGTTGAGTATGAAGATCAGGCTGGACATTTCTGGCACATGAAGTACCCTGTAGTTGATGAAAACGGTCAGCCTAGCAAGACTGAATTCGTAGCATTTGCTACTACCAGACCTGAGACAATGTTAGGTGATGCTGCAATCGCTGTTAACCCTAACGATGAAAGATATACATATTTAAAGGGTAAGTCAGTATGGCTTCCTATCGTAAACAAGCCTATTCCTGTTGTATTTGATGATTATGTTGAACAGGATTTTGGTACAGGTGTAGTTAAGATTACTCCCGCACATGACCCTAACGACTTTGAAGTAGGTAAGCGTCATAATCTTCCTGAAATCAATATCCTCAATGACGATGCTACAATCAATGCTAACGGCGGTAAGTACGAAGGTATGGATCGTTACGAAGCAAGAAAAGCAATCGTTAAAGAAATGGATGAGCTTGGTTTATTAATCAAGATTGAAGATTACTCACATAATGTTGGCACATGCTACAGATGCCATTCAACAGTAGAGCCATTAATCAAAAAGCAGTGGTTTGTTAAGATGGATGAGCTTATTAAGCCCGCTGCAGAAGGCGTTAAGAATGGTGATATTAAGTTAATCCCTGAAAGAATGGAAAAGACATACTTTAACTGGACTGACAATATCCGTGACTGGTGTATTTCAAGACAGTTATGGTGGGGACATCAGATTCCTGCTTACTACTGTGATGAATGTGGAGAAGTTATTGTAGCAAAAGAAGCTCCTACAGTATGTCCTAAGTGTGGAAAGACTCACTTTACACAAGATCCCGATACACTTGACACCTGGTTCTCATCTGCATTATGGCCCTTCTCAACACTTGGCTGGCCTAACAATACTGAAGAACTTGATTACTTCTATCCTACAGACGTATTGGTAACAGGTTACGATATTATTTTCTTCTGGGTAATCCGTATGATTTTCTCAGGATATGCACAGATGAATGAAAAGCCTTTCCATACAGTATTATTCCACGGACTTGTTCGTGATAACTTAGGCCGCAAGATGTCTAAGTCTTTAGGAAACGGCATTGATCCTCTTGAAATTATTGATCAGTACGGTGCCGATGCATTAAGACTTACACTTATTACTGGTAATGCTCCTGGTAATGACATGCGTTTCTACATGGAAAGAGTAGAAGCAAGCCGAAACTTTGCTAACAAGATCTGGAATGCATCTCGTTTCATTATGATGAACATGGGTGATGAAGCGCCTACAAAGCCTGATCTTAAAGATCTTGAAGCTGTAGATAAGTGGATTTTAAGTAAGTGCAACACACTTATCAAAGACGTTACCGAGAACATGGAAAAGTACGAACTAGGTGTAGCAGTACAGAAGGTTTACGACTTTATCTGGGATGAGTTCTGTGACTGGTATATTGAAATGGTTAAGCCTAGACTCTGGGCTGATGGCGCTTTGGCTACCAAGAATGCAGCGTTATGGACACTTAAGACTGTATGTATCAACGCTCTTAAGCTATTACATCCATATATGCCTTTCATTACTGAAGAAATCTTTGATACTATTCAGGATGATGAAGAATCAATCATGATTTCTACATGGCCTGAATACAGTGAAGAATTTAACTTCGCTAAAGAAGAAAAAGACATTCAGACAATCAAGGAAGCAGTAAGAGCTATCCGTAACGTTCGTACAAATATGAACGTAGCTCCTAGCCGCAAAGCTAAGGTTTTCGTAGTAAGTGATGACGCAGCTATTCGTAAGACATTTACAGATGGTGAAATCTTCTTTAAGACTTTATCTTATGCTTCAGAAGTAGCAGTTCAGGCTGGCAAGGAAGGAATCGATGACGATGCAGTATCAGTAGTTATCGCTGGAGCAACATGTTACATTCCTTTTGCAGATTTAGTAGACCTTAAGGCTGAAATTGAACGTCTGTCCAAAGAAGAGGCTCGTCTAAACGGGGAAATCGCAAGATCAAATGGCATGTTAAGTAACGAAAAATTCATTTCTAAGGCTCCCGAAGCTAAGGTAAATGAAGAGCGTGAAAAGCTTGCTAAGTATGAACAGATGCTTGAAGAAGTAAAGGCTAGATTAGCTTCACTTAATAAGTAATAAAAATAATACGCAATAAGAATAATAAGTAATAAGAATAATAAGTAAATAAAATATCCCGAGGAATTGTGTGAATGTGATTAATTCATTCTAAGTCCTCGGGATTTTTTTGTCCCTAAGGAGGCTATGGAAAAGAAGCATTTGGGGGCTTTACAAGTCGTATACGAGGATATTGCATCAAATAGAAGTTATGTAAACTAGTGCATGATGCTATACATATTCATATAAATCCCATATCTAGAAATATGCTTACTCGCAAGATGTATTTACAGTTTGAGAAAAATTAGTTAAGACTAACTGGAAACAAAAAAATACATCTAACAGTCTGTAAATGACGAACATCTGACCAGTTCCTGTTCAATATAAGTTCTGTCAGTAAGTGTGAGATGAGTACAGTATTTCTTTTTGTTTGCCATGAGGTAATCCTTTCCGGCAGACAGGTAACCAATACAATCATGAAACCATGGATGTACCTTGTGCAAGACTTAATACCAGTTTAAGAAAAAATTGGGACTAGGAAATAAAAAATTCATTTAACATTAAGAAATACATGCTTGAAAAATCTTTTCTTTTGCCATATAACTGTATTAAGACAGTTAATACAGATAATACAGTCAATGCAAATAATACAGTCGACACAAATAATACAGTCAAAACAGAAAGGAGCCAGCCTTGATTCAGCTAAATTACAGGGATACGAGACCTATTTACGAGCAGATAAAAGAGTCATATAAAAAGCTGATAATTAGTGGTGCACTGCCAGGAAATGAAAAGCTTCCTTCGGTAAGGACGCTTGCTATGCAGCTATCGATAAATCCCAACACCATTCAAAGAGCCTACAACGAGCTTGAAAATGAGGGATATGCATACTCGATTCCAGGAAAGGGGAGCTTTGTGTGTCCCACGCTTAGAAAGGATGACAGCGAGATTAGGGAAATTAAGGAAAAAATTAAAGAACTAATAAATGAACTTAAGTATTTGGGAGTAAAAGAAGAAGAGATTAGAAAATTAGTGGAGGGAGATAAAGATGATTGAGACTAGAAATGTTGTGAAAACCTTCGATGGTTTTAAGGCTCTAAATGAAGCCAACATAACAATTCCTAAGGGTGCAGTTTACGGGCTTGTGGGTCCTAACGGAGCTGGAAAATCAACGATTATTCGGTCTATCCTTGGAGTATATAGAGTTGACAGTGGCAAGGTGCTGATTGACGGGGAAGAGTCCTTTGAAAACATGCATGTAAAGGAACGCGTGGCTTCTATTCCAGACGACTGGTTCCATTTTGGATCAGACACCATTAAGGATATGATGCATTTTTACAAGGGCTTTTACAAAAACTTTTCAGTAGAAAGATACGAAAAACTAAAGGAAGTATTTCCTATTGATGAAAAAAGACAGATTAGAACCTTATCTAAAGGTATGACTAAGCAGGTGGCTTTTTGGCTGGCACTGGCTAGTATGCCTGATTATTTAGTGCTTGATGAGCCAGTAGACGGGTTGGATCCTGTAATGAGACGTCAAGTCTGGAGCCTTATGCTAGGTGATGTAGCGGAAAGAGGTACTACGGTTTTGGTATCATCGCACAATTTAAGAGAACTTGAAGATGTCTGCGATCATGTAGGAATCATGGATAAGGGAAGCGTCTTATTAGAAAGAAAGCTTTCAGAGCTTCAGGATAATATTATTAAGCTTCAGGTTGCTTTTGATGAAAGTGTTACTGAGCTTCCTATGGATATTCCTGTGATTCATCAAGAAAAGGTTGGTCGCATTTATACGCTCATTATGCGTATGAGTGCCGAAGAAGCAACTATGAGATTGTCTAAATACAATCCGATTTTGGTGGATGCAGTTCCACTAAGTTTAGAGGAAATATTTGTATATGAGTTAGGAGGTGCTGATTATGCAGTCAAAGACATCGTTCTTTAATAAGGCTTTGTTTTTAAAAAATCTTATAAGATTTTGGCCACTATGGCTGTTCACTACATTGATATTGTGTATAACTCCTATATCAACATTTATGTCAAGGAGAGACCTTTATCATTATAGTTTTATAAATATTTTGCCACAGACAGTTATGATTGATGCGGTTTCGACCTTTGTGCCTGTATATGCAATGATATATGCGTGCTTATGTGCGATGTGTGTGTGGAACTATCTCTTTAACAGGAAAAGTGCATATTCTATTCATGCCTTGCCATGTACCAGAACAGAACTTTTTATCACAAACTATATTTCTGGAATTGTACTAATGCTTATTCCATCAGTAATTGCCGGTGGTTTGGAAATTGCAGCAGTAGCATCTGCATATGGCTTTTCAGCATATGGTGTCTTTATGTTTATAGGAATGGGATTGGTTATTTTAATCTTTTTCTTTTCTTTTGCCACATTAATAGCTATGGTGGTAGGACATATTGTGGCGCTTCCTGCATTGTATCTTTTGTTTAATTTCGTAGCACTTGCAATCGAAGGTGAATTTTACTATTTACTTAGAGGATACTGTCCAGGAGTTAAGGAAGTGTATGAGGATTCACTTGAATTTTTAGCCCCAATCGTGTTCCTTTATAACAAAACCAATATAAATTACATCGGTGGAAATCGTATTGAAACCTATGCTGAACCACTTAAAACTGCCATTATTCTACTGATAGTGTCCGTTTTATTTGTGGCAGTTTCGATGATTATCTACAGCAAAAAGTCACTTGAGAGAGCTGGACAGGCTATTTCGGTTAAGCTATTGAATCCTATTTTGATGGGACTTGTAACCTTGATTGGTACAGTTGGCGGGGCAGCAATTGGAACTGAATTGTTTGTAAACGGTAATAATGACAAGCTATATGAAATCCCTATTCAAGTCATTATATTCATGGTGATAAGCGCGGCTATATGCTATTTCCTATCAAAGGTTATCGTAGAAAGTACCATCAGAGTATTTAACAAGAAAAGCTTTTCAATCTTTGGCGGAATCGTTGTAGCCATTGTGGTAGTAAATCTATTGTTTTACTGCGACATACTGGGGCTTACTAAAAAGACACCAAAGCTTTCTGACATTGAGAGTGTTAATTTAACTGTGAACTATGGAAAAGAGTGCTTGTTAACTGATGAAGAGGCTATTGAAACTGTGCTTGAGGTTCATAAGGCGATGGTTATGGAGGCCAAAGAAAGAAACCACTCACATAGAGCTAGTATGATGATTTATTCAGCT
This sequence comes from Lachnospiraceae bacterium, assembly GCA_045639565.1. Classification (GTDB taxonomy): domain Bacteria; phylum Bacillota; class Clostridia; order Lachnospirales; family Lachnospiraceae; genus UBA1258. The sequence continues at coordinate 20,934 of JAZUDH010000117.1, forward strand.
GTTTATGAAGATAACAGCCATTGGGAATATTCTGATGATGAGCCTTATATGTCGATGGGACTAGGCATTACGTATAATCTTAAGGATGGCAGCAGCTTTTCAAGAATCTATCGGGATTATGAAATTGACTATCGCAAAATCGCAGAGGTTGGAAGCATAGAGCAAAAGATTGATGTACTGTATCACAATCACGAACTATTAGAGCAACTTATTTTTAAAAATGATAAAGATGCGGTAGTAAGGGATATATATCTTGATTCTATGTATGATATAGACGTTTATCGTACTATTCCAGACAATCTTTATGCTAAGGTTGTGGATGCCATAGAGAAGGATCTTTGGAACGATAAGCTTATCCCAACTGAATGGTATTGCAAAGATGATACAGGTTTGTTTATTAATGTTGAATTTATGAGTAAGAGTGAGGAGTATGGATATAAAGGCTATGTTTCTTTCTTTGTTACAAAGGACTGTCGAAACATCCTTGATGTACTGGTTAATGAAGGCATATGTACAGAAGATTTTCTGAATGAATATTTACACGGTGGAAATGGAATATATAGAATGATGAAATAGCATCATAGGGACGTGGATGATTAATCAACAATGTCGTTAGGATAGGTTTTATGCTTAACTTAACGACATTGTTTTGCTATATGGAAGTGTATATGGGTTCAAATTTAGAATGTTGACTAATGCCAGACGTTGATATGTCTGGCATTTTTGGAAATTAAAAGGAATATAACGGAAAAGTATTTTGAAATCTAAGTATGAGAGAATATTGACATACGCAATCGGACTATGCTACGTATCTGAGTGAGAATTTCGGGGGGCAGAAAGCAGCGGATTACCCCGCAGGGAGAGAAAAGTCTAAAAATCCGCGTAGAGCTAGCAAAACATTACGCTGGAAAACAGGAATTAGTTCAAATTCAGGGTAAAGAAGAAAATGGAGCATCCTTGGCTATAATATGGGCTTTCCATAGGAAAAAATTAAGAAAACTCTCAGTTTATTTATCGTTTTATCTGTTTACATAAAAAATTATCTGTGATAACCTTGTTTTAGAATGTTATGTTAATGTGACAGTGAAAGGAAAATTTTAGACAAGATTTTCTTTGGCCTGCACATAGTTATGGGTAGATATGAAGAGTAAGAATAACATTATCGCGGGAGTATTGCTGATTTTATCAGCACTGTTTTTATTAGGGGGTCTGTTCTTGTGGCTACATGGAAGCAAAGTTTTGAAGACTACAGAGGCTGTAGTGTCTAAGGAAGCTTCATATGAGCCTATCGTAGAAACAATCCCTGAAAAAGAAATTAGTAAAGTTAAGGAACCAGTAGCATCTGTTTCAGAACCTGAACCAGAGCCTGAGCCAGAACCAGAACCAGTTTATGTGGAAAATCCATACAAGGATTATTATTTACAAAATAGTGACATGGTTGCGTGGCTCAAGATTGAGGATACGATTGTGGACTTTCCTGTAATGTGGACTCCAGGAGATGAAAACTACTATTTACTTAAAGGCTTTGATAAAAAGTATAGTGGAAATGGCTGCTTAATCCTCGACACAGACAGCAATTTAGATCCTCTTAGTACCAACCTTATAATTCATGGACATAACAATCCTCATGCAATGTTTGGGGAGCTTGATAAATATGGAAACAAGGAATATAGAGACGCGCATCCCTATATTCATCTATATGCCAAGGATTATGACCATGTCTATGAAGTTATGGCAGTGTTCAGGTCTAAGGTGTTTTATAAAAGTGATGTGTGCTTTAAGTACTATAAGTTCTTTAATGCTGATACGAAAGAAGAATTTGATGACTTTTATAACAACATAAAAGAAATGTCTTTCTATGATACAGGCGTCGAAGCGACTTTGGGAGATCATCTCCTTACCTTATCTACTTGTTCATATCATGTTGAAAACGGACGATTTGTTGTAGTGGCTAAAGAAATTGAACCTGGCGACCTCTATGAGTCGTTTGAATAAAAGATGTAATTATCAAAAGGGAGGAAATTTTTGATGAAGAGATTATCAAAGATTTTAGCAGCTGTTTTGTGCGCAGCTGTTGTTGTCGGAACATTATTGGTTCCTACCAAAGCACAGGCAGAAGAATCAACTACTTTTCTTGTTCATTACCAAGATGGATGGTGGGTTCAGGTTAAAGAAGGCTCATGGGTAGGCTTAGACTCAATCAATTCATATCTTAAGGATGGAGACAATATTTTGGTTGAAGAAACAAGCTATACACCTGCTACACAGGCTATCATTAAAACTGATAAAAAGATTTCTGAATTTGCTGTAAAGGGCAACGTTGTAGGTGTTCTTCATGCTAATGTTGACTATGCTTATGCAGTAAGTGGCGGAACATTAATTGTAAATGGACGTGCTGAAAAGGTAAGCGCATTCCCTGGCACAGTAAATCAGATTAATGGTGATGCTGGCTATGTTGAAGCTTCATATGCTGATGGCGTAGCTACCAGATTCGCTGTAACTGGTAAAGTAGATCACTTCAAGGGACGTATATCTAATGGAATTGTTTCTCCCGAAGAAGTATATGATATTCCTGCTGGAAAGTGTATTTCAACTGGAGACGCAAGCTTCGTTTGGTTAGAAGGCGCAACATTAAAGACAACTCCTAGTGCTACTACACAGGCCGTAGCTACTGCTCCTGCTGCTAATAGCAAGAAAGAACTTGATGATGTTCCTAAAACAGGTCTTACTGCATCAGGAACAGTTATCTGTTTATCTATCGCTGCAGCGCTTGCATTATGTGCAGTATTAGTATCAGGCAAGAAACCTGAAGAAGCATAATTAAAAAACGTTTGAAAGACATAAAAAGTCCGGTACACTTCGTACCGGACTTTTTTTATGTCTCACTGTGAGTGGCACATTAGGGACAGACCTACGGGCCAAACGCCTCCGTCCCTAACGAGCCGGTTGCCAAGGAGAGGGTGATGTGATATAGTTTAGATATGAAATTTCGTAAATTTTCGTAACGGAGGGTTGTAAGGTGAAGAAGGTTATAAAGAGGATATTGACGATTGGGCTTTTGATTGTGATGAGCGTGAGTATGACAGGACTTGACTGTTTTAAAGAGTACTTTCCCAGAGCGTATGCGAGTGAGGGTGGAGTTGAATTGAAGGTTCACTATCATAGAGCGGATGGCGCTTATGAGCCATGGAGTGTATGGCTGTGGGAAGAGGGCAAGGATGGAAACGATTATAAGTTTTCGGATGTGGATGGAGAAATGGTGGCTACAATGGAGGTTACTCCAGGAACAATGTCTGTAGGCTTCATCGTAAGAACTGAAAGCTGGGACAAGGATATAAGCGAGGATCAGTACATAGATATTTCTGAGGTGGCTTCTGGAACAGTTCATGCTTATATTGAATCGGGAGTTTCAGGATGTGAGCTTGTATTAGGAGATGATGTTGTTAAGGGAGTAAAGGTAAAGACTGTAGTAGGTGAGGCTGGACACGTTATAACGGTTACAATGACTTCTGAGATTGAAACCGCCACCGACATATTTACTGTCTTAAACAGGGGAGATGCACTGACAATAAAAAGTGTAAAGTACGTAGGAAATGAGAAGTATGAGGTAGAGGTTAATGAGGAACTAAGTTCTTTTGGAATCTACTATCTTACATATGAAGGGCTTAACTATAAGATAAACATGAAAAATATTTATTCTACTAAAGAATTTGAAGAACAGTATACATATAACGGCAAGGATTTAGGTGCAACCTGGACTAAAGAAAATACTGCCTTTAGAGTATGGGCTCCAACTGCTGATTCAGTAAGTGTCCGCTTATATAAGGGTGGTGACGCAAGGCTTGGTGACAAAGATTTAATCTCTGAAACCAATATGACTAAAGATGTTAATGGAACATGGGTTACTAGCATAAGCGGAGATTTAAATGGCACATATTATACTTACAAAGTGTCTGTTAATGGACGCATGAACGAAGCTTGCGATCCATATGCAGTTACAACAGGTGTAAATGGAAATCGCGCAATGGTAATTGACCTTTTAGCTACTAATCCTGACGGCTGGGACCAGGACAAAAATCCTAACGCGGGCAAGAAGATTACCGATGCCATTATTTATGAAGGACATATCAGAGACTTAACGGTTGGTGACACAGGAATTACCAACAAGGGTAAGTATTTAGGGGTTGTCGAATCCGGGACAAAAACTGAAAATGGTATCCCCACAGGACTTGATCACATGAAGGATTTGGGTATCACACACCTTCACATCCTTCCTATGTATGATTTTGGCTCGGTTGATGAGCTAAAGACTGTAAGCGACATATACAACTGGGGCTATGATCCAGTAAACTATAACGTTCCCGAAGGATCATACTCAACAGATCCTACAGATGGTGCTGTAAGAGTAAAGGAAGCCAAAGAAATGGTAAAGACGCTTCATGATAATGGAATAAGCGTTGTTATGGACGTCGTATATAATCATGTTTTTAACGCAAGCGAATACTGCTTCAACAAAATAGTACCAGGCTATTTTTCAAGAGTATCTGACAGCGGTGCATATTCAAGCGGATCAGGCTGTGGCAACGATACGGCGAGCGAAAGAACAATGGTGAAAAAATACATTGTTGAATCAGTAAACTACTGGGCAGATGAATATCACATCGATGGCTTCAGATTTGACTTGGTAGGTCTCATCGATGTAGATACTATCAATGAAATTGTATCGACAGTTCATGAAAAACATCCAGATGTCATTTTCTATGGTGAAGGCTGGAGCATGAACACAATGGTTACCAAGGATGATGTTTTACTGGCGACACAGGTTAATTCTGAAATAACACCTTCTTTTGCCTACTTTAATGACACAATTAGAGATGGAATAAAGGGAAGCGTATTTAATAAAGAACCAGGATTTGTAGCTGGAGCTAAGGGCTACGATCCTAAGATTGAAAGATGCTTTTTAGGTGCCGATACATGGTGTAAGAGCCCTTCTCAGACGGTAAATTACGCTTCTTGCCATGACAATAATACCTTAATTGATAGAATCACTTTAAGCTGTAAAGATGCAAGCCGAAAAGAGCTTATCGACATGAATAAGCTTGCAGCTGCAATTTATATGACAAGCGAGGGTATCCCCTTTATGCAGGCGGGTGAGGAACTCCTTAGAAGTAAGGTAAATGCCGATGGAAGCTTTAACGAAAACAGCTATAATGCTGGCGACAAAGTAAATGCTATCGACTATTCTTCTTTGGCACAAGATGAATATAAGGATGTTTATGATTATTATAAAGGTTTGATAAGCATTAGAAAAAATCATCCCGCACTAAGACTTGCAACCGCTGAAGAGGTTAGTAAATCAGTTAAGTCTATTAGTACTGGAGTAAGCTCAGTTGTGGGCTTTACCATTGATGGTACTGATATTCAGGATGAAACAGCCAAAGAAATGGTAGTCATATTTAATGCTTCTAAAGAAGATTATAGTTATGCAACTGATGGTAGCTGGAAGGTTTTAGTAAACAAGGAAAAGGCATCAAACACTAAAGTTGAAGAATTAAAGAATGTTAACGGCTTAGAGGTTAAAGCTGGCTCTTGTTTAGTTGCAGTTAGGGATAAAAAGAGTAGCTCAAAGCTTCCTGTTGTGGGTATAGTAGCAGGAGCACTTTTTATAGTAGCAGGATTACTTGTTGCATTAACGAAAAAGAAGAAGTAGTAGTAAAGTAATATATATTGTGAAGGGGGTACTAAGGATTACACAATCCTTAGTGCCCCTTTTCCTTGATTCTTTAATTCCTCTTTGATAACATAGTGTTAAAGTATAAGTTGAACACGACTATATTCTTAAGAAGGGGGGAATCGTCATGGCAGCTGATTTATTACAGTCGCTCGCAGAGCTTGAAAAGATGTTAAAAGACATGTCTAACGAAGGATTGATTGATCCGCATCTTTCTAGTAGCGGTGATGACGAAAATAGCCCCTATTGCATTAAGAATGGAGCTTACGTACGCGTCGAAGAAGACGGTATGAAAGCTTGGATATATTTGAATCCTCCTAAAGATGGAGAACAGTTCTATTCTCGAAGTGATATCGTTGAATTTATTAACCAAAATAAGGTTATTAAAGGTCTGCATGAATCCAACATTTCTGCGATAGCTAAAAAACATGTATATGAGCGTGAAATCTGTATCGCTAACGGCCTTGCACCATTAGAGGGTAAGGACGGCTATTTTGAGTGCTTTTTTGATACAGTAGACAAAAGAAAGCCTATGATTAGGGAAGATGGCAGCGTAGATTATACGTCCACCAGTAGACTTACCAATGTAAAAGTAGGTGACAAGGTGGCGATGTATCATCATGCAGTTACCAGTGTTAATGGCTATGATGTATACGGAAACGAAATTCAGGCTAAGCCATCTAAGGAGCTTGCGCCATTACGAGGAAGAGGAATTACAAACGAAGGTCATACAGATGAGTATTACGCTACCATTACAGGTAAGATTGAGTATGTCGATGGAAGAATTGATATAAAGGATGTTCACGAAGTTTATGGCGATGTTACTATACTAAACGGTCGAGTAGAGTTTTTTGGTGACATTCATATAACAGGAAATGTTGAGGCTGGATCTGTTATAAGAGCAAGCAGAAATGTTACTGTTGATGGAGTTGTTGAAGCTGCAACCATTTATGCTGGTGGAAATGTTGTTATTGCCAGAGGTATTCAAGGCGGTATGAAGGGTTCGATTACTGCAAAAGGAAGCGTACTTGCTGAATTCATAGAGCATGCGACTGTTGTAGCTGGAGGAGATGTAAGGTCTAACTCATTTATTAATTCTGAAGTGGATTCATCTGGAATGATCTTAGCCGAAGGTAAAAATGGAATTATCCTGGGTGGGCATGTGCGTGGGCTTCAAGGGGTAAGTGCTGTATGTATAGGAAATGAGGTTGAGACTAAGACCTTTGTGGAAAGCGGATATACTGAGAAGGACTATACAAGCTATGTTGATACCTTCCAGCGTGAGACTGAAGCACAAGAAAAGCTCTCGGATGTAGTTGATGAAATTACAACTCTTTTAAAGGACAAACGTCTGGGAAAATGGGTTGACAATGAAATTACTGAGCGTAAACTAAAAACATTGACAGAAGATAAAGATAAATATTTTGATATGCTTGATAACGCAAGACTAGATAAGGAGCGCCTTGAAAAGATAATTGAAAAAGGCAAGGGTAGCAGTATTATTGTTAATGACAAGATATTCAGAGGCACAACAATTGGTATCGAGGGAACCATTATGAATGTACCTGCGAATACCTGCTTTATGAAGTATCACAACGAAGGTGGTCGTATTTCATCTAGCGTTTCAGTTTATCATTAGACGGTGGTTAAATATATGTTTTCTACATATGAAGAAGCAGTAGATTATATTATGAACATTCCCAGGTTCACTTCGAAAAATGAACCTGACAAAACAAAGGCTTTTCTAAATAAGCTTGGGGATGTAAGTTTAAGAATTCCTACAATTCATATAGCAGGCACAAACGGTAAAGGTTCCGTTTGTGCTTATTTGCGTGCTGGACTTAACGCGGCAGGTCTTACGACAGGCTGCTTTACAAGCCCACATCTTGTGGATGTAAGAGAACGCTTCATGATTGACGACAAAATGATTGATAAGCGCGAATTCTTAAATGTATGTAACTTTGTTTATGATGAAGTTATGGACTTTAGAAGCCTAGAGGGCATGACTGGCTATCATCCTACCTTCTTTGAATTTTTGTTTTTCGTAGGGGTAGTGTGGTTTAAGCAAAAGCGCCCAGATGTTTTAATATTAGAAACCGGTCTGGGAGGAAGGCTTGACGCTACAAACTCAATTTCCGGCTCAGATGTTACAGTTATCACAGAAATCGGGCTAGATCACATGGAGTATCTGGGAGATACCAAGGATCTTATTGCGATGGAAAAGGCAGGAATCATTAAAGAAGGAGTTCCTGTATGCTTTGTAGATCGTCATGAATCATGGACAAATGTGATATTAAAGCAGGCTTTGGCTATGAATGCGCCATATGAAATAATCGATGCATCAAAGATTAAGAATTGCGAAAGAACAGATGAGGGGATTGATTTTTCATATGTTTCTAGATATGATGAAAATGCTATATTTTCAATTAGTACTAAAGCCTTGTATCAGATAGAAAATGTTCTTTTGGCTTACACAGCAATTGGTTTTTTAAAGGACAAGCTGGGGCTTAATATTGAAATGAGCGATGCCTTAATAGGTTTTAAAAATATGATTTGGCCTGGTAGAATGGAAGAGGTTAAGAAGGGCTTAGTTTTAGATGGAGCTCACAATGAAGATGGAATAGATGCTTTCATTAAGAGTGTAAGCCTGGATGGAGCTTTATCAAGAAGTCTTCTATATTCTGCAGTTTCGGATAAACAGGTTGAAAATGTTGCTAATAGTTTAATAAAAGCTAAGTTATTTAAGAATATTTACGTGGCTCATCTTGATAGCTACAGAGCATGCGATATGAACAGGCTCAAGGAGTGCTTCAAGGAGGCTTTGAACGTTTCTTTCTACGAAAGTACAAAAGACGCTCTTGATGCTATGCTTCAGGATGACAATGATATGAAATATGTAGTAGGTTCACTTTATCTTGTAGGAGAAGTGAAGTCAATTTTGTAAGTGGAGAATGTGACATGATTAATTTTGAAGAAGAACTCCAGAAATTTAATCCCAGCCTGGAGGTTGAGGATGTTCAGAGTGCTATATACAATCAGGATATTACTGATGCAGCAGATTTATTTGTAAGAATTATCAAGGACAACAAGGAAGACTAAACCAACATGAGATGTTACAACTGCGGGTGCGATCTTGCAGAATATAGTTTCTGTACTAATTGTGGCGCTGATGTGGGTCAGTACAAAAAGATAATTCGTACATCGAATTACTTTTACAACAAGGGCTTAGAGTCAGCAAGAGTAAGAGATTTATCTGGAGCGATCGTTAATTTAAGAGAAAGCTTAAAATTTAATAAGAATAATATCAAGGCTCGTAACCTTTTGGGGCTTGTTTATTTTGAAACTGGTGAAGCGGCAGCAGCACTTAGTGAATGGGTTATCAGCATGAATTTACGTTCTAAAAAGAACGTGGCTTCTGACTATGTTGAAAGAGTTCAGTCTAATGCTAAAAAGCTTGATATTATCAGCCAGTCTATAAAAAAATACAACAAGGCTTTAGAATACTGCCATCAGCCCGATGGTGTTGATATGGCGGTTATTCAGCTAAAAGCTGTAATTGCTCAGACTCCTAACTTTGTACGAGCACATCTTCTTTTGGCATTATGCTACTTTAAAACCAAGAGACCTGATCTTGCTAAAAAAGAAGCGCAGCGTGTACTTTTAATTGATGTTACCAATACTATGGCGCTTAAGTATGTAAAGGAAGCTGATTTATTATTAAATCCTGTTGACGAGCCTAAGAAAAAAGGTAAGGACAAAGAAGAAGACAAGACTGGCTCTGTTACATATACAAGAGACAATGAGACTATTATTCAGCCTCTTGGAATCAAGGAAAAGAAGGGCTCTAACACTATACTTAATATCATATTTGGTATTGCAATAGGCTTTGCAATTGCGTTCTTTTTGGTGCTTCCTGCAAGAATTCAGGGTGCTAAGCGAGAAGCGTTAGAAACCGTAAAGAGCTATGGAACACAGATTGATGCTAAAAACATCACAATTAATGAGCTTGAAGGAAAGGTAAGTGAACAAAGCGATAAGATTGCAGCGCTTACTGAAACTCTCAATGCATACAATGGTACAGAAGGTACATTAAAGTCCATGGAAAGCTTATTAAAGGCGGCTTCAATCTATCTAAATGATAATGAAGCATACCTTGAGGTGGCTGATTATATCACTGAAGTTGATGAGTCAAAGTGGACAGATGACACCAGCGAAAATTACAAGAACCTATACTACGCCATCAAGGATGCAATAGGCCCTAATGTATGTCTTTCATACTATTCCGAAGGTATCAAGGCTTACAAAAGCGAAGAGTATGCTGATGCAATCGCATATCTTGAAGGAGCAGTATTCTTCGATGCTAATAATGTTGACGCCCTTTATCAGTTAGCTCTTTCGTATGATGCTTATTCTAAAAAGGATGAAGCCAAGGTTACCTATGGCAAGGTTGTAGAGCTGTTCCCAGGAACCAGCCAGGCTAAAAAGGCTCAAAAGGCGATGGAATAGGGACGTGGCTTATGAAACAAGGGTTGTCCCTTCGTACTGTTCATATGTGGATAGGAAACAGTAATTGCTAATTTAATTAATCACTGATACAATAGACCTACTGATGTACAAAGATTCGTTCTGAGTATGAAGGCTGTATCTAAAAACGGACTACTAAATGTGCACAGGGAAACTTGTGCACTTTTTTGTTGATAAGAAGATACAGGGAAAGGTTAGATTATGAAAAAACTATTTACACTAATTGCTACAGCAGCTTTGGCATTAACTTTGCTTTCTGGCTGTGGCACGAAAACTTTACCTGCAACTGTTCGTGTAGGTGGACTTAAAGGACCTACATCGATAGGCTTACTTTCGCTTAAAGAGGAAGCGGCAAAAGGAAATACTACGCTTAACTATGAATTTACAATGGAGACAGCACCAGATGCTATAACTACTGCGTTAGTTAAGGGTGAGCTTGATATAGCGCTTATCCCAGCCAATGTTGCAAGTGTTTTGTACAACAAAACAGAAGGGAAAATACAGGTTATTGATATTAATACACTGGGTGTTTTGTACATGGTATCTGGTGATAGTTCGATAAAAGAGCCTATAGACCTTGGCGGGAAAACTGTATACTTAACAGGAATGGGAACTACTCCTGATTATGTGTTACAGTATGTGTTAAAAAATAATGACATGCTTGATGAAGTTACTCTTGAATACAAATCAGAGGCTTCTGAGGTTGCGGCTGTGCTAGCTGACAATCCAGACGCAGTCGGCTTACTTCCACAGCCTTTTGTAACTGCAGCTTTAGCTAAGAATGAAGCACTTACTGTTGTAATGGATATTGAGGAGCAGTGGGACAAAGTATCTAACGACTCTCAGGCTAAACTTGTAACTGGTGTAACTGTTGTGCGAAGCGAGTTTTTAGAACAAAATAAAGCGGCAGTTCTTGAATTTATAAAGGATCACGAGGCTAGTGCAAAAGAAACTATTGACAATGTGGACAAAGTAGCCAAGCTTTGTGTAGAAAGTGAAATAATAGGTGCCGAAGGCGTTGCTAAAAAAGCAATTCCTAATTGTAATATTACCTGTATAAGTGGAGAAAATATGAAAACTGCACTTAGTGGATATCTGACTGTTTTGTATGATAGTAACCCTGCAAGTGTGGGAGGAAACTTACCTGATGAAACATTCTATTTCATTAACAAATAGAGTTATAAGAAAGATTGGAATTATATTAATATGGCTGGTTATCTGGGAGATAACCAGTCATATTGTGAATAATGGGATTATGCTTGTAGGCCCTATTGAAGTCATTGTCTGTTTGTGCCACAAGGTATTAGATGCTACTTTTTGGAAGAGCATTTTAGGATCCTTACTACGAATTATGTGTGGCTTTCTTGCAGGAAGCATAGCCGGAGCAGTATTAGCGATTCTTGCAGGAAGGATTAGTTTCATAAAAGATTTCTTAAGTCCATTTATGGCATTTATAAAAGCTACTCCAGTGGCATCTTTTATAGTGCTATTTCTAATATGGTGGCATGCAGATACTTTATCTGTAGCAATTTCAACCTGCATAGTTCTTCCGCAGGTTTACATAAGTATGTTGCAGGGCCTTGAAAATGTTGATAAAGATATGCTTAAAATGGCTGATTCATATAAGCTTAGTAAGATAGATAGGCTTCATTACATATATAGGCCGGCTATTTTTCCATATCTTGAGGCCGCGCTTAAGGTTTCGATTGGCATGGCCTGGAAATCAGGGGTTGCAGCTGAAGTAATCGGAACACCAAAAGACTCCATTGGTCAGAAGCTTTATATGTCTAAAATATATCTTGATACAGAGGGTGTACTAGCATGGACGCTTGCTATTATAGTGCTTAGCATTTTGTCAGAAACTGTTCTTTTGCAGGCGTTTAAGGCTTATGCAAGAATCGAGTTTAACTGTGTGGGAAGCACTAAAAAAGCATCAAATGTAAGCAGACTTGTGATTGAAAATGTGTCAAAAAGCTATGGCGAAAAGTGCGTATTGAAAGGTTATAGCGACGAAGTAAAAAGTGGCGAAATCAAGGTCTATGACTGGGAATCAGGAAAAGGAAAGACAACTCTTTTTAAACTAATAAGTGGTGAGGAAGCTTGTGACGGAGGAAGAATAGATAAAGAAAACGCTGAGGTTGCAATGCTTTATCAAGAAGACAGGTTATGTAGTGGATATTCTGCAATCAAAAATGTGGAAATGGTTACAGGCGACAAGGCAAAAGCAATGGAAGAATTGTTACGATTGTTAGATGAAGATTCACTTAGCCTTCCTGTAAACGAGCTAAGTGGAGGCCAAAAAAGGAGAGTTTCACTGGTAAGGGCGGTTTCATCTGATGCTGATATTTATCTTCTTGATGAACCGTTTAACGGGTTAGATGAAAATAATCGCAAAAAGGCAATGGAGTATATCGAAGAAAAACTTAAAGGGAAAATAGTACTGATAGCATCACATATTATGGAGGGCGATGACAATGAGTGACACAAGGGTAGCGTTGATTGGAATAATTGTGGAAGAATACGAGTCAGTGGAAGCGCTTAACAATCTGCTTCATGAGTTCAAGGATTACGTGGTAGGAAGAATGGGAATACCATACAGGACAAAAGGTATTAACATTATCAGTGTGGTTGTAGACGCACCCCAGAATGTGATTAGTACGCTGTCTGGCAAGCTTGGAATGTTAAAAGGCATAAATAGTAAGGTAATTTACGACAAAGTGCGAGAATAATACTATTTTTATGCGAAAATATTATTGATTTTTAATGATTTGCTGGTGGCATTGTGTATCCCAATATGCTATAATATCTCGGTATTGTGGCGTTAAGCCGCCTAAGGAGGAACGAACAAATGAGTTTAAAGTTAGAAAAATTAGAAAATAGCATGGCGAAGCTTACTATCGAATTAGAAGCTTCTGAACTTGATAATGCAATCGAAAAGGCTTACCAGAAGAATAAGAGCAAGCTTTCTGTTCCTGGATTCCGTAAGGGTAAGGTGCCCAGAAAGATGATCGAGAATATGTACGGTAAGGAAGTATTCTATGAAGATGCTGCTAACATCTTAATCGAAGGCTCTTATGAAAAAGCATATGATGAATGCGAAGAAGAAATCGTTTCAAGCCCTGAAATCGAAGTTGTACAGCTTGAAGCTGGAAAGCCTTTCATCTATACAGCAACAGTTGCATTAAAGCCTGAAATTGAACTTGGCAAGTACAAGGGTGTAAAGATTGACAAGATTGATGTAACAGTTACAGATGAAGAAGTTGATGCTTTCATCGCTAAGGAAAGAGAAAACAGCGCTAGAACAATCTCTGTTGAAAGACCTGTTGAAAACAATGACGAAGTATTACTTGACTTTGAAGGATTTGTTGATGGCAAGGCATTCGAAGGAGGAAAGGGTACAAACTATCCTCTTACAATCGGTTCTGGCTCATTCATTCCTGGATTTGAGGAACAGCTTATCGGTGCTAAGATCGGTGAAGAAGTAGAAGTTAATGTTACATTCCCTGAAGAATATCACTCTAAGGATTTAGCTGGTAAGGCTTCAGTATTCAAGTGCAAGGTTAACGAAATCAAGGTTAAGGAACTTCCTGAACTTGATGATGAATTCGCATCAGAAGTATCTGAATATGATACATTTGCTGAATACAAGGCAGCTACACTTAAGAACCTTCAGGAAAAGAAGGAAGATGAAGCTAAGGCCAAGAAGGAAGATGCAGTTATCGAAGCTATCGTTAAGGAAGCTAAGATGGAAATCCCTGCTCCTATGTTAGAGACAGAGAAGCGTCAGATGGCTCAGGAATTCGCTCAGAATATCCAGATGCAGGGTCTTTCAGTTGAACAGTACTTCCAGTTTACTGGTATGAACGCTGAAACATTTATGGCACAGCTTGAGCCTCAGGCTAAGGCTAGAATCGAATCAAGACTTGTTCTTGAAGCTGTAGTTAAGGCTGAAGGCATCGAAGCTTCTGCTGAAGACGTTGAAGCTGAAGTAGCTAGAATCGCAACAGCTTACCAGATGGAAGTTGAAAAGGTTAAAGAAATCCTCGGAGCTAACGCTGAAAAGCAGTTGAAGAAGGATGTAGCTATGAGAAAGGCTCTTGAATTCGTAGTTTCTAATGCAAAAGAAGGCGCTGCAACAAAGAAGGCAGCCAAGGAAGAAGCAGGCGAAGAAGCTAAGGAAGCTCCTGCTAAGAAAGCACCTGCTAAAAAGACAACAAAGAAAACAGCTGACGCTGAATAATTGGAATGCTCTTTAGAACTCTCTATTATTAGCGTAGCGATATGGAGGTAAATATGAGTTTAGTACCTTATGTCATTGAGCAGACAAGTCGTGGAGAAAGATCATATGACATCTACTCAAGATTATTAAAAGAAAGAATTATTTTCTTAGGTGAGGAAGTAAATGAGACAACAGCCAGCCTGGTTGTTGCTCAGCTCCTTTTCCTTGAAGCTGAAGATCCTGAAAAGGATATTCATTTATACATCAACAGCCCAGGCGGTTCTGTAACTGCCGGTATGGCTATTTATGATACTATGCACTTTATTAAGTGCGATGTATCAACTACTTGTATCGGTATGGCAGCCAGCATGGGTGCATTCTTGCTCGCAGGTGGTGCTAAGGGAAAAAGATATGCTCTTCCAAATGCTGAGATTATGATTCATCAGCCTTTAGGTGGCACACAGGGCCAGGCTACAGAGATTGAAATCGCAGCTAAGCATATCCTACAGACCAAGGAAAGATTAAACCGTATGCTTTCAGAGAACACAGGACGTCCTTACGAAGAAATTTGTGCAGACACAGAACGTGATAACTGGAAGACAGCTGAAGAAGCTAAGGCATATGGCCTTATCGATGAAGTAATTTACAACCACAACTAAAAATATCCGGAGATAATGGGTAAATGGCTAAAATGAATGATAATAAACCTAGGTGTTGCTCTTTTTGTGGCAAGCCTCAGGATATGGTTGCCAAGCTCATAGCAGGACCAAACGGAGTTTTCATATGTGATGAATGTGTAGAAATCTGCGCTGATATCATTGAGGACGAACTTGAAAATCATGATGATGTATCTGACAAGGACAATGAAGACATTAAGCTTTTAAAGCCCGCTGAAATTAAGAGTCATCTTGATGATTATGTTATCGGTCAGGAAACTGCTAAAAAGGTTTTGTCTGTTGCAGTATACAACCATTACAAAAGAATACTTGCCAAGCCTTCTGATGATGAAGTAGAGCTTCAGAAATCTAATATCATCATGATAGGTCCTACCGGTTCCGGAAAGACATATCTTGCACAGAGTCTTGCTAAGATTATCAACGTACCATTTGCTATCGCTGATGCTACTACATTAACTGAAGCAGGTTACGTAGGTGAAGACGTTGAAAATATCTTATTAAAGCTTATACAGGCTGCTGATTATGATGTGGAACGTGCTTCGCATGGTATTATTTACATCGATGAAATCGATAAGATTACTAAAAAGAGCGAGAACGTTTCTATTACCAGAGATGTATCTGGCGAAGGTGTTCAGCAGGCATTACTTAAATTGATTGAGGGCACAGTAGCTAATGTTCCACCTCAGGGTGGACGTAAGCATCCACATCAGGAGCTTATTCCTATTGATACAACAAACATCTTGTTTATCTGTGGTGGTGCTTTCGATGGACTCGAAAAGATTGTTGAAGCAAGACTCGATCAGAGCTCTATTGGTTTCAACGCTCAGGTGGTTAAAAAATCTAATCGTGAGGTTGGAGAAGTATTTAAGGATGTAACTCCTCAAGATCTTATCAAGTTCGGACTTATTCCTGAATTTGTAGGTCGTGTGCCTATCAATGTTTCTCTTGATGGACTAGATGAGGCGGCTATGGTTCGTATTCTTACAGAGCCTAAAAATGCTTTAATTAAGCAGTACAAAAAGCTCTTTAAAATGGACAATGTAACACTCGACTTTGAACCTGACGCAATTGTAGAAATTGCTAAAAAGGCAATGGAGAGAAAAACAGGCGCTCGTGGATTAAGATCGATTCTTGAGAACATTATGATGGATGTAATGTTTAACATTCCTTCAGATGATTCGATTGTAAAGTGTACAGTTACTAAGGATAGTGTGTTAGGTAACGCGGAACCTCTTACAGAACGAATTGAGAAGAAATCTAAATAGAAATGCTTTTAATGGCGTCGCTATATAATATAGTGGCGCCAATTTTATTTTCACAAGCCAAATGGAGGAATTTATGGTAATAAAAACTTGTGAACTTGAAACCGTATGTGGAATAACCAGTAAACTTCCAGACAATACTCTGCCTGAGATTGCATTTGCTGGTAAAAGTAACGTTGGAAAATCTTCGCTTATTAATGCGATTATAAATAGAAAGTCTCTTGCACGCACAAGCTCACAGCCAGGCAAGACACAGACAATAAATTTTTATAATTTAAATAAGGAATTATTTCTTGTAGATTTGCCTGGATATGGCTATGCTCAAGTTAGCGCCTCTGTCAGAGAACAGTGGGGCAAAATGATTGAGAAGTATCTTAACAAGTCTACTCAGTTAAAACTAGTATTCCTTCTTATTGATATCAGGCATGAGCCTTCAGCCAATGACTGCTTGATGTACGAATGGATAGTTCATAATGGATTTGATCCAGTCATCATATGCACAAAGGCTGATAAAATAAGCCGCGGAGCTATTCCTAAAAATGTAAAAATCATTCGGGAAAAGCTTAAGGTTAAGCCTGGAACAACAATTATTCCATTCTCTGCTACCACCAAGGCAGGTAGGGAAGATATCTACAAATTGATGGATGAAGTATTAGCTGATAAAGAAGATTAACGAATCGGGGGAGTCTAATCGATGAAGCGTAATTCTTTGTATCTAAAAGCGATTGCCAATATTTTGATTTATCTTATTTCCATAGTGTTAGTGATAGTTGTCTTGCCATGGGCAATCAATTTCTTTTTGCCATTTATTATAGGCTGGATAATATCACTGATTGCGAATCCTGTAGTCAAATTTTTCGAAGAAAAAATAAAGTTTAAAAGAAAAGCAATGTCCGCGATTATGATTGTGTTGATTATTGCGATTATTATTCTATTAGGATATGCTGTTATTTCGCTTTTTATCACTGAGGGTATAGGACTAGCTGAGAGTATGCCAGAGAAGTGGGCTATATGGAAGGCTAATCTTGATTCATGGAGCCGAAACTTAAGCAGCAATATTCCACTTAAGATGAGGGAGTCACTGTCAAGTTTAGGTACTAAAATCGAAGAACAGATTACTTCATTCATTACTTCTATTGGCAGTAATTCTTCTTTTGCCCAGAATGCCATAAGTACTGTTTCAAGCAAAATCGGAAGCTTAGCTTCTGTACTTATAGGAATTATTATGTGCGTACTGTCTGCTTACTTATTTACAGCAGAACACAATAATTTGTGCGCGGCAATTGAAAAATTTACTCCCGGTGCAGTATACGTTAAATTCCAGGCCGCATTTCGTGGGCTCAAAAAGGCAGTAAGCGGCTATATCAAAGCTCAGATTAAGATTGAGTTTTGGGTGTACCTTATAACCTTGATTGGGTTACTGGTTGTAAACGTTGACTATGCAATTATTGTGGCTCTTGCAGTTGCTTTATTAGATATACTACCTTTCTTTGGCGCAGGCCTTATCATGGTGCCATGGGGAGTATATCACATTTTGAATGCTCATTATTTCCTGGGAATAGGATTGTTAGTTACATGGGGAATTGGTCAGATTGTAAGGCAGCTGATACAGCCTAAGCTTATAGGCGACTCGGTCGGATTGCCTCCGATTCCTACACTATTTTCTCTATTTATAGGGTATAAGCTTTTAGGCGTATTTGGTATGGTAATAGCTGTTCCAATCGCAATGATTATTCTTTCTCTATACGAGGAAGGCGTATTTACTACTTTAGTTAGTAGCCTCGTGATAATTAGAAGGGGAATAGCAGATTATAGAAAGCTTCCTGAAGAGGCTCTTCGAAAGAGGTTCGAAGACAGGAAGGAGGAAGTTATAGATGAAGAAAGTCAGAAATAAAATAGGCTTGTTTTTTATGTATGTACTGCCACTTATTCTGTCATTGGGACTGACTCTTGCGGGAATGCTGTTTTGCAAGGTAATTAACGTAATAGCTGATGTTGCTATTTATGGATATGTAGATATATTTTCTACGAGCGGTCATAAACCTATAATAAGCGATGGTGCGATGACACTGTTTGCTGAAATCACCATGGTAGTAGGAATGGCAGCAGTCTACTATGGAATTATGAAGGAAAAAGACATTAAGAAGCCTTCAAATACATTTTCTGAGAAATCTGTGCTTGCCATTTTGTTTATAATGGTTGGCGCTCAGAATATTTTAGGAGTGCTGCTACAGGTTGTAGAGAAATTCGCTCCCAAGGTTATCGAAGATTACAATGAAATAATGGGGTTTTTAGATCCTTCTTCAATAGGGATGGTGCTTGCTGCGGTTATACTTGCACCAATTGGCGAGGAGATTGCATTTAGAGGAATGGCCTTTAAGTATGCTAGAAAGCTGACAGGCAATTTCTGGGTTGCTAATGTACTTCAGGCATTGCTATTTGGTATTGCACATGGAAATATTGTGCAAGGCTCCTATGCTTTTGGAATGGGAATCGTGCTGGGATTTATATATAAGAAGTACAATTCGTTACTTGCGACAATGATTGCACATCTGATATTTAACTTCTGTGGAGTCTTTGTAGATGGATTAATTTTCTTGCCGTTAGCAGACGCTGTTATTTTAAAGGCTTTTCTAATGGTAGCATTAGGGCTTTTGTTTGTGTGGCTAGGCGGTAAAAATATTAGTGAAGATACGGCTGCGATGAGAGGCACAGAAGCATTTAACGAAAGATTTGTATTAGAATTGAATCCTGCGCCTAAGCCGGTTATGCAGGCTACAATGGAAGCATCAGTTCCTGCTATGAATTTTAGTACAGAAAAATTCCAAAAAAGAGTTGACAAGGAAGAATAATGTGATACTATGTTTATATGAACAGGTGAACATATGAAAAAGAAAGGATAAAGATATGATTCATGAATTCGAGGATAAGCTCAATGACTTAGCCGATTCATTTAAACTGTTTGGAGATGCTACAAGGGTAAAGATATTATTTACTTTGCTTGATGGAGAAAAGAATGTAGGAGAGCTTGCTGAAGCTCTTTCTATGAATCAGTCAGCTATTTCACATCAGCTTAGCACACTTAAAGCAGGCGATTTGGTAAAAGCTAGAAGAGACAAAAAAGCCATGTACTATTCTCTTGCTGATGATCATGTAGAACGAATCCTTCAGCTTGGTATGGAACATGTTTGTGAAGAAAATTAATACTATTTTTAAGGAGATTAATAATATGAAGAGAACATTTTTACTTGAAGACTTAGATTGTGCACACTGCGCTCAGAAAATTCAGGACAAGGTAGCTAAGATGGACGGAGTTTCATCTTGTACAGTAACCTTCCTTACACAGAAGATGGTATATGAAGTAACCGAAGAAAAGGACGCTGAAGTAGAAGCTGCAATGAAGAAGCTTGTTGCTGAAATGGAGCCCGATGTAACTGTAAAGGCAATGTAATTAACCTTTAAGGATAGCATTAAGTGCTATCCTTTGATTTTGGGAATTTGAAGGAGAATTTTTATGACAAAGCGTCTTAAAAGAGATATAAAACGATTATCAATTGGCGCTGTCGTATTTGTTATAGGGTTTTTAGTAGAAAAATTCTTACATACATCATGGGCAGATATTATGCTGATTGAAAAGCTGTCACTTACTGTGGGAGTGTTGATTGCATTAGCACTTTATGTAACAGCATATTTTATTATAGGTTTAGAGGTAGTAAAAACTGCACTTGTTAATATTGCACACGGAAGAGTTTTCGATGAAAACTTCTTAATGATGGTCGCAACATTTGGAGCGTTTGGATGCAGAGAATATGAGGAAGCAGTAGCGGTTATGCTCTTTTATCAGATTGGAGAATGCTTCCAAAGCTACGCAGTTAATAAGTCAAGAAAGTCTATCAAGGCTTTGATGAACATCAGACCTGATTTTGCAAGAATCGTAGAAGATGGCGAGGAAAAAGAAGTGGATCCTTCAGCCGTTAAGATTGGGGATGTAATCAAAATTAAGCCAGGAGAGAGAGTTCCTCTTGATGGAGTGATTATCGAAGGTACCACAACACTTGACACAGCTGCAATTACTGGGGAGAGTTTACCTAGAGAAGCTAAGGTTTCAGATACAATAGTAAGTGGCTGTGTTAACCAGTCAGGGCTCATATCAGTAAAGGTTACTTCGGAATTTGGAGAATCTACTGTTTCTAAGATTCTTACACTCGTTGAAGAAGCATCTAATAAAAAAGCTCAGGCTGAGAAATTTATCACTGTATTTGCTAGATACTATACTCCTATTGTTGTAGGATCAGCAGTATTGCTTGCAGTAATCGGTTCGATAGCTACAGGCGATATCGGAACATGGATTTATCGTGCCATGACATTCTTACTTATCTCTTGTCCTTGTGCACTTGTTATCTCAATTCCACTCAGTTTCTTTGGCGGAATCGGCGGAGCGGGCAAGGTTGGTGTATTGATTAAGGGCGGAAATTATATGGAAACCCTTTCTAAGATTGATACACTTGTGCTTGATAAGACTGGTACAATCACAAAAGGGAATTTTGCAATCGGTGAGATTGAAGTTAGCAAATTCTATAAGGAAACATATAAAGAAGAAGCTAAGGATAGACTGTTAAAGTACGCAGCTTACTCAGAAAGCTATACCACTCATCCAATCGGCGTTTCTATTATTGCTAGATTTGGACAAGAAATAAATAAAGAACTTATTAATGATGTAACAGAAATCGCTGGTAAAGGTGTTAAGGCTACAATTGATGGCCATGATTTCTATGTTGGTAATGCCAAGCTTATGCTTGATGTTTTAGGAAAAGAAAGCCAGAGCGAGATTGAAGCCTGCGGCTCAACTTTAAAAGCCGGTACATTAGTATATGTAGCTGAAGATAGTCACCTAGCTGGTCACCTCCATATCGTTGATGAGATTAAAGACGGGGCCAAAGAAGCCTTAGCAGAATGCAGAACTTATGGAATAAATAAGATTATCATGTTGACAGGTGATAACGAAAAGACAGCTCAGGCTGTCGCTGAAGAGGTTAAGCTTGATAAGTACTATGCAGGATTAACTCCTATGGATAAGGTTTCATGCATAGAAGACATTATTAATGATCCTACCACTGGAAAGGTAGCGTTTGTAGGGGATGGAATCAACGATGCACCTGTTTTATCAAGAGCTGATATTGGCATCGCGATGGGAGCCATGGGATCAGATGCTGCAATTGAAGCTGCTGATGTAGTTATTATGACTGACGAATTAAGCCGTATTGTAACCGCCAAGAAAATTGCTAAGAAGACTTTAGTTATTGTAAAACAAAACATTGTGTTAGCACTTGGAATAAAGTTACTTGTATTAGTGCTTGCTGCAACAGGATATGCAACAATGTGGGCAGCTATCTTCGCAGACGTAGGTGTGGCATTCTTAGCCATTTTGAATGCGATGAGAGCATTAAAGGCTAATGCATAGCAATGTTATAGTGATTTTTTCACAATAAAATCATCCAAGATTTGTTAAATTGTATAGAACTTTAGGAAAAGCATCCAACTTACTTGTAAAAGTTGGATGCTTTTGTTATTATAAGAGTACATAAAAAAGTTTCGTAAAGTTTCGCAAGAAGCAAAAAATAGCAAAAAACAGAATACATTTCGGATTACTTGACTACAAATTGTAAAAAGTATACAATAAATAATGTGAGCAACCGATTGCGCAACGCTGTTTTGAACATTTTGTTAACAGCAAATTATTAATATGGTTATGATTCGGTAACACCGAAATAACAAATAAATGGCATTTTTTAGCAAATTGCCTAAAGTATTATTTTTCATATGGGAGGAAAAATATGAAGAAAAAAGTTTTAGCTTTAGCGCTTGCTGCAACTATGATGATGGCATCATTAGCTGGTTGTGGTAAGACAGCAGACACACCCGCTACTTCAAATGGTGGCGCAACAGTTCAGACTCCTGCAACAGGAGATTTGACATTTGACATTAAGGTATGGGCACCTGATAAAGCAGTTGCACTTACTGAAAAGCAGATTGCAGATTTCAATGCAAGCAACACAGACGGAATTAAGTTAAACGCAACAGTAGAAGCTATCTCAGAAGCAGATGCAGCTACTAATATGATCAATGACGTTGAGTCAGGTGCAGATATTTACTTCTTCGCACAGGACCAGGCAGCTCGTCTTGTACAGGCTGGCGCACTTGCTAAGCTTGGTAAGGGAGCTCAGGAAATCGTTTCTACAGCTAATGACGCTGGTGTAGTTGCAGCAGCTATGTCTGGTGAAGACATGTTCGCTTATCCTTTAACATCAGATAATGGTTACTTTATGTACTATGACAAGTCAGTAGTTAAGGAAGAAAACATTAAGTCTCTTGAAGCAATCGTTGCTGATTGTGAAGCAGCTGGCAAGACATTCTGTATGGAAACAGAAACATCAGCTTGGTATCTTGCTTCATTCTTCTTCGCAACAGGTTGTGATTCAACTTGGGAAATGGCTGAAGATGGAACACCTGTTTCAATCAATGATACATTCAACTCAGACAAGGGTCTTATCGCTTGCCAGGGTATGTACCACCTTGTTTCATCTCCTATCTATGTAAGCTCATCTAAGGCAGCTGAATTCGAAGCAGCTATCCCTGCAGCAGTTGTAGTAACTGGTACATGGGATGTTGATACAGCTTCAGCAATCTTAGGCGACAACATGGGTGTTGCTGAACTTCCTTATTTCGAAGTAGATGGTCAGAAATATCACATGGGTTCTTACAACGGATGTAAGTTAGTTGGTGTTAAGCCTCAGGCTGATGCAGCTAAGGCTGCTTCAATCCATAAGCTTGCTCAGTTCTTAACAAGTGAAGAAGCACAGATGGAAAGATTCAATGAACTTGGATGGGGTCCTGCTAACAAAGCTGATCAGGCTTCAGATGCAGTTCAGGCTAATGAAACACTTGCAGCATTATTTGCTCAGAACGAATACTCAGTTCCTCAGGGACAGATCGATGGTTCTTGGTGGGATACAGCCAAGGTTATCGGTACAGATGTTAAGGAATCAAATGGTGACTTAGAAGCTATGAAGGCTGGTCTTCAGAAGTACGATAATGCTATTTCTTCTGTATTCAATAAGACAGCTGAAGAAAGAGAAGCTTGGTCAGTAATCGGTTCTGTAATGGGAACATCATGGGATACAGACTTCGCTCTTGAAGCTCAGGGCGATGGAATCTTTAAGATTGCTGATTGCGAATTAAAGGCTGGCGATGAATTCAAGGTACGTCAGGGTGCTTCATGGACAATCAACTACGGTGCTGATGGCGCTTTAGATGGTTCTAACATTGTAGTAGAAGCAGACGGAACATATACAATCGTGTTTGATGCTAACACAGGTTTAATTACACTTGAGTAATTGATAACAATATAGTGGGTTGAGACCTTTAGCGGTCTCAACCCTACTTTTATTTGAGTCTGAGGTAATTCGATGAAAAAGAAAGAAAACTTTTTTAAAACTATCGGAATCGGAATAAAGAAGGAAGCAGAAGCTTTCGCACATGATGATCTAATTACAAGATTATCTTATATAGTTATGGGTGCAGGAAACTTCTTACGAGGACAGATTGTAAGAGGATTAATCTATTTAGCGGTTGAAGTGGGGTTCTTTTGGTATATATTCACAAAAGGTTCATACTGGATGTCAATGCTACCCTCATTAGGTATTAATGAGCCTAGAGTTGAATACAATGAATTTTATGATCAGTATGTTCCCGTTTACGGCGACAATTCATTCCAAATATTATTATACGGAATTTTATCTATATTAATTATTATTGCATTTGTATTTGTATGGCATCATAGCATTTTAGAATCAAGAGAAAATGCAGAGCTTAAGAAGAATGGCAAAAAGCCTACTTCTTTTGCTGAAGATGTAAAATCATTGTTTGATGAAAAGTTCTATAAGACATTATTAGTATTACCTGTAACAGGTATCGTTGTTTTCACAGCTATGCCCATTCTTTTCATGATTTTCGTAGCTTTTACAAACTATGATGGAACTCATGATGGATACTTTACTAATCTGTTCCATTGGGTAGGCTGGCAGAACTTTAAAACATTATTGTCTTTTTCTGAGGGTGGCGGCACATACGCTAAGACTTTTGCGTCTGTTTTAAGTTGGACTGTTATCTGGGCTTTCTTTGCAACATTCTCATGCTACATTTTAGGTATTCTCGTAGCCATGATGATTAACAGAAAGTCAATCAAGCTTAAGAAAATGTGGCGTACAATTTTCGTAATGACGATTGCTATTCCTCAGTTTATCTCACTTATGTATGTATCTAAGATGTTCTCTAAGTCAGGTCTTGTAAATGGATTCCTGATTAGCCATAACATTATTTCTAAGACTATTCCTTTCTTCGAGGATCCTATTCTTAGTAAGGTAATGGTAATACTTATAAACATCTGGATTGGTATTCCTTACTTAATGATTATTGCTACAGGTATTCTGATGAATATTCCTGATGATTTATATGAGGCAGCAAGAATTGACGGAGCTAATCCATTCCAGCAATTTAGATACATCACAATGCCATATATGTTGTTCATTACAGCGCCATATTTACTTACAAGCTTCACTAACAACATGAATAACTTTAATGTTATCTTCCTGTTGACTAGTGGTGGACCTACTAACACTAAGGCCGCAGGAACCCTTGGAGGTGTAGGACATACAGACTTACTTATTACGTGGCTCTTTAAGATTACTACTGGTGCTGAATCGGCGTACTATCTGGCTTCAGTAATTGGTATTGTACTATTCATCATAGTCTCTATTATTACTCTTACAGTATATAAGGTTCTTCCTTCAATCAAGAACGAGGAGGGTATGTCATAATGAATAATAAAAAAGGTTTAGGCATGCATGCCAAAAGAACAATCGGTGACATTATTATTTATATTATCCTGACTGTAATGTCCATCATCTGGTTAACTCCATTTGTATGTATCGTTCTTCAGTCATTTAGAACAGAGTCTACATGGCAGGTAGGATATGTAATACCTAAGGTATGGGGACTTGATAATTATAAGGCAATCTTCGCATCTGATTTTGTCAGATGGTATATAAACACACTTATTATTGCTACTGTAGTAGCTATAGTAAACACCATCTTTGTATTATGTATGAGTTACACATTATCACGTTTCCGCTTCAAGATGCGTGAAGCACTGATGAAGTTTATGCTGATATTAGGATTATTCCCTGGTATGCTTTCAATCATTATCCTTTACAGATTATTAAAGGATATGGGCCTATACATGGCTAATGCAGTTCCAGGTTTGATCTTAGTAGGTTGCGCTTCTTCGGCGATGGGCTATTATGTATCTAAAGGCTTTTTTGATACGATACCCAAGTCACTTGATGAATCAGCACGTATAGATGGTGCTAATAGAGCTCAGGTATTATTTAAAATCATCTTACCTTTATCTAAGCCCATCGTTATCAACACAATTTTGACAGCATTTATGGCACCTTGGGGAGACTTCGTATTTGCTAAAATTTTAGCTGTTAATACGTCAGCAGGTATGAACGTAGCAGTAGGTCTTAACTCATGGTTGAGCCTCGATATGATTGACAAGAACTATACAAAGTTCTGTGCTGGTGGTGTCGTTGTTGCGATTCCAGTAACCCTTTTATTCCTTGCACTTCAAAAGTACTATGTTGAAGGTGTTACAGGTGGTTCTGTAAAGGGTTAATTTAGTAATCTTATGAGTATCCGCGTACCTGAACACTGCCAAATGGTTCAGGCGGTTCTGCAAAGGACTAATTTAAGTAATCTTAAGCCTGTGGAGAGATTCTTCACAGGCTTTTTTAGAAAAATAGTGCGTAAAAAGTAGAATTTTCATCACTATTTGCGCTGCGGCTTGCCCGCAAAATGGAGATAATTATGCGTAAAAAAATCTTAGCAAGTCTTCTTGCTACTCTTGTTTTAATATCTGGCTGTGGAGTGGCTAAAGCTCCAACAGTGGAAAACTTACCTAAAACCAGCGAAAGCGGTGAATACATTATAAGGGATGTTGAATTTAGCAACATCGAAGTTCCATCAACAGACTCTGAGGTATTTTACGAGATATTCGTAGGCAGCTTTTCGGATTCCGATGGGAATGGAGTAGGAGACTTACGCGGAATCATTAATCGATTCGACTACTTAAATGATGGAGACGATAAATCGGGAATGAGCCTTGGCATAGAAGGCATATGGCTATCGCCTATTTTTGAATCTCCAAGCTATCATAAGTATGATGTGATCGACTATTACAAAATTGATCCTAAGTTTGGTACTATGGATGATTTAAAAGAGCTTGTGAGTCTAGCCCATGAAAGGGGAGTCAAGGTAATACTTGATCTTGTATTAAATCACACAAGCAACAAAAACGAGAACTTTAAGGCATTTCAAAGCGCTGTTAGAAAGGGCGATACCGAAAGCGAGTTCTATGATTACTATGTAAGACAGTCTTCAGAAGAAAGTACTGTGGGAAGGGCATTTTATCCAATCGATGCATCAGATGAAGCATACGAAGGAAACTTTTCAAGAGAAATGCCTGAGCCTAATTTTGACAATCAGAAAGTAAGAGATGACGCTGTAGCCGTTGCTAAATACTATCTTGAAGAGATTGGTGTGGATGGCTTTAGATTTGATGCAGCTAAATATATTTACTACGGTGAAACCGAGAAGAATGTGGAATTTTGGACCTGGTATATGGATGAGCTTAGAAAGATTAAGCCTGACGTATATGCAGTAGCAGAGGTCTGGGATTCTGATAATATGACTGACAATTATGAAGTGGCACTAAACTGCTTTAACTTTACTATGTCACAAGCTGAAGGTAGAATTGCACAGACTGCTAAGAAGGGTGATGTTAATAAGTATGTAGGATATGTATCAGACTATATAGACCGTATCCATAAAATAAATCCTGCATCTACTATTATTCCCTTTGCTGCTAACCACGATATGGACCGTGCAGCTGGCTTTATGAATGTATCCACAGGATTTGCATTTATGGGAGCTAACCTTTATATCTTAGGACCAGGCTCACCATTCATTTACTATGGCGAGGAAATAGGCTTAAAGGGTTCGAGAGGCGGAGCTAATACAGATGCTAACAGACGACTTGCTATGCTTTGGGGCGATGGCGACACAGTTAAGAATCCAGAAGGCTCAACCTTTGACAAGGATAAACAGACGAATGGGACACTAGCTGATCAGTTAAGTGATGAGTTTAGTATTTATAATTATTACAAGAAGCTAATCATGATTAGAAAGGCTAATCCAGAAATGTATCTTGGAACCTATGAAGCGCTTTCTTTTGCTGATACCAAATTTGGTGGCTTTATATCAACATATGAAGGCTCTACAGTAGGTGTATTTCATAATACATCTGATGATGAGCAGGTGATTGATTTATCAAGTGCAACAAACTACGAATTTAGTAAAGTCGTCGAGACAGTAGGATTTTCTGATAACACTGCGTCGCTTGAAGGGCAGACATTAACAATCGCACCTCAGACATCAGTGGTATTACGATAAAGAGCTTTAGGCAAGGGCCATAATGAGGTTATACAGTAGGCTCATGGAGGTTACAGTAGTTTGGAAAGAACAGATTGACAATGCATTTTGTGCTTTGATAGTATGAATTGAAATGATTTTTCTAAATTGACAGTATATTGGAGAAAATGGGCATGAAAAAAAGAATATGTATGACCGTTATGGCTTTCGTAATGGTTCTTTCGCTTGCAGCGTGTGCTGAAAAGGACGTTCAGACATCAACAAGTGAAGAGGTTGTAGCTTCTGCATCAGTAGAAGAGAAAGAGGACGTTGTTGTATCGGAAGAAGCACCAGAAGCATCGGAGGAAGTACCTGAAGCTTCAGTAGAGGAAATACCTGAAGAAGCTTCTGTACCGGAAAAAGACTTTGCAGTAGGAACAATTGAAAACAATGTATATGAAAACACATATGCAGGATTAGGCTGTGCACTATCTGAAGACTGGATTATTTTAGACCAGGAACAGATGCTAACATACAATCAGCTCACTGCTGAAAGCGTAGGAGACGATTACGCTCAGTTAGTTGACTCTTTACAAACTGCGTATGATATGATTGCAGTTAACTCTACAAATATGGATACGATTACAATCTTATTTGAAAAACTGGATGGACTTAAATTCCTTTTAACAGAAGATACATATCTTGATGCAACATTAAGTCAGTCAGTAACGCTTGAAGCATTAACCAATATGGGCATGGAAGGAATTGAAATGGCCAAGGACACTATTTCTTTTGCCGGTAAAGAAAGACAATGCATTAAGATAACGGGAAATGTTGCTGGCGTAATGGATTTCTATGAAGTGCTTATTCCAGTTAAGCTTTCTAAACATTTCTATTGCATGACGATTGCTTCATATGGTGAAGACAGATCCCAGAGTACCGCAGATTTATTTTATGCAATTGAAGAATAAGGTTATTAAACAAAAGAGCAGCGAATTTTCGCTGCTCTTTTGGCGATTTATGGTCTCAAAGTGATTTGTGGTCTCAAAGTGATTTATGGTCTCAAAGTGATTTGTGGTCTCAAAGTGATTTGTGGTCTCAAAGTGATTTATGGTCTCAAAGTGATTCTTGGTCTCAAAGTGATTTGTGGTTTTGGGGACTTTAGGGGTTAAGACTTTAGAACTTTAGAACTCTTACAACTTATGAACTATAGGAACTTTTTAAGCGATTGAGCGCTTGGACTCTTTGAATTTTTATAACCCGCGCGTTGCGTATGCGTTCTGGCAGGATTACTGCTTGGGTATTGTGATTTAAGATATGGGCAGTAAAAATGAGGCGAAAAAAAGT
>JAZUDH010000118.1:0-6070 GCA_045639565.1 Lachnospiraceae bacterium
AGGATATATTTTAGATTTGAATGGCTATGGGTTTAATGGGATTGGTTCTCTTGAAGAATACTTTGCTTATGATATTGATGAATATTATGAGTCAATTCAGATGGGATTACCTGCTTTGTATTATTCAGGACGTGAAAATCCGCCACATCCAGAGATTTGGATAAATTACTTTTTAAGAATGGTTCTTCTTTATTCAAATAAGGTATGTGATTTGCAGAATAGCTCTAATGAAGCTGATGTGGAGGGAAGTTTGTCTTACCTTAAAGGAAAAGAAAAAGAACTTTTGTTATTGCTCATTAAAAGGTACAAGAGGGAATTTACGCCAATAGAGGTTAGCAAGGAATTGAAAGTGACTAACAAAACAGTTATTAATCGCTTGTCTGTTCTTGCTAAAAATGGGTTTGTTGTGCCGATAATGGTAAATCAAAGAATTAGATCTTATGAATTAAGTGATTTTACAAAAGAGCATGAAAAAGAAATAGTAAAGTTTATTAAATAGAATTCAATTTTATGGCGAAAGGATGGGCGATAGAATTATGGATCTAGTCTGGTTTTTAATAATGGGATTAATCGGCTCAGTACTGATGTTTTCAGGAGATATGTCTTTGTATTATTCAAAAGATGATTACGAGACAGACGGAACAATGTGGCCGGTGCTAAAATCCCGGTTATAGAATGAAAAGATATGGGAGTATAGAGGTTGTATGTAATGAAGAAGATGAAGCAAGACAGCTCAACGATTGCGTGGAATGCTATGGGTGATGAATGGTTTGAATTGGCACAGACAGGTGAGGCCAGAAATTACTTTATCATGCCTAATATGCTTAAGTACATAGGTGACGTTGAAGGCAAGAGAATACTGGATTTGGGTTGCGGAGAAGGAGGATATTCGAGGGAACTCAGTAAAAGAGGGGCTAAGCTGGTTTCGGTTGATTGCTCTTCAAAAGCGATAGATTATGCTATCTCTTTAGCGCAGAAAGAAAATTTGAGTATCGAACACTATGTTAGAAATAGTAATGACTTGTTTGAAATCGAGTCAGAGCAATTTGATGTTGTTTTGTGTTCTATGATGCTTATGGATTGCGAAGATTTCGAGGGAACATTACGTGAAGCATACCGTGTACTGAAAAAAGGCGGACAATTGTTTGCAAGTGTTCTGCACCCGTGTTTTGATGGTAATCATGATACCGGTATCGGACGTCAAGGGGTTGGAATCGACAGACAAGTTGTTGTGAAAAACTATTTCGAGCCAAAGGAATGGGAGGCACCGCTGTGGAAAGGAACAATTCCTGTAATCTGGAGACATAGAACTCTTCAGGATTATGTGAAAGCATTTATTAAAACCGGTTTCACTATTTTCGACTTAAATGAACCACAGGCAGATGAGGAACAGGAACAAATATCGGTTGCATTGGCTTGGTTGAAAAAGATACCATTGTATTTGTACTGGGAATTGAGAAAATAACAACAAATAGGAACTATGTATCATAATGTTTTTGCTATTGCTGCCTATATTTATAACAGATTGGAAAATAAGGGCATTACTAATGCTGAAGCACTAACACTCGAAGTGTTTAATACATTTATATTGGTTGGTGCATTAGCAGCGGTGGGCTATGCTTTTATGGTTGCAGTCATGTTTTGGGAGGCAATAAAAGGTAATGTATATCCTTATAAATGGATGTGCATCATAAATCCGGCTTTTTTTATGATTATCTGCATATTATTATCCAAAATTCTTCCACAGACTGCATTTGTAAATGGAGTTTTTGGTTTGGGTCAGCAAAGCGTTGGTTTATTTATTGTATTTATGACATTGTTCTTTTGTAGTAAAAATGAGAGCAGCGTTCTTTCTGAAAAATGATTCCGATACAATTTCTAGGATTTGGCAAATCTTAAGTTGTAGGGATATAAGCTTCGATATGGAATAATGGAAGATTATATTAAAGGATGGGATATAACATTTGCGACAAAAGAAATGTTTGAAGAAAAAATGGGGTGTTCTATATATGATGTACTTCCAGATATCGGGAGAACAACTTTATTAAGTCCTAAGCCTTGGGCACCGCCAAATAAGGAATGAAATTTTGCAATTAACAAAATTAAGACACTTGTTGGCTGGAATTTAGACATTTTAGGAATGGAACATCGTGTCAGACCAACAGACGAAGGCGTTTATATAGAAATTAATGATCCGACAGAGGGATGGATGCCTATTTTTGGAGCTAATTCACGTGGTGATTTCGTGGGAATGCCTACCTGTCATCCGTTTGATGATAGGAGCAATCCAAAGGGAGATGGCCACTTGTCAATTATGCTTTGTATAGAATTACTTACAAACTTTTCACCCTTTAAAGGTGATACAAAGAAACATCCATGGATGGGCATGGACCGCTATCAAACCGCAGAAAAATGCTCTCAGAAGCCGAGGATGATTTTAGTGTAAGTGACTGCTTCCAGGTACTAAAGGCGTGCTCGCAGGAAGTGTGTCCCACCGTTGTATCGATGGTATACGATATTAATGCTAGAGAAGTTTACTGGTGCGAAAACCGCCAGTATGAATGTATCAATAACAAAAAATTCGGATAGTGCTGGTGCAATTACCGATATCGCCGGTAACATGGATAATCTTAATTCTGAAGCTGACAATAACCTTTCTGTTACGGAAAACATTCAGAGTGATATGAATAAATTCATCGTATAACAAGAAGCTATGATATTCTTGCAAATAAATAGACAAAAGTTTGAGAGGCGCTCGAAAGAGTGCCTCTTCTTAATGATAACAAGTGGCAGATTTTGAAGATGGATCACAGTATTAAACAATTTTTAAATTTACAGCCTACTCGTGTTAATGTATCATTTTGTTCTATAGGGTAATAATAAATTAGGATGGGGAGTATGTAAGCTCCAGATTAAATGGGCAAAATGGAGAATTGTTATGAGCAAGTATAAGGGCACTAGAAAGGAACTTAAGAAAAGAGCAAGGGGCGTATTAAAAAAGCACTATTTCTTAATGGTAATGTTAGTATTACTGGCGGCTTTGTTAGGAATTACGTCATCTACCTTTGCTAATATTATTTCTTTTGACTTCAAAAGAACATTTGGTGAATCAAAATATGAAATAGTAGAGCATATTGTGAATGGCGATCTTGCGTCTGCTTCAGAGAAGTCTGCAGCTAATTATGATAATGAGTCGGCCAAAGAAGTGACCCTTGGCTATATTCAGGCTGGTAGATCTGGCGGTATTTTTGCTGACGTAGTAAATAAGTTTTCTTCTGGGTCAATTCTTGTTTCAATAGCAAGCGTTATATTTAATATAATTGATTCGCCGAGTGTAGCGGGTATCATATGTATGCTTTTAGCACTTATACTGGTGGCACTAGAGGCGATATTCATATCTGAGACGTTTAGAATTGTGATTGCGAGAGTTTTGCTTGAGACACGTATATATAAACATCTTAACTTTTCAGCTTTTTCTTTCTTTATCAGAACTAAAAAATGGTTTCACGTTGCTATGGCTTACCTTAGATACAATGTTTTCATGGCACTGTGGAGCTTAACCATTGTAGGCGGATTTATAAAGTACTACTCGTATTCGATGGTTAAATATATTCTTGCCGAAAATCCATCCCTTACTGGAAAAGAGGCAATAGAGCTTTCTCAGAGAATGATGAAGGGACATAAATGGGAGCTTTTCATATATGATATGAGCTTTGTTTTGTGGGATTTGCTGATTATGGTAACAGGAAATCTTGTAGGTATTTTATTCGTAATTCCAT
This sequence comes from Lachnospiraceae bacterium, assembly GCA_045639565.1. GTDB lineage: Bacteria > Bacillota > Clostridia > Lachnospirales > Lachnospiraceae > UBA1258. The sequence goes on from JAZUDH010000118.1 coordinate 3,780, forward strand.
ATAAATTTCTGGCAAGAGCGGAATTTTATGTAAACCTACGTAATAAGTGTAAAATAGAAGGCCTTGAAGGAATTGAGGTTTTACAGGATAACTGTTTATACATTGCTCCGTCTCTCGAAAAGGTAGATAAAGCCTACAGTGACGTAATAGATATTATCAATGCTCCCGATGTAGAAATTGAACAACCCTCTAAAATCAGAGCATTTTTCCAGAATGTTTTCGGTGTTGTCTTGTTTTATGACAAGCAGGAAGAAGCATATAGAAAGCACATGAGTGATGCTGTTCATGTTCAGGCATACAAAAAGATTGTAAATGGAGAGGCATATCCTGTAAGACTTTGTCCTACACCACCTCATGAAAAGCGTATTCACTTAGAGCATGCCCTTTATATGAGACATTATTCGGTAAGCTCACTTGTACTTATATTCTTTTCATTTTGCTTAGTAGGGTGGCTCTGGGAGGTTGCAATTCACATTGTTAATGACGGTCGTTTCGTAAATAGAGGCGTATTGCATGGACCATGGTTACCTATTTATGGAACTGGTGCCATCATGATTTTATTAGTGCTTAATAAGCTTAGAAGCAAGCCGGTAGTTGAGTTCTTTTCTGCAATTTTACTATGTGGAGTAGTAGAGTATACAGGCTCATGGGCTCTTGAAAAGATGCACGATGGCCAGAAATGGTGGGATTATACTGGATATTTCTTAAATATTAATGGACGTATCTGTGCGGAAGGACTGTTAGTATTTGGCATTGCTGGAATGGCAGCAGTCTATTTTATAGCGCCTCACCTAGACAATGCTTTTGTAAAAATAAAAGAAAAGAGAATAGTACCTATCTGTGCAGTGCTTGTTATCGTTTTTATAATAGACCTATTGTATTCTCACTATTATCCAAACACTGGTGCTGGCATTACAGATTATGGCGCTACTGCTTCAATAGGAAGGGTAATTGATGATTTTTCTATGGTTATCACCTCTTTACATCGCGGTGAATGTTTACTTTATATACGAAATTTGTAAGTGGCTTACTGCTATCAGTAATTCCTTTAAGGAAAAGCCTCACACAAAAATAATTACACTGATTGTAAAGGCTATTAAGATTATATATGCGTGTTTGTGGAGTTTTTCTTTGGCCTCAGTATATATAGCGTTCCTGATGCCGGCACATTTAAACAGGGTCGACAGTCCAGTGTTATTTAGCATTAAGCGTATGCTTAAAATGCTTGGAAATTATCATTTGGGCCTCACAATCTACATGGCGATGGCCCTTTTGGTGGTGTTAGTATGCAGGCTTATTGAAATTCTTTTTTGTAAGCGTAGGCAAAAGAACATAAATAAAGATTCGAAGCTTTTTAACGTAAGACGTTCTGTGCTTGGTATAATCTACGTGACCTTTATCGTAGCAATTACAATGATTGGGGTTAAAAATGCTTCAGATATCAAGACTAACAGATATGATATTACTGTAAATAAGTCGGGAAATGGCTTAGACGAGCTTAAGGTCGTGATGGTTGCTGACCTGCATTTAGGCTACAACATAGGCTGCAAGCAGATGGCTTCGATGGTATCGCTTATTAACGAGGAAAAGCCGGATTTGGTAGTTATAGCCGGTGATATCTTTGATAATGAGTACGAGGCACTTGATGATCCTGATAGATTAGCGGAAATTCTATCCTCAATCGAAAGCAGGTATGGAACCTATGCCGTATACGGCAATCATGATGTAAGCGAGAAAATTATAGGAGGCTTTACCTTTAACTGGCATGAACCTTTAAAGGGAAGCTCTGATGAGATGGATGAATTTATAAGAAGATGCGGATTTACGCTTCTCATGGATGATTACGTGCTGATAGATGATTCATTTTATTTATATGGACGCCCGGACTATGAAAAGCCAGGCAAGACACTCTTAACTCGTAAGCCACCTGTTGAAATCGCAGCTATGTTAGATATGAGTAAGCCGGTTATCGTAATCGATCATGAACCCAGGGAACTAGCTGAACTATCTACTGTCGGAATCGATGTTGATTTATGTGGCCACACACATGATGGGCAGTTCTTTCCTATGAACATTACCTGCAGACTTTTCACTTGGGAAAACTCCGCCGGACTACTTGAAAAAGGTAACATGAAAAACATTGTTACTTCCGGGGTAGGATTATTTGGACCAAACATTAGAATAGGTACACAGGCTGAAATATGTCCCATTACGATTCATTTTGGTGAATAGCAAAGTGACATCTTGGGGACGGGGGTGGAAACGTCATTTTGACCATGACGGTCAAAATG
>JAZUDH010000119.1:0-3790 GCA_045639565.1 Lachnospiraceae bacterium
CACCAGTAAGTTCAAGGATTTTCATTTGTCTGGGATTGCTCTTAGAAGAGTTAGTGACAGAATCTGTGCAGAGCATGGACTTTCAATTATCATTCCTAGAGCATATCGAGATAGAGAAAAATATCAGGATCCTCGATTCAAAAAGAGTATTAGGGATGAGATAAGAGAGGCTATTGATAATGCTATTGCAGCAGAGCCTAAGCAGTTGGAAGACCTTCTGAAAAGACTTGAGTTGGAAGGCTGGCTGATTAGACGTGATAAGCGTTTGGCTATTAAAAAGCCTGATGGACGAAAGTTTATTTTGTTCAAAAGTCTTGGTAAAGGCTACACAGAGGATGACCTGGCTAGAAGAATCTTTGGAGAAGAATTTGTTCCAGAGAAGAAAGCATACAGGCAGGAGCAAAAGGTATTCTCACTTATCGACTTGCAGAAAAAAATGCAGGAAGGCAAAGGCGGTGGATACCAGCGTTGGGGTAAGATATTCAACGTTAAGCAGACTGCAAAAACGATTGCATTTTTGAAAGAGAAGGGTCTTCTTGATTATGATGAGCTTAAGCTGGCAGTGGATGGAGCAGCTGATCGCTTTACAGAACTTGGAACATCTATCAAGGCTAAAGAGAAGCGTCTTGGTGAAATCAGAGCTTTAAGGACTCACATAATAAATTATGCAAGGACCAGGGATGTGTATGTAGCGTATCGTAAATCTGGTTACAGCAAGAAGTTCTATGAGGCTCATACAGAAGAGATTATTTTGCATAAGGCAGCCAAGGATGCTTTTGAAGAAATGCAGGTGGAGAAGCTTCCAACAGTTAAGGCTTTGAACCAGGAATTTAATGAAGTGCTGATGGCAAAGAAGCAGGAATATGATGAGTATCGCAGATTGAAAAATGAACTGCGTGAGCTACAGATAGCAAAGAAAAATATGGAAGTTGTGCTGGAGATTGAACCTGAAAAGGAGAAAAGAGAGCGCGAACGAAGCCGATAAAAAATTGGGAGTAAATGTAAGATTTATGCATTTACTTCCTTTTTTTGTGTTACGATATATAATTAAAATTCCAGTTGAACAATAACAAATTAGAATTTGTAGGGACGGTAAATCCAAATTTTCTTAAGCACGTCGATAGCTTGACAGACTTATATTTATATGCTATCCTTAATCCACTCTTTGCACTGCATATAAATCTACAGTACAAACTGATCAGACCGTGACATCATGTCATGGGGTCGGGTCACGAAAGTGACAGTGGTATATTTCACCCACGGGACAGTAGCTGCTAATACTGATTCGTGGGTTTATTTATATTTTTCAAAAGTGTCTCGCTAAAAATCCCCACAAATATCTAGTGCCATAGAGTTATCTTTTAATTTGGAGGTAACCGACTTATGGAAAACAACAAAATCAAAAACGGAATTTCAGAAACAGACTTTCAGCTTGTGGCAAGCAAGGTGTCTCGCGTCACAATAATAGGCAACCTATTATTGGCCATAATCAAACTTTTTGCAGGCTTTGTGGCACATTCAAACGCAATGATAAGTGATGCAATACATTCTGCATCTGATGTGTTTAGCACATTTGTGGTTATTATTGGAATTAAAATGGCTTCTAAGGAACCAGACAAAGAACACCCTTATGGTCATGAGAGAATGGAATGTGTAGCTGCTATTGTGCTTGCAGTAGTTTTATTTATCACGGGCCTTGGAATTGGTCTGGATGCTTTAAAAAATATTGTAAGTGCGAAATATAATGACTTGCAGGCACCAGGAATTCTTGCACTTGCTGCAGCAGTTTTATCTATTGTTGCAAAGGAAGGAATGTATTGGTACACCAGACATTATGCTAAGAAAATTGATTCAAGTGCATTAATGGCCGATGCTTGGCATCATCGTTCAGATGCATTTTCATCTATAGGTGCATTAATTGGTATCGCAGGGGCCAGACTAGGCTTTTCGATAATGGATTCTGTTGCCAGTATGGTTATCTTCCTATTTATCGCGAAAGCAGCATATGCTATTTTTAAAGATGCAATGGATAAAATGGTTGATCATGCTTGTGATGAAGAGACAGAAAAGCAAATTTATGAATGTGTAATGAGAAATGAAAAGGTGCTAGGCATTGATTTGCTTCAGACACGTATTTTTGGAAATAAGATATATGTCGATATTGAAATTCAGGGAGATGCCACATGTACGCTTCAGGAAGCGCATGATATTGCAGAAGAAGTCCACGACGAGATAGAGAAACATTTTCCAAAGGTAAAACATATTATGGTACATATGAATCCGGCAGTGACGCGACGCACATAGAGAATAAAGTAAAAATACATTGACAGATATCTATATGTGGTTTAATATACTCATAAATAGATAATTGTCTATGTGAGGTGTTATATGACAAGAGAAGAAGTTGCAAATATCTGTAAAGCAATGTCTGATTCAAATAGACTGCGAATTATAGAGATGCTGACATCTGGGGAGAAGTGTGGATGTGATTTACTTGAAGAATTACAAGTAACACAGCCTACATTATCTCATCATATGAAAGTACTTAGTGACTGTGGTCTGGTGAGTTCAAGAAAAGATGGCAAATGGCAGCATTATTCCATTAGTTGTGAGCGTTTTGCAGAATACAAAGAGTATATAGGTGCTATTACCTGCTATAAAGACAAGGAAAATAGTAAATCCAGTTGCTGTTGCAACGAGTAACAAATTGCCGATTGAAATAGATCGGCAAAAAATAGATATCACAAATAGATATTTATCTATTTATAGTAGCCGACCGCATCAGGTCGGCATATATTAAAATAAACACATAGACGAATGTCTATGCAATTAAGGAGACATGATTTTTATGCAAGGCTTTTTAGGTGTGTGGGATTTTTTTCAGAAGCAGGTTCTTGGACTTCGATGGTTGAATTCATTAATAGGGAATCTCTTACAGGTTTTGGGAATGAATCCGGAAACGAAGTTATATTCGGCAGTTCAGTTTTTCATTTATGACAGCTTTAAGATTTTCTTTCTGCTGTCAGTGTTGATATTTATTATCAGCTATATACAAAGCTATTTTCCACCGCAGAGAACCAGAAGAATCTTAGGTGGTATTAAAGGCTTCCCGGGAAGAGCTATGGGTGCAGTTTTAGGTATTCTGACTCCGTTTTGCTCCTGCTCCAGTATTCCGCTTTTTATCGGATTTTGCAGTGCAGGTCTTCCAATTGGTGTTACACTCAGTTTTCTTATTATGTCTCCAATGGCGGATCTTGGAAGTTTAACTATGCTGATGACACAGTTTGGATGGAAAATTGCGGTGGCTTATCTGGTGACAGGCTTCATTATTGCAGTGACAGGTGGAACAATCATCGAGAAACTGGGAATGGAGAAGTACGTTGCGGACTATATTCGCAATGCACATTTGGCTGAACTTGATGAGGAAAAACTTACCTTTAAGGATAGATTACATATAGCTGTAGAAGGTGTGAAGGATATTGTAAAGCGTGTATGGCCATATATCTTCCTGGGTGTAGGCATCGGTTCCATAATCCATAACGTGATTCCGCAGGAAATTGTACAGACGGTTCTCGGTGGTGAGCATTGGTATAGCGTACTGCTTGCATGTCTTGTTGGAATTCCTATGTATGCTGATATCTTTGGGGCTATTCCGATTGCAGAAGCATTGTTAGCGAAAGGAGCAGGTCTTGGAACTGTAATCAGCTTTATGATGAGTGTAACTGCTCTTTCTCTGCCTTCTATGATTATGCTGGCAAAGGCGATGAAGAAAAAACTACTTGCAACATTT
>JAZUDH010000120.1:0-43817 GCA_045639565.1 Lachnospiraceae bacterium
GTAGCTGATTTACTCATTGATAACCTCCTGTTCGTAATGTTCGCCGAATTCGGCGAATTCGACGAAAATGTCGAATGTTCATATGGAGATTATCTCAGAACTATTAATTTTAAGGGAGGGTACTCCCTATGGAGCATTTACTTTTAATATGGATTAATACTACACATAATAAATGGCGATGGAAATAAATCCATCGCCATTATGTTTTCTATTATTTCCTGTATGCTACCATTACTGAAGTAATGATAATACGTTCTGGTTAGCCTGATTAGCCTGTGTAAGCATTGAAGTACCTGCCTGAGCAAGAATGTTGTTATTAGAGAATCTAACCATTTCTGTTGCCATATCTGTATCACGAATCTGTGATTCAGCCGATGTTGTATTTTCTACAACGTTATCAAGGTTCTTGATTGTATGCTCAAGTCTGTTCTGGATAGCACCAAGATCAGATCTCTGTTTGCTTACTGATGCAAGAGCATCCTTAATAGATGAGATTGCTGAAACTGCATTTGAGGAATCAGAACCAGACACGCTAACTCCCCCACCTATACCAATTGCAGAAGCCGAAATGCTAGCAATGCTAATCGAGATAACCTGCTGTGCATCATTTTCAGAACCAACCTGAAGGTTTTTCGCTGTAAATGATCCATCTAAGAGTGACTGTTCATTAAATGTTGTAGACTGTGCTACACGGTCGATTTCTGTTTTTAATGCCTGAACTTCCGAATCAATATATTCACGATCCTTAGATGTCATTGTGCCATTTGCTGCCTTTACTGCAAGTTCGTTCATACGCTGTAACATATCATGAACTTCAGCCAAAGCGCCTTCAGCTGTCTGCACGCAGGAGATACCATCCTGTGCATTTAATGAAGCCTGCGAAAGACCTCTGATCTGACGTCTCATCTTTTCACTGATTGCAAGACCTGCTGCATCATCAGCTGCACGGTTAATCTTATAACCAGATGATAATTTTTCTGTTGATTTAGCCTGTGAACTTGTTGTAAGGTTCAACATGCGGTTTGAGTTCATAGCTGTAAGATTGTGCTGTACTACCATTGTTATTATCCTCCCTGAATATGTAAATAGCTTCCTTGCCACCACTGTGGCTGTATATTGATATTTTAAATGAATTCATTTGTAACTACTTGTTACACTTAATATATCGGTCAACCTAGCATATTCTTTAGAGCTTTTTACTTTTTATTTTTATTTTCTTGTTTTCTCGAACTGCTCCTAGTACAAATCAACGTAATTGAACTTATTCATGTTGCGAAGAATGGCCATCATTGTGATTACATCTAATGTGCCAACAATAGAATCACAATTTGCAAGCACCTCAACATCAGCTATTAAATGCTCTGTAGCATTCAATTTCCCATCTAACAAAATGTATTCTCCGATATATTTTTCCTTGAATACATTTTTTTGTTCTTCGCTATCACTAGATATATAGATGCATTCACAATCCCAGCTTTTTCGCCACTCCTCGATTTGATTAATGTATTCATCAATATTTTCGGTAGGATTATTCTGGGTTAATCTCACTCCCAAAATTTTTTTGTTCATAACGTCATTCCAAATTGATTCTTTTCCTAATTTTCCTAGTATAAGCTCACTGGGCGCCAGATATTCGTTATATACAGTGCCTAGTAGTGCAACGTTATCCTCATTTATCCAGTCAGGATTTAAGAGGTCTATCAAGTAGTCATTATACTTTTCACACGAAATTTCTATAGGCTCCATTATCTCAACGGTAGAACTATCTAGGCAGTATATCTCATCAATTTTCTTTCCGATGTTTTCAAAATAATCGTAAAACGGGTTATCACTCTTTGTGCCCCACAAAGATAATGGATAATATTTGGTATCGATAACCGGAACGAGAGAGTGAGCTACTGAAAATAGCAGTCTTGGGAACAAATCTAGTATAAACTGTTCAAATCCAAGTGTAGAATCGAGTGTTCGCAATACGGCATATTGCTTAACTGGGGTCAAAGCTTGTTTTTCCAATCGTTGCACCTCATTAGCAACTAGCTTACTCAGTTCATCTTCTAACCCCATAGCATACATATACATTTCATTATCATATCTAAAACTATTCAAATTATCTTTGTAAAAGTCTTGTAATGAATATCCAAACGATTTTTTCAATACTTCTCTTATGCTCTTCTCATCTAAAAGTTCAATAAAAAAATCAATGGAATGGCACATTTTAAGCGATAACATCAGAAAAGCCTTCTCGCATAATATTTCCTCGTGTGTATGCGATTCCATATTTCGAAATCTTTCTCGATAAAATCTGATCATTTGTTCATCAGATAAACTTTTAATGTATTTGCAAACTATATACTCAAATTCATGCATAGTTCGATTGGACGTCTTAGAACTAGGAAAACTAAGGTTTGTTTTTTCGTTTTCAAACCAACGATATTTTGTAAGCTGTTCTTGTAATATATAGAACTCGTAGTCCTTGATTAACCTTAACCACAATTCATAATCCTGTAGTTGAAGTAATCCATATTGGTAAAACTCGTTTTCCCCCATGCACTCGGTACGAATCAACGCCGAAGCGGCACAAAATTGATTTTCAACTAATAATCTATTTGCCCATTCCTTTTGTGTTCTGTTAGGTTGATTAAATAGATCTTCAAGGTACACCTTTCCGCTTGTTGCATTTCCATATTCATTGATTACTGAACACTTAGTAAAGCACACACCATATTCTGGGTGCGCTTCCATAAATGCGACTTGCTTCTCAAGCTTATCCGGTAACCACATATCATCATGAGCACATCCTGCGAAATATTTTCCCTGAATATTATGATACGCTACATTAGACGCATTAACACAATGCAAGTTTTCTTCCAGAAGAATTATTTTTATCCAAGAATACCTCTGTGCATAATCTTTTAGTATTTCAGGTGTGCTATCCGTAGAACAATCATCAACTATAACAAATTCTTTATTCAGATATGTTTGTGCAACTATACTTTCTATTGTATCTTTAATATGTTTTGAACTGTTATAAGTACACGAGTATATGCTAACTAATGGTTTTGTCATGTTCGCCGCTTTCTACATTTGTTTTTCTAGAGTAATATGAATTAGATGCCTACTCCCAAATTCCTCTTTATTTCTCATCAAGTCATAGTTAATATAGCCTAGATGATCTGTTGCAATCCCCCAAGAAATAGATTTATACTTCTTTTTCTTATAATGTTCTAACACATAATAGTAGATCAATGTCATAGGGCTTAGATTAGTTTCAAGTCGCCTAGCAGCCAGGTATTGTGTATGAGCACACATAACGTTGTGATGTTCAAAAACCATGGTACCCGCTACCATCCTATTATCATAATACACACAATAGAAATGAATATTATTTACAAACCGCTGCTTTAAATCACATAGTTCATCCACTGTATGTACGGGCGTTTTATTATATTTCAGCAAATTTTCAGAGAGTACATCATAAAATTCTGCTATATCGTCTTTATCAAATATTTCTTTACATATCATATTGTTTTGCAAACATTTTGCTAATTGGCGTTTCTTTAATTTTGAAAATTTTTCTGTTAGGTCGTCGGATGTTATATCCAAATCAATATATAAGTTCAGTTCTTTCAAAATATTGAAACCTTTTTTTTCAAAACAAAAAACAAACAGGTCATCAGTGCTATCGCACAGAATGTTTGGTGTAATCTTAAGTATACAAGTGTTATAGTTTTTACTTTTTAAGTAACTCTCAAAAACCTGCAATATTTGTTCTGTTAGCTCTACCCTTAAAAGCCTGCTTTCATATATTATTCCACCATAGGTACTTCCTTGATGTGAAATAAAAACCTTCTTATCATCTTCGTATACTTCATTGGCTGGACATAATGCTACTAATTGTCCTTTGTAGTAAAACATTATTGAGCAGTCTGCAAATTTATCACGCCCATGATAATTTAAAAACTTCCTTGTATGAAGAAAAGTACCATTACAGGACACCTTAGTTACAAATGAATCCCATTGTTCTTCGTATTCATCGACATATTCTACAATAAGCCATTCATTCATATTGCCATTCATAGTCACCTCATGCACCCATCAGTCTCAAGAACAGCATATCCTACACCTGTTTTCCCACATCCATTGCCGTTATAAAACATATAGGTTTTATGATTATAACGAAACAGATATGGGTAACTCAGATTAGTATCATCCCATCCGCAACTACTTAATTCTATACCGGCTTTATCATCCAACCGGTTCCAATCAATTCCATTGAAAGATTCTGCATAGCCTATATAATAACCTCTTGAATATGTGCGAATAGAATAATACATTTTCAGCATTTCTCCTTCTCGCCATACATATGGTCTTCCAAACCCATGTTCATCTTCATTAGCAAAATTCATGCACAGTAGCGAATCATTATTCCACCTTATTCCATCATCTGATTCTGTGTAGCGCATAACATAACATGGACGTTTTTTTCCCCCACTATTTGTCCATCCGTTTTCGCTACTGCCTATATACCACATTCTAAATTTTCCGCGGTCATAAATAACATTTACACCGCAACGCGCAAACACCTCGCTGCCGCGCCTATCTAATATAGGTGATTCCGAATACCTTTCAAAACTCATACCCCCATCTCGACTAATTGCCAGGCCACAAAACATATAATATGGTACCTTAACGCCGAGTTGAAAGCCTATATAATACAAATATATTTTTCCCATATGTTCAATAATCGATACTGGAACTACTCCATTATCGTCAAAGCAACCGTCACGGCCTCTTTCAAGAACTGGCTTTTCTGAAACTCCAATAATATCAGCAGGATTATTGGGGTTAACATCAATATACCCAATGCTTCCTACATTATTTTCATCGCACATTCCCAAAAAGATTCGAAGTTTATTTTCAACCAGCAATGGAGTAGGCAACATAGCGAATTCTTTTTTCCACACCTTCCTACCATCTGCAGAATATATCAAGCCTTTCTTTATCCATTTCATACCATTGTCATAATTTCTATTTATTTTCTGACACTCCAAAATACTCATATGCTGTCTTTCTCATTATTTTGGCAGGGTTACCTGCATATATTTTTCCACGTTCCTCGTGAGTTTTTGTTAAAACAGCTCCCGCTGCTAATATTGACTCTTCCGGAAAGTCAATATTATTTCCTAGCGTTGAATTCACGCCCAGAAATGAGTTCTTACCCACTTTTGTATATCCCGATACAACGACATGCGATGAAATAAAACAGTTATCACCTATCTTAGCACTGTGTCCTATATGATTTCCGCTCCAAAGGATTACATTATTGCCTATTTTAACATTGTATTGAACCGTATTGTTTTCAAATATAAAAACATTTTCGCCTATTTCAACATTATCCCACACGAAAGCATTGGGGCTAACATAAGACAATATTTCGTAACCATTTGCTTTACATTCTTCGTAAAATCGTTGGCGCAGTCTGTTCATTTTTGTATATACTGGTGCCGCAAATATCGAATATAATTCCGGCGGATAATTCTTGACTAAGTTTTCATATTCAACAACCGGAATGTCCAACAAGCTTCTGCGAGTCATGTAGTTCTTCTCTACTGCAAATGCTGCTGTTTCATATCCATAATCTTTCTTAAAATAGCATGATGCAATTTCTGCAAACTCATTATCTCCAACTATTACTATTTTTTTCATATGCTCATCCTTTTTTTGCCTGAACATATATTTCAGACCCATTGTCAGGCATATACGTTATCATCTTATCTAACCCTTCAAAAATTTCTTCTGATACTATATTGCTTTCAAGTATACTTTCCATCTGTCTCGCTGAAAAAAATTTAGGAAAGTACGAGCCACTTTCTATTACTTCGAATTGAGATTTTTCTACAATATCTATCAAAGAACGTATATCAAATACCCTATTCCGTTGCATTTTTATTTGCAATTCAGACAAATCATGAACATTATCAATCAATCCCATTTCTAGAGCTAAGAGACGGTGAATAGAGTAGGCATTTGGCACATTGATATGGACAACCGTCTTATCACTACATAGTTCTCCTATAGAATCAAGTAACATTCCAGGATTTTCAACTTCATGCAATAGACTGCTTGCGACGATATAATCAAATTCTAGTCCTAACTTCTTTATATCCCTTACCTTATCTTCCAAAAAGCCATTAAGAATTACAGCATTTTTCTTTTCTGCTCTTGCTTCTGCTCGCTCATAAAATTCTTTACTTGGTTCAACTATTACCATCTTCTCATAGTCATTAATATATTCAAATAGAGGTTCTGTACCGCATCCTATCTCCAAAATAACTTTATGCGAGTATTTTTTCATCACTTCAAGTATTTTCTTACGCCGATACTTCACCTGTATTGCTTCACAAGGTTCCTGGCAATAATCATTTGCGTATTTGTCAATGTCTCTCATCTAATATCATGCGTCCATTCATTTATAAATTTCGATATATGTAACTTATGTTTGAAAATCTAACCAATTCTTACCAAATAATATGATATTCTACCATTTCATAATCAAATCAGAAATAATACTTGTTAGCTTATGTGCACCATTCTCATTTAAATGTTCAAAATCGCAAAAATCTTCAGGATCAAACTCCTCGCATTCAGTGAGATTTACATACTTAGCATTTTCATACTCATTAATCACACTGACAACATCTCGATTAAATTCTTCTATCAAAGCTTCATCATAGTTTGACGATAAATATCTAGTCATCGGAGGCGAGAAAAATAAAAATTTTTTCATTTTATATTTTTCATTTCCCAACATAATCCTAAGATACTTTAATACCTCACGCTTACCCGCTTCGCATACATATTTACAATTCAAATCAGCTGTAATTTTCCCCGATGCATATCTATCTTTCTCGTCTAGTTTCAAATAGTTAAACTTCAGTCCACCTGTAGGATTCATCGAATTGATCTCATTAAAAAATTCTTTATTTTCCAAATCATCAATATAGTTTTCTTTCAGAATGTAATCCATTTTATCTTGGTCTGTTATATAATCCATGAGTTTTAATCCTTCTCTTTTAATGAAAAGGGGGCGTAGATTTTTTTGATTAAAATTGCGCGAATTGCCCAAAATAGGAATATCTATTCTAGATACTACATCCATATGTAATTCGCTATCGCTAGAAGTAATGTCATAAAATCCCTGATAATAAGATATCGGTATAACTACATATTCGATATTTGGATTCAGTCCTATTGCCTTCTCCGCTATCATTGTTGAATAGGCGATATCCTGACTAGTAATAGAAAGGTTAACCGATTCAACACACATTTCTTTTTCTAGAATGCCATACTGTGTATATGACAATCCGCAAATTGCACATCTAACCTCTCCTTTTTGAATTTTTCTCAGCTTTGATTCTATATAAAGTCTTTGATACTGCATTATGTCCAAAATGACTCTTCCAAGCCAATCGTTCAATAGCTCATGTGAATCTTGGAACACTATATCCGCCTTGCTGTTCATTCCGAAGCCAATGCTTATAGAATTTTTAGTATTAATCAATTTTGAAATACTCGCGGCTCCCACTAGCCTATTTTCTGCATCGTCATACCATTCAAACTGATAATCATCTGTAAGTATGTTAAGTAACTTCAGAAGATTACTTTTTAAGGCAATCGCTTTATCCTCATTAGCTTCATGCGCATATTTTTCTAAGCTATCAGCAAAATAAGCAATCTGCTGAATCCCATCAAAACAGAATATGTATTCCTTCAACAGTTTGCTCATACTTACTATGTCTTCATAATTTGGACTATTTTTCGACCAATTCAGATACATAAATAATAACTGTAGAAACACAGCTTTCGGGAGTATTTGAGTAGCCGTAGGAATTATCCTAGTAGTAGCGCAACTAATACCATCGCAATAATTGCATGTGCTAATATGTGATATACTATGTAGATTAATCAAATCCGAGCGCAAATCTATTGACCTTGATATGTTAATATATTCACCCACTTCTGGTTTTGGATATAAATCTGATTCCAAAGCCGCCAATTGGCGTGAACATAGTATTATATTTCCGCCTCTTACTAGCGAAACGCAATTTCTCATACTGCATGTTGCAAAAACTTGTTTCATTTCAGACTCATTTCTATTACGATTAGAAAATCCTCCCATATCGAGCCAAACCATTTCATTTAAGTCCTCAATGGTAATTCCTTTATACTTATATGTCTCAATACATTTCTGCCGTTTTGGTGCAATATGGTTAGGATAACCACTTATCCTAACTTTAATATTATATTTAACCAATTGTGCTAATATTTTTTCATTCGGTAAGAACGTTCCATTAGAAACAATAATAACTTTATTTACTTTTTCACACTCGCCAATATACTCTATTATCTGCGATATTTCTGGAGATAGCCACAATTCTCCCCCGCCTATGAGAATCTCATCAATACCATCAACCGCATCTAATACTAAGTTCAAGTTTTCCTTTATTTCCGAAAAAGGGAAATGGTATGAGGGTTTCTTTGGAATCAAATCTGCACATCCACGGCAATTGAGGTTGCAGTAAGTTGTTACCAATATTCCCATATGTGGAATTATTAATTTATCTGAATTCATTATCCCAACTTCTCCACTATTTAAATTAATATCTGTTATGTCATTAGTTCTATCTCGAGTCAAAATTTATGCGTTTAAATCATACTTTTTCTCATTCTATTGTCGAAGTCCTTTCGCATAATCCATCAATGATTAAGGATTATCGTTTATCATCAATAAACTTTAAAAAATCGTCATAGTTTCTGATATAATCTTCTTCCTTGTATATTTCCGAAGCAAAGCACATAAGAACTGCGTCTTCTGAAAAATCGAACATTTCTCGCCACATATTATTGGGAACATATAAACCCTCGTATGGTTTTTCCAAAAAAACTGTCTTTTTTTCCTTGCCATTGTCAAGAAGTATTTTACAAGATCCATGTATGCACACTAATATTTGTTCCAATGACTTATGGGCATGAAAGCCTCGCCTAACTCCCTCTCCTGTGTCATACATAAAATACACTCTTTTTATTTCAAAGGGAATGTCATTATACTCTTCTAAAGACACTAACTGACCCCTGTGATCTCCATGCTGTTGAAATTGATACTTTACTATTTGCATAAATACCTCTTGCTGATATATTTCAGCATATCTCAAGTTATTCTTTTTGCATTGTACCTACCACCGTTTATTAACTACGGCAAGTGAATAATGTCACACAATTATTATCGTCATGTATTTACAGAAAATAAAGTTCTTTTTGCTCAATT
Source organism: Lachnospiraceae bacterium (assembly GCA_045639565.1). Classification (GTDB taxonomy): domain Bacteria; phylum Bacillota; class Clostridia; order Lachnospirales; family Lachnospiraceae; genus UBA1258. The sequence continues at coordinate 9,326 of JAZUDH010000120.1, forward strand.
CATATTAATTAATCGTTAATTTCCTTAAAAACAAGTCAGTAGTCTACCAGTTCTCATATTACTCTTCTTAGTTATTGAGCCGGAGGAGACTAATTCTATTATGAAAAAATACGAAAAAGGGAGAGGATAAATCCTCTCCCGTAATTCCTATGGTCTATGCGCTTACTGCGATGATTAACCAAGTAGTGATAATACGTTCTGGTTAGATTGGTTAGCCTGTGCGAGCATTGATGTACCTGCCTGAGCAAGAATATTATTGTTCGAGAACTTAACCATTTCTGTAGCCATATCTGTATCACGAACTGATGACTCAGCTGATGTTGTATTTTCAACAACGTTGTCAAGGTTCTTGATTGTGTGCTCAAGTCTGTTCTGAACAGCACCAAGATCAGATCTCTGCTTACTTACTGAAGCAAGAGCATTCTTGATTGATGAGATTGCTGAAATTGCACCAGATGTAGCGCTACCAGATACTGATACAGAACCTCCAATACCAATCTTTGAAGCCCTAATACCAGCAATACTGATTGTAATAACCTGCTGTGAGTCATTTTCAGAACCAACCTGAAGATTCTTTCCTGTGAAAGTACCATCAAGTAATGACTGTTCATTGAATGTTGTAGTCTGAGCTACACGGTCAATTTCAGTCTTGAGTGCCTGAATTTCAGAATCAATGTATCCACGGTCTGCAGATGTCATTGTTCCGTTAGCTGCCTTTGTAGCAAGTTCGTTCATACGCTGTAACATATCGTGAACTTCAGCTAATGCACCTTCAGCTGTCTGTACGCAGGAAATACCATCCTGAGCATTTAAAGAAGCCTGAGTTAAACCACGAATCTGACGTCTCATCTTTTCACTGATTGCAAGACCTGCTGCATCATCTGCTGCACGGTTAATCTTGTAACCTGAAGATAACTTCTCAGTTGATTTAGCCTGAGTTGCTGTTGTAAGATTGAGCATTCTGTTCGAATTCATCGCTGTTAAGTTGTGCTGTACTACCATAATTGTTTCCTCCTTGAAATAAGATGCAGCCTCCATGCTGCAAATGTGTTTAATTAATAGTGAGTATCATGTCCCTCCGGCCGTACGCTCCATCAGGTGTCTACCCTGTGACGAGTTAAGTAGCTCGTCTTGTATTATATATCGACGTTTATACCGTCGACTTAATACCTTGATTAGTACTTTTGTCACATTTTATAATTTATTTATAAAACGTTCGTCTTATGTTCTGTAATGCTACGTCCTGTTCTGCATTGCCTTAGCATAAGATTTAGCTGCATTAGCTCTCGATCTGCTCCCTTTAATCTGTCCACGTTCTCTTGCAAAGTACGCTTCCAGGGCAGCTTTGTTTCTAGCTTCATCAGCCTGTATTTTAGTACTTAAATCAGTGATAGTTGAAATCTGCTCCTGCATCTTCCTGATTTCAGAAGCATATTCTGCTTTATTTTGAGATAGCTCATCACCTATCTTGTCATATATAAGTTTAAAGCCATCATCTAACTGATTAAGCTGATATATGAGCACTCCTTTTTCATTAGAGTTCTTGTCAAACGCCTCTACAGAAAAGGGTTCCGCTTTAATAAGCTTGTATTGCTCGACATTCTTTTCATTTATTTTGTTAAGAACATCTATTTTGTTGTTTAAACTGTCAATTAGTGCTACTAAATATGCCTTATCCATATTTATGATACCTTAGCTCGCTTCATTACTTCTTTCCAGTTATCTCTAACTGAACGAAGATGTCTTACAACTTCTTCCATTATTGCAGGATCCTTAGTAGTCTGGCATTCAAGAATTCTTCTTGATAAATACGAATATATATTTTCAAAGTCCTGGGCCACTGCATACTTCATATCTAAGGTTTCACGCAAGTAATCAATAATCTTACCAACCTTTAAAATATTCTTGTATGCTCCTTCAATGTCCTTTTGCTCCATTTTAACGATTGAGATGTTGCCAAATTTGATAGCACCTTCATATAAAAGAAGAGTTAGTTCAGCTGGTGAAGCTGTCATAATCTTACTAGCGTTATACTGGGCATATGCATTAGGTAAAGCCATAGTTAGTCTCCTTAATTATTTACTAAATAACCCTGACAGATACTGATTAGAAGAGTCTGATTTAGAAAGAGCTTTTTCCATTGCAGCAAATTTTGAATACCACTTATCCTCATATGCAGCAAGCTTAGCCTCAGCCTCAGCAATTTTCTTTTCAATATCTGAAATATCTGTCTTGTATTTTTTGTCATCAAAATATGATCCAAATGATGAATAATCTGATGAAGCAGATAACTTGTCCATCTTGCTGTAAAGATTATTAGATAGCTGAGAGAAGAACTCTATTACTGTTTCTGAATCATTAGCTATCATTGACTTAAGCACATCATCCTTGCCGCCTGTCAAGTTATCATCAAGGTCACCATCAATATGATAAGCAGCCTTTTCAAATTCAGCAGCCTCAAAATAGCTGGCTGTGTTAATACCAAAGTTTGAAAGATAGAAGGTCTTGCCTCCAATTTCAATTCCAGAAGCCATTACTTCTTTCATTCCATCGAATACGCCTCGCAAAGTATCATCATTTCTAAGTAATGATGCCTTTACGGTATCTTCCCATTTTTCAATTTCTTTGTCAGTCATGGCATCCTTTTCATCTTCTGTTAGGACGTCATAGCCCTTCTTAGCTTTTGTATTAAAAAGCTTATCCATCTCGTTTATGATGGAATTGTATTCCTTTAAAAAGTCTTTTATCTTATTGTAAACACCATCAGTATCTTCAGTCGTAGTGACTGTAATGTTTTTAGCAACATCTAAGCATGTGAATGTAAGTCCGTTAACTTCTACATTATTAGAAGCCGATGTAAATGTTGCTCCATTAAGTTCAATTTCAGCATCCGAACCTGGAAGTTTAACTGCGCCTGTATTGAACTTAGCTGCATCCATACTGTCCATCTGAGTAGCAAAATCAACAATACCTTTAAGATCGGCAAGCGCTTTGTTCATCGAAGTAGAATCATAGATGTTTCCAGCAAGGTTAGTCTTCATGTCCTCAAGCTCAGTTGTCTTAGCCTCAAATTCTGCTCTCTTAGCCACAAGGGTTTCATTAACTTTAGCCTTATCTTCATCTGTCAATATTTCATTATCAGCCTGTGCTTCAAGATCTTTAATTTCAGCCTCAAGCTTGTCGTATTCTTTCTGAACAGCATCAACTCTAGCAGAATAATCAGCTTTAGCCATCGACATTAATTTGTTGTAAACATCGCTTTCTGTATCTGATAGGATGTTATTTTTTGTGGCATCTACATCAAAATTTCCTTCTGCGTCATACTTAAACGCTTCACCATATGATTTATTCTGTGTATATATTTCTTTGGCTGCTTTATTAGGTGCTGCATTTATACCAAGTGCACTCAAGGCCTGGTTTCCTGCACCATCATTAGCAGTTATAGTAAAGTCAGCATCTTTACCGCTAGATTTAGCACCTATAAATAGACGCTGGTGCTTTTCATCAAAATTAGCATTTACTCCTGCTGAGTTTAATTTAGAAACCAAATCCGAAATCTTTGTATCTGATGAAACATCAATAGATGTAGTTTCCCCATTGACAGTAATGCTAAAGGAACCGCTTCCAGAAAAAGCCTTTCCTTCAACCTTCAAATCAGCGAGTGTTGACTCACCTGTAAGTTTTTTGTCGCCTGCTGATGTCATCTCTGCACCAGTCAAATATCCTGTTGATGCTAGCTTATTAATCGAAAGGCTCTGAACCGAGTTCATCGCATTGGCCCCTGTAATAACACTTACAGCATTAGGATTGCTAACAGCAGTTTTCTTAATAGCGTAGTCTCCACGATATCTCATGGCGCTAACTGATTTAGAAAACAGGTTCTTAAGTTTTGTATTAAGAGAAGTCCAGGCCTCCTGCTTCCATTCGGTCCTGGTTTTTTCCTTTTTTAATTTATCTACCTTGGCACTTCTAGCCTTTACTAAATCTCTAATTAATGACTCTGTATCGAGTCCTGAATACATACCGGTTATACGATTAGGCATAAAAAATCTCCTTTCGGTCTATCTGAATTCATCCACCATAATGCCTGCCATTTCCCATACACGAGCAATCATATCAAGGGTCTTTTCAGGAGGTAGTTCTTTTATTACCTCGCGGCTTTCCTTATCTACGATTTTAATGGTTACACGGTTGGTTTCTTCATGAATTCCAAAAATAGCTTCCGAATTACCCATCTTCTTGTTGAGTTCTTCAACGGCTTTGTGCAGCCTTTCCTGATTAGCAGTAGATTCCGCCTGATTGGGGTTTCCACTATTTTTGTTTTCAAAAGTATCCTTACTTTCGATGATACGATCCACCTTAGGAGCGTTATCTGCATTAGAAACATCCTTGTAATCCATTGCAGTCATGTTATTGAGCTGTGAATTAAATCCACCTGCTATGTTATTAATTGAGTCGATTGCCATTTGACACCTCCTGTGGCCTCCATGCCACGTATAAAGGTTCCTGGTATCTAATATATCGGAACCATACCTATTAAAGTTAATAGCTTAGCCGAATAAATTTTTTAAACTCTCCATAGCTTCAGAGCTCATAGCTTCCTTGTTAGCTTCCTGAATCTGAACATAAACTTCTTTTCTGTAGATAGGTACTTCCTTAGGTGCAGAGATTCCTATTTTAACCTGCTCACCCTTGATTTCTAGGATAGTTATTTCTACGTTATTGTTTATAATGAGAGCCTCGCCCTTTTTACGTGATAATGCTAGCATGCGCCCTCCTTCTTGGCCTTGATGATTTCATATACAGGAAACTTAACCTGATATTCATCGCCATCCAAAATGATCTGAACAGCTTTTCTTTCGCTAACATTAATAACGATTGGAGCTTTTAAATTAACGCTCATTTTGGTAAGGTCTTTAGGAACCGTTACTGTTGTAAGCACTAATATTTCTTCTATTTCGAAGGCTCCAATAGGCTTTAAAACCTCGTCATCCACTATGGGATTATAATCGTCTTTTACGATTAACGGATCCATAACAGGCATTGCAAATGCAGGTTCCTGAATGGACTGCATCCATCTGATGCCAACGTTGTCTCCCTTTTCTACGTCATGCACCAATGCGAAGTCCTGAAGCTCAGGAAATCCTACGATGCCGTTCTCAAAATGTATGATTTTATTGTCATCGATATTTACTTCTCCGAAAACTCTTGTTTCTAAAATCATCGAGTTGTCCTCCCTCTATACATAATTTAGTAACGAATCTTTCAAAATCTTACCCGCAGCCATAAGTGCTGAGTTATATGAGTACTGAGCACTGCTCATGCGAATAGCTGTTTCTGCAAGGTCTGCATCTTCATTTTCACTCTTAAGTTCGTTAAGAGTTGATAACTGGGTATCCAGTCTATTTTCAACTAATTCAAGTCGCTTGCTACGAGTACCGCAGTTTGTAAGCGCCAGGTTAGCATCTGTCAAATAACCATCAGCGGCTGTTATATCCTTAGATAGTTTCTTGTGTAGTATGTCAGCATAAAATGTCTGAGCCTTAGATGCCGCATCAAGTTCAGCCTGTATTGTTTCTTTAGCGGTCGGATCAAGTTCCGATTTAAGGGCGCTCTTTAAATTAGTAACTTCTTTCTCAATGTATTCGCACTGTTTAAGTGCATTTAAAACGTCATCAATATCTCTAGCGATATTGTGATTGAAGCATTCGCTTGCAACGGTATTTACTCTAAGCGACTGATTTACGCCGATGTTATATTCGATTTCGCCGTCTCTTTCATCATAGACAATATTATTGGTTAAATCAGTACAATCAAAGTAGTGTTCTGGTCTAAGCTCGCCTCTTGTCCAAGTATCTTTGTTGTAATCAACCTTAAAATCAAGGCCACTGTACGTTTTAGCAGCATCCTCACCAAATAGCAATTCGCCAGTTTCAGGAATATAGATGACGCTATCTTTATTAGCTGTGTCTAGTGCACTTTCATACGGATTAGGAGTTGCCTGCTCATGTACTACCGTAACTGTAGCAACATTTGCTTTAGTCTTTCCGTCAGCAGCTAATGTATATATTTCAGGAGCTGTGTCTGAGAGATTCTTATACGAAAGTCTCACTCTCATTATATTGTTATTAGTTACTGCAGTCTCGTCATTTTGTCCAGATTTGTAGGTAACATATCTGTATTCATCAAGTGTATACGAGCTACTGTTTTCAGTAATTTTATAGTTAACCTCTTCATTCTTTTGGAAAGTAAGAGTCTCACTAGTTCTATATCCTGTGAATACGCTTCGTCCTGCGAAGTCGACATTTCCTGTATTGTAGATTTCATCGCTTAATGCCTGGAGGTTTTCCATGATGATTCTACGGTCTGAAGCAGTAAGCGTATCGCTAGTTGCCTTGGTATAATTTTGTCTAACGTCCGTTACAATACTTGTTAATGTCTTAATCGCATCTTCAGTCACCTTTAACCAGCTCTTAGCATCCTCTACGTTCTTTTCAACGTACTGAGAAGTCTGATTGACGCTTGTACGTAGTCTTAATGATCTAAGTGCTACGATAGGATCATCAGATGGTCTAGCTATTTTCTTGCCACTTGATATCTGCGTCGAGAGCTGGTCCTGAAGTGTTTTGTTAGTATTTATATTTGTTAACTGGTTGTTCTGAATTATCTTGTTTGTAACTCTCATATCTTACCTCATCCGATAAATTTGATTATTTATCTATTCTATATATCGGATGATTTTTGATTTTAAACACCCGTCTGAAGAATTAATCTGTCATAAATCTCAGTAAATGTCTGAATCATTCTGGATGCGAGGTTATAAGCATTCTGGTATTTAACTAAATCTACTGCTTCTTCGTCAGAATCTACGCCTGAAATCGAAAGTCGTTGATTGTTAATTGTTTTTTCCATTGTTTCGTAATATCCCACAGAGTTTTTAGCCCTGGCACCATTAAGTGCAGCATCAGATAATACACTTTGTAAAAATTCACTTGCAGAAGCTCCTCTAAACGAAAGAGTTTCCTTGTCTCGTTTCATTGCGATAAGCTCCTGGATAATGTCAGCCTTAGAATCTCCGGCTGTTTTATTAGTGTGAGTGCCTAATAAGTCAGCATCTTTTTCAATTTTCCAGTTAACTGAGAAGTTAGCGGCAGTAAGCTTAAAGTAGCTATCATCAGATTTATTTAACTTGATGATATTATCTGCTCTTTTTTTCTGATCATAATAATCATTGAAGTCATACTGGCTTCCTAATACATCATTACCTAGTAAAACAGCTGCAGGTGGATTACCATATCCGTCTACTGCTTTATCTTGCATAACGATGTCGTTGAAGGTTCTTGAGAAAAGTCTGACAAACTCATTAAGCTGTTCCTGATAGTAGGGAATTCCCTGATAATCTATCTGCACGCCTACGTTAGCTGTCTTGTCTAATCTAGTAGTAGAAAGCTTGCACTCGCCATAGTTGCTGTCTAAATAGAATGTGTATGTACACTCTCCAGTATTTTGATCTAGCTTATAATCCCAGTCAGAATAATAATAATCTTCTACACCTAGAGAAATGATTCCGCCAGTTTCTGACAAAGTACATTTATCAAGATCCTTTAAGTAATCATATGAAACAGTAACTTCAACTATATTGTTGATATCATCAACCTTAGAGACAGTTCCTGTGAAGTTTTCTTTGTTGTTACCATCTCTCATTTCGATGAGGCCCTGAAGTCTGCCTCCAACCATTGAACTATAGAGATTAAAATCCATACCATTAGTCCATGTGATGTTATAAAGGCCTAATGCATCTGACTGATTTGTAGTTTCATTATTTTCTCTAGATACACATTCAAGGGTGTTGTAAGCATTGGTATCTACGAGAGGTTGTCCACCACAGATTAATACCTGATATCTGTTAGCTCCAGTATTATAGTTATTAGCGGTATCATATATAGGAGTTTCAATTGTTTCTACGGAAACATACTGAGATAGTTCATCTATAAGCAACGCTCTTTTGTCTCTAAGCTCATTAGCAGAAACCTTAGTAAGTTCAATTACATTAATCTGTTTATTAAGAGTCGCTATCTGCTCTGCAATTGAGTTGATAGTTGATACACAGTCTTTTATTTCTGTGTTAACATCCTTTTGCAATTCAGTAAGCTGATTTGAAACGCTGTTAAAGTAATCGCATAAGCTCTGCGCATACATCACAAACTGAGACTTAGTCGAAACAGCTCCTGCATTTTTAGATAATTCTTCTAACGCATTGAACATTAAGTTAAATGAGGTATTAAAACCTTTAACCATATCTGTATCATTAAAATAATTTTCTACAGACTTCATGTAGTAGGATTTAACCTCGGCTTCTCCAAGTTTTTCTCTATTATTCCAGTATTTAGCATCGTAAAATTCATCTCTGATTCTCTCGATAGCTATTGTATCTACACCTGCGCCCGCACATCCATAAGTAGTAAAGGTTCTAAGCGCATTACTAGCTTCCTGAACTGTTTTCTGACGAGAATAACCTTCTGTCTCAACGTTAGATATATTGTTAGCTGTAGTGTTAAGTGCTGCATTAGCTGCAGTTAAGCCTGTATATGAAATATTTAATCCAAAAAATTGTGAAGGCATTAGTTATCCTTTCTAGCCTCTACGCAAGTGAAGTAATAATATGTTCAAGCATTTCATCAACTACGTTGATGTAACGGCTTGCTGCGTTGAAGGCGTTTTGATATTTAACCATATTTGAAAGTTCTTCATCAGACGAAACGCCCTGAATCTGTTCTCTCGAATATGAGATGCTGTCTACAGTTGCTTGCTGGCTTTCAGAAATACTCTTATAAACTGAGCCCGAATTAGCTATCTGCGAAACAAGATTTGTATAATATGTGTTGATTGAGCACTTGGTAGTAACATTAGGATTAAGAGAATAAATATTAGCATCAAATGCTGCTACAAGCGCATCCACCGTCACGTGATCTACTGTTTTGTCTCCTAATACAAATCCCATCTTACCTGCATTTCTAATAAGTGTAGGATTGATTTGGAGATTAGGAATACTATAAAGAGTATCTGAATAGTAATCATCATCAGTTATTTCTTCTGTATATTTCCATTTACCTGTTGCATCGTCGAATGTATATCCCTTGCATTCCACACGTTGGAATATTTCAAGAGGAGAACCATCATCATCTGTCATATATGTATTTTCGCCACCACGAACATATGCGTCGTAGAGAACGCCATTAACAACAGTAGCTACATTGTGAATAAGCTGATCAAACTCAGCCATTATATTCATAACAACAGACTGTGCAACAGTCTTGTTGTAGTATTCAACTTTTTCTTCGTACTCGTGAACTTTTATATTGTAGTCATTGACATCAGAAATGTACTGAGGATCTGTATTACCACCTGGATACTTTGTTTTATCACTGACGTCAGGAACATCTGGTTTAACCGGAATGTCAGTGTAGTCTGCTATCTTATCACCTCTTGCATAAAGCATCGATCTTAGCGAACCGATATCTGTATTTCTTTCAGAAGAAATAAGTGCATGCATATCGAAAACCTTGGCATAGGTAATATCGTATGTTGTTTCGCCAGCCAAAGTTGTCGAGTATGTAGCCTCTCTAGGCCAAAATGGCGTGTAGAACCCAGTTGTTGCATCAATATCGAGGGCGATTTCATTAACAACGTCAGCTGCAACGAAATCTACGTTTTCCACTCTTACTCTAACCGAACCATATATATCTTCATTGTATGAAATATTAGCGTATGCAGCTAATTCATCTAGTGCCTGGTTTCTTGCATCTCGTAAGTCATTAGCCGATTCGATTCCACCACATTCAATTGCTCTGATTTTGTCATTCAAGCTTAGGATCTTGTGTCCTAGCTCATTCATCTTATCAACTGCTGTTTTGATGCTGGTATTAAGTTCATTCTGGTAATCTATCAATCCTTGATATACCTGCTTAGAACTATTTAGGAAGGTATTAGCATTCTGAATGAGTAATCTCTGTACTACTGTGTCATCAGGAGTTTTAGATAACTCTTCAATAGATGACCAAAGGTTAGTCATAGACTTATTAAAGCTAGCATCATCATTTAATTCGTTTAATAAATCTTCAGCTTCATTGATTGTTGAATAAGATGTCGCGTAGAACCCGTTTCTACCGTTTTCTCTTCGGTATGACTGGTCTAGGAAATAATCTCTGACCTGACGTACCTTATCATAAGAAACGCCTAAACCAACCTGCTGCTGGTTGACAGAGATCATAGGTTTTTTGATAGTATTATAGACTCTGTCAGCGTATAAAACCTGCTGACGTACATAACCTACAGTATCGGAGTTAGAAAGGTTATGCGCAGTTGTATTGAGTGCATTCTGTCCTGACTGTAATCCTGATGTTCCTACATAAATGCTTCCCATTAATGGCATAACTCAAATCTCTCCTAGATGTTACGTGTTATTGCTTAGCATCGAAGCCTCCGCTTGTATTTCCAAGTGTTGCTCCAGTGCTATATGCTCCTCTACCATAATTAGCAGTTTCAGGAGCTTTTCTCATCGACTGGATAAGATTCATGTTAAAATCAACCATTTCCATAGCCTCTTTTAATAGTTCAGCATTTCTCTCATTCACAAGTTTCATTGCGTGGAGCGTAACATGAAGTTTATCATGTACTGCAGCAAGCGCCGCCTGCTCACGAGGGGTTTTCTTAAGTAAATCGATGAGATTATCAAGCTTTAATCCTTCGGCATCCGTACCCAGGATTTTAGCAATTTCTTTCATTGTGTTTATTCGTTTGTTTTCAGACGAATTGATCTTATCGACAATCTCTTGCTCTTTATCCATAATTCGCGCGAGATTGTCGAGATCACCCCGAACAATGACATCGGTTTTGCTCTGGGATAATTCAAGTAGCTTCTGATATTCATCATTTTCGTTATTCAAAATCTCGATCAGATTGTCAATAAGACTAGCCACTTAAATCATTTCTCCCTTAGCCTAATTCTTCATACTTTCTGAGTAGTTTGTCAGCAAAGCTCTCACTGCTAACATCATAAGTACCTTCAGCCACTGCTTTCTTTAAAGGTTCTACTACATCATATCTGATGTCGGCGGCACCCTTAACAGCGGTCTGAGCCACCTGAATATCCATTCCCAAGTTCGAGATATTAACCTGATCTGTGGGCCCCTTTTTACGGATATTCTGTTCTTTTTGTACCTTAGATGAGTTGTAGAGCTGCTGCACTTGAGTATAAGCTTCAATACGCATATTAGCACCTCCTTGCACTTTCATGCTTTTTCTCTCTACTTTGTTTATCGGTAACTTTTCGATTTACTTTATATTGATTATGAAATAAAATAGCATTTGAACAAATGAAAGGAGTTAACAAAATGCTAAATCCCGCAGAATTAATGAAGCTTATGGGCATGAAAAACAAATTCGAGTCAGCCCATCCTAAGTTCGTTTCATTTATAAAAGATATTGCTTCTAGAGGAATTGAAACAGGAAGTATTATTGAAATTTCGATTACCAGACCAGATGGTACTAATACCACTGCAAATATGAAGGTACAACCCGAAGATGTGGAAATGATAAACGAAATAAAGAATTTTAAGAACTAATCCCATAAATCATTAACAGCGCAGGCCTCTTGACCTGCGCTGTTTTGATTAGAGACTATTTAGTCTCAATCTTTTCATGGTTACTCTACTGCAGTAGATTTACTTAACCCAACAATGATAATACGTTCTGGTTAGCCTGGTTAGCCTGTGCGAGCATTGATGTACCTGCCTGAGCAAGGATATTATTGTTCGAGAACTTAACCATTTCTGTAGCCATATCTGTATCACGGATTGATGACTCAGCTGATGTTGTGTTTTCAACAACGTTATCAAGGTTCTTGATTGTGTGCTCAAGTCTGTTCTGAATAGCACCAAGATCAGATCTCTGCTGGCTTACTGAAGCAAGAGCGTCCTTGATTGATGAGATTGCGGAAACTGCGCTTGATGTTGAAGCACCAGATACTGTTACAGAAGCTCCAATACCAATAGCACTTGCTCTGATACCAGAAATGCTAATTGTAATAACCTGCTGTCCATCATTTTCAGAACCAACCTGAAGGTTCTTTCCTGTGAAAGTACCATCAAGAAGTGACTGTTCATTGAATGTTGTAGTCTGAGCTACACGGTCAATTTCAGTCTTAAGTGCCTGAATTTCAGAATCAATATATCCACGATCTGCAGATGTCATTGTTCCGTTAGCCGCCTTTGTTGCAAGTTCATTCATACGCTGTAACATGTCGTGAACTTCAGCTAACGCACCTTCAGCTGTCTGAACTGCCGAGATACCATCCTGAGCGTTTAAAGATGCCTGTGTTAAACCACGGATCTGACGTCTCATCTTTTCACTGATTGCAAGACCTGCTGCATCATCTGCTGCACGGTTTACCTTGTAACCTGATGATAACTTTTCAGTAGACTTAGCCTGAGTAGACTGTGTGATACCGAGCATTCTGTTCGAATTCATCGCTGTTAAGTTGTGCTGTACTACCATAATTTTTTCCTCCTTGAAAATAGATGCAGCATCCATGCTGCATGTCTTCATGTAGTTACATAGTTATTATACCGCTGTGCAATTAAAAGTGCAACGGGTAACATAACTCGATGAGATAGAATCTCGTTACGTAGTATATATCGGCAATCGTAACAATAAATTAATATTTCTTATTTGTATTTTTGCGAAAATATGAAAATAATCTAAATAAGCATCCATTATTCAACTAATCTTAATAATGGATGCCTATTAATAACAGTATCAGTATAATTATATTCTCTTTTCAGAATTATACGCCAATGTAGCTGGCATAACTTATCACTTTCGCAACTGTAATCCTTTTATTCTTTCACCCCAGCTATCCGACTCAACCTTTCTATATGCATTATCTACAATGCTACTTCTCATACTATCGTCCGCAAGAACTTCATATATTTTACTAATCGCTTCATCATAATCAAATCCATCCCATAGCAGAATATCTTGCCAGTCATTAAATCTTTCTTCTATATATTTACTGGTATTAGTCAATACAACTGCACCATTAAGCATTCCATTAAATACTCTTTCATGAGCACCTTCCGAAAACGGAGCATCATTTATCAATATTTTCGCACGAGAGATGTAGTCTAAACAATTTTCTGGCGTAGCAAATCCCAATAGGGTTATATTGTCAGGATGCCTTTCTCTTAGCTTTTCCCAGACTCCACCCCCAACTATTGTGATATTCAATCCGCTTTCGCAGAGTGAAGATATAAGTTCGTATCTTCTTTTGCTGTACATGTATTTAACGTACAATAGCCCATATGATACTAATTCGAGTTCCTCTTGAGAATTAGTATTGATTGAATGCATTTCACAAAATTGAGCGATTGCATCATGTAGGTTGGGATACTTTTCTCTGGAATAGTATTCATCGAAAAATGCGTTCAAAACTTCATAGCCGCTCGGAAAAACTAGCGCTTCATGGTCAATTCCATTCCCTACATAAAGAATATCAATATCCCTATTCTTATTTCTTATTCCGCCTACTTCTGTCCCTCCATGTGGGCAAAACAAAAAGGCATCTGCATGTTCTGGGTACATCTTCTTTAGAAATCGAGTCTGTGCTCTATCAATTGAAGTGAAATAGAATTTGTTGTATAGATGTCCTTCAATTTCTTTCAAAAAATATTCCGAATGATCTACAATTATATCTAGGAACGTAACCTGTTTTAACGCCCAGTAGTTTCTGTCCCCATATGACAGCGATATTCCTTCGTTGTTAAATGTCACTACTAGCGTATTTTCATCTATTTTATCATTCAATGCAGCTATTTTTTCGCCTAAGTCTGGAGCACATACATCTATAAAAGCGTACTCCTCTTGTATGTTTTCCGCCGCACTATCAGCAAACTGATTAAGTGTAGCAAGTCGTCCTTTTATGAAGATAATCAATTATTACTTCCTCCTGCATATATAAATCATACAACTATCAGTTTGCTCATATCACATACCGAAGCATCTCTCCCAGCAAAACCTCATACGTAAACTTTTCGCTCACGCTTCTAGCCCCGTTAGCCCGTATAGTCTCTCGCTCCGAATCGTGCTTAAGATAATATCCTATCTTATCTACCATTTCGTCCATCGACTCATACCAAACTAGCTCCTTGCCATTTTCAAAGAAATAAGCCATTTCAGACTGGAAATTTGATATCAAAAATCCCCCAGCACCCATTACATCTATTACTCTTAATGGCATTCCAGACTGAATTGAGCGAATCGAAACATTTATATTTATCTTGCTGTTTCTAAAGACCACTGGTGCCTCATTTGTTGCATCAGTATATCCTCTATAGTCCACATGTATGTCATCAGAGCATTTCCCTGAATATAGCGTAAGGCCAAAGTTTTCAGCGATTGTTTTGAGTGTTCTTTTGCGGTCTATAGCTGATATATCTTCTCTTATAAAATCTCTTAACATATCGTATTTACAATCATAGTACGTAGGACCCATGTCGATGTTTACACATTTTGAAAGCATTTCGCATAGATCATCAGTAAACAGGCTCTCTACAATATCTTGCCCATATAAATTCAGCTGCTTCTCTTCAATGTAATCTATGATCTTACCCAGTCTTTCAGGCATATCTTTAATCTGCCTAAGCTTACTGTTTCTATTATCAGGAACACTACCCACAAATGTCACTTCATGTTGATATTGATTAGGAGCCTTTTCTAACACTCTCTGTGCATTTATATGATTATAGGCAAGAGGCAGGTAGTACACGTTTTCTACTCCACGTCCTTTAAGTTTATTTACCAATGCAATATCAAATATGAAGATTCTATTGCAAGGATTTTTTACTGTTTTAGAAAATAGCGTAAATTGTGGAGAATCATAAACCCAGGAAACATAGAGAGTCCCCTGTTCATAAGCCACAGTAGATATCACAGGAATGTAGTCAAAAGAAAAGACAAAATCATAACCTTTAGCAAGCTCCTTTCCCATCATCTCGCTAAAGATTTCGTCTTGATCGTAATTTGTAAATCTATAAGTTATAGTATCCACATCCCAGCCCTTCGCTCTCATAGCTTCGCTGCACGTGAAGTAGCTATTTTCATACCAAGTACAATACAATACTCGCATCTGCCCATGCTCCTAATCAGTCTTTATATATTTATCGGCATTTATGAATTTTCTGTTAATCGTTCGAACACTTATCATGCCAGGAGCATCCCACTCATTCAAATCAGAGCATAATTCGATTATCCCCTCACGAGCTTTTTCATAGCAAAACAAATAACCTATTATTCTATTTTCCAATTCCTCATCTTTAATTGCATAAACTCTCATAGTGCTTCCATCTACTTATTATCATTTCCCATATCTTATCTTGATGTTCTCGTGAGATAATATCCTCTAGGCCATCAAAAAGTTCGTCCCTGTGCTTTATATAAGAAAGGCCCGGCATTGTAGCCGAGCCTTGCGAATTCTTATTCATTTTTGTAGCAAATCTTCACTATGATTAGCCGTTAAATATTCCATAAACCTAGGAAGCTTTGATACTATTTCACCACGTGATGAGGTATCGATTAGTCCCTTTTTAACAAGTTCATGCCTAGGAACAGACCATGCGCTGTGATTACTTTTAGTGAGTTCCAATAGCTCTGATACGTTCATCTTGTCCTTTTGACATATAAAGGCTAGATATTTTCTTTCTGTAGCTGACAATTCACTCCACAACTTATCATATACCATGTCGCGCAGCGCTTCGTCGAGATTAGCCAGAACCTCATCTGTTATTGATGTAGCATGAGCATCCCACATGTACTTGCCTAGTGCCTGATAGCAAAATGCATACCCCTTTGTAATATATGCCATTTCCTGCGCA
Organism: Lachnospiraceae bacterium; assembly: GCA_045639565.1. Lineage (GTDB taxonomy): Bacteria > Bacillota > Clostridia > Lachnospirales > Lachnospiraceae > UBA1258. The sequence goes on from JAZUDH010000120.1 coordinate 25,255, forward strand.
ACCTCATATGTAATATCGAGATTTTCTTTATAGTTAGCTGCCATGGAAGTCAGATTGAGCGGCATCATCTCCCGCTTCTCAGCTCTATAGATAAACGTTAATCCATCTGTATTTTCTATTTTTTCAATATCCTCATATAGGCCTGTTATGATTATGAATACAGGATATTCTTTTCTTATCAATTTCTGAATCTCTTGTAAAAATACGACCATCTCTTGGGTCTTACGCGCTTCATCTATTGTGATCAGCACTCTCTGTTTTTTCTTTTTAACCCTTTCGAAAATCTTCTCAAGGGCATAACTTATGCTTTCAACAGATTTTTCTTTAGATACAGAAATTCCTATTCCGAATTTTGATAAATCAAGTTCTGTATTGACATAATCCGCAATACTCTTATTCTTGTCATACAGTTTGCTTAGCAAATCATTAAGCATTTTGCTATCTGAGATTAAATCTATAATAGTCCAATCATCTTCATTTTCTATTTCTCTTTCGATAGCAGTTAATGTAACAGTCTTTCCAGTGCCTCGTAATCCTGTAAGTTTAAACGCCTGCTCCTGAATTGGATCAGCAAGCAGCGTTTCAACTATTTCATCAATCAATACTTTTCTTGTTAAGTACTGATTCGGTATCTTGCCAAAGCTAATATAATAAGGATTTCTCATGTCATGCACCTCCCTGAATGCTTATATAATATCATATAATTATATATAATTACATCTTTTCTATATAATTTTATATAATTCCATATAATTAATCAGGAGCTATATAATTCTATATAAAGTTATATAATACTATATAATTCCGTAAATCTTTTATACTTTCTATACTCTTTTATACTTTCTATACTCTTTTATACTTTTTATACTTTTTATACTCTTTTATACTTTTTATACTTTTTAAACTCTTTTATACTTTTTATACTTTTTAAACCCTTTTATACTTTTTATACTTTATAAACCCTTTTATACTTTTTATACTTTTTGTAATCAAGCTTCACAAATCTCTCTTCATTTTTGCAGCAAATCTTCAATCTCACACCCTAGCGCTTTAGCAAGCTTCATCAATGTTTCTCCCTGCGTTTTATTTATGTCACGCTTACCCTGCTCAAATAATTGAATCTGTCTAATCGGAACATTTGCTTTGGCGGCTAGCATGCTTTGCGAAAGAGAAGCATATTTTCTTATGCGACTTAGTCTTGAAGTATTTCTGTAACTTTCTGCTTTCTCATCCATCATCTCAACAAAGGCTTCTATATCCATTTCATGGTAGACGAAGTATAGGCTGTACATTTCCTTCACAGTAACGATTTTGTTGATATCAGCAAACCTAAGATTTGAAATCCACTGATAATATGCAAGTGACCAACCAATCCAATATTCAGGAGACTTATCTATATACATGATATCTTCTACATCATATCGATCTAAACCGCATGCTGCCACAACCTCTTTAGCAACTTCACAACCATTCATTCCTGCAATGTACATAGGATTGCCTGCTTCGACCTGATGTGCGATTCCGCTTACAATAAACATATTAAATAATGTTTCTATGTCATATTTTAATGTGTTCACTCCAAAGTCAAACATATCGCCTAGCACTCTTTGTGCTAATGGCATGTAGAGTTCATCATACGCGTAAGTCTTCATCCTTCACTTTTCCTCTTAATATATCAACTATAAATATATCATTCATATAATCTATCTGATTCTTGTAATCAGCGTATCCACGTCTAGCTTCCATGTCTCGCTGAAGCTTCTTGGTATAATAAATTTCTGACATCACCAATTCACTACCAACATATTTAATGGAGTCAAATGCTTTTGGTGACATTAATACGACTTGTTCTCCAAGCTTTCCTAACTTCATTGCAAGTGCTAATTTCTGCAGTGATATTGTGCCCATTATAAAATCCTGGGCAAAAGAAAAGTATGAATCGTCTGCACGATACCCAATGATTATATCTGTCATAGTTGTATCAATGAGATATTTCTCCTGAAGATAGTCCTTGGCTTGCTCTGCAATTGATTTAGCTTGCCAGTACCCTCTATTTTTAGTAAGCAGTGCCAGCCAGTTTAAAATATTATATTCATCACTATTCAGATTAAGCACCTTTAGCATTTCTAAATCTAGAGAATAACGGTTTACGAAACCATCACTTCCATTTTTACAGGCCCATTCTTTGGCTAGTTCTATTTCTCTCGTGCAATAAAATCCTCGTCCGTAGTCATTATTAGCTTTTCCTAAGCCATATTTTGGTTTTTCTATTATGTTAGTTGATCCATGATATATAGTTTCTATCATTTCATACTCCTTTGTTTTCACTATATCGCTACAGCGATATAGTGTCAAGCTCGATATAAAAACGGTGGAACCTAAGTTCCACCGTCCCATTCAAACCACTATTCTTTTATCACTTACTCCTTAAATTGCTACAAAGAACTTAATTAAGAATATTACTGACAATACATATGTAAGCACGCTTACATCCTTACCCTTTCCAGTGAATAACTTAAGTACTGTGAAAGAGATAAGGCCTAAGCCGATTGCGTGTCCGATAGATCCTGAGATAGGCATTGCGATAAGCATGATTGCTACAGGAGCTAACTGGTAAATATCGTCAAGGTCAACCTTCTTAAGACCAGATAACATTAAGATACCTACGTAGATGAGAGCACTTGATGTAGCAGGTGCAGGGATGATTGCTGCGATAGGTGAGATAAAGATACATGCAAGGAATACAAAGCCTGTTGTAAGAGCTGTAAGACCTGTACGTCCGCCAGCTTCAACACCTGATGCTGATTCGATGAATGTTGTTACTGTAGAAGTACCTGTGCAGGCACCAGTTACTGTACCAACAGCGTCAGCAAGTAAAGCTTCCTTCATCTTTGGCATATTGCCTTCTTTATCAAGCATACCGGCACGGCTTGCTGTACCTACTAAAGTTCCGATTGTATCGAACATATCGATGATACAGAAGGTAACAATCAATGTAATGATTGTGAACCAGCCTATCTGCATAAAGCCCTTGAAATTAAACTTAAATAAAGTTGTCTGAGCCATATCCTTGAAAGGAGGTAGCCATGAAGCGCCCTTTAATGCAGCAAAAGGATTCTCCTTAAATACGATAGAATCTACTACCCAGTAGATAACGCTTGAACCAAGCATACCTAAAATAACTGCGCCCTTTACGCCCTTCTTAGCAAGGATGATGATGATAAATAAGCCTATAAGCATTGTTGCTGCATAAAGAACCATCATTCCGTAGCCTGAACCAATTGTATCTTTAGCGTACTTAGCAGTAAGGGAGCCAAAGAAATGCTGCATCACATAGAAAGGTGCTGCAAATCCGTTACCATCTGAGTAAATACCTGCATTTGAACCAAATCCGATATTCATAAGCATGATACCGATTGCAGGCGCAATACCAAGACGAATTCCTAGAGGAATAGCTTCAACGATTTTTTCTCTTACGTTAAGAACTGAAAGAATAATGAAAATTACACCTTCAATTAAGATGATGCATAAACCAGCCTGGAAAGATTCTGTGTATGACAAGCCTGTAATACCTGCAATATTAGCAATTACTACAGCAAAGAAGCTGTTAAGTCCCATACCAGGAGCCATTGCAAAAGGCTTGTTAGCGGCGAATGCCATTACGCACATACCAACTGCCGAAGCAATACAGGTAGCAAGGAAGATACCATTCCAGAGCGCTTTGTCTCCGTTAGCACCAAATCCAGTTAATAAGTTAGGATTCAAGGCAATGATGTAAGCCATTGTCATGAAGGTAGTAAGACCGGCTACAATTTCGGTCTTTACTGTGGTTTTGTTTTCTTTGAGCTTGAATAATTTCTCTAACATTTTACCAAGTTCCTCCCTATAGTTTTTTGTTATAACCCACACAAAAATATTAGCAAAAAAAGTGGACAGTCACAAGGACTGTCCACAATATTTACCCTTTTACAAAGGAATTATTTCTTCCATTCGTTGTACTGTCTCTGGAACTCAGCTAATACATCCTGGTAACCAGCTGCATCAAGAGCTGCCTGGTAAGCTGCGATCTTAGCGTCAACGTCTGCAAGTGCAACACCACCTGTTTCAAGAGGGAAACCATATTCATCGAAGATGTTCTGGCAAGCTGTGTACTTGTCATCTACAGGTCCTCTATCGAAACGGAAACCAGCTGCGCAAGAAGCGTTAGCACCACCGTTGAATGCAAGGTACATATCAGGTGTGTAAGGTGATTCAACTTCTGCTGTTACAACTGTAGCTGATGCAGATTCCCACATTGAGTGGTTGTAAGGTGTATCAGCAACCTTAGCAACTAAACCATCTTTGTAGTTGAAGTTTTCGCCTTCGATACCGTATGTATACATATCAGCAAGCTTTGTATCTGTGAACATTAATCCTAAGAATGCGATACAAGCCTTAGCTTCTTCTTCTGTAGAGTTAGATGTTACTGTGTAGCATGATCCAAGGTTAGATGTTGAGTGAGCCCATCTTGATGTAGCAGGCTGCATTACAACTTCCTGGCCATAACGTCCATTAGCTTCACCGTTGTTAGGAAGGTCTGTCCACCATGAAATAGCCCAATCCTGAGACTGTGTTGTTGTATCTGTTGTTACCTTGTTAACTTCGTCTTCTGAAATGTAACCAGCTTCAGCATACTTAGCCATTAACTTACAGAATTCAGCATATTCAGGTGTTAAGATTGTATCAACAACTTCGTTTGTAGCACGGCTAACTGATACGAAGTTACCCTTAACGTCGCCTGTGAAGAAGTCGAATTTATCAAGACCGCCCCATCTGTAGAACATAGCTGTCTTCTGAAGAAGAAGGGGATACTTTAATCCATCACCCTTAGCATCAGCTAACATAGGCTCAAGGTCTGCAAGAGACTTAACTGTTGTGATGTCCCATCCGAACTTGTCAACAAGATCCTTACGGAACATGAAGTCGTAACCTTCTACGTTGTCCTTGTAAACAGGGATGAAGTAGTTACGTCCGTTGTACTTAGAAGCTTCCCACTGGCCAGCGTCCATTGAGTTGTAAAGGTCTGTTCCAGGAAGAAGATCTGTAATGTCGTATGAAGCGTTGATAGGAACTAAGTCGTTTGTACCGATTGTAGATTCCCAAGAAGCTGTCCAAAGAAGGTTGATTTCCTTACCCTGTAATGCAAGGTTAGCCTTTTCTGTGTATTCACCAGAACCAACTTCCTTAAGTGAAATTTCAACACCAATCTTGTCAGCGATGTAAGCGTTGATAGCATCTTCAACCTTCTTAACTGATGCTTCATCAGGAGAAGCATTGTTGAATAATGCTCTGTAAACGTTGATGTGTGTTAATCCTGAAGCTGCGTCAACTGAAGGTGTGTCTGTTGAAACTGCAGGAGCAGGTGATGTTCCAGCATCTGAAGATGCTACAGGTGTATCTACTGTCTTACCACATGCTGCTAATGAGAATGTCATTGTAGCTGCCATAGCAAGAGATACGATTTTGTTGAGTTTTTTCATAACTCGTGTCCTCCCTAATAAATGTATATATTTCTAAATTCTGCCACCATGGTAGAATTTGAAACCGGTATTAAATTGTTTGTAAATCTGTTCTTTAGCCCTTAACAGAACCAACTGTAAGACCCTTGATGAAGTACTTCTGGAAGAATGGATAAGCAACCATGATAGGTCCTATAACTACGATAACTGTAGCCATTGTTGATGAGTACTGAGGAATAGTACCACCCATCGCTGCTCTCGCACTTGAAGGTACGTTGTTGTTGTTAAGCAAGAATTCGATACTCTTCTGAATCTTGATAAGTAACAACTGAAGGGGCTGTTTGTTGTTAGAGTCAATGTACATCATAGCGTTCTGCCAGTCATTCCAGTAAGCTGTAGCCATCATGAAGCCTACGGCTGCAAGTGAAGGCTTTAAGAGTGGAAGTGTAATCTGGAAGAATGTTCTGTATTCACCAGCACCGTCAATCTTAGCAGCTTCCATAAGCTCGTTAGGAATACTGTTTGCTATGTAGGTTCTTAAGATAATTACGTTCATTGTGGTTACACAAAGAGGTAAGATCAAAAGAAGTAAATTGTCTTTTAAGTGATAGTAGCTGGTGAAGATAATGTAACCAGATAACTGACCACCGTTAAAGAGCATTGGTATTAACAAATATACTGATAAGAACTTTGAAAGTTTGAAGTCCTTACGGCTGATTGAGTAAGCGAACATACTCATCAGTAATAATCCAAGTAATGTACCTGCAACAGTAACAAAGATTGTTACACCGTATGATGTTGCAAGCTGTTTGCCGTATCTAAGTACTGCATTAAAACCGTTTAATGACCATTTCTCAGGAATAAGTGAGAAACCATTTTTATTGATGGTTTTTTCATCTGTAAATGCCGCTGCAAAAACAAGTAATACAGGGAACATACAGAAAATTGTGTATATCAAAAGGCATAATCCCAAGATAACCTGGCCGATTCCAAATTTGTCTCTTCTTGAAGGCGCAATGTCAAGTGCGCTGCTTTTCTTTTTACCCATCTTTTCTCACCCCACCTTAGAATAATGCATTTTCGGGTTCAATCTTCTTAACCATCCAGTTAGCAAATAGCATCAAAAGCAAACCGATGACTGATTGGAAGAATGAAGCTGCCGCCGTGTATCCGAAATTAGCTCTACTCATAATTGAGTTAAGTACATATGAGTCAATAACCTGTGTTGTATTGTAAAGTGAACCATTATTTCTTGTAACCTGATAGAAAAGACCTGTATCAGATCTCATTACGTTACCTACTGAAAGAAGTAACATAACTGTAATCATAGGAATAAGTGAAGGAAGTGTGATGTGCTTAATCTGCTTCCACTTTCCTGCTCCGTCAATCTGAGCTGCTTCGTAAAGCTCTGAGTCAATACCAGCTAATACAGACATGTAAAGAACTGAGCCATAACCTGTATCCTTCCAGATTTTAGTAATTGTAAGTATCCATGGCCAGTACTTAGCTTCAGAATAGAATCTAAAGTGTGTTTCAAAAGTGTGGTTTATGATACCTGTATCTGAACTAATAAATGCGAATACAATGAACTGAACTGCTGCGTAAGAAATGAATACAGGAAGAATCATCATTGTCTGCATTGTCTTAGACATTTTCTTGAACATAAACTGATCAATTGCGATAGCAAGTACTACGTTTAAGAATGTTCCTACTGCAGTGAAAATTAAGTAATAGAACAATGTGTTCTTTGTCATTCTCACGAATACATCTTTAGAAGCAATCATGAACTTGAAGTTCTCAAGACCTACCCAAGGGCTCTTGTACATACCCAAGTTTAAATCATACTTTTTGAATGCAAGAACTAGACCCGACATGGGGACATACATGATAAATAGAAGAACTAAAAATACTGGCAAAGCCATTACTACATGTGCTCTGTGTTTCCAGGTGTTCCTAAGAAAATCTTTCATTGATGACTCCTTAACCTTTAGTTATTTGTACCCTTACGAAAGCGAAAATCGCTTAATCGTTTTCGTATTCTTAAAGTACAACACTTTTTATACTTTTGCAATACTTTTTGGCTATTTCGGTGTACAAATTGCTAACATTTGGTTAATTTAAACATAATCATTCATTAATTTTTGTTTCTTTTCACAAGTAAAATGATACATTTTAAACTAATTGCCTACACAATTAAACACTCATTTTCTCAATCGGTTAAGTTTATAAGTACCAAAAAAGTGCCCATTTCTAGGCACTTTTATATCAAGTATTGCTACCAAGTACTAAACAGCCGACAATTCCCTGATTGTCCTTTAGTTCCGCTGGAACTATATAGTTTTTTATATCGCTTAATTCGTTAGTATTTATATATCCGTTAAGCATATTTGTCACATAATTTTGAATCATAGGGAATAGATGAAGCTGATGCATCACCCCTCCGCCTAGAATTATTTTCTGTGGAGCAAGTGTCAGGATATATGTGCAAATCGCTTCTGCGATATAATATGCTTCTATATCCCATGCTATGTCATCTTCCTTTAATTCTTTAGCGCTTATACCTGCTCTTGCTTCAATTGCAGGCCCTGCGGCTAGTCCCTCAAAACAGTCTTTGTGATACGGACATTTCCCTTCGTATGAGTCTTTCGGATGTCTTTGTAGCTTAATATGCCCTGCCTCTGGATGAAGATTCCCATGTAGTAGCTTACCCTCGACTAGTATTCCTGCACCAATTCCTGTTCCAATCGTAATGTACACTACATTTTTAAGCCCTTTTGCTGCGCCGTATGTAGCTTCTCCAAGGCATGAAGCATTAACATCTGTATCAAAGCCAACTGGTATATTCAGTGCTTTTTCAAAAGCTCCTACAATATTGTAATCTCGCCATAAAAGCTTGGGTGTTGATGTTATATAGCCGTATCTTTCGCTTGACTTATCAGGGCATATAGGTCCAAAGCATCCGATTCCCAATGCGTCTATATCCTTAGACTTAAAATACTCTATCATTTTAGGCATTGTTTCCGCTGGTGATTTTGTGGGTATACTTATCTGCTCAAATATATTCCCATTTTCGTCGCCTATAGCGCATACCATTTTGGTGCCGCCTGCCTCTAGTGCTCCTATTCTCATTGCTTTGTTCTTTCTCCTTTAGTAGGACTAATATCTTTAGTTTTCATAAGCCGCTTTTCTTTTATAAGTGCTTATTGTTAGGTTCTTCCAGTTTTCTTCTTTTACCAATTATTCATTTTTTTCTAAAGATAATAAAACTGGCAGCATCTTAACTTAATAAGATACTGCCATAATTTTAAACTATAATACCTTAGATAAAAAGTCCTTTAATCTAGGATTCTTGGGATTGCTAAAAAATTCTGCTGGCGCACCCTCTTCCTGGATAATGCCGTCATCTATGAAAACTACTCTGTTAGCTACTTCTCTTGCAAATCCCATTTCATGAGTAACTACAGCCATTGTCATACCAGATTCAGCAAGCTCTTTCATAAGCTCTAATACTTCTCCTACCATTTCTGGATCAAGTGCTGATGTAGGTTCATCAAAAAGCATAACGTCTGGATTCATCGCTAAGCTTCTTGCAATCGCAATACGCTGTTTCTGACCACCAGATAACTGATTAGGATATGCATCGGCTTTGTCAGGAAGACCTACTCTTTCCAGCAATTCAAGTGCTCTTTTCTCTGCTTCTTCGTGTGATACCTTTAAAAGCTTCATTGGAGCAATCATAATGTTTTTCTTTACTGTCATATGTGGGAAAAGATTGAAGCTTTGGAATACCATACCCATCTTTTCTCTAAGAGCATTTACATTACAACTCTTGTCATTAATCTTGTTGCCTTCGAAAAATATTTCTCCGCTTGAAGGCTCTTCTAACAGATTAAGGCAACGAAGGAAGGTTGATTTACCAGAACCGGAGGGTCCTATTATGGCAAGCACTTCGCCTGATTTGATTGTAGTATTGATGCCTTTTAATACATCTACATGATCAAAGGTCTTTTTTAAATCTTTTATTTCGAATAATGTTTCACCACTAGCGATCACCTGCACGTAACCTCCTTTCAAGCTTTCCTACTAATGCCGTAAGCACAACTACCAAAACAAGGTAGATAAGTGCAACAGTAAATAATGCGAAGAATGGTTCGTATGTTAAGCTTCGAACAATATCTCCCGCACGGGTTACATCGTTAAGTGCGATATAACCTGAAATAGATGTTTCTTTAAGTAAAGTTATAAACTCGTTACAAAGTGCAGGCAGCACATTCTTAAATGCCTGAGGTACGATTACATACCACATTGTCTGCACATAGTTAAATCCCAAACTACGACCAGCTTCAAACTGACCCTTATCAATTGACATGATACCAGAACGTACTACTTCAGCTACATAAGCACCTGAGTTAATACCAAAGGTTAATATTGCGATAAGTATTTTGTTGTTGCTTCCAGCCATGATTATATAGTACATAATCAAAAGCTGTACCATTGCAGGCGTTCCCCTTATAACTGTAAGATAAATCTGAAAGATTGCATTTAATATCTTAAGCTTTCCAGTCTTTTCATAGGTAGTACGTACAATAGCAACAATAAAACCGATAAAAATACCAATCAATACGGCAAACAACGTAATTACTAATGTATTACGAAGTCCCTGCACAAAGAATACGTATCGATTGTCCGTCACAAATGTCTCAATAAATTTTTCTTTTAATACGCTCAAACTTTTGCCCTCTAAACGCCAAATTAAGGGCAGGTTAACCTGCCCTTTGGTTATATATACATAATAGTTTATATTTTCCCCTCTTACAACCAACTATATGAATATTTATAAAATTACTTTCTTACAATGATAACCTGTGTTGCTGTTGTGTAAGAATCTGTAAAGTCGATATTCTTAAGACGTTCTTCTGTTACAGTCATACCTGCAACACCCATATCAGCCTTTCCTGACTGAACGGCAGCGATGATAGAGTCAAATTCCATATCTTCAATCTGAAGGTTCATACCTAAAATATCAGCTACAGCCTGAGCCATATCAGCATCAATACCAACTACTACACCACCCTGATAAAATTCATAAGGCTCAAAATAAGCGTTTGTAGCCATAATCAATGTTCCGTTGGCACCTGTGTTATTAGGATCCTTTTCATAAGGAGTCTTTCCCTTTGTATCATCACCGATATAGTTCTTAACGATATTAGCTAATGTTCCATTGTCCTTAAGTTCAGCCAAAGCACCATTAACCTTTTCTGTAAGTTCTTTGTTATCTTTAGAAATGCAGATTGCATAATCTTCTAAAGCAAATGCCTCACTTAAAATTTCAAGCTTATCAGCGTTCTTAGCAACGAAAGCCTTGGCAGGCTGTTCATCGATAATTACACAGTCAACTTTTCCCTGAAGTAATGACTGAACTGCATCGCTACCCTTAGAGTAACGTTCGATTGTTGATCCTTCTGCTTCGTAATCTGATGCATAAATGTCACCAGTTGTACCAAGCTGAACACCAATTGTCTTTCCAGGTAAATCATCTGCGCTAAATACTGTGTTAGCTGCCTTTCCACCACATCCTGCAAGTGAGAGTGCTAAAACTGCAGCTGCCATACATGCTACTAATTTTTTCATCTTTATAATCTCCTCTTTAATATTTATACAAGTTTTCTAACTGATGAAGCAGATTATAGCACCCACATTTTATAAATGCAATAGTTTTATGCAACTTTTTGTATAATTATTTTGTTTTATGCAATTTGTATGCATAAATCAAAAATTCATGCATAAAATATTCTTTTTTACTGGTTCATAGATACGCAAGTAACACTTTTAACTTCGCTATTATCCTCTAAGAATGCATTTAAATCATCAATCGTAATTTCTTTTGTAGTACGAATAGTCACATTATATGAAGCATAACCATCTTCATTAAACTTAATTTTACTTTCAACAATCTGCCCATGCTTAGAATCTATGTATTTCATAAATTCCTTTCTAAATGCATCGGTATTCTTGACCGTAAATCTAAGCTGACTTGTGGATAACTGGTCACCACCAATGTCATGTTTGTGTACAAACCACTGAAACATGAATATCAATATCGTAGTAACCGCACCCATGATATACATTCCACTTCCGATTGCCATACCGATACCAGCAGTAGCCCATATGCCTGCAGCTGTAGTAAGTCCTTTTACACCATTGTTACTATGGAAGATAACACCAGCGCCTAAGAATGAAACGCCACTTACAATCTGTGAAGCAATTCGCGAAGGATCCGCTTCTTTTGTTCCGGCAAATAGTGCTCCTGTTCCATTTACCAAATCAGCAAATCCATATTTAGATATAATCATCATAAGTGCTGCTGCACAACACACAATTACATGTGTTCTGATTCCGGCTTCCTTAAATCTCTTGGTTCTTTCAAAACCAATCAAGAAGCCACACACACAAGCCACAATTATTCGTAAGAAAAATTCAAGATACTGAATCAGAGTAAAATTATCATGTAAAAGCTTAGCAAAAGTCATCTTCTTTCCCCTCAATCTGATTATTTGTAAACCTTTTTATATTTTAATTATTTTACTCTTTTTTTATTACACTAGCAATAAATGACAGCGTTACTATTCATTAGATCTTCCTGCCCGTGCAACACCCATAAAATGGATAAAAGCCACAGACTGGGAGAGAAACCAGTCTGTAGCTTTTATCATGGATTATATAAAAAAGGGAGTTAGAGAAAAGCGTATTTAAAAGTATCCTAGATACCAAAATTCGTAATAATACTGACTAGCAGTAATATTATCGCTCCTACTTCCACGATTTTAACTAAGTTCATTGTCTTCATATCATGCCCTCCACCTCATAATAGAATCAAGGGCTCGCCGTCCTTGTATAGAGAATTTACCATATTCTCAACAACCGTAAATTAATCGTATATTTGCCAATAATTAATTCTCAATACACAGTCAATTTGACGAAAAGAGACAACTGCATGGTAAATTAAAGCCCTCGCTGATATTTGTATCAACAAGGGCTTATAATTTAGTCTTATTATTTTAGTTTTATAAATTGATTAAATAGTTATGTTAAGTTTAGCAACTGATTTTCCTGTAAGTTTTTCTGATCTTGAATCAGGAGCAACACCACCAACAGACACAACTGCCTTACCAGCATTAACCTGAAGCTTGCCTTCTTCATCGAATAATCCGAATGCTTCTTTTGCAAGGTGGATAGTAACAGTTTTTCTTTCGCCTGCCTTTAAAGAAACCTTCTTGATTCCCTTAAGTGACATGTTAGGATTGTAGCTAAGCGCCTTTTCAGGGTCAAGTTTTACATATACCTGAACTGTTTCGTTAGAATCGAACTTACCAGTATTAGCTACTGTTACAGTAACATCAACGCCGTCATCTGTAAGCTTGTCGCTTGAAAGCTTAGCATCAGAATACTCAAAGCTTGTGTATGAAAGACCATATCCAAAAGGATATAAAGGTTCTTTTGTAATGTATCTGTATGTACGACCTGCCATAGAGTAATCTGTAAACTCAGGTAAATCTTCTGTTGAGTTATAGAAAGTTAAAGGTAACTTTCCTTCAGGACAAGCATCACCAAATAAAATTTCAGCAATCGCCTTACCGCCCTGAGCACCTGGATACCAGCCCTGTAAAACTGCTGCACAGTTTTCTTCAGCATATCTTAAATCCATAGCTGAACCAGCAAGTACTACTAATACTACTGGCTTACCGCTTGCAACTGCTCTTTCAAGAAGTTCATTCTGAAGTCCAGGGAACTTAAGATCAACCTTATCACCAGAAGCATAAGAGTTACCTGTATCGCCTTCTTCTCCTTCTAGACCAGCGTCAAGACCGAGTACTACAACTACTGTGTCGCTAAGTGCGCAGATTTCATCTACTTCAGCGAATCTATCCTTAGGCTGTCCTAAGTTTTCAACCTTATCTAACCATAAATGGCATCCCTGAGAAGTAAGGACTCTTACATCATCTCCTACATAATCCTGGATTCCTTCTAATACAGTGATATATCTTCCTGCTGTACCTTCGTAGTTACCTACAAGTGCACGTCTGTTGTCAGCATTAGGTCCTATAACACCGATTGTCTTGAGTGCTGACTTATTAAGAGGAAGTGTATTGTCCTTGTTCTTAAGTAATACTGCACACTTCTTAGAAACTTCAAGGTTGAAAGCTCTCATTTCCTTGCTGTCTACTACATCATATGCGATGTCATCCCAAGGAGTTGCTTCCTTTTCGCTCATAAGTCCTAACTTCATACGTGTTGTAAAGAGGTTGATTAATGCTTCATCGAGTCTTTCTTCTGAAACAAGACCCTCTTCAACTGCCTGCTTTAAGTAGAGGAATAATCCGCCACAGTTAAGATCACAACCATTGTTCATAGCAAGCGCTACTGATTCAAGAGGAGTTGAAGTTACATTGTGTCCTTCGTGGAAATCCTTGATTGCCCAGCAGTCACTTGTAACGTGTCCGTCAAATCCCCACTCATCACGAAGCAAGTCCTTAAGTAAAGTCTTGCTACCGCAAGCAGGTTCACCATTTACTCTGTTGTAAGCACCCATAACTGTTTCAACATGAGCTTCTTGAACAGCTGCCTTGAAAGCGGGAAGATATGTTTCAGCCATATCCTGCTTAGTAGCTACTGCATCAAAAGAATGTCTGATGGCTTCAGGACCAGAGTGAACTGCGAAATGCTTAGCACAAGCTGCTGCCTTTAAGTGCTTTTCATCATGTCCCTGTAAACCATTAATGTAGCTTACACCAAGTCTTGATGTTAAGAATGGATCTTCACCATATGTTTCATGTCCACGTCCCCAACGAGGATCACGGAAGATATTTACGTTAGGAGCCCAGAATGTAAGTCCCTTGTAAATATCTCTATCTTCATGACGAGCCTGCATATTGTATTTAGCACGGCCTTCTGTTGAAACAGCGTCACCGATTTTTTCAAGTAATTCTTCATCAAATGTTGCTGCAAGACCAATTGCCTGAGGGAATACAGTAGCAACACCAGCTCTTGCTACACCGTGAAGAGCTTCATTCCACCAGTTATAAGCCTTAACATTCAATCTGTCGATAGCTGCTGCTGGATGGATGGTCTGTGAAACCTTTTCCTCTAAAGTCATCTTGCTTACAAGCTCGGTTGCAAGCTGTCTGTATTCTGCAATTTTTTCTTTGTTATCTACGATTCTCATAATAAACCTCTCTATTTCTATACTAGTTTTCTAAACTAGCTTTTCTATACTAACTTTGTCTCAGGTGCCCCTAAATACGAAGCTTCCTGTTCAGTTGCGTATACATTTAATCTGAGTAGTACAAGTCCTGCATCCGGAAGCAGAATCTTAATAGTGTTCACGCCTGCCTTTAATGTTGCCTTAGTCTTGCACACACGTCTGTGATTAAGTACACCCCATGCCCATGTGCGGTCAGAGCCTTCACCTGAACGATATCCCTTAGGAACTGTATTTTCGTATAATGCCTCGCCGTCATTGACAGCTACACCATACTCAAGCTTGCAGGCTCTTGAAAGAGGACTGGTAGGTGCGAATACCGCTTCTACTGTGTACTCACCTTCATCTTCGACATAAAGTGAGTACTCTAAATAGTTTTCTGAACCCTTGGCAAAAGAACATGTATCTGGATAAGCCTTAACTCCAGACTCAAACATTCCGTAATCTAAAAGAGTGATGAGCTTAGAGCCTTCAGCCTCATGCTTGCCACTGTAGTTAGCTGCATTTACAACATATCCCTGTATTCCAGGAAGTACTGTGTTAGCAGGAAGTTTTGCTATAACCTCTGAAGGAAGCTGTTTTCCAGAAATCACGATATCTACGCGAGTTCCATTTCCGTATACTGAAGCCACAACGGTTTCTTTGGCCGTAGGAAGCTTCTCTCTGTCGCAGAAGAAGATGATTCTTTCTTCGTTTTTAATCTCACCCTTGTCAGAGCTTACTGAAAGCCACTCACACTCAGGCATATCAATTCGATATTCTAAGGTTCCGATACCTGTGTTGCAGATATCGATGGCTGATTCGGTCTCACCCTCGTACATAAACTCGTCTAGCTTTACCTTCATGCAAGGACCGTATACTGCATCATATACGCCTTCATGATCAGCCTTAAGCACGAACATTCTAGGGCGCTCATAAGGTTCAACAGTCATTCTGAGAGGATATCTTGAGCCATCCTCATTCCACTTGATGAATCCGATGTGAGGAGCAAGCTCCATGCCCTTCCATTTTCCATCCTTGAATGCAGCGAATTCTTTCTTTATCTCTTTGTCACGGGCAATTGCCTGTGTTACAAGATTTCCATAGTCGTTAGCGGCCTTTACGCCGTGTCTAGCATAGTACTGATTCTTGCCAGCATTTAAGTGCATCTTAAGTAAGTTTGTAGCACCCTCTGTCTGGAAACCGGTAAGCGAATACCAGGTATCGCGTACCTTTTGCGACTTGCCTTCTACAAAGCTGTTAGCTCTTGCAACAAGAGCATCTACTCTGTCAAGCATTCTGTCTGCTTCATAATAGTGAGTAGGATGATAGATATTTTCGTTAAGAGCCTCTGGTCTTCTAAGTCCGTTTAATCTTACTGTTTCAGTTAAGATTTCAGCAGCTTCGTAAACTTCATCATCATTTAACTCTCCACCAAAGTGAAGCTTGATAAAATCTTTAGTATATTCAAAGGTTTTGTTCGGAGCATTAGTTCCAAACTTGTCAAAGTCATATGCAAGATTTAAGAAGTATGAAAGAGGGAACTCATTGTGCTTTAAGTCACCCACATTTAAAATCCATAATTCTCGTACACCATAATCGAATGCCTGTGACATCTGCTCCCACATCTTGGTAAGTGGTGTTGAGTTTATCCACTCATAAGAGATAGGATCTCCGTGGTAATCCACATGATAGTACATGCCAAATCCTGCTGGATGATTACGCATCTTGTCATCAGGAAGAGTACGGGTGTAACCGTGATTGTCTTCACATAGCATCATGATTACATCATCAAGCTGATCCCAATCACATAAGCCTTCTGTATTTTCATCGCCGTAGTAGAAAGGCTCAACCTCTTTGTAAAGAGCAAGCATCTTAGGATACTTTTTGTTGAACTTTTCTTCGGCCTCGCCGATAATTTCTTTCTGAGCAACGATAACTTTTTTAAGTAAATCGATGTTGTCCTTTAATGTTGCATTCTCGCCTAAAATCTTACTGTCGGCCTCACCTCTCATACCAACAGTTACTACTGAGGTAAATCCGCCACGCTCCATCATGCTGTCACGCCAGAATCTTGTAATACCCTCTGTGTTGGTGTGGAAGTTCCATGCATCTCCGTAAACGCTATCCTTGCCACGCACATGTCTGTACTCTTCTCCTGCTCGTAGGCAAGGCTCATGATGCGAATTTCCGATATAGATTCCGTATTCATCTGCTAGCTCGTAGCTCTTAAGTCCTGGTCCATCCCAAGCAAAAGAGGAAGACCACATAGCAGGCCACAAATAGTTACCCTTTAATCTAAGCAGTAATTCGAATACATGATCATACATTTCAGCAGTAAATCCGCCAAAATGATCTGTAGTCCAGTTACCATAGCATGGCCATTCATCATTGATGAAGAAGCCTCTGAATTTAACAGATGGCTCTTTAGCTACAAAGCCATTTTCTATTTCAACTTCCAGATTTTCTGTTTTAGGAAGAGTTGCGTCAGCCCAATATTTTAAAGGGGATACTCCCATTCTATTAGACAATTCGAACTCACCATAAATGGTACCGAGCTTGTCGCTTCCTACAACGATTAGTAACTCTTCAATTTCAGGAGTAGAAACTACATAAGTTCCATACACTTCCCACTTGTCCTTAATAGCTGATAAATCGATTGCATTTTCTGTGGCTAACTTCTCTACTAAAGGGCTGTTACCAAGAGTTGCAAACAGTACCGCGCGCTTTGCCTTGGGTAATGCATCCTTGATTTCAACCACAGCTTCATGTGCATCAGTGATTTCATTGAAATCATCCATAACCTTACCTGCCACGCGCTTAACGCCTGAATAGGCACATTCTTCTACTAAAAAAGTAATTTTGGTAGAAGCATCTGAAAGAATTAATTTAGACATATTTCTCTCTCGCATTTCAAAAATGAGTTTATATTACCTTGTGGACTTTGGATGCTGGTAGCTAGGCGCGCAAGGTGCGCTTATGACAGACTGCCGGCAATCGGTGGCAGTGCGCGTAAGGCGCGCTTGTGAGCTGACAGCCGGTGGCAGTGCGCGTAAGGCGCCTTTCATGGCTGCTTACCGCTTCTACGACTTCTAAGTCGCTTTTCAAGGCTCTTTGCTGCCTTCTCAGCATTAAAATCCCGTTTATAAGCCCATTATAGAGAATTGTCAGACTCCTTTACTTCTCAAAAGGTGCTATTTTGTTGCGAGTAATTGCGAAAATGCCAATTTATGCATGTTGTGACGGTGCGTGATATGAAATCACGCTGTATTGCTGGCGCGTTTTCACATCGTTGTATCATGTCTTACTGCTTAATCATAAATAAGCTGTCAACAAGCAGTAAGTGAATCCTCATATCGGCTTAACCGAGTTCTTGCGTTAACGCGATGCGCCACGATACATTCCCCTCTTACTGCCTCCTCCTTAATCTGCTATCTTCAGGCAGTAACCCTGGCGCCTGCTTTGTTTGTTTGAGCTCTCGTGTTGACGCGATGCGCCCTACGTTCTTTTCTTACTACTGCCTCGCAACATATTTCTCTATTGCGGCAGTAAATCGACCCGCTCCACATACGTTTATTAAGCTTTTTGTTACGATTTAAAGCCGCCATTGTATCTCCTTTACTGCTTGCTAGTTAATCTTTTGTTCCCAAGCAGTAGTTTTTTCCCTACTTTTTCTCTCTGACAATAATTGTTACTGCCTACGTGTTTTCTCAACACCATCTAAGCAGTAAATCAATGTGCTCTTGTTCATTTTTCTTCGATTTCTTACTGCTCATGCTCCATTTCGCTACCTCCAGGCGGTAACCATATCAATATCTTGACCTAGC